>JAKQEQ010000098.1 GCA_029556545.1 Candidatus Hydrogenedentota bacterium
ACCGCCGCCACCACCGCCCGGACCGCCAGCGAGTTCGAGATTATTGGCGCTGCCCGCGAACGCGGGATTGGTTGCGGGCGCCTGCCCCGTACCGCCGTTGCCGCCCGCTGCGCCGGTACCACCCGTACCGCCTTGATTGCCGCCAGCACCGCCGCCGCCGGGATTGCCATTGTTCAAAGCCACCGGTCCGCCGCCAACGCCGCCGGCGGCGGAATCCGATCGCCCCGTGCCACCGTTGGTGGTGGTGCTAGCAGTGCCCTTGCCGCCACCCGCGCCGCCACTACCGGGGGTGCCTTGTCCGCGAAAACCTGCCTGCCCCGGGTCACCGGGACTTCCGTTACCACCATCGGTGCCGACGTAGCCGCTGCCGCCATTCGAACCGCCGTTACGCCCGCTTCCGGTAGCGCCGGCGCCAAGACCATTTCCATAGTCAGTAAAAAGGTTAGGTGAACCCGCGCCACCGCCGACCGCCGCCCCCCCGCCGCCGCCGGTGTTGCCGCCTGCGCCGCCCTGGCCACCGGGCCCGCCTTGGCCGCCCGCGCGGGCGGCGGGCGCGGCGGATACATCGAGCGGGGCGTTCCAGACAATGTTTTCCGTGGCCGCGATGGCCAGCGGATTGTCGCCGGTGACACTTACCGTGACGCCCGCCGGCACGACGACCTCGGCAAAATTGAATTTCGCCACGAGGTCGCCCGCGCCCACGTCGATGAGTTCGCCCTGAATAATCGTGCCCGCGTTCACCCGATACGTGGGCGGGGTCGCGCCGACGCCGGTGTAGATGGTCAACGTATTGCCGCCGCTGAGGATCAGATTGCCGAGCGAGCCGTTGCTGAGATAGGGGTCGCCGCCCGCGGCGGGGGGCAGGTTGAATCGAAAGCCGCTGTATGTCGCGGGTGTATTCGGATTGTTCAGTGCGTCGACCGCCGCGCCCGGCGGAATCGTCACGTCCACGAGAATATCGCCGGTGCGGCTGACGGACACGTTGAAGGTATACGTGGCGCCGCTGCCGGCGAAGTTGGTGACTTGCGCCGTGCCGGGGCCGCTAACGGCCAGTTGGATATCGCTCGCGGTTAAGCCGGTGACGGGCTCGCTGAAGTTCGCCGTGAACGGCGCCGAGGTGAGGAATGTCGGACTGCTGATGCCCGGCGTAAGTGTGACACTCGGCGGGCCCGCGTCGATGAGGTAGTACTCGCCGTTCGTGAACGTCACATTGCCGGCGGTCGGGGGCACGCCGTTATTGCCCGCAAGCCGCCAGTTCATGTCGTATACCGTGTCGCAGTCGATGAAGTCGATGCTGATTTGGCCCTCGCCGTTGCCCCGGTTCACGGTGACCGTGCGCGTCGCGCCACTGCCGCTGACGCCGGTGACGGTAGCGCCGGTGATCGTGGGCGAGGCGTCAATGGCAAAGTCCGCCGCCACAACTGAACGCACGTCCTCGCTGAACGTAACGGTGAATTCAAGGATCAGGTTCGCGGTCGGGTTTTGCGCGCCCGCCTTGCGTGTGATCGAAAGCACCGTCGGCCCGGTCAGGTCCGCGAGCCAGCCCGCGAAACCTTGGCCGAGAGCGCTCGCGCACAGGTCTTTGTAACCGGTGGTGTTCAGATGAATCGGGTCGTTGCCGTTATCGGCAAGGCCGTCGCGCGGCGTCGGGTAAATGGGGTTACCGCCCGGATAGGGCGAATAGGACGGCGGCCAGCCGGGGGGCGGTACACTCGCCGGGCCGAACGGCGGACGATAGACCGGGCCCGCGTCGATAAACCCGGGATGCCCGTGGCGGTATTGTTGCAGCCCCCAGTTATGCACGTAGAGCACGCGATTGCGGGAAGTCGCGATGGCGCGTTTACGCAGACCCATGTTGGCGAAGGCGTTGTTGACCTGGCCTGGCGAAGGATTGCCGAGATTAGCCTGGAAGACTTGCGCGCCCTGAATGCCCGCAAGCGAGGTCTCCCAGAGGTTCAGGTAGTCGTAATCGATCAGGCCGATTTTGATGTCCGGCCGCAGGCTCAAACAGTAGTCCACGATGACAGTGATGTCGGCTTGCATCTGGTCGAAGAGTGCGCTTTCCTGCGCGGAGGACAGACCCGTATGCCAGCCGCCCGCCAGTTGACCGGCCAGCATGTCGTTGCCACCGATGCTCAAATGAATAATGTCAACACTTGGGTTCGCGGCAACCGCCTGCCCTATCAGCGCCAGCGCGCCGGGGTCCTTCCACACCGAGGCCGTCGTGCCGCCGATGGCCGTCGTTGATCCCTCGACGCCCCACTGGCTGAGGCCATACGTGCTGAGCACGGGTGGCCAGGCGTTCTTCGTCCAGACTTGTTCCGCCCAACTGTCGCCGACCAGCAGGATGCGCTTCGTCTGCGCTTCCGCCCCCGGCATCAACAAGGTCGATACCCCGACTACGAGCGCGAGAACCGCGAAGAAACGGCCACCGCAACCTTGCTCGTAACCCCGTCGTGCGCGCATAGAACACCCTTTCCATGCTCTGCTTCCCGTTGCTGCGCGAGAAGCCGCTTGTATCGAATGAATTACCTGTTCATCTAATATGCTTGCGCCTGTCAACCCGGACTGCAACAGTGGACAATGCCCGGTCGCCATAATAAGGTACCACATTCCATGCGATTTGTCCAGATCGCCCCAATACAAATAAGGCACAAAATATTCGGGCCAATTACGGGATTATCTCCCGGCCACGAAGCAATCTACCACAACCGAGCCGACTACTACCGACCTTGCGCCCGATACCCGCGTTGTCTCAGCCCTTTGTCATTCTCATCAGGACGCGAAATCCCGCCTGCAGTCCCGGAGATCAGCGTTTCTTGCAGTGCGGGAAGCACCAGGATACACTCAGCCAATCTCGCGGGAGATGCGACAATGTTGGAAACCGTTGATCTGAAAGCCAAGTTGAGCAAGGAGGAGTATAAGGGGACGATGGAGGCGTTGGACCTGCAACTGCCGGCGCTACACCGGGGACTGCACACGGCGGGCGTGCCGGTGTTGATCGTGTTCGAGGGATGGGACGCCGCGGGCAAGGGCACGGTGTTGAGCCGGCTGCTGCAGCCGCTCGACCCGCGCGGCTTCAAGGTGTACACCATCAAGCCGCCGACGGAGGAGGAACGCTTCTATCCCCCGATGTGGCGTTTCTGGGGGAATCTGCCGCCGGACGGCACGATTGGCATTTACGACCGAAGCTGGTACCGGCAGGTGCTTGAGGAATATGTCGAGAGCGGCCGGGACAAGGCGCCGGTCGATGCGGCGTATGAGCGCATCCGCGTCTTCGAGCGGCAACTGACGGACAACGGCGCAATCGTTGTGAAGTTCTTCCTGCACATCAGTAAGAAGGAACAAGCGAAACGGTTCAAGAAGCTCGAAGCGGACCTGGCGTTCGCGTGGCGCGTCGGCGACGCGGAGCGGCGGCAACACAGGTGCTACGACGAATACGCCCAGGCCGTCGAGGATATGGTGCGGGAGACTTCGACGCCGAACGCCCCGTGGACGCTGGTCCCGGCGACGGACGAGCGCTTCGCCCGCGTCAAGGTCGCGGAGACGCTGGCGGCCGCGTTGGTGAATCCGCTGGCGGCGCGTCCCCCGGCGCGGATAAACGTGCCGCCCGACGCGCCGCGGCGCACAAGCCCGCTGGACCGCGTCGATCTGACGGAGACGGCATCGGCGGAAGACTACGGCGCGGCACTGGCCGAACTGCAAGCGGAGCTGCGTCGTCTTCAGCACCTGTGCTACAAGGAGCGTCGGCCGGTCGCGATCGTTTACGAAGGGTGGGACGCGGCAGGAAAGGGGGGCAATATCCGGCGTCTGGTGCGCGACCTCGATCCGCGCGGCTACGAGGTGGTGCCCTTTGCCGCGCCGGAAGGGGACGAGAAGCGGCATCATTATCTGTGGCGGTTCTGGCGGGCGCTGCCGAAGGCCGGGCACCTCACGGTCTTCGATCGCTCGTGGTACGGGCGGGTGCTGGTCGAGCGGGTCGAAGGGTTCGCGAGTTACGTCGAGTGGGCGCGGGCCTATCGCGAAATCAACGAGTTCGAGGCCGACCTCGTGGATTACGGAATGGTGGTAATCAAGTTCTGGCTGCATATCTCGAAGGAAGAGCAACTGGCGCGATTCGAGGCGCGGCAAAACGCGCCCGAGAAGCGCTGGAAGATCACGGACGAGGACTGGCGCAACCGCGAAAGGTGGGACGAGTACTGGCAGGCGGTCTCCGACATGGTCGAGCGGACTTCGACCGTGCACGCGCCGTGGACCATCGTCGAGGGGGACGACAAACGCCACGCCCGGCTCAAGACACTCCGCACCGTGGTCGAACGCGTCGGCGCGGCCCTCTCGTCTCGCACAGGATAGGGGACGAGGGATGGGGGACAGGCACGTCTCGAAGATTTATCCGCCGCAGGTAGACTCGCTTGTGCCAGTCCCCGGGGTGGCGCCTACCCCCGGTCCGGCGTGTTCCAAAGGTGCTTGCGGGTCTCGGCGACAATGACCGGACTCAGCACCAGTAAGGCGATGAGATTGGGCACGGCCATGAGCGCGTTGGCGATGTCCGCGAAATCCCACACCACCTTGAGCGTCGCTACGGACCCGACCATGACGGAGGTGACCCACAGCAGGCGATAGGGGAGCACGGCGCCCTTGCCGAAGAGATATTCGACGGCGCGCTCGCCGTAGTAAGACCAACCGAGGATCGTCGAATAGACAAAGGTCAGCAGGCCCAGCGTCAGCACGGCGGGTCCGAAATGGTGAAGCTGGCCGAAGGCCGCCTTGGTCAGGGCGGCGCCGTCCGCGCCTGTCTGCCAGAGTCCCGAGTTCACCACGACAAGTCCCGTCATGGCGCAGACCACGACCGTGTCCCAGAAGGTGCCTGAGGCCGATACCAGCGCCTGGCGCACGGGGTCTTTGGTCTGGGCCGCCGCGGCGACGATGGGCGCGCTGCCAAGGCCCGATTCGTTCGAGAAGAGGCCGCGCGCGATGCCGTAACGCATGGCCTGCGCGATGCCCGCGCCGAGGAATCCGCCTGCGGCGGCGTGGCCCGTGAAGGCGCTGCGCACGATGAGCGCGATCGTTCCGGGAATCCCGGCAACATTGAGTACAAGTAGCGCGAGACACCCCAGCACGTAAGTAATCGCCATGAACGGCACGAGCATTTGGCATACGCGTGCAATCGAGCGCACGCCCCCGAGCACCACGAGCGCCGTCAGTATGCTTAGCACGATGCCCGTCGCCCACGTGGGCACGCCGAAGGTGTCATGCACGTTGATGGATACCGCGTTCGCCTGCACGAGGTTGCCGATGCCGAACGCGGCAATTGCGGTGAAGACCGCGAAAACTACGCCCAACGCCTTGACGTTCATGCCGCGTTCGAGCACGTACATCGGCCCGCCCGCCATCGTGCCGTCCGGCATGGTCACGCGATATTTGACCGCCAAGAGCGCCTCCGAGTACTTCGTCGCGATGCCGAACACACCGGTGAGCCACATCCACAGCACCGCGCCCGGCCCGCCCAGTGCCACGGCGGTGGCCACGCCGACGATGTTGCCGGTGCCTATGGTCGCGGCCAGCGCGGTGGTCAGCGCGCCGAAATGGCTGATGTCGCCCTCGCCTTCCTTGTGCCGCTCGAGCGAGAGGCGTATGGCGCGCCCGATATATCGCTGGATGAAGCGCAGCCGAAAGGTAAGAAACAGGTGGGTGCCAAAGAGCAGGATGAGCATGGGCGGTCCCCACGCCATGCCGCTCGCCTTTCCCAGCAATGCCTCGAGGGTCTCCATGCCATCTCCTCTTATGCTCTCGTTTGGAGTGCACCCTTCACGGTGCAATAGCCGGGCTGAAGCCCGCACTCCGAACAGACGACAACCGCCGTCACTCACCAAACGCGGACTGGATGGCGTCCGTGCTCGCGCCCAGGCAGGCTCCCGCGACGGCGCTCAGGGCCGCCTCGTCGCCCTGGAGATGGATGGTGCGGTGCACGTGTGTGATGGAACCCTTCGGCGGCAGGGCGGCGGCGGGCGAGGAGGTTTCGAGTTCGTAGAAATTGCCCAGACCCGGCTTGCCCGGCGCAAGGGGGCCGTCGTTGTACGAATTCACCACGTCGCCCGCGTAAGGCGCGTCCTGCAATTCCCACATCGAGTTGACGTAGTCTTCAGCCCCTTCCGGCTTCGTGTAGTGTACGATGGTGAGCGCGTGATTCCGCGCGTCGTAACTGCCGATCACGGGCTTGGCCCGGCGCGGCGCCACGCCGAGCTTGCCCCGGTGTCGCGCGTCCCCCTTGAAAAACGCGATGTCCTCGCCCACGACAAGCCGGTCCGGCGGCACTTTCCCAAAATACGCATCATTGATCTTCGGTCCGAGTTCGCTCTCCGGCCCGGCGACAAACGGAACCACGACGGTCGTGTCCGGCGAGGCGTTGTACATGCCGAGAATCCAGATGGACAGGAGCCCCGTTTCCTTCTGCCACGGCGCATCCCCGACATTGGTCAACGTGTTCTCCGTCTCATATGCGACCACGTCGAGTCCCTCGGGGAGGTCTACGCCGAGAATCTTGCCGACCTGTTCGGGAGACAACATGCGGACCACGCGGTCGATCCGCACGTCGAAGGACGCGCCCGCGCGGTTCCCCACTCGCGTGGTCTTGCGGAAGGAGACGCGGTCGGCGGCCTGTTCGACGACATCAAAGGGTTCCGTGTCGATGACGGCGGGCGTCTGCCAGTGCTCAAGATCGAAGGGGGCGTCCGGCGCGAAGAAGATCGCGAACTGGCCGCCTTCCGGCCCCATCCAGAACCGATCCTCTCCGCCGTATACGTTGATGTGCGGTTGAATCTTTCCGGACGCGATAAGTTCGCGATTGACCCAGCCGAAACTGACGCCCTCCGGGCCGCGCGCCGTACTCGTCATGACGCGCCCCTGGTACGCAGGCACGACGGCCACTTGCGCTTTCCCTCCCGGCGCGACCAGCGCAATGACGTCGAGATGATCCATCAGAAAGGCGAGGTCGTCCGCGAAGGTGGGTTGGCCCGACGCCACGACCGGCGCGCCGACAAGCACCGCCATAACCGGCAATGAAACGAATACGAGTTGCTTCATCATGACAACGTTCCCCTTTTTGTGTTACCAAAGGTTCAGGCGCGTCATCATAGCCCACGGATGCGCCGCAATTCACGAGAACCAGTCGGTCCCGATCGGTCCGATCTGTCCGATCTGTCCGATCGGTCCGATCCGTCCCACCGCTTGCCCGTCGCGTTCAGCACGGGCGGTGCGGCGGCATCCCGCCGCCGGACGCGGCCCGCACTGCGACGTGCAGCGGGGGCAAGGGCGCGGGGAGCACGCCCCTGGCTTTCTTCCACATGAGCGCGCCCTCGATAATCACCCAGACTTGCAGGCATTGCACGGCAATGCCGACGCCGACGAGCAGCCACTTCTGCTCGGCGTAGAACACGTGTAGTTGATGGTACATGGCCCAGGCGGGCAGCACGATCATCAACGCCAGCGGGACCACGAGGAACCATACCGGCCGCTTGTGTCGAATAAGGTAGAAGGCCACCACAAGGAACGCCAGACCGGCCAGCAACTGATTTGTGGTGCCGAAAAGCGGCCAGAGAATGGTGCCGCCCGTGCCGGCAGCCCCGCTTGGTCCGGGCACGAGCGCGAGCGCGCCGCCTGTGACCACGGCGACCGTCGTCGCGGCGTATTTGTTCCGCGCGCCGGGTATGCGCAGGGCGGCCCCGATCTCCTGAATGACATATCGTTGCAGGCGCGTTGCGGTGTCCAGCGTCGTCGCGGCGAAACAGGCGACCATGACCGCGATGATGGCCTGCGCGTAGCCGAGGGGCAACCCCAAGGCCGCAATCATGTTGCCGCCGCCGTTGACAAACGCGCTTACCGTCGAACTCAGCCCCTCCATCTGCTTCCAGGACCCGCCGTAATAGTGGGTCCATGCCGCGCCTCCCGTAAGGCCGCTGTCCTTTAGCCCGAGTCCGACCCCCGCGCAACACGCGACAATCACCAGCACCGCCAGCGCGCCTTCGAGTAGCATGCCGCCGTACCCCACGTAGTGCGCGTCCGTCTCCCGGCTCAATTGTTTTGAAGTCGTGCCCGACGAAACCAGACAATGAAAGCCGGACACCGCCCCGCACGCGATCGTGATGAACAGAAACGGAAAGATCGGCGGTGCGCCGGGCACGTCGAGATGGAACGCGGGCGCTACAAACTCCGGCCGCGCGACGGCCAAACCGGTCACCAACAGGACCAAGGCCACCAGTAGTTGATGTGAGTTGATGTAGTCGCGTGGCTGGAGCAGCATCCATACCGGCAGCACGCTGGCGAAGAAGCAATACACCAGAAGCAGCAGCGTCCAGACCACGACCGGCGAACCCATCCCCGCCCAGAATCCCGCGCCCGGCGGCGGGTCCGCGCCAAGGGTGATATGCAGCGCCTCGAAGCGCACCCCGAGGAACACGGCGAGGTATAGGACGCCCAGCGCGATCAGACTCGGCAGCAGCAGCGTGCCGCCGCGCCGTATCCAGAATCCGACGATGACCGCCAACGGCATCGCAATCCAGACGGACAACACCGACTCCGGGTAGACCTTGAAAACGCTGGCGATTACCAAGCCGAAGATCGCGATGACGATCATCAGGGCGAAGAAAAGGATGAACAGAAACAATACCCGCGCGCGGCGCGAAATCATGCGCCCGGCCACGTCGCCGATGGTCTGCCCGCGCGAACGCAGGGACACCACCAGCGCGCCGAAGTCGTGCACCGCTCCAATAAAGATGCTGCCGAACAGGACCCACAGAAGCGCCGGGCCCCAACCCCAGATCACGGCGAGCGCCGGCCCGACTATCGGGCCCGTGCCCGCAATCGAGGTGAAGTGATGCCCGAAAATCACCTGCCGGTGCGTCGGCACGTAATCCACGCCGTCATTGACCTCGCGCGACGGCACGAGCGCCTCGGGGTCAAGCCGGAATATCTTGCGCGCGAGGAAGCGGCCGTAGGTGTGATACGCGACGATGAACCCAACGAACGACAGGACCGCCACAAGTAACGTGCTCATCCAACTGCCTCCAGGCGGCGCCCCGGAAAAACACGAGCGCGCCCCATAACCCCCTTCAATGTACGACGGCGACATGCGGATTTCAAGGAAGCGCCGCGGAAGATGCGACCGTCGGATAAGTCCGACTCGTCCGACAGGTCTGACAGGTCCGGCCTATCACCGCGACGCGCGCGCTTAGCGCCGCACCCAGTTCACCAGGCGGGGCAGGGTCTCGCCACAGGGGCCTTCGAGGAAGACGTCCGTGATGGTGCGCGTGAATTCGGTGGGCTGCACGTTGCATTCGATGATGAACGCGCCGTTGTCTTTCGCCGTAAACGGGATGCCCGCCGCCGGGAACACCTGCGCCGATGTGCCGACAATGATCGCCACGTCGCAGGTGTGCGCGAGCGTCTCGGATTCGAGCAGCGCGCGGTGGGGGATGGCCTCGCCGAAAAGGATGACGTCGGGCTTCATGTATTCGCCGCATTCACAGCGAGGCCCGGGCCGCTGTTCCTTCGTAATGTCGAATGGCCGTTCCGTATGGCAGCGCGGACAAACAATTCGTTTCGTATTCCCGTGGTATTCGATGACGTTCGTGTTACCCGCTTCCTGGTGGAGATTGTCGATGTTTTGGGTAATCACTGCGTGGAGCCGGCCCAACTGCTCAAGTTCCGCCAGGGCGTAGTGCCCCGCGTTCGGTTTCACGCCCTGCATCATCGCGCCCAATTCGAACCAGAGCCCCCATACCTTCACCGGATTGCTCAGGAAGGCGTCGATCGTCGCGTACTCGTGCGGCGGGTACTTCGACCAGATGCCGCCCTCGCTGCGGAAGTCGGGGATGCCGCTCTCGACGGACGCCCCCGCGCCCGTGACCGCGATCACCCGCTTTGCCTCCGCGATGCGATGGGCCGCCTCCTCGTATTCCTGCGTCATACCGGAGCCTTTATCGCCTCGATGCCGTGCATGTAGGGGCGCAACGCCTCGGGGATCATGATGCCGCCGTCCGCTTGCTGGTAGTTTTCGAGGATGGCGATGACCGTGCGCCCGACGGCCAGTCCAGACCCGTTGAGCGTATGCACGAATTCCGGTTTCCCGCCCGCGCGCCGGAATCGGATGTTCGCGCGCCGCGCCTGGAAATCGGTGAAGTTCGAGCAGGAACTGATTTCGCGGTAGCGGTCCTGTCCCGGCAGCCAGACCTCGATGTCGTAGGTCTTCGCGGCGGAGAAGCCAAGGTCTCCCGTGGAAAGCGTCACGACCCGGTACGGCAGCCCGAGAAGCTGCAGGATGCGCTCGGCGTCTCCCGTGAGCCGCTCAAGTTCCTCCCAGGACGATTCGGGCTTCGTGAACTTGACCAGTTCCACTTTGTTGAACTGGTGCTGACGCACCATGCCGCGGGTGTCCTTGCCATACGCGCCGGCCTCGCTCCGGAAACAGGGTGTGTAGGCCGCGAAATGGACCGGCAGCGCCGATTCATCGAGTATCTCGTCGCGGAATATGTTGGTCACCGGCACCTCGGCGGTCGGAATGAGCCAGTAATCCGTGCCTTCGAGCCGAAATAAGTCCTCCGCGAACTTCGGCAACTGCCCCGTGCCGCGCATGCTGTCGCTGTTCACCAGGAACGGCGGCAACACCTCGGTGTAGCCGTGCTGCGTTGTGTGGACGTCGAGCATGAAGTGAATGAGCGCGCGCTCCAGCAGGGCCGCCGGGCCGCGGGACAGACAGAACCGCGCCCCCGCAATCTTCGCCGCGCGGTCGAAATCGAGGATGCCCAGCGCCTCCCCGAGCGCCACGTGGTCCTTCGGCTCAAAATCAAAGCGCGGTGGGTCGCCCCATTGCCGCTCGACGCGGTTCGCCGTCTCGTCCGCGCCCACGGGCACGCTCTCGTCCGGGATGTTCGGAATTACCATCACGAGATCGCGCAGCTTCGTCTCCGCGTCCCGGCGCTCGTCATCGAGCGCCTTGATTTTCTCGCTGAGTTGTTTCATTGCCGCGATGGCCGCGGCGGCGTCCTGTTTCTCGCGCTTGAACCGTGCGATCTCCTCGCCCGCGCGGTTTTGTTCCGCGCGCAATTGCTCCCACTCATGGGTCAGCGCGCGCCACCGCGCGTCGACGGCCAGCACACCGTCGAGATCGATATCGGCGCCGCGGCGTTCGATTGCCGCGCGCACCACGTCGGGCTGATCCCGCAACAACTTAATGTCCAGCATGGGTGTGTGTTTCCCTGGGTGTTCGCGTTCGAGGCGCGCGCCGGTGTTTACCCCTGCCGACCGCGGAAAAACGACAACAGACGCTCAAGTTCGTCCAGGTTGTAGTACTCGATTTCGATCCGGCCCCGATGGTTCTTGCGCGTCTTCACGCTGACCTTCGTGCCGAGGGCGCGGCGGAGTTCATCCTCGATGCTCGCGACGTTCGGGTCCTTCGGTTCCGGCTTTCTGGGCTGCGGCTTCGCGCCGGAGGCCAGCTTTTCCGCCTGACGCACCGACAACCCCTGCGCTACGACCTTGCGCGCGGCGCGACTCTGTTCGGCGGCGGACTCGATCGCCAGCAGCGCCCGCGCGTGGCCCATCATGAGGTCGCCCCGCGCGACCATGTCCTGCACCTCTTTCGGCAATTGCAGCAGCCGCAACGTGTTCGTGACGGTGGCGCGCTTCTTGCCTACCTCCGCCGCCAGTTGTTCCTGGGTCAACTCGTACTCATCGATCAGCCGCTGATACGCCTGCGCCAACTCGATGGCGTTCAGGTCCTCGCGCTGGACGTTCTCGATCAGGCTCAGCTTCAGCATGTCCCGGTCGTCGACGTTGCGGCAGATGGCCGGGATGCGGTCGAGATCGGCCAGCACGCTTGCGCGCACACGCCGCTCGCCGCCCACCAGCTGGTACTCGTCGCCGACCTTGCGGACGATTACCGGCTCCTGCATGCCGTCGCGGCGAAGGGACTCCGCGAGTTCCTCGAGGGATTCCTCGTCAAAGGTCTGGCGCGGCTGCATCGGATTCGGCTTGATTAAGCTCGGGTCGAGAAGGACCAGCCGCGACCCGTCCGGCAGCGCCTCGGGCGCGGCGTCAACCGCGCGGAGCGCGTCCAGGTTCACCGGTCCCTCGCCCAACAGGGCGTTCAGCCCCTTGCCCAGTCCTTTTTTCTTCACGTTAGCCACGTGCGATTACCTCCCGCGCCAGAGCGAGGTAGGCCTTCGCGCCGCTGGACTGCACGTCGTAATAGATGACGGGTTGTCCGAATCCGGGCGCTTCGCTCAGCGTTACGTTGCGTGGAATGATGGTCTGGAACACCTTCTCGCCCAAGTGCGCGCGCACGTCGTCCACCACCTGCCGCGCCAGCTTCGTGTGCTGATACATCGTCAGCAGCACCCCGAGGATGCGCAGGCCGGGATTCAGATGGTCCCGCACGCGAATAATCGTTTGCAGCAACTCGCTCAGTCCTTCCAAGGCGTAATACTCGCATTGCAGCGTGATGATGACCGCGTCCGCCGCCACGAGCGCGTTCAGCGTCAGCACCCCGAGCGACGGCGGGCTGTCGACGAATATGTACTCGTACTCGTCCCGCACCGGTTTGAGCCCCTCGCGCAGGCGGAACTCCCGGCCCGGCAGGTTCACCAACTCGACCGATGCGCCCACCATCTCCCGATTCGTCGGTGCGATCGATAAGTGCGGCACGTCCGTGGCGCGGATGATCTCGCCGACCGGCACGCCGTCCACCAGCGCGTGGTACAGGTGGCGATCGAGCGCGCCGCGCGGGACGCCCAGCCCCTGCGTCGCGTTCGCCTGCGGGTCGAGATCGACCAGCAGCGTCTTCAACTCCGCTGCGGCAAGACACGCCGACAGATTGACCGCCGTCGTCGTCTTGCCCACGCCGCCTTTTTGATTCGCGATCGCGATTACGCGCGCCATGACCCCGCCCCGGCTCCGATGCACCCGTGAATAAGAGTCGTATGATACGACCCGCTTCAAGAACAAGTCAACGAATCCGCGCAACAAAATCCACGCGACGGACACCAACCGGCGATCTGCCTCGTTGGGCAGGGGGCATGGGTTTTGCCTGACCTGCTGTAGCGGGGCGGAGGCCGATGTGAGGATTCGCCTTCTCGCCGTAGATTTTGTTGGCCGCGTTGCTTGGGGAGTGTGCTTGGGAAACGGCTCTATCTAGCCTGCTTCGCTTCGAGAAGACGCCTGGGAGACGACGTGTCTGGGAGACGACGTGCTTCGGAGATGACGTGTCTGGGAGACGACGTGCTTGGGAGATGACGTGTCTGGGAGACGACTTTGTTTAGCCCGCTTCAGCGGGCTATTCTTTGCGCCCGGCTTTAGCCGGGGCGAAAAGGTGTGGACTGTGGGCAACCAGCGCGCTTCAGCGCGGCTTGAAAGAGCTTTCAGCATGAGTGAGCATGGTTCGAGTCACACATTCAGCGAAATCTTCCTCCATGTGAACTGGCACTGCCTCAAGGATCAGCGAATGATTCATTCCGAAGTCGAGGCGGCGCTGTACCCTTTCATCGAGGAATACTGCGCCAAGGTGAAGGGAATCCACCTGAAGGGGATCGGCGGCACGGAGACTCATGTACATCTTGCGTTCCAGTTTGAGCCCTTTGTCTTACTCAGCGACTTCATCGGCAAGGTCAAAGGCGCGAGTTCCTATGCGATGAACAAGCGGTTTGGAGCGGGAACCCTGGATTGGCAACGAGGCTATGGTATTGTCAGCTTCTCGAAGCGCCAGCTTTCCTTCATTCTCGACTACGTGGCCAATCAGAAGGAACACCACGCCGCGGGGAGTGTAAACGAAATACTGGAACGGCATGGCGAGCGTGAGGAAGGCTGAAGCCGAGAACAAGCCGCGCTGAAGCGCGCTGTGAGGGTTCCTGTACACCCCTGCTACACCCCGGCTGAAGCCGGGTGCAAAGAAGAGCCCGCTGAAGCGGGCTAACGGGGCCGTAGCACTTCGACGCGGCAGCGCGTGAGGCGTGGAGAAAGGTGCGTGTGGCGCTTGGCCCGCTGAAGCGGGCTGATGCGGTCTGATCAACCCTCGGCGTCGGCATCGGCTCCGATAGGACCCCTGCTACACCCCGGCTGAAGCCGGGTGCAAAGAAGAGCCCGCTGAAGCGGGCTAACGGGGTCGTAGCGCTTCGACGCGGCAGCGCGTGAGGCGTGGAGAAAGGGGCGTGTGGCGCTTGGCCCGCTGAAGCGGGCTGACGGCGTGGTAACGCTTTGATGCGGTAGTACGAAGGGAGCGTGCCTTGCTTATCCCGCGCCGGAAAGGCGGAGCCGCTCGCGGCGGCCGGGGAGGCGGTGGTAGTCCGTCTCAAGCGCGGCGGCGATGGTCTCGGGCGGGTCGACGCCCTGTGCGGTGAGATAGGTGAAGAGCAGGCGGACCAGATGTTCGAGCGGGAACTGGTGGGTGCGCTGCGTCCGGGTCCAAATCCAGTCGGACAGGCCCATGAACGCCTCGAACCGGGATGCGCGCGTGCGCCAGAGCAAGCCGAGTGCGGTCGGGAAGTTGCCCGAGTTGCAGTAGAGGTCGAAATAGCGGGCGAAGCGCTTGATCCGCTGGAGCTGCGCGAAATCGAGCAGGTCCGTCTGCAGAATCTCGTAGGGCGGCGTATCGGCGAACGCCATCGCGTGCGTGGGAATATGCCGCGCTATCGGCGCGCCCTTGAGCCGCTTGAGGATGCCCACCTGGATTTCGTGCGGTTCGAGCGCCGTGAGCCGGTCGAACCCCGCGCCGAAGCTGTCCCACGTCTCGCACGGCAGCCCCGCGACAAGGTCCGCGTGCAGCAGCGCGCCGGTTTGCGTCCGCAGGAAGCGCAGCGTCTCCTCGGTCTTCTCCAGGTTCTGCCGCCGCGAGATCGCCGCCTGCGCCTCGGGATGGAACGTCTGCACGCCCACCTCGAGGTGGAGCCCCCCCGCCGGGAACCGCGCCATCCACTCAAGCATGGCCGGACTCAACCGGTCCGGCACGATCTCGAAGTGGACGCGCAGCCCGTCGCGCCAGTGTTCGTGCAGAAACGCGAGGAGGGCCGCGACGCGGCGGGGCTTCAGGTTGAAGGTGCGGTCCACGAAATTGATCCGCCGCGCGCCGCGCGCGATGAGACGTCCCAACGCTTCGAGAAACGCATTCATCGGGAACTCGCGCACGCGCTCGTCCAGCGCCGAAAGGCAGAACTCGCAGTCGAACGGGCAGCCCCGCGACGCCTCGACGTAGACCACGCGCTTCTCGATGTCCTCCGGCGTGTACGCGTCATAGGGCAGTGGCAGCCGGGCGAGGTCCGCCGGCGGCGCGCTGATCACCTTCTCCGGCGGCGGTTCTCCGCCCAACACGGCCGCGGCGAGCGCCGGGAATGCCTCCTCGCCTTCGCCGCGCACGAGGTAGTCCGCCCACGCGAAGATGGGCGTGTCCTCATATTCGTAGCCGACCTCGGGGCCGCCGAGAACCACCACGACCTCGGGCCGGACCGCCTTGATCGCCTGCACGACCCGCGTCATGGCCGCCACATTCCATATGTACACCCCGAGGCCGATGATCTCCGGGTTGTCCGTCAGCAGCCGTTCCGCGATATCGAGGGGCGGGTGTTCGAGGGTGAATTCGCGGATGGCCGTGACCGCGCGCAAGTCGCCCAGTGCCGACCACACACACCGGAGGCCATAAGCCGTGTGCGTGTACCGCGCGTTGATCGTCGCGAGCACGATGCGCGGCTGTGCCGGGGCGTCGCTTGTCATGGCCGGTATTATGTTCGTTATCGGGGCCGCATCGCCACACGCCGACGCGAGACCGGCCAGAAAGAGAGACGCCGGCCCCGCCTGCGTGGTTACGCGTCGGGACCGGCGTCAGTTGCGGTATCGCTCGATCAGCAACGTCGCGAATATGCGCGCGTGCTTATCGGACCTTGATGAAGTACACCATCGACATATTCACGGGTCGCGTCTCGCCGCCGGGGGTGTTGGGATTCACCGTCACCGTCCCCGTCACCGTGTGCCCGTGCGCGCCCGCGGATGCGGCCGAGCCGCTGGAGAAGGTGTGCGAATGGCTACCAGCTCCTGCTGTGTTCATATTAATCGTATGGATGGGTGAGTAAACATTGTAGTGGCCTTGATTACAGCAAGCAAACCCGCCAACGATGCCATCATTTCTGTGGGCTACCCCATGCTCATGGTTGCCGACAGCACTGATCGATCCCGTGACGGTATGCGTATGCGCACCGGCGCTGGCTGCGGAACCGTCTCCGAAAGAGGCCGTATGGGCGTGGGTGCCCACGTTGTCCCCCTGCGTGACCCCCGCCGTGTTACCGCCGCGGATGAAACGGCCCGTAGCGTTGAGGTTTGGCGTGGCGGCGGTGACCACCGCGCCGACGATGCCCTGGTCGGCGGCTGTGGTGCCGTCGCATAGCGCCCAACCGAGCCCCTGCAATTCCACGACGCTCGGTACGCCCGCAAGCCCGATGTAGATCGGCATCACGGTGCCAATCGGCACGCCCCGCAGCAGGACGTTGTCCCGGATATCCTGGTGCGCGGTCGTGCTGACGTTATGGTTGTTCAGGTTCGTGGTGACGAAGCCCTGGATGCTGCTCAACTCGAGGCCGTCGAGCTTGTCCGCGTCAATCCCGCCGCCATGGCCCATGTTCAAGCGGGCATTGCTCAGCGTGCCCGAGGTAATCCGCGCCGCGTCCAGTTCGATGGTCGCGTGCGCGCCCGTATCGCCGTCGTGGGCCGCGATGTCCGTGCCGATCTGGGTCCGAATATCGCTATGCGCCGAGCCGTCCGCGTCATGCGCCGCGATGTCCGTCCCGATCTGCCCGCGGATATCGCCATGCGCCGCGCCGCTCCCGTCATGCGCCGCGATGTCCGTCCCGATCTGCGTGCGAATGTCGCCGTGCGCCGCGCCGCTCGCATCATGCGTGCTGACCGCGGCAGTGATATCGGCATCAATGTCCGCCGCGTGCTTGCCGTCGAGCGTGTCGGCGTCACCGGCGCTTGCGGCATGGGTCGCGTGGAAGGCGTAAGGCGCGCGGGTCAACGGCACGCGCGGCAAATACGCCTGCATGCCGCCCCCGATGTCCGCCGACACCTCCAGCCACAGCGTCCCGCCCGCGTTGTCAACGAACAGCGTACCGAGCGGCGTCACCGCGCCTAACTCGACCGAGAACGCACCGTTCGACGTCGTGGCGGTCTGCGATTCCGTCCAGAGCGCAGACCCGCCGGATGCCGCCGCGAAAATGCCGAAACTCATCGCGTAGGGCCCGTCCGCGACGGGGTCCCCGGCGGCGTCCCGCAAGACGCCCTGATACGTCACCGTGTTCGCCTGCGCCGCTGCGACGCCGCTCACGAATACGAGCGCCGCCAGCAGGCCCCATGTCTTGTTACTCTTCGATATCATTGCCGTGTCCTCCTGCGCATCTCCTGCGCGTTGCCTCAAACCTGCCGATGTACTTGTTTTGGCTAGTCTTCGTGGCATGGGCGTCCCGCCCATGTTCTCACACGGGCAAGATGCCCGTGCCACGACCTAGTGGCATGGCCGTCCCGCCCCCTGCCCCTCGGGGAGGGCGGTGGCGTCCCTTTCGTCCTTGTCGTCCCTTTCGTCCTTTCTTTGGTTCACGCCGGACCCGGACAGAACCCATCCTCGCTTCCGGCGCAGACGTGATAACCGAACGAGTTAAAGAACTGGATGAGCCTCAGCAACTCCGTCAAGCCTATCGCCCAGTCCGGGCCGGAAGGGGCGTAGTCGCTCGCGTGGGGCGTACACGAATGGTTTTCGCCCGGCCCCGGCACGTAGCCGTCCTCCGTATCGCCGGGGTTTGCCGCGCAGTGGAATCCACCGGAGTTGTAGAACTGGATAACCCGCAGCAACTCCGTCAACTCGATAAAGCCGTTCCCGTTCTGGTCCGCCGTGTGGCTCGCGGGTTGCCCTTCGCCTTCACCTTCACCTTCACCTTCTCCTTCACCCTCGCCCTCGCCCTCGCCTTCGCCCTCGCCTTCACCCTCACCCTCGCCCTCGCCTTCGCCTTCACCCTCGCCTTCACCCTCGCCTTCGCCTTCACTCTCACCCTCGCCCTCACCCTCGCCCTCACCCTCGCCTTCACCTTCGCCTTCGCCTTCGCCTTCCCCTTCGCCCTCGCCGGATTGGACGAAGACCGCGGTAACGGACTTGTTTGCGTCCATCAATAGCGTCGTCGGGTTCTCAGCGCCCGTAACGTCGCCTTCCCAATGATCGAAGGCCCAACCCTCTGAAGGGGTGGCCGAGATTGCAACCTCCGTAACCTCTGTGTAGGCGTGAGGACCCACCGGGGGCGTCACCGTACCGTCGCCGATTACCGCCATGGTCAGGATATACGTCGGAGTCTGCGAGAATATGGCCGTCACGCTCTTGTCGGCGTCCATGATGACCACCGCCGGGTTCTCGGACCCCGAGAGGTCCCCCTCCCAACGATCGAAAAACCATCCCCCATGCGCGCTTGCGGACACGGTTACCTCCGTCCCAGCGGAATATACGTGACTGCCGGTGTCCGGGGTCGTCTCGCCGCCGCCCACGAGGCCCATCGTCAGCGTGTATTGAATCTCGACAAATACCGCCGTGACCGTCTTGTCGGAGTCCATAACCAGTTGCGCCGGGTTCTCGGACCCGGAGAGGTCCCCGAGCCACTCCGAGAACGCCCAGCCCTCGGCGGGCGTCGCCGTGACGGTCACCACGGCGTCCGGGTCGTACACGGTCGTCCCGGGCGGATCCACGCTGCCGTTGCCGATCACGTCCGTGGTCAACGTGTATTCCGGCGGCAGGAATTCGAAAACGCCGGTAACCGACTTGTTGCTGTCCATGAGAACGAATGCGGGATTGTCGGTTCCGGTCAGGTCACCTTCCCAGCCCACAAACTCAGAGCCTGGGTTCGCGATGGCCGTCACCTGAACGTTGCTGCCCTCCGTGTGCACGGTCGTGCCTTCGGGCTCGACACGCCCGTCACCCGACGCGGCTGTCGTGAGCTGGTATTGCTCGGGTACCTCCACAAAATAGGCGGTGACGCTCTTGTCTCCGTCGATGAGCAGCGGCTGCGGGTTGTCGGCGCCGGTCAGGTCGTCTTCCCAGTGATCAAATATCCATCCCGCTGGAACCGGGAAATCCGTGTTTGCGGACACCTCAATCGTACGTCCGTTAAGCACGCCGTGAACGCCAACGGGCGGGACCGTCGCGCCCTCGCCGACCTTCGCCATCGTGAGCGTATAATCCTGCGGCGACAAGACGGCCGTAACCGTCTTGTCGGAGTCCATCGTCACTCGTTGGCTGAAAGGATTTTCGCCGTTCAGGTCCCCCTCCCAGTGATCGAACGCCCAGCCGGGATCGGGCGTGACCTCGATGGGCACGATCTGCCCCTCTTGGTAGTCATGAACGCCCGCGGCCGGGGAAATCGTGCCGTTGCCCACCACCGCCGTGGTCAAGGTAAACATGTTCGCCCCGACAAAGACGGCCAGAACCTCCTTGTCACCATCCATCAGCACGGTGGTAAATACCCCGGCGCCGCTCGCGTCTCCCTCCCAATGGTCAAAGGTCCATCCGACGTCCGGAAGCGCCGCCACCGCCGCAATTGCGCCGTCCAGATAACTGTGTTCGCCGGGAGGCGGCGCCGTTGTGCCGCCGCCGGATACTGCTATCGTAAGGACCCAATCGCCCTCGACAAATATGGCCGTGATGGACTTGTCCGCGTCCATTACGAGGCCGAGGCCAATCGGATCGCCCGTCCACTCGACGAACACCCAGCCGGGATCGGGAAATGCCTGCGGAAAGATAATCGTCCCCTCGGGATATTGGTGTTCCCCCGGCGGTGGGTCGGTTGTCCCTTGCCCGTCCACGTTGACCGTCAGTGTGTACATGACGGGGTCCGCGTGAACGGCGGTCAGTCCCCCGAAGACAAGAATCAACGCCGGCAGGGCCGTCAGTGCCCCGCGCCTCATCCACGTCGCACGTCCAGGCATGATCGCCACGCTCCCCGTGTCTATTTCGTACGCCCTTGAGAACCCAGCCCCGTTCCCCTCTACTGCAACCAATTTCATTATACGCCCATGCCCAAGAGAAGACAATCCCGTTTCGGGTAGATTTCCTGATGAGGCAACGGGGCGGGGCGCAATTGCGCGACTGATAGCCGCGGTAAGGCACAAAAAGGATATAATCGCTCCGCGCCGCGTGGACCTTCGCCGCGCGGCTATTGGTGATACGTAAGGCTTTCCCGGAGGAACGGGTCTTTCAGCGGCACGAGCGCGGCGCGGTTCAGGGCGCGGGCGAGCCCGATTACGAAGACGCCGGCTGTTCCGAGGGTAACGAGAATCTCGACAGGACCGATCACGGGCGCGCCGGGCGCGAAGGAGGGGTAGATCATCAGGTACAGGTCAAGCCATCGCCCGACAAGCACGACGGCCGCGACCCGGACAAGAATATACGCGCTGCGCTTGCCGCCGCGCGGCAGTAACGCGAAGAAGGGCAGCACCCAGTTCAGGATCAGATTCAGGATGAAGAGCGGGCCCCACGCGCCGCTGGTCCGCGAAACGTAGTAGCCGGTTTCCTCCGGGATGTTGGCGTACCAGATGAGCATGTACTGGCTGAACCAGATATAGGCCCAGAAGGTCGTGAAGCCGATCAGGAGCTTGCCGAGGTCGTGGAGGTGTTCATCCGTCACGATGCCGCGCAACGCGCCGCGATCGCGCAGCCACGCCGCCACGATGATGGTGCAGGCCAGCCCCGAACAGAACAGGCCCGAGAAGTTGTACACGCCGAAGATGGTGCTGTACCAGTGCGGTTCCAGCGACATGATCCAGTCCACGCTCGAAAGCCAGCAGGTCAGCGCGAAGACGACCAGGAACGCCGCGGAAATCCTCGCGTTTCGCCGCGTGCGCGCGACGTCGCCGTCGAAGTCCTGTTCCCGCGAGTTGCGCAGCAAGGCGCGCGCGAAAACGATCCACAGAACCCCGTAGGCGACCGCGCGCAACAACCAGAATCCGTAATCGAGCCACAGGCCCTTGAAGCCGACGAAGGTTTCGGCTTCATCGGGGTTCGTCCAGGGATACAGCGCGCTCCCGGCGATGAGCACGATCAGCGTGCACGCCAAGCCCATCGGCAGCAGGTGCGCAAACGCTTCCGGGATACGCCGGAGGGCCACGCCCCAGCCCGCGCCCGAGACGTAAAGTGTCGCGATCAGGAACAGCCCGGCCAGCGACAGCCCGACAAGGTATTGGCTCGTCAACAGCAGGCTTGCCCACGCGCGCTGCGGCGCCAGGGCCAGCCCCGCGACGAGCGCGATCACGCCCAGCGCCGCCAGCACGTTCATCGCCCGCCGCGTGCGCGCGGCAAGCCGAAAACGGGTCAGGCGCTCGACGGTCGCGGGCGCGGTCAGATCAAGCAGCGGGCCGTGCGCGTGAGCATCGTGACCGTTTCCCTTGCCGTCGTAACAGGTCACTTCGCCGCTCATGGTTGGGCCTCCTCGTTGGATCGGGCCGCGGCCCGCTGCTGCATCGCGCGCACGTGCAAGACCGCGTTCCACCGGTCCTCGGGCGACACCTGCGCTGCATACGACGCCATGTTCCCTTGTCCGTAGGTCAGCACGTGGAACATCTGCCCGTCCTTCATGTGCACCGCGTGCTCGGCCAGCAATGACGGCGGCGGCGGGTAGCCGCGCAACGCCACCGGGCCGTCTCCGTTGCCGGTCGGGCCGTGACACGGGATGCAGAAGGATCGGTATACCTGGTCGCCCCGTTCGAGATTGTGCCGGCTCTCGTCATCCGCGTCGTCGCCCGCCGGAAGCGCGAAGGGATTCGCCAGTTCCTCGCCGGCGCGCAGCGCATCCTCCGGCGTCGCCGCGTAACGCAACGGCAGTGCGCCGCGCGCGATCGTGCCGGGGACGGGCGCCTGCAACGTCTGGCCGTCCGCGAACACGGGATTCGGCGCGAAGGCGTCGTAGGCGACCGAATAGACCATCTCGGGCAGGAACATGTAATTGGGCCGCGTCGGGTCGCGCCGCATCGACACGGTCATGGCGACTGTGACGACTATGCCCGCGAACAACGCGATATTCAGGTGCGTTCGGCGCATCAGACCGCCTCCTCTTCCCGTTCTTCGACGTGCACGGCATTGAATTGCTCGCAGAGTCGCCGCACCGCGCCGGGGTCAAACGCGGCGTCCTCTTCCTCGATCACCAGGGCGAAGCGGTCGTCCGTCGTGCCCGGAAACGACGCGGTCGCCTGCTTCCCCGGCCAGAGCCGCGCGGAAATGAAGAGCGCAATGACGGTGCCGACGCCCGCGAACAACACCATGACCTCGAAGGTGACTGGCACGAACGCCGGGAGCGAGTTCCACGGCTTGCCCCCGACGTTGATCGGCCAGTCCACGGCGCTGGTCCAGAACTCGAACCAGACCTTGAACGCCGCGCCCAGCAATCCCAGCAGAAAGCACACGATGGGCAGCCGCGACGGGCGGAAACCCGCCGCCTGGTCGAGGCCGTGGACCGCGTAAGGCGCGAAGATATCGACGATCTTAAGCCCTCGGCGGCGCGCCGCCCGCGCAACTCCGAGGATGTCCTCCTCTCGCTCGTGAACGCTCAAGAATACGCGACGGCTCATGTGCGGGCCTCCTCGAATGCTTCGGATGCGTGTCGGGTCTTGTCTGATTGGGAGTGGGGGAGCGGTGGCGCGCTGCGCCCGTGGGTGAGCACGCCCTTGACCTCGGCGATGGCGATAACAGGCAAAAACCGACAAAAAAGTATGAAACACGTGAAAAACAAACCAAAAGTGCCCAAAAGCGTTAATATCTCGATGAGCGTCGGCGTGTAGTCGGCCCAACTCGACGGCAGATAGTCCCGATGGAGGGACGTGACGATAATGACGAAGCGCTCGAACCACATGCCGATGTTGACGACGATGCTCAGGGCGAAGACCGCGACGAGGTTCGCGCGGACCCGCCGGAACCAGAGCAACTGCGGCGAAACGACGTTGCACGTCACCATGATCCAATAGGCCCAGGCGTAGGGTCCCATGGCGCGGTTCAGGAAGACGAACTGCTCGTAGGGGTTGCCCGAGTAGGCCGCCGTGAAGAACTCGGTGAGATAGGCCAAACCGACGATGCTGCCCGTGACGATGATGATCTTGCACATGGCGTCGACGTGGCGCAGGGTGAAGTAGTCTTCGAGTCCCATGACCTTGCGCGCGATGAGCATGAGCGTGAGGACCATGGCGAAGCCGGAGAAGATGGCGCCCGCCACAAAGTAAGGGGGAAAGATGGTAGTGTGCCAGCCGGGGATGATCGACGTGGCGAAGTCCCAACTCACGATGGTGTGCACGGAGACGACGAGGGGCGTGGCGAGTCCGGCCAGGAGGAGATAGACGACTTCATATCGAATCCAGGTGCGGTAGGAGCCGTTCCAGCCTAGGCTGAAGAAGGCCATGATCTTTTTCCGCAGACCCGCTTTCGCGCGGTCGCGGATGGTGGCGAGATCGGGGATGAGCCCGACGTACCAGAACATCGCCGAGATCGTGAAGTAGGTCGAGATGGCGAAGAAATCCCACACGAGAGGCGAGCGGAAGTTCACCCAAAGCGGCCCGCGGTAGTTCGGGTAGGGGAATATCCAGAAGAAGAGCCAGGGGCGTCCCATGTGGATGAGCGGAAACAGCCCGGCGCACATGACGGCGAAGAGCGTCATCGCTTCGGCGGCCCGATTGACGGAGGTGCGCCACTTCTGGCGGAACAGGAACAGGATCGCGGAGATGAGCGTGCCGGCGTGGCCGATGCCGATCCAGAAGACGAAGTTCGTGATGTCGAAGGCCCAGCCGACCGTCCGATTCACGCCCCAGACGCCGATACCCGTTGCCATCTGATAGCCGATGGCCAGCATGCCGATGAGCAGCACGGTCGAGGAGGCCAGCAACGCCGCCCACCACAGGCGCGTCGGCTTGCGTTCGAGGAGGGCGCAAATATCGTTCGATACGTCGATGGGGCGCTTTTCCCCGAGAATCCAGGGGGTGCGCAGGGGCGCTTGCGCGTCAGCCATGATGCCCGCTCCCTTCCGTCGCATGGGCGTCCCGCCCATGATTCTCTGCCTCGTCACTTGCCCGATTGCGCACCAGGGTCAGGTACGTGACCGAAGGCCGCTGGTTGATTTCGTCGAGGACGCGGAAGGCGCGCCCGCTCGCGATTCGTTTCGAGACGGCGCTCTCGGGGTCGTTCATGTCGCCGAATGCGATCGCGCCCGCCGGGCACGACTGTTGGCATGCGGGCTGGGTCATTGCGTCCGTCACCTTGACGCCGAGCCGTTTCGCCTCGATCTTCGCCTCCTGAAGGCGCTGCACGCAGAACGAGCACTTCTCCATGACGCCGCGCGATCGGACCGTTACATCCGGGTTCAGCACGAGGTTTTCGACCGGGTCGTCGTGCCGGTACGTGAACCAGTTGAACCGGCGCACCTTGTAGGCGCAGTTGTTCGCGCAGTAGCGCGTGCCGACGCAGCGGTTATAGACCTGCGCGTTCAAGCCTTCCTCGGTGTGTACCGTGGCCAGCACGGGGCATACGTTCTCGCACGAAGCGTTGTCGCAGTGCTGGCACATCATCGGCTGATGCGCCACGTCCACGTCATCGCCTTCGCCCGAGTAGTAGCGGTCAATGCGCAGCCAGTGCATCTCGCGCTTGCGGCGCACCTCGTCCCTGCCGACGACGGGCACGTTGTTCTCCGCCTGACACGCGACCACGCACGCGCCGCACCCCGTGCACGCGGTGAGGTCCACGGCCATGCCCCAGTGATGCCCTCGCTTCGGGTGATCGTCCGGGTAGAGGTCCCCCTCGAAAATGTGGTGCGCGTGCGGATGCCCGGCTTTCGGGTCCTTTGCGAACGCCCCGAGCGTGGTCTCGTGCAGGATGGGACGCCGCAGCCCGCCCGCGGGCGCGAGACGCGGCGGGACCGTAATGGTGTGATGCGTCTGTGTGCAGGCGAGTTCGACGCGCGTGCCCGTGGGCGTAACGGTCACGCCGCGACGTTCGTAGCGCACCAGCCCTTCCTCGATGCGCAGCAGCGGCCCCACGTCCTTGCCCACCAGCCCGTCCTCGCCAACGCTGGCACGTTTGCCGAACCAGTCCGGCCCGAGTCCGGCGAATCGCGCCGTCGCGGTTTGGCCGTAGCCGAGGGCCACGGCGACCACGCGATCATGCTGGCCGGGTTGCACGCACACGGGCAGTTCGAGGGCCGCGTCGCCGGCGTCTATGCGCACGACGTCGCCGTCACGCACGCCGAGACGCTTCGCCGCTGCGACGGAGAGGCAGGCGTAGTTGTCCCACGTGACTTTCGTCACCGGGTCCGGCAGTTCCTGAAGCCACGGGTTGTAAGCGTGGCGTCCATCAAGTAGACCGACCTTCGGGTACGCCGTGAGTGTGAAGGCAGCGGGATCGGGATCGGGGACAGGCAGGGGATCGGGGACAGGCACGTCTCGAAGACTCGCTTGTGCCAGTCCCCCTCGGAGGCGGGCAAAGCCGTCGTGCAGCGTTCGGTTCCAGAAGGTGTCGAAGGAGTCCGCGGTGGTCGCGCGCGGGTATACGTGGTCGCGCCAGTACGCGCGCAGGGTGTCATAGGCGTCCGCGGGCGCGCCCATCCACGCGTGCAGGCTCTCAAGGACGGAACGGGTCTGAAAGAGGGGTCGCAGCGCGGGCTGACGCAACGCGACGCCGCCGCTGACCGGCTCCGCGTCGAGCCAGGATTCGAGAAAATGGTGGTCGGGACACAGAAACTGCGCGGCAGCCGCCGTCTCGTCCTCCCGTTCGCCGCAATAAACGACCAACCCCGCGCGCCGCAGCAGTTCGGCGGAACACGCGCCGCCCGGAATCTCGTACACGGGATTCAGGCCGATGATCACCAGCGCGGCAACGCGGCCTTCCTCGAGTTCCCGCAGCAACCCGGCGAGCGCGGCGTCGTTGCCCTGCTTCTGCATCGAGGGCCGCCGGATGTCCAGCGTCTTGCCGTAGTTGCCGAGCGCCTCGTTAATCAGATTGCACAGCCGCTGCGCCTCGGCGTCCTGGCTGCCGCACACGACCAGACTTCGGCCCCGCGCGTCGAGCAGGCGCTTGGCAAGCGCCTCCAGCGACGTTCGTAGTTCAGCCTTCAGGCTGTCTTCGGAGAAGGGGGACTGTCCCGCTTCTCCCGTTATGCGCCCGGCCAGCGCGCGCAACACGGAACTCGCCTCATCCGGCGCGATACGGCGGCGTTCGTCCGCCTTCGTGCCCGTGAGCGACATGCGGGACTCGAACTGGACGTGATACGACATCTTCGGCCCGTTATCGTCGAGCCGTCGGCCCGCGCTATACGCCGCCGTGAACGCGACCGGGCTGATCCACGTGCCAAGAAAATCCGCCTCGACGCTCACGATGACTTCCGCGCGATCAAAGCGATAGCGCGGCAGGACACGCGCGCCGTGGGTCGCCCCGTGTGCGTCGAGGATCGCCGCGACGGACAGCGGGTCGTAGACGACATGTGCGCCATCGGCGAAGGTTTCGAGAAAGCGGTCGATGCTCGCCTGCAGCGTGGGACTCGTCACAGTGCGCGAAAGGACCCGCACCGCGCCGCCCGCGCGCCGCACTTCCTCGAACCGCGCCCGCAGCGCCTGATCCACCCCGGACCACGGGGTGTCGCGGCCCTCGATGCGCGCCCCGCGCAGCCGTTGCGCGTCGTAAAGACCCAGCAGCGCCGCCTGGCCCGCGGCGCACAAGCCACCGCGCGACAGCGGGTGTTCCGGCAAGCCTTCGATCTTGATGGGCCGCCCGTCGCGGCACTTGACCAGCGCGCCGCAGCCCGCCTCGCATGCGCCGCACACCGAGGCGTAGAACGCGGCGCGGCCGGGGGTCGTACCTTCAGGGTGGTTCAGGTACGGCAGCACGTGTTGTTCGGGGGCCTTGCCGCATCCCCCGGCCGTCGCCGCGGCGGAAAGCGCAAAACCCGCCGCCTTCAGGAAGTCCCGCCGATTCACATGGCCGGGCGGGGCCTCGATCCACGCATCGACGTCGCGCGCGTCTCCGCAATGCGCGCCGGATCCGCCCGACGCCTCGTCGGGACTCCGCCAATAGTGTTTCTCGTGCTGTCTCATGGACAACTCCCTGCGCTCAGTAATGACACGTCGTGCAATGCAGCGAAGCATTCACGGCTCGGCCCTGCACGCCCACCGCGTTCGCTTGGCGATGGCAGTTCACGCACCAGCCCATCGCCAGGGTCTCGACCTGCCGCACCCGCTCCATCGTCTCGACGTTCCCGTGGCACTGCTGGCACGACACACCCGCTCCCACGTGTGCCCGATGGTCGAAGTAGACGAAATCGGGCAGGTTGTGAATCCTCGTCCAGGCGATGGGCCGCGTCGGCTTCGCCGGGTCCCGTTCCCGTTTCTCGTTCAGCCCCAGCGCCTCATACAACTTCGCGATCTCCGGCGAGACCACCGGCTCGACCGCGCGCCCCGCTTCCTTCGCCGCCGCTTCCTCCGCCTGAACCGCGCCCAGCGTCGCCGTCACGAACTCGTGGCAGTTCATGCAGACGCTCGCGGCGGGGACGCCCCCGTGCCGGCTCTTTTGCGCGCCCGCGTGGCAATAGAGGCAGTCCATGCCCAGTTCGCCCGCGTGCAGCCGGTGCGAGAACGCGATCGGCTGGGGCGGTTCGTAGCCCTGGTGATTACCCGCCAGATTAAACGTGCGCGCCGCCCCCGTCAGCGCGAGCAGACTCAGCACGAGGCCGATCGCCAGCACATACGTTGCCGTTTCCTTGCTCATACCTTTATCCTGTTCAGCACGTCGTCAACCAGCCTCCGGCCCGTCAACACGGTTTCTCACAGCCCTTGCGCCGATAGAACCACCAGTTGACGGCAGTATTTATAGCATAGAAGACTGCTATTACATAGAAGAATGCATTAGGCGACCCCGTGCGTGTGACGACCTCGCCCAGGCACACCCCGAATACAAACGGGCCATACGCCGCAATAGCGGCGGTCCACCCCAGCACGCCTCCCGCCTGCCGCGGCTCGAAGATCATCGGTATCTGACGAAACGTCGAGGCGTTGCCGATCCCGGAGAAGAAGAAAAGTCCCGCCATGCACACCACGAAGAACGGAAACTCCGCCGTCGAATCCGGCCTCGTGAAGAACGTGACCGCGATCGAACAGACCAACAATCCCACGCCGCTTACCTGCGTGATGACCGCGCCGCCCCACTTGTCGCTTGGCGGGCCGGCCAGCACGCGCACCAGTGAGCCGATGAGCGGCCCCACAAACGCGAAAACGAGCGGATCCGGCGCGTTCTCGAATCCTCCATACAATTTCGCGATCAGCAACGGAAACGTGGCGGAGAATCCGGAGAAGGATCCGAAGGTCATGATATAGAGCGAGGTCATCAGCCACGTGTGTTTGTTCTTGAAGATGTCCAGTTGCTGCGTGAACGAGGCCTTTACCGGCACGCTCCGAAGATAGAACCAGGCGATCAGCCCGAGTGCGATTAGCAGAGGGACGTACCAGAACGTGGCGTTTTGCACCCAGATGGGCTTGCTCACGCCGTCCTTCGAGAAAGTCTGCGGTTCGCCGCCCAGGACCCCGAGCACGCTCACTCCGATGATCCACGGCGTTACAAACTGGGTCAGGCTCACCCCGAAGTTGCCGATCCCCGCCTGGAGGCCCAGCGCGGTCCCTTGCAGCCGTTTTGGGAAGAAGAGACTGGTGCTCGGCATGAACGACGAGAAATCGCCGCCGCCAAGGCCCAACAGCAACGCCAGCACCAGGAACAGCCAGAACGGCGTTTCAGGGTTCATGACGGCGAGGCCGATGCCCACGCAGGGCAGCACTTTGATGAGCGTGGCCGCGGTAATCACATTGCGCGTGCCGTAGATCGGGATCAGGAACGTGTGGACGATGCGCAGCGTGCCGCCGGCCAGTCCGGGCATCGCGGCAAGCCAGAACAACTGCCGCTGAGAAAACGCGAAGCCGATATGGGGAAGCCGCACGACGATGGCGCTCATGGCGAACCACGTCGCGAAGGACAGCGTCAACGTGGCCGTCGTGATAATCAGCGTCCGCCACGCGACCCGTTTGCCGGTCGTCTCCCAGAATTCGGGATTCTCCGGTTCCCATCGTTCCAACGTTTTCATCCGACACTCCGCCTTACTCTCACCAGCCTCTAGCCTCTATCGTTCCCGCGGCTTCTGCCGCTCCATGGCATGCTCGATCTCTTCGATCTTGCTCATGAGTTCGGGGGCCGCTTCGCGTAGCATGCGCTGGACCACCCGGTGCATCCACCACAGGCAGATGCCAGAGAGAATCGCGAAAAACACCCAGCAGGTTGTCCAGATACCCGTCCACTCGAGGAGGTATCCGAAGATGATGGGGCAAACGAACCCGCCGAGCCCGCCGAGCACGCCTACAATTCCGCCCACGACCCCGACCTCCTTCGGGAAGTACTCGGGGATATGCTTGTAGACGGCGGCCTTCCCGATGCCCATCATGATTCCGACAATGAATACGAGCGCGGTGAATATCCATACATTCGCCTGGAAGTAGATATGCGTTACGCCTCGCGCCAGCAGTTGTTTCTTGGCTACCTGATCGCCTTCGTGCACGACGGGCTCCTGCCATGACGACACCGTCGGCCAGACCAGAACCTGGTGCATTTTCTGTTCGGGAGTGAGGGCTTCTTCCTTGTCGGCGATGAGCGGATAGCGCGTGTTGCCGATCGCAATCTCGGTCGGGCTTACGGAAGTCACCACGCCGCCGCGCTTCGCCATTACGCCCCTGCCGGGCGACTCGATGTCCATGCGGGGCACGATGAGCAGCGTGCAGCAGATGAGGCAACTGCCCAGGACCCAGTACATCACGCGCCGCGCTCCCCAGCGGTCCGACATCCACCCGCCCAACGCGCGAATGACGCCTGACGGCAGGCTGAAGATCGAGGCCATCAGCCCGGCCATTGCCAGCGGCATCAAGTAGGCGTTCACGTAGTACGGGACGAGCCACTGGGCCAGGGCGACGAATCCGCCGAACACCAGAAAGTAATAGAGCCCGAAGCGCCACACGCGCACGTGCCGCAACGGCCTGAGGCGCTGGCTGAAACTCGTGATGTGCGAGTCGTCCACCTTGCGCGAGTGCGAGAGGAGGAAGAACACAACCGCCATGACGACGAGCGCCGCGGCGTAGACGCGCGGCATGGTTCGCCACGCCTCGATGTCCTCACCATGGTTCGTGAGCCATGCGAGGAGCGTTGGCGCGCCCAGCGTCGTGAGCGCCGCGCCGGCGTTGCCCATGCCGAAGACGCCGAGGGCCGTGCCCTGGCGTTCCTTTGGGAACCACACCGACGTGTAGGCGATGCCTACGGCGAAGGACGTGCCTGCCAGACCGAAGCCGAGACTCGCGAAGAAGAAGGACCAGAAGCCGTCCGCCATGCTCAGCAGAACCATGGGAATCGCGGAGACCAGCATGACCGCTGTGTAGACGAGCCTGCCGCCGTATTTGTCCGTCAGAATGCCGACGGGCAATCGGATAATCGAGCCGGACAACACGGGGATGCCGATGAGCCAGCCTATTTGGGATTCGGTCAATCGAAAGACCTGGTGCTCGACGAGAAACGTTACGAGCACGCCGTTGAGCATCCAGCAGGCGAAGCACACGGTAAACGCCACCGTATTCAGCGCGAGCACAGTCAGCGCCTTGCCTGTGTCTTTCATGGCCCCGTTTTCCACCATCTCACGAATCCCGTTCTTCTCTAGCCTCTAGCCTCTCGCCCCTAGTCCGTACCAACGCACAACCTGCGGTTTGCGCCAGAGGTACGGGTTGGGCACCACAAGGATGTGGACCAATCGCGTAAAGGGGAAAAGACCGATTACGACGAATGCGTTAAAGACGTGCAGTTTCACGAGGTGTGGCGCCGCGGCCATAAGCGTTACGTCGGGGCTGAACTTCACAAGGGACCATAGATAGGGCGTCATCGACGTGGCGAACCAGGACGTGCCCCACGGATAGAGAATGGCGATGGCGACGCCGCTGGCGAGTTGCACCAGCAACAGGAAATAGAGGACGGCATCGACGGGACTCGTGACCTTGCGGACCTTGCTGTTCGAGAGCCGGCGCGCGACCGCCGCGATGAGCCCCACGAGCGAGAGGATGCCGAAGGCGAGCGCGGAGATCTCGAGGACGTACAGGCGCAAGGGATGGCTATTCCACAAGAGGATGCTTCGGGGAATGAGGAAGGCCACGAGGTGACCCGCCAGGACGACGAGTATGCCGTAGTGGAAGGGGACCAGCGCCCAGAAGTGCCGTTTGTTTTCGAGTAATTGCGAGGACAGACTCGAAAAGCTGAACGTCTGCGCCCGATACCGCTGGATGCTCACCAGGAAGAAGGTAAACATCGCCACATACGGCGCCAGCGCAAAGAGCGCCGTGTCCACGTAATTAAGCAGTTGCGCCATGTTCGCATTCCTCCGTTACGGGGCCGAAGGCGGCCCCCAAGGTCATCATGACGGCTTCGAGGAGCCCGCGATAGGGATTGTCCGCGGGCAGAGCGCCGATGGTCTTTTCGAGCGCGGGCATCACGCACGAGGCGGCGAAGTCCGTCGCACCCGCGGCGTCCATGCGGCCGAGCAGTCGCAGCGCCTGGGTCAGATGGTCGGGCAATTCCTGTGTCTCGGCGATTCCATGGATGCGGAGTTCGCGGCGCAGCTTTACGAGGTACAGGCCGCGGTTGTAGTCCTCTCCGAAGAGGTGCCAGCCGAGGTCGAGGGTGCAAGCGGGGTTCAGGTCGAAAGTGTTGATGTAGCGTTCTTCGAGATCGGTGCGCGTGTTGCCTTGGGTCGCTTCGCAAAATTGCTCCAATAGTGCGACGCCTGCGCAACTGATGCGTCGCGCGCGATCGCGGCAGCTTTCGAGGCGCGCGCGCCAGCCCGCTTCGGGATACGCAAGGACACCTGCAAGTGCATCAAGGAGTTCCGCAATATCGGGATCTATGCGTGATTCCGGATGCGGCGTGAAGGTCGTACTGCGAACTTGTTCGTCCATCACAGTCCCCTCCGTGGGCCGCTCAGGAAGCCGAAACCGGCGTTCTGTTTTTGTTCGTGCGGGTCCTTGAGCGATTCGATGGCCTGCTCGCGCAACATGGGGGGAATCACGAATCGCTGTTCGACGGTGCACAGGGAGGTCAGTTCGTAGATGGCTTGCGCCTCGTGTTCGGTGCAGTCGGCGTCGCGCAGCATGCGCCGGGCGGTTTCGAGGTCCACGTCGCCGACGGTCAAGGCGCGGCGATACCAGCGGACGGCCTTCTGCTTGCGTAAGGCGTATAGGACTTTGCCTTCCTGGCCCGCGCCGAGGAGGTTGGCAAGAAACTTGAGTGGCACTCGCGCCTGCTCGATGTCGTGAAACAGGTTGTCGCTGACGCTGTCGAGCGCGCCGTCCCTGCGCTGGGCCATGACCGGCGCCATGGGCGGCACGTAGAACAGCATTGGCAGGGTGCGAAACTCGATATGCGGCGGCAGCGCGATCTTCCATACCTTCACGAACTTGTAGACCGGCGAGTCCTGCGCGGCCTCGATCACGGCGTCGGAGATGCCGTTTTTCAGGGCGTTTTCGATGACGTGCGAGTCGTGGGGATCGAGGATCATTTCGCGTTGCGCGTCGATAAGTTGTTCCGTCGGCAGGTTCGCGGCGTCGGCGATTCGCTCGGCATCGTAGAGGAGCACGCCGAGGTAGCGAATACGGCCCACGCAGGAGTGGAAGCAGGCCGGGGCCTGGCCGGTTTCAAGACGGGGATAGCAGAGAATGCACTTTTCCGATTTTCCGGTGTGCCAGTTGAAGAACACCTTCTTGTAGGGACAGGCGGCGATGCAGGAGCGCCAGGCGCGGCAGCGTTTCTGGTCCACGAGCACGATGCCGTCCTCGCCGCGCTTGTAGAGCGCGCCGGAGGGGCAGGACGCGACGCAGGCCGGGTTCAGGCAATGATTGCAGATGCGCGGCAGGTAGAAGAAGACGAGTTGCTCGACGGAGAAAAGTTGCCGCCGTTGCTCTTCGCTTAGGCCCGCAAGGTTCGGATCATGCTCCGCGTACACGGGCGATCCGCCCAGGTCGTCGTCCCAATTCGGGCCGGACTCGACGTCGATGTGCTCTCCGGTGACCATCGAGATCGGCCTTGCGGTCGGCTGGTCCGGGCCTTCCGGCGCGTTGAACAGGTGCTGATAGTCATACGTCCACGGCTCGTAGTAGTCGTCCATGCTGGGCATGTGCGGATTGTGGAAGATGTTCGTGACGATTCGCGCTTTCCCCGTGGACTTGAGCCGGATACTTCCGTTGTGCTTCTCCCAGCCGCCGCGGAATTTTTCCTGGTCCTCCCACTGGCAGGGGTATCCGGTGCCGGGCTTCGTCTCGACATTGTTCCACCACATGTACTCCGTGCCGCGCCGGTCCGTCCAGATGTTCTTACAGGCCAGGCTGCACGTGTGGCATCCGATGCACTTGTCGAGATGAAACATCGTCCCGATCTGCGCGCGTACGTTCATGTTTCGCGTTCCTCTCCGTTCACCATTTCAGTTCCGGCAGCTTGCGCACCATCACGTGCGTGTCGCGGTTGCAGCCCACCGGTCCCCAATAATTGAAGTGATACGTGAACTGCCCGTAGCCGCCGCACATCAGATTCGGCTTGAGCCGCGTGCGCGTCAGGCTGTTGTGGCCGCCCGCGCGGCGATTGTTCCGCAAGGGCGATTTCGGCACGGAATACGTCCGCTCCGGCGAGTGATACTGGATGCAGACCCCCGGCGGGATGCGCGCGCTCACCACGGCGCGCGTGACGACCACGCCGTGATCGTTGTGCACCTCCACCCAGTCGTTGTCGTTGATGCCGATGGCCGCCGCGTCCTGGTCGTTCATCCAGAGCGGCTCCACACCGCGCGACAAGGTGGTCATGCGCTGGTTGTCGCCGTAAGTCGAGTGGATGTGCCATTTCCCGTGCGGGGTGAGGTAATTCAGCGTCTTTGTTGGCCCCGCCTCCTTGCTGAAGCGCATATCGGCGTATTCCGTCGGCAGCGGCTTCGGCTTGTACGTCGGCAGGTGTTCCCCGTATTGCAGATACATCTGGTGATCGAGGTAGAAGTGCTGACGGCCCGTCAGCGTGCGCCACGGCACCAGCGCCTCCACGTTGTACGTAAACGGCGAATACGGCCGCCCGTCTTCGATGAGCCCGGACCACATCGGGCTGTTCACGAAACGATGGGGCCGCGCCTGAAGGCCCTTATAGTCGATGCGCACGGACCGGGATTTTTCCGCAAGCTGGGTCAGCGGCAGGCCCACCTTCTCCTCCATGTTCTTATAGGAGCGGTACGCGAGTTCCCCGTTCGTAACGGTCGCAAATTCGAGGATGATGTTGCAGACATCCTCGTCGGCCTCGAGCGACAACAGCCGCTGCGCGTCGTATTCCACGGTCGGCAGCCGCGACAGCGCCTCCTCGTACACGTCGTCAATGGCATAATGTGTGCCGTGCGCGCTCAGGCCGTTCTTGCGGACCATCGGGCCATACGAGATGAACTGTTTGTGGAGATTGCGGTAGTCGCGCGTTACCACCTTCAAGCCCGGCATGGTCTTGCCGGGGATCGCCTCGATCTCGCCCTTCTTCCAATGTCTCAGGTCCGGCTGCGCGATCTCCGCCGCGCTGTCGTGGGCGAGCGGCGTCGCCACGATATCCGCCACGGGCTCGGGGAAATGCCGCTGCGCCAGTTCCGAGAACTTCTTCGCGATCGCCTGAAAAATCCGCCAGTCGCTCTTCGACTCCCAGCACGGCGGCACCGCCGCCGACAGCGGATGGATGAAGCTGTGCATATCCGTCGAGTTCAGGTCCGCCTTCTCGTACCACGTCGCCGCCGGCAGCACGATGTCCGAGTACAGGGCGGACGTATCCATGCGGAAGTTGAGGTCCACCACGAGGTCCATCTTCCCTTGCGGCGCATGTTTGTGCCACACCACCTCCGAAATTGACTCCTCCGCCATGTCCTCCGCGATTGTGTTCGTGTGCGTGCCGAGGTAATGTTTCAAGAAATACTCGTGCCCCTTGGAACTCGCCATGAGCGCGTTGCCGCGCCAGATGTACCACACCCGCGGCCAGTTCTCCGCCGCGTCCGGGTCCTCGACCGAGAAGCGCAGTGCGCCCGACTTCAATTGCCCGACAACGTAGTGGACGATCTTCTCCTCGGAATCCGCCCCCGCCGCGCGGGCCTCCTTAACCAATTCGATCGGGTTCTTGTTGAATTGCGGGTAAAACGGCAGCCAGCCCGATTGCACCGCCCGCACCTGCACGTCCATCGTATGGCCCGTCGCCAGCGAGTCCGGCGGCTGATGCCGCGGCACGGTGTGGTAGTCCCTGAAGGAACGCTCGTAGCGCCATTGGTCCGTGTGGACATAGTGCCAGCTCGGGGCGTTCTGCACCCGCGACGGCGGGTACCAGTCCTTCGCCAACGCGATGCTGGCCCACGACTCGCCCGGCGCCAGTTTTTCCTGCCCCACGTAATGCGCCAACCCGCCGCCGTTCACGCCCACGCACCCGCACAGCATCAAGGCGTTAATCCCCGCCCGGTACATCAGATTCCCGTGATACCAGTGGTTGATGCCCGCGCCGATGATGATGGTGCACTTGCCTTTCGTCAGTTCGGCGGTTGTCGCCCACTCGCGCGCGAAGCGCACGATCATGTCTCGGCTCATCCCGGTGTATTTCTCCGACCACGCCGGCGTATACGGCGTATCATCGTCATAACTTTGCGGATACGCGCCGTCGAGTCCCCGCGGCACGCCGTACTGCGCCATCATCAGGTCGTATACCGTGGTGGCCAGCACTTCCTCGCCCGAGGCCGTCTTGATGCGCTTGACCGGAACGCCCCGCGCGATCTCGCCGCCCGCGCTGAAATCATCCAACTGCGCGGAAACGACGGCGTCGCGCGCGTCGAGAAACGTCAGCGTGGGGGAGATGCCGCTGCCGTCCAGGCCGTCCTCGAGTTTCAGGTTCCACTTGCCCTTCTCCTGCCCCCATCGGAACCCGACCGCGCCCACCGGCATCTTCGGGCGGTTCTCCGCCTCGTCCCACATGAGGAACTTCCAGTCGCCGTTTTCGACGCCCGCGTAGGTGCTCAGCCGGCTCGCGCGCAGCAACCTGCCGGGCCGGTAGACGCCGGACCCCTCCGCCGGCTCCAATTCCACCAGCAAGGGAGCGTCCGTGTAGCGCTTCGTATAATCGAGGAAATACGGCGTCTTGCGCTCGTGGTGGAATTCCTTGAGGATGACGTGGTTTGCCGCCATCCACCACGCCCCGTCCTGACCCGCGTTCAAGGACACCCACTCGTCCGCGTATTTCGCCACCTGGTTGAAATCCGGCGCGAAGACCCACATCTTGGTTCCGTTGTGCCGCGCCTCCGCCGCGAAGTGACAGTCCGGCGTGCGTGTCATGTTCAGATTCGAGCCCATGACCGCCAGCAGCTTCGCGTTATACCAGTCCGCCGACTCGTGCACATCCGTTTGCTCGCCCCACGTCTCCGGCGACGCGCACGGCAGGTCGCAATACCAGTCGTAGAACGACAGCGAGATGCCCCCCATCAATTGCATCAACCGCGCGCCCGCCGCGTAGCTGATCATCGACATCGCCGGGATCGGCGAGAACCCCGCGATCCGGTCCGGACCGTGCTTCTTGATGGTGTGGATGTTCGCCGCCGCCATAATCTCGAGCACCGTGTCCCACGTCGTGCGGCGGAAGCCGCCCTTGCCGCGCGCCACCTGCCAGCGCGACCGGGCCGCCGGGTTTTCGACCAAGGAGGTCCAAGCGTCGACCGGGTCTTCGAACTCGGCACGGGCCGTGCGCCAGAGATCAAGCAGCGCCCCGCGAATGTACGGATATTTCACGCGCAGGGGGCTGTACAGGTACCAGGAGAATGAAATGCCGCGCTGACAGCCCCGCGGCTCATAGGGCGGGATGCCCGTCTGCAATTCCGGGTAGTCCAGTTGCTGCATTTCCCACGTGACGATCCCCTCCTTGACGTAAATGGCCCAACTGCAACCGCCGGTGCAGTTCACGCCGTGGGTGCTGCGAACCACCTTGTCGTGCTGCCATCGGTTCCGGTAGAACTCCTCCCAACCGCGCAGCTTCGGGTCGCACTCGTCCTTAATCCAGCGAATCGCGTTCCGCAATTTCATGAGTCCACCTCACAGTTTCGATGCTTCAACCAGGGAACGCCGCACCGCGCGGAAGCGCCCCTTCCAGATGACGTCGAAAAGCACCAGCGCCAACGCGGCCACGCCCAGGCCGAGCAGCGAAAACGTCAACTGGGCCACGCCCGCCTGGACCGGCGCGCCATGCTTGGCCCGATCCTCGAAGAGCGCGGTCAGCGCGTGAATCTCGTCCGGCGCCAACGGTGCATTGCGCAGTAGCGACTGCATCATCGGCGTGGCGGGCGCTTGAAGCCACGCGCTCAATGCGGGCCTTCCCCCAAGTCGTTCGAAGACCAGCGTCAGGTCCGGCCCGGCGAAGCCGCCGCCCAAGCCGCCGATTCCCGGAATCGAGTGGCACGAAAAACAGGGGGGCGCGCCCGCGCTCGGTATATCGCGACCGGTGAAGAGCGCCATGCCGCGCGTTACGTCGGCGGGCGTGAACGGCGCCATCGAAATCTGCTGCCCCTTGAATTGGGATTCCTCGAGGGCCGACTCCGCCTCGATGAGATCGAGGACGAAGTCCACCCGATCAGGCGTCAGGCCGGCCACCTGCGGCATCACCACGCCGCGCGCCTCTTCCAGGAGTTGCAGCGCGTATGGGTCGCCCGCAGTGATCTTCGCTTGTGGATTCAGAATGAAGGACTTCAGCCATTCGCGGTCTTTGCGCCGTGTTACGTCTTTAAGGTCCGGTCCCGCGAGACGCCCCCCCCCGATGGTGTGGCAACTCGCGCAGTTCGCCTTGAAGTAGGCCGCCGTTTCCTGGCCCCGCGCCGACGTCGCAAACGCCGCCGCAAGCACGATGCCCAGCACGGCCACGCCGCCTATGCGCACCCGCGGTGGGCAAGGGGATGGGGGAGACCCCGGGCCCTGTAAACATCTATAGCACCTACACGACCTATTGGTCTCATTGGTAGCCGCGCATCGCTCCCCGGACCCTGAACGCTGAACCCTGAACCCTGTTTTCCGCGCCGTCAATGCGATGTCCTCCGCTTCGCAATGGCTGCTATCGAGGTCTCTTCAAGAAACTTCAGATAGCTTTGCCGCGTCTTCTGGAATCGGTCGTGCGCCGGACAGGGCTTCTCGTCGTCGCACTCCCGGTTCTTGTCCAGAATGCAGGCCGGACGGGACCGCACACCCTCGAAGACCTCGATCACGTCGATGAGCAAGATGTCCTTCGCCGGCTTGGCCAACTGATAGCCGCCGCTCATGCCGCGCGTGGCGTCGATAATCCCGGCGCGGCCGAGGGCGGCGAGTATCTTGGACAGATAGCCCGCCGGAATGCCGGCGCGCTCGGAGAGGGACTTGCCGAACATCATGTGTCCGTCCTCCACGTTGGCCAGTTCAATCAGCGCGCGCAGTGCGTATTCCGACGTTGTCGAGAGCATTCTGGACCTCGATGTCCACAACTCTACAATATTCTGGACCTATTTGTCAAGAACTGTTTTCGCGTTCTCGCGTCCATGGAGGAAGGGCCCCGCAGCCCCCTTGACAAGGCGCGAAAAATTATGGATAATAATATCCAGATTTACGCCGACATCTTTCGGAATCCCATTGTCATGGCGTCAGCACTCGCGGAAAACACACGCATCGGGTTCGGCCCGCTCACGGACGCGTTCGCTCGCGCGCACACGTACCTGCGCATCGCGGTTACTGACCGGTGCAACTTGCGATGCCTGTACTGTATGCCGCCTGCCGGTGTTTCGTGGGCGCCTTCGTCGTTGCTGCTGACGGACAACGAGTTCGTTCGCCTATGCGAATTGTTCGCGCGGCTTGGTGTGCGGAAGATTCGTTTGACGGGCGGCGAGCCGTTGCTGCGTCCGGGGCTGGCGTCGCTGGCGGGGGCGATCAAGGGTATTGGCGGCATCGAGACTGTGGGAATTACCACAAACGGTGTGCGTCTTGCGGCGCAGGCGCGGGCGCTGCGCGTAGCCGGGGTCGACCGGCTGAACGTGAGCCTCGATTCGCTACGGCGAAATCGATTCGAGCAGATTGCGCGGCGGGACGGACTCGGCGAAGTCTTATCGGGCATAGACGCGGCGCTGGAGGCGGGCTTCACGGGCGTGAAGATCAACACAGTTGTCATGGGGGGGTGTAACGACGACGAACTAGCGGATTTCGTTGAACTGACGCGCGGGCTGCCAGTGTGCGTCCGTTTCATCGAGTTCATGCCGTTTCTCGGCAATCGCTGGTGCGACGCGCATCTGGTTTCCTACGCCTCGATGCGCGCGGCGATCGAGGCGCGGTATGCGATCCTGCCGGTAGCCGACCCGGACCCGTCCCGGGTGGCCAAGGAGTTTAAGGTCCCGGGTTTCGCGGGGTCGATAGGATTCATAACGTCGATGACCGAGCATTTCTGCGGAGGGTGCAGCCGTTTGCGCATCACCGCTGACGGCCAGTTCAAGACGTGTCTCTTTCGATCTCCTGAGGTCAATTTGCGCGACGCGCTGCGGGGCGGCGCCGCGGACGAGGAAATCGCGGCGCTGGCGGCGGAGGCGCTGTATCTGAAGCCGCGGCAACATGCCGACATTCGCGAGCTGGAGCGGCGCGCGGACCGGAGCATGTTTCAGGTGGGAGGCTGAGCACGGCCATGAGCAAAACGGTGACGATTGAGTACTTTGCCCTGGGGATCGGGGACAGGCACGTCTCGAAGACTCGCTTGTGCCAGTCCCCGGGCCAAACCAGGTGGGAGGCTGAGCACGGCCATGAGCAAGACGGTGACGATTGAGTACTTCGCCCTGCTGCGGGAAGCGCGCGGGTGCGCGCGCGAGAAGCGGGAAACGGACGCCGCGACCCCTCGGGTGCTTTACGGCGACTTGCGCGCGCGCTTCCGGCTGCCGATCTCGGCGGAGGCGATGCGGGTGGCGGTAAACGGCGCGTTCGCGTCGTGGGACGTTCCGCTGCACGACAACGACACGGTCGCGTTCATTCCGCCCGTGGCGGGAGGCTAATCATGTTTCGTCTTACCCACACCGCTATCGAGCCTTCCTCATGGAGCGCCCTTTGCGCGTCACCGCGGGCTGGAGCGCTTGCGACGTTCGAGGGCCGGGTGCGCGACCACGACGGGGGCCGCGCGGTAACGGCGCTGGTGTACGAGGCGTACGAGGGGCTGGCCGTGGATGAGGGCGAGCGGATACTCGGGGAGGCGCTCGAACGGTTCCCGGCGGAGGCGGCGGTGTGCGTGCATCGTCTGGGCCGGATCGATGTGGGGGAGACGGCGGTGTGGATTGGGGTGAGCGCCGCGCACCGGAAGGCGGCTTTCGCGGCGTGTGAATACATCATCGACGAACTGAAGTCGCGCGTGCCCATCTGGAAGAAGGAGTTGTACGCGGACGGCGATGCGGCGTGGGTGGGCGCGGGGCGAGGAGTCCACGTTCCACGGGCGGGACGCGCGTGCTCCCTCCGCATGATCGACCCGGATACGGCGCTTTCGCTTGTGCGGGACACCACGGAGCCTTTGGCCCCGGTGCGAGTGCCTGTTCGAGACGCTCTCGGCCTGACGCTGGCGGAGGCGGTGTGGGCGGACCGGGCATATCCGCCCTTCGATAGGGCAATGATGGACGGATACGCGGTCCGTCTGGCAGACGCCGGTGGGGCGGCGCGGGTCGCGGGTGAGATCGCGGCGGGCGGGTGCGTGGATCAGACGCTTGAAGACGGTGTGACCTACGCGATCATGACGGGCGCACCATGCCCTCCGGGAAGCGAGGCGGTGGCGCCGGTTGAAGTCGCGGAGCGCCGCAACGGCGCGGTGCACGTGCCCTCGCGGATAGCGCCGGGCGAACATATCGCGAGGATGGGGAGCGAATGCGCCGCGGGCACGGTGGTGGCGCGGCCCGGCGACCGGATCACCCCGCTGGTTATCGCCAATCTGGCGACCTTCGGCTACACACACGTTCGCGCCGTGCCGAAGCCGGTGTGCGCCGTTATCACCACCGGATCGGAACTGGCGGACGAGAATGGCGGGCCGGGACCGTTTCAAATCCGCGACGCGAACGGTCCCATGCTTGCGGCGCTGCTGGATCAAGCGGGCATCCGGCGGCAGATGCGTGGGCACGCCGCGGACAACCTGGAATCCCTTCGCGCGGCGCTTGAAGAAGCGCGACATGCCGACGTCGTGCTGCTCACCGGCGGCGTATCGGCGGGGGCGTATGACGTCGTGCCCGCCGCTCTCGCGGCGCACGGCGTGGACGTGTTATTTCACAAGGTGACGCAGAAGCCCGGAAAGCCGCTCCTGTTCGGCAAAATGGGCACGCGCCTTTTCTTCGGCTTGCCGGGCAATCCGCTGGCGACGCACCTGGGGTTTCATCGTTACGTGCTGCCGGCGCTGTGGGCGCTCGCAGGATGCGCCGCGCCGCCGCAGCCGCCGCGCGAAGGCTGCCTGACGGGAGAACTCCGGGGCGTACGATCTCGGACCCTGTTTCAGTTGTGCGGCGCGGTGTGGATCGATGGCGCGTGGCACATCACGCCGTTGCCGTGCAAGGGGTCCGCGGATATCTTCAGCGTTGCCACGGCGAACGCCTATGTCCGGGTGGACCCCGGCGCGGCCCCGCGTCACGCGGGGGAATATGTCCCGTTCACGATGCTGGGGGAAGAAGGCCCATATTCCACGGGCGGGACGCCCGTGTCCCCTCCACAATACTTAGGGAAGAAGGCCCATACTCCACGGGCGGAACGCCCGTGCCACGTCGCGGGATAAAAGGATTACGACCATGCGAATCGTGCACATCATCGGCCACACAAACCACGGGAAGACCACGCTCATCACCGAACTCATTCCGGAACTGCGCCAGCGCGGCCTGCGTGTGGGCACGGTCAAGCATTGCGGGCACAAGCATGAGATTGATGTGCCGGGGAAGGACTCGCACCGGCATCGCGCGGCGGGCGCGGAGGTCGTGCTCGCGGTAACGCCGGACACGCTCGCCGTTTTCCGCGCACGGCCAGCTAAAAGGGACTTTTACGACGAAATGGCCGTGCATTTTCGCGACTGCGACCTTGTCCTGGTCGAGGGCCATGCCAACGGACCCGGCCCGAAACTCGAAGTATGGCGCGCCGAACTTGGGACGTCGCCTATGGCCCTGGAACGCCCGGATGTGATCGGCATCATTAGCGACGATGCCCCGATTGTCCCCTGTCCCGTGTGGCTCCGCTGTGACGTGGCGGCCCTTGCCGCGCGGATTAACGCCGTCGCCGCCACGCTTCCGGCGAGTCTCCCAACTGCGCCTGACGAGCCCACGCCCGCCATCGCGGACGGGAGGGACCAAGTATGTCTCAGCCGCTGACGCTCGACCAAGTGGCGCGCGACACACGCGCCGGCCTCTCCGATGCCGAGCGCCTGTGGTACAGCCGCCACTTGCTGCTTTCCGAGGTCGGCGAGGCGGGCCAACGCCGCCTGAAGCGCGCTCGCGTCGTCATCGTCGGCATGGGCGGGCTCGGGTCTCCCGCGGCGCTCTACCTCGCCGCCGCCGGCGTCGGGCGCATCGGCATGGTCGATGGTGACCGCGTGGACCCCTCGAACCTCCACCGGCAAGTGCTCTACAGCGAGGGTGACGTCGGCAGACGCAAGACAGACGCGGCCGCCGAGGCCCTATACCGCGCGAACCCGCACGTGCACGTGACGGCCCACGCCAAGCGGTTGTCCGCCGCCAACGCCGAGGAACTCATTTTGGGCTACGATGTCGTGATCGACGGGACCGACAACTTCCCCGCGCGTTATGCCCTGAACGACGCATGCGGCCTCGCGCAAAAGCCTTACGTCTACGGGAGCATCCATCATTTCGAGGGGCAGGTTGCCGTATTCGACGCGCGCCGCGGTCCCTGCTATCGCTGTCTCTTTCCCGCGCCGCCGCCCGCGGGCGCGGTGCCCACGTGCGCCGAAGCGGGGGTGCTCGGCGTCTTGCCGGGCGTTATCGGAATGATCCAAGCGACGGAGGCCATCAAGATCATCCTCGGCATCGGAGAACCGCTCATCGGCCGCGTGTTGACCTTCGACGCGCTCGATATGTCGTTCCAGACGCTGCGACTCGAAAGAAACCCCGGTTGCCCCTTGTGCGGGCCGAATCCGCGGATCGCGAAAGTCGAGGAGGTCGTTTCGTCATGCGTCGCGCGCGACCACGTCGATGCGCCTGCCTGTCCCGAGGTTACGGCGCCGGAACTACTCGCGCTGCTCGAAGGCGGATCGAAGGTCACGCTTGTGGACGTGCGACAACTGCACGAAACCGCGGACGGCATCATCCCGGGCGCGATCTTGATACCCCTCGATGAACTGCCCGGCCGCGCGGGCGAGATCGATCGCGCTTCCGACGTGATCGTGTATTGCGCCATGGGCGTGCGGAGCCGCCGCGCGACCGCGCTGCTCGCCGACGCGGGTTTCGCACGCGTTCGCAGCCTGTCCGGCGGATTCAGCGCGTGGCGGGCCGCGTGGCGGCGGCCCGGGTCGCGCCGTGGGGCCGCCGCTTCCGCTGCGTGAGCGACGGGTAGCGTCTTCCGCCCGTTGTTCCGCTTGACTCGCGCGCGAATTCCCTTCATGCTCTTCCGCATGGCGGGACGCCGCCTTTTCCGGGAGAATTGCCATGAGCTATCCATCGAGATCAACGATCCTTTACCGCATCGGCGTGTTGCTTGTTCTGACCGCGACGCAAGAGCCGGCCCGCGCCGAAACTCTGGCGGAAATCGGCGCGCGGCTTTCCGCCGAGACGAAGGCGGCGTATGAGGCAAGCCCCTTCTCCGCCCTGTCGCGCGACTACTTCTCCCGGTTCAGCCGCGACCCGGACGCCGTGGCAAGCGAAGAGGAGTGTGCCATCGACAGCGAGTGGCGCATCGTGATCCCGGCGGAGGCCGCCGAGTTGACGCGGCTCATGGCGGAGACGTTCGTCGAATTCATGGAACGCTGCATGGGGGTATCGCTTGAAATCACGGACAAGATCTTGCCCACGGAGTCGTCGAAGACCATTGCGTTTCTCGAAACCGGCGGCGGCGACCCCGATACGCCGGACAGTTTCACGCTCGATGTCGCGAAAGAAGCGATCGTCCTCTCCGGCCAGAGCGTGGCCGGACTCCGCGACGGCATCGCGCGGCTCATCGACCGAATCGGCATGCGCCAGGCGCCGTTCCTTCCGCTCGGTAAGCAGGTGTATACGCCCCGGCTGCGTGTACGCCTGGGCGCGACGCCGTTTCTCGGGTCCTACCGCGACGTTGTGCTTCTCGGCTACAACACCGTCTTTGCCGCGGGCGGCAACCTGCACGCCTTGTCCACGTCGGACGCGATCCCCGAGTTGGCGGCCCGCCGCGTGGAGGGTCTGCTCGAAGGCGGTGTCTCGGCGGCGCGCGAGGCGCGGCGCTGGGGTCTGAAAACGTATGCGTTCATAGACACGCGCCAGAAGTTTCCAAAGGATGATCCGGTGTTCGAGGCGCACCCGGACATCCGCGGCGCGCTTACGTGGAAGGCCGACGGGGAGTACACATTGTGCACCGAGCACCCGTTGGTGAAGCAATTCCTTCGCGAGAGCGTCGAGGGCATTTTCCGCGCCGACCCGCAACTCGACGGGCTCGTGATGATCATCGGCGGCGAGGGCTTCTATCACTGCTACATGCGCCCCTACGGCGTCGAGAAGGGGCGCACCAACTGCCCGCGCTGCGACGCCCTCGGCGCGGAGCAGGTCGTGGCGAACTTGATGAACCTGCTCAAGGACGCGGCACGCTCGGCAAGCCCAAACGCGGAGGTACTCGGCTGGCCGTACAGCGCGGAGCACGTGTGGTCCGCGGACAAGGCGCAGCTCGGCCTCATCGAGCGGCTCGAACCGGGCGCGGGCATCTTCAGCGAGATCGAGAAGGACGAATACGTCCGGAAGCCCGACGGCGTGAACAAGCACCTGTGGGATTACAGTATCGATCTCATCGGCCCCGGCGATCGGGCGCGCGCCCAGGTCGCCGCGTGCAAGGCGCGCGGCCTCCCGGTCTACCTGAAAAGCGAGCCGGAACTCGGCTTCGAGGCGCCGCGGCTTCCGCACATCCCGTGCATGGACCGCTGGGCCGCCCGGGCCGAGGCGCTGGCCTCGTGCGGCGCGGACGGCGCGTGGGTTTTTCCCGCGTTCAGGCCCTGTTACGGCGCGAGCGCCTCCGAGATCAACAAGTTGTTCTGGTGGACGCTCGCCCCCGACCCGGACTCCGCCCTCGCGGCCTTCGCCGCGCGCATCGCGGGCCCGGAAGCCGCGCCGCATCTCCGCGCGGCCTGGCGCTACGTCTCCGAAGCTATCGAGTGGTCGCCCGAACTGCCCTCGTATTACACCGGGCCGTACTATCTCGGTCCCGCGCATCCCATGTGCGCCGACCCGGACGCCGCCATGCCGGACGTGTTCAAGGGCCGCTACCTGTTCCACGCGGAAATCGCGGACGCGGAAGGACTCAAACTTACGCCGACCTACGTCGTCAACCCGACGGGCAACATCCCCGTCTTCGGGCGCTTCTACCGTGAAATGGAACGGCTGCTGAAGCGCGCCCTGGACGAAATGGACGCCGCGCGGCCCATGGTCGCGAAGCGATGCCGCCTGATGTTCGACGCCGAGGACTCGCCTGTCCGCTGGTTCTATCACACCGCCCGCACCGAGGCGAACTTCTACGAGTCCTGTCAACTGCGTGCCCGGCTCCTGGCCGTCGTCGACGGCAAGACCACCGCGTCGCGCAAGAATTCCGCGACGATGCTCGATCGCTGGCGCGAGGTGCTCGAAGACGAACGCGCGAACGCCGAGGCCGCGCTGCCCGTCATGGAGCGGGACATGCGCCTCGATTTCTACTACGGCGGCGATCATACGTTTTCCCACGGCACGGACATGATCCGCGCCAAACTTACCCTGCTTGATCACGAATTGAACGAATTCCTGCCGACGCTGGAAAAGCGCATCAAGGCAGCGGAAACGGGCCGTAAGGAGTAGCGCTGACGCAGTGTTCAGAGGTGGGGTTTGTTCGCGTGATTCGTGGCTAGAGCCACTCAATAGGGGATAACCATGAATGATCCGAATCACACGAATGTCGCGGTATTGATGCCGCGTCGTGAGACAATTATGGTGGGCTGGAAGTCAACGCGAATCGCGAACGTGAAGCAGTTGTTTGCCCCGTGCTATGCTGCTCGCGTAAAGGAGGCAATACCATGACCGTGGCGGAGAACATCATCGAGCGCGTACGCCTCTTGCCGGCGCCGCTCCAGGCGGAAGTCCTGGACTTTGTCGAATTCTTGGCAAACAAGGCGGACGCGGAAGAACGAGAAGCCTGGAGCCGCTTCTCCTTGGCTCAAGCCTTTCGCGACATGGAATCGGAGGACTGCCTTTATTCAGAACAGGACATAAAGGAACCCGCCAATGATTGAGGAAGGACAGATCGTCCTTATCCGCTTTCCCAGAACCGATCTCACACAAGGTAAACTCCGCCCTGCTGTTGTAATTCGGAAACTGCCCGGACCATATGATGACTGGCTTATCTGTATGATCTCGACTCAAATCGCGCGCGCCATTGGCGGCTTTGACGAGATCATCAGTGCTGATGATCCGGATTTCGGCAGTTCAGGCCTGAAAACCGAAAGCGTAGTGCGCATATCGCGGCTGGCAATTGTTGAGCGGCGCGCACTCTCCGGCGCCATTGGCAGGATTCATTCTGAACGCCTTACGCGTATCAGGAAGATCTTATCTGACTGGATCACTGAGAAGTAACGCGCCCTAACCGCGGCCCTACATGTCGCCGGTGCGATGGAACGCTCCATAAGCGCCAACCAGGGACTCCTCTTACATGGCAAGTAATTGTGGGATATTGACTGCACTCTGCTTGTGTACAATCGCGGCCTCGCACCCCGCCGCGCCCGCAGACCCGAAGCTGGCGCAGCTCAAATACAACCAGCCCGGCCTTGTGGTGGACCTCGGGGTCGGGCTCTGGGCGCAGCCGCTGCCGATGGACTTTGACGGGGACGGGGATTACGACCTCGTGGTGGCCTGCGCGGATGTGCCGTCAAACGGGGTGTATTTTTTCGAGAACCCCGGCGGCGACGCGAAGTATCCCGTGTCCAAGCCGGCCGTGCGGCTCGGCCCCGCGGTGCACAACATGACGTGTTCGTACATCGACGGGACAGCCGTGGTCTGCACGCCGGGCAGGCGGTATCCTGATTTTCGGGATCACGGCCTGCGTCACGGCGTAGCGATTCCGTTTACGGCCACCTTTCACGCGGGCCGCGACAACCAGTGGAAGTACTGCGACTACGACGGCGACGGCCTGGTCGATCTGGTCATCGGCGCGAGCGATTGGCGTGAATACGGTTGGGACAACGCCTACAACGAGAAGGGCGAGTGGACCCACGGCCCGCTGCGCGGCTACGTCTACGTGGCGCGCAACACGGGCACGAACGACGCGCCGGTGTACGCGGCGGCGGAACAGGTGTTGGCCGATGGCAGGCCGGTGGACGTATACGGCGCGCCGTCGCCGAATTTCGCGGATTTTGACGGCGACGGCGATCTCGACCTGATCTGTGGCGAGTTTCTGGACAAACTGACGTACTTCGAGAACGTGGGCACGCGCACCGAGCCGGTCTACGCCGCTGGGCGCTTTCTGGAACACGACGGGGACGTGCTGCGCATGGACCTCCAGATGTTGCAGGTCGTCGCGCTGGATTGGGACCACGACGGGGACGTGGACCTCATTGTGGGCCAGGAAGACGGGCGCGTGGCGATCATCGAGCACACGGGCAAGGTCGATGACGGCATGCCGGTGTTCTTGCCGCCGCGCTTCTTCCGGCAGGAGGCGGACGCGGTGAAGGTCGGCGCGCTGGCGACCCCGTACAGCTTCGACTGGGACGGCGACGGCGACGAGGACCTTATCTGTGGCGACACGGCGGGCTACATCAACTTTCTCGAGAACCTGGACGGCGGCAGTCCGCCGAAATTCGCGCCGCCGGTGTACCTCGAAGCCGACAGCGAAACGATCCGCATCCAGGCCGGCCCAAACGGATCGATCCAAGGACCGGCGGAGGCGAAGTGGGGCTACACCGTCCTCTGCGTCGCCGACTGGGACCACGACGGCCTGCCGGACATCGTTATCAACAGCATCTGGGGCGAGGTGCTCTGGTTCCGCAATCGCGGCGCGCGGACGCGGCCCGAACTCGAACCTGCCCGGCCCATCGAAGTAGCGTGGGAGGGATTCGCGCCGAAACCGGCGTGGACGTGGTGGCAACCGAAGGGCAACCAACTCGTGACGCAGTGGCGCACAAGCCCGGTGGTCATCGACCTGAACGGAGACGGCCTGAACGACCTCGTCATGCTCGACCACGAGGGTTATCTCGCGTTCTTTGAGCGCACACGCGCCGGGGAGGAACTGGCGCTGCTTCCGGGCAAGCGCATCTTTCTCGATGAGGACTTGACGCCCTTGCGCTTGAACGACCGCGAGGCGGGCAAGAGCGGGCGGCGCAAGTTTTGTCTGGTCGATTGGGACGGCGACGGACGGCTCGATATCCTGGTGAACGGCAAGAACATTGATTTCCTGCGCAACATCGGCGACGACGCGCGCCCGTATGTGTTCCGCAACGAAGGCATGGTCGATTCCCGCATACTTGCGGGACACACTACCTGCCCGACCGTCGTCGACTGGGACCGCAACGGGGTTCCCGATCTGCTCATCGGCGCGGAAGATGGTTTTCTCTACCACATGCGCAACCCGCGCTAGCGGTGGCATGGGCATCTTGCCCATGTCCTAATTCACGGGCGGGCCGCCCGTGCCACGACCCTGTTGTGGCCGGTCTCCCGACCGCGCCACTCCATTCGACCGAAGGTCTCCACTAATAGCCCTCGCCCCTGCCCTCTTCCTCGGGGAGAGGGAATACCGAATCCTGCCGGCGCCATGCGGGGTCTGATATACAGTGCGCGCATTGCGTCGGCGGACCCGGCGATGCCGATTGCACCGTTGGGTTGCGTGGGCATTCCCCGTGCGGTAAAGTGTGGTTGCGCGCTGATGCGCGTGAAGTCAACGCGGTTCAGGGCCGCGCCGGACTCGTGGTGGTGAGTTCGGCGGAGGGCGGACCGTCGTGCCGGGAGAAAGGACGGAGTAACTCCTTGGCGGTCAAGGAGCGAGTATTCAATAATCGTGCGCGAAAGGTCTTTCGCAAGCGTATCCCCCGAAGCGAAATCACTTCGGGTCTTTTCTTGTTGGTGCTCCTGATCCTTGCCGGCGTGTGGTTCGCTTCCCGGAAGAATGCGTATGACCCCGCCGAGCGCGACCTCTCGATGGAGGCGCTCGTATCCAGCACCGTCGAAGACACCCTGTATCGAACGCCGCTCCAGCGCTGGGTCGAGCCGGGTTCCGTCGCGGCGGTCGGCGGGCCGCCGTCCCTCGGCGTTTTCCCGGAAGGCATTCTCTACGACGGCTGGCGGCCATCTTCCGGGTTGCGGGAATTCGACGCCGACACCCTATACGAGAAGATCAATGGAGCGGCGGAACAGTATATCCAGTTCGGCTTCGAGCGCCTGTACTTCATCTCCCTGGCGAAGGCGGGCACGGAACATGATATCAGCGTCGAAATGTACGACATGGGGAGTTTCGAGAACGCGCTGGGCATCTTCGCGGCGCAGCGGGACGCCACGCGGTCCACGGAACGGCTCGGTCCCGCGAATTACTACCCGACGGAGGCGGGGGCGGTGGCGCTGCTCGGCCCGTATTACCTGAAACTGTTTGGCACGAGCAACGACACGGTCATCCAACAGAAGGCGATCCAGTTGGTCGCGGCGCTTGGACCGCTGGCCGAAGGCGAGGGATCGATGCCGCCCGCGTACAGCATTTTGGCGGACGGGTTGGGTCTGCCGTTCGACGCGATCGCATACGAGAAGACGGACGTGTTTCAATTCAGTTTTGCCAAAGATTTCTGGTTTGGCGTACCGCCGGAAGCGCCGGATGCGCGGTATTTCGTCCACACGGCGGCGGATGAGGCGGCGGCGGCGGACTTGCTGACCAAGCTAATCGAGAATAACAAGTATGACTACGTTGTTGTCATTGACGGAGAGGAAGGCGTGCTCATGAAGCACGCGTTCCTCGAAACCTATATGACGCTGAGTAGGCGCGGGCGGCACGTATTTGGCGTCGAGAATGCGCCGGATGACGCCGTCGCCGCCGCGTGCCGGGATAAACTAGCGGGAGTCCTGCATGGCGAAGCAGAAGGATATCCAGCATCCTGAGTACCAGACGGCGCCGATGACACGGCGTCGGTTCGTCGGGCGGCTGCTGACCGCAGGCGGCATCGGCGGCGCCGTCACGTATCTGGCGACCGCGCCGGAGGGTTGGCCTCTCTCGATGAAGGACAAGAGCGGCCTGCGCAGTCAGCCGGTGCTTAAGCCGTTCACTCTACAGGACTACCGCGTCGCGAAGCCCTCCGGGGCCGCGGACATCGGCATCGGCCGCTACGGCGAGCCCGTCGAGAAGCTGCGGCGCGCGCTGGACGCCATTGGCGGCCTCACGCATTACATCCAGCCCGGCGACATCGTGCTCGTGAAGCCGAATGTGGCGTTCGACCGCGCGCCGAATCTCGGGGCTACCTCGAACCCTGAACTCGTCGAGGAACTGGTCCGCATGCTGCTCGTGGATTGCCGTGCGCAGGAGGTGCGAGTCGCGGATAATCCGATCGAGTCCCCGGCGGACTGTTTTGCGAAGAGCCGCATCCGCGAGGCGACCGAGCAGGCGGGCGGGCGCGTGTACCTGCCGGACTCGAACGCCTTCAAGATGCTCCACACGCCGGGCGCGGACCTGATCCGCAACTGGTGGTTCTTCCATCGCCCGTTTACCAACGTGGACAAGGTTATCGGCCTCGCGCCGGTGAAGGACCACAATCTGTGCAGCGCATCGATAGGGCTGAAGAACTGGTACGGCCTCCTGGGCGGCACGCGCAACCAGTTCCACCAGGACATTCACGGGATTGTGTCGGACCTCGCGATCATGATTCGCCCGACGCTGACCATTCTCGACGGGACGCGCGTATTGATGAAGAACGGCCCGACCGGCGGCGACCCCTCGAACGTGAAGGCGGGCGACGCCGTACTGGCGAGTCTCGACCCCGTGGGCGCGGACGCCTGGGCCTTCGAGCACCTGCTCGAACGGGGCCGGGACTATCCGGAATACCTGGCGAAGGCCGAGGCGAAGGGAGCGGGCAAGGTGGATTGGTCGGGGAGGATCAAGGAAATCACGGGTTAGAGCGGAACAGGTGAAGTACATGCGCAAACTCGGTGAATACCTGGCGGCTTTCTCGATCAGGAGAGCCCTGCGCATCACCAACATCCGCATTTTGTCCCAGGCATTCTTCTTCTTCATCTTTCTCTTCTCCGTCTGGGCGACCTGGACCTCGCGCGTTGGCGGCTACCCCGTGTCGCGCCTGCTTGAGATGGACCCGCTCGTCATGATCGCCACGATGCTCTCGACCGGGCACGTCTATCGCTACCTGGGATGGGGGCTGCTGGTGCTTGCGTTGACGCTGCTGTTCGGGCGCGTCTTCTGCAACTGGATATGCCCCTACGGCACGCTGCACCAGTTTGTCGGGTGGCTGTTCAACATCGGCACGGGCAAGAAGCGCATCGAGGACAACCAGTACCGGCCCATTTACCATCTCAAATACGTGATCCTCATCATCTTTCTCTTGATGGCGGCGATGGGCGCGCTGCAAATCGGCCTGCTCGATCCAATCTGCCTCATGTACCGCACCTTCGCGACGGTGGTCGCGCCCGCCACGGACCTCGGCATCGACAAGGCGTCCGAGGCGGCGCACGGCGTGGGCGTCGATACGCTCTGGCTCGACAACCTGAAATTCGGGCCCGGCGTCGAGCGGCGGGTGTTTGTCGGATCGTTCTGGATCGCGGTGATGCTCTTCGGCCTTGTGGCCATGAACGTCGTCATTCCGCGCTTCTTTTGTCGCGTCTTGTGCCCGCTAGGCGCGTTGTTGGGCGTGTTTTCCAGGTTTGCCCTGTTTCGCATCAATCGCGACGTTCATAAATGCACCGACTGCAACTTATGTTTGACCCGCTGTGAGGGGGCCTCCGACCCGCAGGCGCTCCTGCGCCAGAGCGAGTGTTTCTCGTGCATGAACTGCATCGACGATTGCCCCGAGGACGCGCTGTCCTTCACCATGCTGCGCCAGGATACGAAGCAGGTGAAACTCGCGCCGGACCTCTCCCGGCGGAAGCTGGTCTTCGCGTCCGTGGCCGGGGTGCTGGCGTATCCGTTCCTCAAGAACCACGGCGTGAACACCGATGAGCATTTCTCGCCGAAATTGATTCGACCGCCCGGTTCCGTCGAGGAAGACCAGTTCCTCGCGAAGTGCATCAAGTGCGATCAGTGCATCAACGCATGCCCGACGAACGTGCTGCAACCGGCGACTTATGAGGAGGCGGGGATCGAAGGATTATGGACCCCCGTCATGAACTTCCGCATCGGCCACTGCCAATTGAAGTGCACGCTCTGCTCGGAGGTGTGCCCGACCGGGGCTATCCGCAAGATCACCGCCGAGGAAAAGCTGGGCAAAGGCGCGTACGCGGAACAGGGCCCTATCCGCCTCGGCACCGCCTTCTACGACCTCGGGCGCTGCCTGCCGCACGCGATGGAAATCCCGTGCGTCGTCTGCGAAGAGGTGTGCCCCGTTTCGCCCAAGGCCATCCAGACGAAGGACGTGGAGGTGAAAGACGTCTTCGGCAAAGTCGTCGTATTGAACAAGCCGTTCATCGTGCCGGACCTCTGCATCGGGTGCGGCATCTGCGAGAAGGAATGCCCCGTGCGGGACGAACGCGCGGTGTACGTCACGGCCGTGGGGGAAAGCCGGTCCGACGAGCGCAAACTGCTGCTCAAACATCGTGAAGTGGTCGGCTGACCATAAGGTGAGGCGCGAAAGATGAATAGCGAACATATCCCCCGGCGTGATTTCATGAAGCAGACCGCGGGCTACGGCGCGGGTCTGGGCTTGGTCGGGAACGGCGCGCGTGATTGGCTCGCGCAGGCGCCGTCGCCCGAAGAGAAGGTGCCGCGAAAACAACTTGGCACTACCGGGGCGGACATCCCGATTATCCTCATGGGCGGATCACAGAAGTTCGACCCTCGCTACGACAAGGTGCTTCATCGCGCTTTTCAACTGGGCGTCGATTACATCGACACGGCGCAGATGTACGCGCAAGGGCAATCGCAGAAGACGATTGCGCCGTTCATCAAACAGATTGGCGACCGCAAGAAGCTGTGGATCACGTCGAAAGTGAAATTGGTCGGTTCGCGCGCCACGCCCGAGGGGTTCAAGGCGAATTTGGATAAGTGCCGGGAGGACCTCGAAACCGACTACCTCGACATGTTCTTCCTGCACATGATCACCGAGGAGCGGCTGCTGGGCCCCGACTACATCCGCATGGCCGAGGAACTGAAGAGAGCGGAAAAGATACGCTTCTTCGGCTTTTCCTGTCACGACGGCAACGTCGCGGAACTCATGACGGCCGCGGCGAAAGCGGGCGGCGGCATAGACGCGGTCATGTTCCGCTATAATTTCCGCCAATACGGCGACGTGGCGCTGAACAAGGCCATTGACGCCTGCAAGGCCGCGGGAATCGGGCTCATCGCGATGAAGACCCAGGCGTCCGTGCCCGCGGACCTCGAGGCCGTCGTCAAGTTTCAGTCGCGGAACTTCACGCTGGGCCAGGCGAAACTCAAATCGGTCTGGGCCGATGAGCGGATTGACGCGGCGGTCTCCGGGTTGACCAATATCGAGCTCGTGATGGAGAACACCGCGGCGGCCATGTCGCCAGTGAAACTAAGCATGGACGAATTCATGCAACTTAACCGGCTCGCGGCGTTGACGGCGCACGCGCACTGCCTGGGCTGCAACCAGCGGTGCGAGCCGCGCGCCAATGGGCTGGGCATCGCGGATATGCTGCGCTATCTGATGTATCATGAGTGCTACGGCGAGTCCGAAGAGGCCCGCGCGCTGTATCGCGCCCTGCCCCGCGAGGCGCGGGACTTCGAGGCTATCGACCTCAGTGACGCGACGACGGCCTGCCCCCAGGGCATCCGCATCGCGGAACGACTGGCGCAAGCCAGGCGCGTATTGAGCGCGTGATGACAGGTAGTTCATATTCCCGTCATGGTAGTAAAGTGAATCGAACCTGAAAGAGACTTGGCGATGAGCACACACCCCATGGATCGGCGCGACTTCTTGAAGAACACCGTGGCCGGCGGCGTGGGACTCGGCATGCTCGGCGCCGCCGGGGGCGCGCAGGCGGCGCAAGGGCCCGCGCCCGGCGGGAAGGTCCCGCGAAGACAACTTGGCGCCACCGGCGCGGATGTCCCGATCCTTCTCATGGGCGGAACACAGAAGTTTGACGACCGCTATGATAAGACGCTGCATCGTGCCTTCGAACTCGGCGTTGATTACATCGACACGGCGCGGGAATACGCGCAAGGACAGGCGCAGAAGACGATCGGCACGTTCATGAAGCAAGTCGGCGACCGCAAGAAGATGTGGGTAACCTCGAAAGCGACGCTGGTCGGCGCCGACGCCACGCCGGAGGGGTTCAGGACCGGCGTGGACCAGTGCCTTGAGGGACTCGAAACCGACTACCTTGACATGTTCTTCATGCACATGATCACCGACGAGCGGCTGTTCGGCCCCGATTTCATCCGGACGAGCGAGGAACTGAAGAAAGCGGGGAAGATACGCTTCTTCGGCTTTTCCTGTCACGACGGTAATTCGGCGGAACTCATGGCCGCGGCGGCCAAGATGGGCGGCGGGGTTGACGCCATCATGTTCCGCTACAATTTTCGCGAGTACGGCGACGTGGCGCTGAACAAGGCCATCGACGCCTGCAAGGCCGCCGGAATCGGCTTGATAGCGATGAAGACCCAGGCGTCCGTTCCCGCGGACCTCGATGCCGTTGTCGAGTTTCGGTCGCAGGACTTCACGCTGGGCCAGGCGAAATTGAAAGCGGTCTGGGCCGACGAGCGGATTGACGCCGCCGTTTCCGCCATGACCAATGTTAACCTCGTCACGGAGAACACTGCGGCGGCCATGTCGCCCGTGAAACTCAGCATGAACGAATTCATGCAACTGAACCGACTGGCGGCGTTGACGGCGCACGCGCACTGCCTGGGCTGCAAGCAGCGGTGCGAGCCGCGCGCAAACGGCCTGCGTATCGCGGACACGTTGCGCTACCTCATGTACCATGAATGCTACGGCGAAACCGACGAGGCCCGCGCGCTGTATCGCGCGCTGCCGCGTAAGGCGCGGGATTTCAAGGCTATCGACCTCAGTGAAGCGACCGCGGCTTGCCCCCAGGGCATCCGCATCGCGGAACGATTGGCCCAAGCCAGGCACGTGTTAACCGCCTGATGACAGGCAGTCCATACAGTCCATATCGTCCAACATGACCGTAAACCAAATCGAACCTGAAGGAGACCTAGCGATGAGCAAGCACCCCATGGACCGGCGCGACTTCCTGAGGAACACCGTTGCCGGCGGCGTGGGATTCGGTGTGCTGGGCGCCGCGGCCGGAGAGGCGATGTCTCAAGCCCCCGCCGCAAACGAAGGGAAAGTGCCGCGCAAGCCGCTCGGGTCCACGGGCGAGGTCCTGCCCATCATCCAGATGGGCACCTGCCAGACCATGGACCTCAAGTACGATCGGCGGCTGCACCGCTGTTTCCAGATGGGCGTGGACCATATCGACACCGCCCAGATGTATGCGGACGGACAAGCCCAGAAGGCGGTCGGCGTATTCAACAAGCAGATTGGCGACCGCAAGAAGCTGTTCATTGCGACCAAGGTGTATCTGGGCGTACAGGAGGCCAGTGCGCAACGGTTCAAAGAGGAACTCGACAAGTGCCTCCACGACATGGAATTGGAGTATGTCGACCTCTTCTATATGCACATGGCCCATGACGAACGGTATATCGAACCCGAGTTCATTCAACTGGGCGAGGACCTGAAGAAGAGCGGCAAGTCGCGTTTCTTCGGGTTTTCCACGCACGACGGGTCCGTGCCGCGCATGCTGACCAAGGCGGCCGAGTTAGGCGGCGGCATCGACGCCATCCTTTTCCGCTATAACTTCCGGCAATACGGAAACGTCGAGTTGAATCGCGCCATCGACGCAGCGAAGAAGGCCGGAATCGGCCTTGTCGCCATGAAAACCCTGGCGGCGATCCCCGATGACTCGGAGGAAATCGTGCCGTTCCGGTCGGAAAACTTCAACCTGGTCCAGGCGAAGCTCAAGGCGGTCTGGGCCGACGAGCGCATCGACTCGATATGCTCCCAGATGTCGAGTGTCGAGCACGTGATGGAGAACACCGCCGCCGCCATGTCGCCCGTCAAACTCTCGATGGACGAATACATGCAACTCCACCGCCTGGCCGCGCTTACCTCCGAACACTACTGCACCGGCTGCCACCACATCTGCGAATCGCGCGTCGCCGGTAAGCTTCGCATCGCCGATCAGATGCGTTATCTCATGTACCACGAGAGCTACCACGAGTGCGAAAGCGCGCGCAAGCTCTATGATGCGCTGCGACCGGAGGAACGGGACTTCGACCGCGTTGACCTCGCCGAGGCGACCAAGGCATGCCCCCAACGGATCGACATCCGGGAACGGCTGGCAAAGGCGCGCCAAGTGCTTTCCGCCTGATCGCCGAAGCGCGCGCCGTCCTGGATCCGCCGTCGCGTAGGGGGGCGCGTCTGCATCCGTGGCCGCGGGCGGCGCCGATTTTCGCAGTTTAAGCAGCACATTGCGCGAGAATTGCTTGAATCGAGAGTAGCATGCTGGTACCATGTTTTCTGGTCATGGCTGGGTTCGGTTTCTCTTGAGCCGCCGATGTCGTGATCGCTGCGTACTTGTGTAAGTTGAGGCCTTTCGTCCAACGAAAGAAACTGCGGGGTGGTGCTGATGCGACTCCATTCGCGGCAAGCACTCGGGAAAAGGATTGCGACTATGCGTTCCTCTTGGTGGTTACTGATCATTGCTGTGGTGGCCGGCGGTGTTTCGTCCGCGACGGCCGACGACGTGATGTACAACCTGACGGTGGAAGTTGTGGGATCGGGCACGACGAACCCGCCGCCCGGAGTCCACGAGTACCTTGAAGGCGGCGTGCTTTTTGTCACGGCCATCCCGGATTCGGGTTGGCGTCTGGACCACTGGGAAGGAGACGCCTCCGGCAGCGACACGTCGGTGGAGATCGTCATGGACGCCGACAAGACGGTCACGGCGGTGTTTGTAGAGTGCGGGTTTACCCTCACGATAGCCGTCGAGGGCAACGGCACCACGGACCCGGCGCCGGGGGTCCACACGTACTCGCAGGGTCAGGGGGTCATCCTCATGGCGATACCGGACGCCGGCTGGGCGTTCGACCTTTGGGAAGGCAGCGTAACCGGCACGAACCCTTCCATCATCGTTATCATCGATTGTGACGTATCGGTAACCGCCGTCTTCGCCGAGGGCGGTTATGAACTCAGTATCAGCGTGACAGGTAACGGCACGACCTCGCCCGCGCCCGGTGTGTGGAACTACCTGCCGGGCCGCACCGCCGTGGTTTCCACGACGCCCGACTCCGGCTGGACCTTTGACCATTGGGAGGGCGATCACACCGGAACTTCGCCCCTCGCCGAAGTTGTCATGGACGATAACAAGGCGGTAACGGCCGTGTTTGTCGAGTTGGCCACGTACACCTTGACCACCGCCGTCGTAGGGGACGGATCGATCACGCCGGCCCCCGGCGCGCACCAGTACAACGCCGGCCAAACGGTCTTCATCACGCCAACTCCCAACCCCGGCGCCGCTTTCGACCACTGGGAAGGCGATCTTACCGGGACCAACCCTTTCAACCAGTACCTCATCATGGACTCGGACAAGTCGGTAACCGCCTACTTTGCGACCGCCGATTATACGTTGACCATCAGTGTGACCGGCGAAGGCGCCACGTCTCCGCCGCCCGGAAGCCACCCGATGATCGACGGTCGCGAGGTCTCAATTGTCGCTTATCCCACGATGAGCGGATGGGCCTTCAGCCATTGGGAGGGCGACCTCACCGGAACGGAAAACCCGGCGACGGTCCTGATGGACAGCGACAAGAGCATTACCGCCGTCTTTACGGTCGCCTACTTTCTCGAAACCTCCGTCGTAGGCGAGGGCACGCTCGATCCGCCCCCGGGCTTCCGCTGGCTCCCGGCGGGGTCCGAGGTTACCCTCACCGCCATTCCCGCGACCGGCTACCACCTCGACCGTTGGGAAGGCGACCTCACGGGTTCGGAGAATCCCGTCACCTTCACGATGGACGGCAACAAAACCATCACGGCGGTCTTTGCCGGGTCGCCGAACGCGTACTTGACAACCCTCGTGGTCGGGAGCGGCACGGTGGACCCCGAGGGAACCAACGTCTACCTCTACGGAACCGAAGTCGTCATCACGGCCACGCCGGACCCCCTCTGGTACTTCTCCGAATGGCAGGGCGACCTCACCGGCTCGGAAAATCCGGCCAGCATCATCCTCGATGGCGACAAGACCGTGACGGCGGTCTTCGATCAGGTCCAGACCTACTCGCTTGTCACCAGCGTGGTCGGCGGCGGCACGGTGGACCCGCCAGGTACTTCGTTCCACGAGCAGGGAACCACGGTGACGCTGACGGCGTTTCCCGACCCGGACTTGGAGTTCAGCGAGTGGCAAGGCGACATCGAGAGTACCGACAATCCGGTGGACTTGCTGATGGACTCGGACAAGGCCGTCACGGCGGTATTCACGGGAGGACCCGCGGAGGGCGAGGGCGAGGGCGAAGGGGAGGGCGAGGGGGAACCGCCGGTCGAATTCCCCGTGAATTTCTGCGCGGACATGGACTGGTTAACGGCGATCGTCCAGGACGAAAGCCCCTCGGGTCTCAAATGGTTGGCTGATCTGCTGGGCGAGGACGCCGCGTTGCTATTCATGTTCGCGTGCAACGTCGCCGATATCAACGGGCAGTGGAACGAGGTGGAAGACCTGCCTGGCCCCAACGGCATGCTGGACGGTCGCTACGAACTTCGGGTGGTACAGGAGTTGTTGAACAACCCCGGCCCCTATCTGGGGCTCGAATTGGGGACGCTCCCGTGCCAGGCGCAGCCTGGCGTGCCCACCGCCGCGGTCATGGGCGCGTACCTCCAGAATTACACGAATATCTACACCCCGGAGTTGCACGAACTCGTCACCGAGACGCTGCCGCTCTTGTGGGGGCTGTTGCAGAGCTACGAGCCGTCTGTCCCGCCCCTGACCCCCGAATTGCAGGAGACGTTGAACGCCCTGTTTCCGACTTTGGTCAGGGTTGTGGCCGCCTACGCGACTCTGGGCGATGAGGACTCGATGGCGCTGGTTCTGAAGGTCGCGGCATTGGCCGGCTTCTGCGACTTGATCGCTCCAGGATCGTGTCTCGTCAACCCGCCGCCGACGACCGATCCCGCGGATTACGCGACGCTTGACGGCATCCTGGCGTCCGAGGGCGACGCGGACGGCGACGGCTGGACTAATCGCCTCGAATACGAGCAACTCGAACCGCTTCGACCCGCGGCATATCTCCGTCGCGCGCTGGACCCCTGCCGCACGCCCTTGACACCGGGCGAAGGCGAAGGTGAAGGCGAGGGCGAAGGCGAAGGTGAGGGCGAAGGTGAAGGCGAAGGTGAAGGCGAGGGTGAGGGTGAAGGCGAAGGAGAGGGCGAGGGTGAAGGGGAGGGCGAGGGCGAGGGCGAGGGTGAAGGGGAAGGTGAGGGTGAGGGTGAGGGAGACCCGTGCTACAGCGAGTTTCACACGGCGGACCAGAACGAGAACAACTTTATCGAGTTAACGGAACTCCTGCGCGTGATTCAGTTCTATAACTCCGGCGGTTTCCGCTGCGCCGAGAATCCCGGCGATACCGAGGACGGCTATGTGCCGGGGCCCGGCGCGAATCAGTCCTGCTGCGCCCACGACAGCGATTACGCGCCCGCCGGACCCGATTGGACCATCGGCCTGACGGAGTTGCTGCGCTTGATTCAGTTCTATAATAGCGGCGGCTACCATGCTTGCCCCGAGGCGCAGACCGAGGATGGATTCTGCCCCGGACAGTGAGCGACTGTCGTGTATAATATGCTCCGTACCGGGGGTGGTTGGGTATGAGGCGCGAAGAGCGGGCTGCGCGCGGCGCGGGGCGTGCCCCGCGCTCAGCGGGGCCTTGAAGAGCGGTGACCAGGTCATCCGAGAGGAGTCATACCGATGAAGAACCATGGGTTGCGGGGGCAAAAGGGACAGGTGTGCGCGCTGCCGCCGTTTCTCCTGCTGGTTGCGGCGTTACTGCTGACCTCGGGCGCGGCGGACGCCGCCCTCACCGGCTATTACTATTACTCGACGGGCGGCACCGCGCCGAATTTCGGGTCGTTGATCATGACCCGATCCGACGCCGATGTGAATTTTAATTGGGGTACCGGAAGCCCCGGCGGGGGCGTGCCGGTCGAAAACTTCTGCGTGAGTTGGCGGGGCGTGCTGACGATTCCTACCGAGGGCGACTGGACTTTTTACACGTTGTCGGACGACGGTGCCCGGCTATACGTTGACGGCCAGCGTATTATCGAGTTCTGGCAGGATCACGGCGCCACTGTCGAACAATCGGGCACAAGATTTCTGACGGCAGGCAAGCATGACATTGTGCTGGATTACTACGAGAACACCGGCGGCGCACGGATCGAACTTCGCTATTCCGGGCCGGGGGTGGGAAAACAAATCATTCCGAGTTCGGCCACGTCGCCCTTGCCCACCAGCCCCACGGGCCTCCTCGGGCGCTGGTACACGGTAAACGACTGCGCCGGAAACTGGGGAACGCTGGCCGGAAACCGCGTGGACGGAAACATCAGTTTTGGGGATGGGTTCATCCCACCATACGGGTTGCCGGTGGAGTATTTTGGGGGGCGCTGGGTCGGGCGCATCAATATTCCGACGACGGGGAACTGGACGTTCTACAGCAGGACCGACGATGCAGTGCGTTTTTATATCCAGGAAGACGGTAGCGGCAACCTCATGAGAAGAATTGATCACTGGGGCGGCGGCGGCGCCGAGTACAGTTCTCCCCCGATTTTTCTTCACGGCGGTCTCCACAATATCGCCGTGGATTTCTTTGAATGCACGGGACAGCAATATATGGAGCTGCGCTGGCAAGGGCCGAACCAAGGGAAAGACATCGTCCCACAGAGCGCGCTTTTCCAGCACCAGAACGGCCTGATCGCCGAGTTCTTCAATAATCAAGCTGTCTCAGGTGTTCCGGCCGTATTCCGCAACGACTACTATCTCAAGTTCAGCAGCTGGGGCGGTCCCCCGCAGGACAGCATCGGCGGGGACAACTTCTCCGTCCGTTGGCGCGGAAAAATATATATTCCCACCAGCGGTGACTACACGTTCTACTCGACGACGGATGACGGTACCGAGTTATGGGTAAATGGGCAACGGATTATTGACTGGTTTTCGTCAAATAATGGGATGACGGAGCGCACTAGCTCGCTAATCACTTTGACGGGGGGACGGAGATACTTCATCGACTGGCGAATGCGTGAGAATGACGGCGGAGCGGGGGCTGAATTGCGTTGGTCGGGCCCGGGGATCGCGAAGCAGTTTGTCTCCGACCAGAACCTGTTCCCCATCCTGAACGAGACCCCGACGGGCATCGCCCTCGACAAGAATTACTTCTACGACGATGAGGGTCTGAACGCGACGGTCGGCAACCTGTCCACGACGGATCCGGACAATACGTCCGGGGGCTCCCAATCGCACACGTACACGCTGGTCGCCGGCGTGGGCGACACCCACAACGGTTCGTTCTCGATTTCCGGCAATCAACTGCGCGTGAACAACGCCGCGATGGCGCTCGGCACCTACAGTGTTCGCATAAGGACCACGGACAACGGCCAGATTCCCGACAGGCTCTACACGGAGCAGGCGTTCACTATCTCGTGCCTTACCGCGCCGACGGTGACGAACGTGACGAGCAGTCTGGCGAATGGGTACTACAAGGCGGGGCAGGTGGTGCCGGTGCAGATCACCTTCAGCAAGAACGTCACCGTGCAGTCCGGTCCGCCTTATCTCGCGCTGAACAGCGGTGGCGCGGCCACGGCGACGTATGCGAGCGGGAGCGGCACGAGTACGCTCACCTTCAATTACACGGTTGCGGCGGGCGAGAACTCGACGGACCTCGACTATATGGGCGTGGGCGCGTTGAATGCGGGTGGCGGCACAATCCGGGACGTTAACGGCAAGGACGCCGTCCTGACGCTGGCGGCCCCGGGCGCCGCGGGTTCGCTGGGCTTCAATAAGGACCTCGTGATTGACACGATCGCGCCGACGGTATCATCGATCGTTCGGCAGACGCCGTCGGGCCAGGCCACGAACGCGGCGCAGGTCACGTGGCGGGTGACGTTCGGCGAGGACGTGACCGGGAGCGTCGGCGCGACCGACTTCACGTTTACACCCACCGGCACGCTCAGCGGGTACTCCGTGCAGAGCGTGACGCCGTTCGGGAGCGGGGGAACGACGTATGACGTGCTGTGCAATACGGGCACGGGCGACGGCATATTGCGCCTGGACGTGGTGACGCCCGCCGCGGTCATTTCCGATCTGGCGGGGAACAACCTGACGGCCAATTACACCACGGGCCAGACGTATATCGTCGATAAGACGGCGCCCACGCCGCCTGCGGCGAACGCACCGGCCTATGACAACGCGAGCCCGATCCCCGTGGGCTACGGCGCTTCGACGGACAACCTTACGGGGGTGGCGAGTGTGCGGCTTTGGTACAAGAAGGGCGCGGGCGGCACGTGGACCGATTCCGGGATGTCGGGCGTTGCGGGGGGCGGCACATTCAACTTCATCGGGATGACGGGCGAGGACACGTACTATTTCGACGTCGTGGTGACCGACAATGCGGGCAACAGCAGCCCAGCGGCCTCTGGCGACGGGGATTCGAGCACCATCTACGACACGACGCCGCCGACGGCGCCCTCGGCGAGCTCGCCCGCTTACGACAACGCGAGCCCGATTCCGGTGACCTACGGCGTCTCGTCGGACAATCTGAGCGGCGTGGCGCTCGTCCGACTCTGGTACAAGAAGGGCGCCGGCGGCGCGTGGACCAACTCGGGTCTGTCGGGCGTGCCGGGCGGCGGCACGTTCAACTTCGCGGGGATGACGGGTGACGACACGTACTATTTCGACATCGTGGTGGTGGACAACGCGGGCAACAGCAGCCCGGCGGCCTCTGGCGACGGGGACACGAGCACAATCTACGATACGACGCCGCCGGTCCCGGCTTCGGCGAGTTCGCCCGCGTATGACAACGCCAGCCCGATTCCGGTGACTTATGGCGCGACGACGGACAATTTGAGCGGTGTGGCGACGGTCCGGCTCTGGTTCAAGAAGGGGTCCGGCGGGGCGTGGACGGATTCCGGGATGTCGGGCGCGGCGGGCGGCGGCACGTTCGACTTTGCGGGGATGACGGGCGACGACACGTACTATTTCGACATCGTGGCGACGGACGTGGCGGGCAACAGCAGCGCGGCGGCCTCGGGCAATGGCGATACGAACACGGTTTACGACACGACGGCGCCTGTGCCGGCGACGGCGAGTTCGCCGGCGTATGCGAACAGCAGCCCGATACCGGTGGACTACGGTGCGACGACGGACAACCTGAGCGGGGTAGCGACGGTGGCGCTGTGGTTCAAGAAGGGTTCCGGCGGCGCGTGGACAAATTCGGGGTTGACGGGCGACGCGGGTGGCGGCACGTTCAGCTTCGCGGGGATGACGGGCGACGACACGTACTATTTCGACATCGTGGCGACGGACGTGGCGGGCAACAGCAGCGCGGCGGCGTCCGGCGACGGGGACACGAGCACGATCTACGACACGGTCCCGCCGAATCCGCCGGATGTGACCGCGGATACGCCGACGAACAACCAGCGTCCGGAGTGGACGTGGACGCCGGGCGGCGGCGGGAACGGCACGTATCGGTATGACCTCGACAATTCGGGAAGTTGGACCGAGATGACCGCCACGGCGTTTACGCCCACAAGCGACCTGGCGGCGGGTACGCACCGGCTGGTTGTGCAGGAGCGGGATGACGCGGGCAACTGGTCCGTGGACAGCTTCTTCGATGTGTTCATCGACCTGACGCCGCCGAACCCGCCGGACGTGACCGCGGACACGCCGACGGCGGACCCGCGTCCCGAGTGGACGTGGACGCCGGGCGGCGGCGGAAACGGCACGTACCGCTACGACCTGGATAATTCGGGGACGTGGACCGAGACAACCGACACGGCATTCACGCCCGGCGTCGATCTCGACGAGGGCACGCACCGCCTCGTGGTGCAGGAGCGGGACGACGCGGGCAACTGGTCCGTGGACAGCTTCTTCGACGTGTTTGTGGACCTGAACCCGCCGACGGCGCCGGACCCGGGGACGGACATCACGCGGAGCCTGGACGCCGCGGGCGGGTATGACCTGACGGCGGCGGACGTCGAGGAGATGGCGGCGGGCGCGTCGGACCCGGGAGGCATCGACTGGGCCGCGACGCTGGCGACGGCGGACGTGGCGAGTTTCACGTGCGCGGACCTGGATGCGCCGGTGGCGGTGACGTTCGCGGTGACCGACCTTGTGGGGCACGCGGCGCCGCCGACGACGGCACAGGTGACGGTGCTTGACGAGACGCCGCCGACGGCGGTGTGCAAAGACGTGACGGTGAACATCGGTTTCACCGGCAGCGTAACGATAACGGCGTTTCACGTGGACGACGGCAGCGACGACAACTGCGACATAGTGGAGTGGTTGGTGTCTCCGGACACGTTCACGTGCGGCGAGGTGGGTCCGAACACGGTGGTGCTGACGGTGCGGGACGGGTCCGGGAACGCGGCCACGTGCGAGGCGACGGTGACGGTGGAGGACCCGCTGGCGATCTGTACACCATTGACGGTGACGGCGCAGGGGAGTCTCGTGGTCTCGAAGCGGACGGACGAGATGCACACGTTCGCGGTGCTGGCCGAGGGCGGCCTGGGCGAGATTTCGTACCAGTGGCAGTTCGAGGCCGCGGCGGCGAAGGCGTTCATCGACCTTGCAGACAGCGAACGGGTAGATGGCGTCTACACCGCGGCGTTGACGCTGGGTCCGCTGGACTTTGACCAGGAGGGCCAGTATCGGTGCGTGGTGTCGGACTACTACACCACGATTGAGTCGAGCATCTTCACGCTTTACGTGCTGCCGAGCGTGCCGGTGGGCGGCGTGGCGGGTCTTGCGGCGCTGGTCGCGGCGCTGGCCGCGGGCGCGGCAGGCGTCATGCGGCGCAGGCGATAGTGCGGCGTCGTTACGGACGCTTAGGATGAAGTAGTGGACCGTTCGTGGCGCCCGCGCCACGCGGAGTGACGCGGGCGTCAGGGGCGGTCGCTTTTCATGAAGTGCGGCGGCAATCGGTGCAAGGCGTTACCCCACAAGGGACACAACGGATAACGTAGCGGCGGCGCGCTTGCCGAGCGCGCGCGGTGGAAGGGAGTCTGTCATGCTGAAGACGCGTATTACGGAGATGCTGGGCATCGAGTACCCGATCCTGATGGGGGGTATGCAATGGCTGGCGAAAGCGGACCTCGTGTCCGCTGTCTCGAACGCCGGGGGGTGCGGTTTCATCACGGCGGCCTCGTTCGCGTCTGCCGAGGAAGTTCGCGCGGAAATCCACAAGGCGCGCGACATGACCGACAAACCCTTCGGCGTCAACATTTCGATGTTGCCGGTGCTGATACCGGGCGACCAGACCGACGCCTTCATGGACGTCGCCTGCGAGGAGGCCGTGCCGGTCGTCGAAACGGCGGGCCGGAATCCGGCGCCGTACGTGGAAAAACTGCACAGCGCGGGCGTGAAGCTGATTCACAAAGTCCCGGCGGTGCGCTTTGCCAAGAAAGCCGAGAGCATCGGTGTCGACGCCGTGACCATTGTCGGTTTCGAGTGCGGCGGCCATCCGGGGATGGACGACGTGCCCTCGCTTATTCTCATTCCGAAGGCGGCGGCGGAACTCGATATCCCCTTAATTGCGGCGGGCGGGTTCTGTGACGGCAAGAGCCTCGTGGCGGCGCTCGCGCTGGGCGCGGAGGCCGTGCTTATGGGCACGCGCTTCATGGCGTCCGTCGAAAGCCCGATGCACGACAACTTCAAGCGGTGGATGGTCGCCGCGAAGGAGACCGACACGATGGTCGTCGAGCGGTCCATTCGCAACGCCGCGCGCATCATCAAGAACGAGGCCGCACTGACTGTGGCGCGCATGGAAGCGGAAGGCGCGACGCTCGATGATCTCATTCCCGTCATCAGCGGCAAAGTGGGCCGCGACGCCTACCTCTGCGGCGACATCAACCGGGGGACCATCGCCTGCGGCCAGGTGGTCGGCCGCATCCACGAGATCAAGACCTGCAAACAAATCATCGACGACATGATCGCGGAGGCCCGCGAGCGGCTGACGGCAATCGAGCGCATATTTGGCGCTTAATACGGCATTGCGCTACACTCAGAGCAACCTTCTGAGATATAGGAAGCAGCGCCGTTAGCCAAATCATGCGGATAACGGCGACGACAGCCACGGAGATATTTGCTGTGAGTCTCGCAATCGCAGCACCGCGAGAAGAAATTGCGTCTTTTTGTCGGCGACACCACATCCGACGTCTGGCCTTTTTTGGCTCCGTTCTGCGCGATGACTTCCGCGCGCAAAGCGACGTCGATGTCTTAGTGGAGTTTGAACCTGGCCACGTTCCCGGACTCTCATTCTTCGCCATGCAGCGGGAGCTGTCCGAGATTATCGGACGTAAGGTCGACCTGAATACGCCGGAGGATATCAGTCCCCATTTTCGCGCCGAAGTTCTGCGAGAGGCGGAGATTCAATATGACGCGACATGACCCGTTTGTGCGCATCAGGCATATGGTCGAGCACGCGCGGGAAGCTGTCGAGATGACTCATGGACGCAGTCGGGAGGACCTGAACCTGGACCGACAGCTTAACCTTGCTTTGGTCCGTCTGCTCGAAATCGTGGGGGAAGCAGCCGCGCGAGTCCCGGATGATTTCCGCCGTCAATATCCCAACGTGCCTTGGCGGGATATCGCGGACCTCCGCAATCGATTGATCCACGGCTATGACAGCATCAACTTTGATATCCTATGGCAAATCATGCAACAAGATATTCCTGTCTTGCTGGCGAACTTAGAGCGTATTCTCGATCAAGAAACCTGACGCCGCGATATCGTACCTGGCCTTGCTCTTGTGTCTTGGCGGCCTGATGGCCGTGGGGAGATGTCAAACTCATGTTACGATGCCTTGTCATGCTTGGCTGTCTGGTCGGCGCTGTTGATGCCCTTGAACCGACCGTTGTCTGGAAACTCGAAACGGCGGCGATGCCGCACGGGCCGACGTTGTTTCCCAACGCAAAGGCGCCGCGCGGCCTCGTGCTCGGGATCGAGAATGAAATCCTCCTCGTCGATGGCGCGGGCGCGGTGCAATGGCGCTTCGTTTGCGACGCGCCGGTGGCGACGTCGGTTACGGTCGCCGACCTCGACGGCGACGGTGCGCCTGAATGCATCGCGCTATTGACGGGCGGCACGCTACTTTGCCTGGACGCGGCGGGCAACAGGCGGTGGGGCGTCCCGCCCCGCACGACCGCTCTTATCCCAGCCCGCTCCACTGGGGAGAGGGAGCAGTCGCGGCCTCGCGCCGGCGTTTACAACCTGGTCGTGGCGTCGGATGTTCATCCCGCGCGCGGCGTCGAACTCCTCTTCGGCCTCGACGACGGTTGGCTGCGGTGCGTGTCCGCGGACGGCGAACTGCTCTGGCGCTTCTTCGGAGACCGATTCCGTGTGGGCTCGCCCGCCGTGGGAGACGCGGACGGCGACGGCGCGGCGGAGATTATCTACGGCACGGACAACGGGAACGTCTATTGCCTGTCCGGGCTGGGCGAGGTGAAATGGCGCTATACCGAGCGGGAAGGGCCGTTCGGGCGTTCGGGCGTCAACCTCGCGGACCTCGACGGCGACGGGCGCGCCGAAGTCCTCCTGACCCGCAGCAACACCGGTCTCGACCGCGGTCTCGTCGCGCTGGACGGTTCCACTGGCGCATTCAAGTGGCACAGCCCGACGGCGATGCAGGGCTACGTCTCGAACGCCGTCGTGGACCTCGACGGCGACGGGCGACTCGAAGTGCTGCACGCGGACAAGGGGAACTGGGTCTATTGCACGAACGCCGACGGCTCCGAGCGTTGGCGCGCGGAACTCGCCGGGCGTGGCATCTTCTGGGCGCCCGCCGTCGGCGACGTGACCGGCGACGGAAGCCCCGATATCGTCGTCTGCGTGCGGGACACGGACCCGGAAGTCCGTGCGAACGTCTTTCTACTCGATGCATCGGGCGGGGTGCGGAGCCGCGCGGCGTTGGGCGCGAACGCGAACGCGAGCCCGGTCCTGGCGGACCTCGACGGCGACGGCGCGCTCGAAACGATTGTGTGTACGTCGAGGCCGAACGGCGTGCAGGCGTTGCGGTGGGGCGGCGCGGGAAGCGTGCAGTGGGCGAGCATGCGCGGCGATTCGGCCATGCAAGCATGCACGAACGGCCCGCCCGGCGGGCCGACGAAGCGCCTGTTGCCAATCAACAGCACGGCAATCGAGGTCGAGATCGATCAAGTTCTCTTCGGCACAAACACGCTCGACGCTTCGTGGAGTTCGCCCGCGCGCGAAAACGCCTACGCCGTGGTCTCCGTGCGTTCCAAGGGTGTCACGGACGACATTACGGTAGTGCGGATCGCCAAAGGCGCGACCGCCGCGACGCTGCCCTGGCGCATGGCCGCGCGTACAGCCGAGATAACCGTGGCGCTCCACGCCTCGGGCACGACGGCGCCCTTGGGTTCGTGGCGGGGCCGCGTTCGGGCGCGGGCAATCCACACGAGCGCGCTGGCGGAGGTTCGCGCCGCCTGTGAACGCGCCGGGCTCTTGCGGCGGCTCGCCCCGCTCGAAGCGGAAGCGGCCCTGTTGCACCATATTCGCGACGCGCGGCCTGACGCGACCCTGATCGCCCGCGCGGAAACACTCCGGTGCGAGGTGGTTGAACTCGGGCGTATCGCCGGCGCGCTCGAAGCACTCCGGGCACGGGGCGACACGGGCCGCTTCGTGGTCTGGGAGGACCCGAACCCGTGGGACGCCTTCGACCCGCGCGCGATGCCCGAAGCCGTCGATCCCACGCTGGCGCTGCATATCGCCGCTTTCGGCAACGAGCAGGAAAGCGTTGCGCTCAACCTGCTGAACGTGTCCGACCGCGCCCTCGACGTGCGTTGCGTTTTTGAGAAGCCGCGCTTCGACAACGCGCGGCCCCAAGGCGAGCCGCCGCTCGCGCGATACGTCACCTTGCGCCGCGTCGTGCGCGTGCCCAGCGACAAGAGCGGCATGGTCCCGGACGCGCTTCCGGAACTCGATCTGTCCCGCACGATCACGCTGCCGCCCTTCGAGACGCAGCAACTGTGGATCGTCGTCGATACCCGCGGCCTCGAACCCGGCGTACACGCGCTGACGCTCTACCTCGGATCGCTCGAAGCGCGCAGCACGGTCCGTGAAGTGCCCCTGACTATCGAGATTGCGCCCGTAGCGCTGACCGAGGGCGTATACGCGCAGATGAACTGGGTCGGCATCGACATCGAGCAGACTTCGGACCAGCAACTGCGCGACATGCTCGAACACGGGATCACCGTGGGTTACGGGCCGGTGCTGCCCGTTGTGCCCGTGGACGAAACGGGGCGACTGGCGGGCGCGATCGATTGGGCGCGCGTGGACGCGGGGCTCGACCGCGTGCCCGACTACTTCCAGGTGCTCTGGCACGCGCCGCCGCCGGTGCGCTGGCCCAAGGGCGTGTCCGTGGGTGAAGACGACCCGCGCTGCGACGCCGGGTTCGCCACGGCGCTCCGGGCCTTGATTGCGCACCTCGAAGCGCGCGGCTTCGGTTACGAGCGGTGGGGGCTGTATCCCTACGACGAACCGTGGTTGACCGGCAATACGCTGGTTCCCCTGCTCAAACGATACTGCGAGCGCGTGAAGGCCGTGGACCCGAAGGTGCGCATGTACGCGGACCCGGCGGGCTATGTGCGCGCGGAGTTCCTCGACGAATTCAAGGACCTCATCGACATCTGGCAACCGGAAATGAACCTGCTCAAGCGCGACCCGACGCTCGTGCGCTGGTTCCACGAAAACGCGCGGACACTGTGGGCCTACGAGGCCACGGACCCCGGAAAGGACCTGCTGCCCCTCGGCTACTACCGCGCGTTCGCGTGGCTCGCGTGGCTGTACCAGCTCGACGGCGCGGGTTTCTGGGTGTACAAATACGCCGATCCGTTCTGGCCCCTCGAATCCACGAACTGGGCAGTGGTCTACCCCACGAACGACGCCGTTGTGCCTTCACGGCGCTGGGAAGCCGTGCGCGACGGCCAGGAAGACTACCGGCTGCTGTACGTCCTGCGCGACGAAATCGCGCGCGTGCGCGCCGCCGGTCATGGCGCCGCGGCGGACGACGCCCAGGCGCTAATCGACGAGGCCGTCGAGCGGATTGCCGGCCGGCAGGCGCGCGAGATCGACGAAATCACGCGACAAGTCCGCGATTACGAAGTCGATTTCTCGCTCTTCCGCGCGTATCGTGCGAAAATAGGCGACATGATTCTGCGTCTGCGGACAATGTAACCGCGACGAGAATCCCCTCTCCCTGAGGGAGAGGGTGAGGGTGTAGGTAGTGGAAAAGCGACAACTCTGGAGGACGGTCCATGTTATTCGCGCTTGTGGGATTGACCATGTTGCACGCGGTGGAACTGCCGGCGGGCGCGGCGCCGGAACCGGTGGCGATCCCTGCGTTTCCTGATCGGCTTCACGCTTTCGTCTGGCTCAATTGGGGGCTAGTGCCCATCGAGCGTATGGCCGCCGTGCTGGGAACCGACGCGGCGCACGTCCTGGACCTCGGGCGTCGCATGGGGCTGAGCGATCCGCCCGAGGTGACCGAGGACCAATGGCTGCGGTCGTATATCACGATCATCCGCCGCAACTGGCACCTGCTGCCGTATGATCAGTTGCTTGAACTGCTCGATTGGACGCCGGAGAAGCTCGCGTATGCCTTGCGCGAGGACGACTTTCTCTATTTCAAGCTCGGCAGCCTCAAACCGAAGTGCGCGCCCTTGCGCTATGTCGCGCCGGACGATGCCACGCGCGAAAAAGAAGCGGCCATCGCGACGGTGGTCGCCCGCGAGTTCCCCGAGGGGCTCCCCGGTCCGGGCGAAGCGCCGTTCGCGTTCGTCAAGGAATTGTCCGAGATGCCGGAGCCCGCGGAACCAGACCTGCGGGTGAGCCGCTTCACGCCGCGTTATTGCTCGTCCTATTTCATGCTCTACGGCGACCCGTTCCTCGAAACGGAAACCCCGGCGTATCCCGACGGCTACCTCGCGCGGCTCGCGCAGGCGGGCGTCGACGGCGTGTGGCTTCAGGCGGTGTTGTACAAACTAGCGCCGTTTCCCTGGGACGCCGCGTTGAGCGACCGCTGGGAGGAGCGCCTGCGCAACCTGAACGAACTGACCGCGCGCGCGAAGCGGCACGGAATCGGCGTGTACCTGTACCTGAACGAGCCGCGCGCGATGCCACTCTCCTTCTTCGAGGGGCGCGCCGAACTGCGCGGCGTCACCGAGGGTGACCACGCCGTGCTGTGCACGAGCGCGCCCGAGGTGCGGGACTATCTGCGCGAGGCCGTCGCGACGGTCTGCCGCGCCGCGCCGGACCTCACCGGCTTCTTCACCATCACCGCGTCCGAGAACCTGACGAACTGCTGGTCGCACCATCGCGGCGCGGAATGCCCCCGCTGCGCGGCGCGGGGCGCGGAAGTCGTCATCCCGGAGGTCAACGCCGTCATCCTCGAAGGCATCCGCGCGGCGGAAAGCAAGGCGCGGCTCATCGCGTGGGACTGGGGCTGGCCGGACGACAAGGCCGAGGCGATGATCCGTAACCTGCCCGACGACGTCGCGTTCATGAGCGTAAGCGAGTGGAGCATTCCGATTTCACGCGGCGGCGTCGCCACGACCGTCGGCGAATACTCGCTGTCCGTCATCGGGCCGGGGCCGCGCGCCACGCGCCATTGGGGTTGGGCGCGCGACCGGGGACTCAAGTGCATTGCGAAGGTCCAGGCCGGGAACACCTGGGAACTCTCGTCTGTGCCCTACGTGCCGGTGCTTGAGAACGTGGCGCAACACGCGGCCAACCTGCGCGCTGCGGGCGTCGACGGCCTCATGCTCGGGTGGACCCTCGGCGGCTGCCCGTCGCCCAACCTGGAAGTGTACGCCGAAATGGGCCGATCAGACGCGGGGGACGTGGACAGGGTGATGCGCGCCGTGGCGGAGCGCCGCTTCGGTCCCGCGATCGCGCCCCACGTCGTGACGGCGTGGAAGGCGTTCAGCAAGGCGTTCCAGGAATACCCGTATCACGGCGGCGTCGTGTACTCCGGCCCCCAGCAGATGGGCCCCGCGAACACGCTCTGGGGAAAGTCAACCGGGTACACCGCGACGATGGTCGGCTTCCCCTACGACGACCTCGACGGCTGGCGCGCCGTGTATCCCGCCGAAGTCTTCATCGACCAGTTCAAGAAAGTGGCGGACGGCTTCGAGCGCGCTCTCGACGCGCTCAGACAAGCCACGGAGGCGCTGGATGCCGTCGCGCATCACCGCGCCGCGCTCGATGAGGAACTCCTGGTGGCGGAAGCCTGCGCGATTCATTTCCGCAGCGTCGAGAACCAGGCACGATTCGTCCACGCGCGCGATACCGGCCTCCCCGCGAAGGACGCGAGCGCAATCGATACCCTCGGCGACGTGATCCGGAGCGAGAAGGCGCTTGCGCTGCGCTTGTATCGGCTGCGGCAACGCGATTCCCGGCTGGGCTTCGAGGCCTCGAACCACTACTTCTACGTTCCCATGGACCTCGCCGCGAAGGTCATTAACTGCGAAGACTTGTTGCACAACTGGCTGCCGTAAACTATGCTGGAAGGCGAGGGCGTAGTCTGTGCTCCCGGCGTATAAGGTTTGGAGTGCGTTCTTTAGAGCGCATAACATGCGTCAGAGCCCGCAACAGTCAAAAAAGGCGCAAATTGGCAACATGAGAGTCACCGTGGACATTGATGAACAGAGTCTCCGCGAGATACAGGCCGCCACTGGCGAGCGAAAGAAGTCCGCGGCGGTTCAGAAGGCGCTCCACGCGTACCTTCGAGAACTGCGTAAGCGCCGCCTCCTCGCGCGGGTTCTGGCCGGAAAGACCGACTACGGCATGACCAACGAAGAACTCGAATCCGCGAACTGTGTGAGACGGGGTGATTGAGTTTGCGCCGGTAGTCCAAGAGCAAGAAGGGGAGATCGACTCATGCGTTATGCTCTATGTGTCCTTATGAGCCTGGCGGGCGCGGCGGTGTTCGCGCAGGCGCCGATCACCGGCGCGGCCGCGGTGGTCGAGGCGTCGAAACAGGCGGAACCCGGCGTGGCCTACGGCACGGTCGCGGACTTCACCCTGCCCAAGACGATCCTCTTCTCGGCGGGGCCGGACGACATCGCCGCGGACGCGGAGGAATGGGCGCGGCGCGGGGTCCGGGCGTTCTTCCTCGACTTCGTGGCCCGCGAGTGGTCGAGCAACATCTGGGCCACGGACGGCAAACCGTGGACCGTCGGAGAATCGGACGAGACGTTCCAGAAGGCCCGGCGCGCCAACGCGGTCTGCCGCCGCGTCGGCTCGGAGACGTTTCTGAAAATCGCGTTCGACCGCCATTTCGAGTGGTTCAACGACCTGCTGTGGGACCAGGCGTACCACAACTTCCGCCAGTTCGCCGCGTTTGCGCGCGAGACGGGCTGCACCGGCATGGCGCTCGATATCGAGTACGTCGGCGAGCAGTACCACTTTGACTGGCCCGGCTACACCTATGACGGCTACACGCGCGCGGACCTCGTGAGAAAGGTCCACGAACGCATGACGCGCGTCCTCGCCATCCTTTACGACGTGTTCCCCGACATGGTCTTCCTCACCTTCCCCGAGCAGGGGCTCGGCCTCGGGCAGGTCATCCATACGGCGTGGATCGAGGAAGCCGCGCGCAGGGTCGCGCCGGGCGGCCTGCACTATTGCACCGAGTGGACGTACCGGAATCCGAACGTGCGCTACATGTTCGGTCACGGCGTCTCCGTTAACGAACTCTTCCATCGCCTGCTCAGCAAGCGCGCGTGGAGGTATTGGGAGGCCCGCTGCTCGATCGCGGCGGGCGTCTGGCCCTTCGGCTTCGATCACATGTCCGTCTATGACCCCGGCATGCCCCTCGAGGAGTTCCGCCAAGCCTACGCCGCCTCGCTCATGATGTCCGCGCGTTACAACTGGATCTATAGCCACAACTGCCGCGAGCAGCTTATCGGCAGAAACCTCGACGCCTACACCGGCGACGCGCGTCTCGAAGATTACCTCGAAGTCATTCGCGCGCGGGAAATCATCACCACACGGAAATACGTGGACCTCGCGCGCGAAATCCGGGCGCTCCAGCACCGCGACTACAGCGCCGACCTCGGCCTGACGCCCGCCATCACCTTCGCCGGGCCCGAGGATACGCCCCGGGTCTACGTCGCGCCCGTCGAATTCGCCCAACCGGGGCTTTCCGAGCGCTTCTGGAAGCCCGCCCTGGCCCACTATCGCGGCGAGCCCATCAACCTGCGCAACCTGTTCGGCACGCAAACGCAATGGATGATCATCGGTCCCTTCCCGAACAACGAGGCGTATGCCGGGCACGACGCGGCGTACCCGCCCGAGACGGAACTGAATCTTGACGCGCGCTACGAGGGCAAAGCCGGCCCCGTCGCATGGGTCAAATACGCCGGCAACTCGGACCGCGCGTCGGTCGATCTCAAGAGCGCGTTACAGCCGTCCGAATACGCCTGCGCCTACGCGCTGTGCTACGTGGTCTCGGAGAAGAAGGTACAGGCTCAATTGCGTATCGGCACGAACGATTCCGGCAAAGCCTGGGTCGGCGGCGAATTGGTCTACGACTATCCCTACGAAGGCACGGCCTATCTCGACCGCGACGTGGTCCCCGTAACGCTCCCCGCCGGAAAGACGCCGGTTCTGGTCAAGGTCTGCAACGGCCAACTCAACTGGGGCTTCGCGCTTCGTTTCACGGACGAATCCGGCGACGCGCTCGACGACCTGCAGGTCGAGTTGACGCCGTGACTTGCGGAAGGGGCGCACTGTGCCCGTACAGATTGCATGATGCGACCTTACCCCATCGCGGGCCGCGTCATTTCCCGCCAGTTGTCCTTGAAGACGAAGAAGTTGACGCCGTTCGCGCCGTTATCGCGCACGAGCGCGGCCGTCTTCGCCATTTCCGGGTCGTCGATGTAGATGATGGGCGCGAGTTCCTTGTCGCGGGGCAAGCACGCGCGCGCCATGGCGGTCTCATGGCCCACGGCCTCGGGCGGCACGGCGGCGCGGATTTCCTCGATGGACCGCGACGGCACGACCTCGGCCAGTCCGGTCCAGGAAAGGATGAGTCCCATCGCGGCGGCCTCTTCCGGCTTGCCGACGAGCCCCAATTCTTCGGGAATGACCATGAGTTCCCAGTTGAGGCACGCCGGGCCGGGACGGTCCGGGTAGTTGCGGTAGATCATCGGCGCGAGTACGTCCACGAACGGCGCGAGATCGGCGTAAGATTGCCCGACCAGCGGCGCGATCGACGGCGTGAAGATGTAGACGCCCATGCGCAGTCCCGCGCCATGAATGATCGCGCTGATGTCTCGAAAGTGTTCCGTGGCGCACACGCGCCGGAAGCGGAACCAGTCCAGCACGCCCGGGTGTTCGGTCAACCATTCGACGACGCCCACCGCGCTGCTCAGCCACACCGCGTCGCGACCGGAATTCCCACCAAGACCCGAAATCAGATCAAACGCCTTGCGGACATCCTGCTTCATCCGCGCGAAATCGAAACCGAGCGCCGCCGCCTTCTTCTCCGAGTGGATCGAGAAGTCGGTGAAGAAGGGACGGAGTCCCGACGCGGGCGACGCGAAGCGGCAGCCGTCCACAAGGATGCCCTTGACGCCCTTCGTAGCAACCATGTCTTCGTATGCTTTGAGATTCGCCGCGCGGATTGCCGGGGAATTCGGAGAACCTGAACCGAACCAGACCTGCGGCTCGCCGAGGATATCCACGGCCTTGTGGCTGTCCGCATCATCGAGGCCGCCGTAGCCGAACGCGCCGCCGCAGAGCCAGGCGTCCATACCGACCTCGTTCACCGCCTCGATGACCGCCTCGCCGCCCGCGACCACGACGCCGAATCCCGCCTCTTTCAGCGCGCGCGCCGTGGCCTTCGGATCGCCGCCGAATCCGTGCATCCAATACGTTGTCTCGCGCATGGCCTTCGTCTCCCTGTGGGATTCTTGCCGTCCCGATTCGTCCGCGACGCCGCGCGCCGCCAGCGCCGCCGCAAACGCCGTTCCGAGAAAGGTGCGGCGATCCATGACCGTCTTGCACAGTTCCTTCATGGCTGTTCTCTCGTGTCCCTCGGCCCCGGTCCGCCGCCCGCCTTTGCCCGCCGCCAATCATGCCGGTTCAGCGCCAGCGAAAGCAGCGTCGCCGCGGCGAAGGCGGCCACGGCGGTGTTGTCGACGAGATCCGCGTTCGCGTCGAGCCCGGTGATCTTGTCGAAAAGGAACTTGAGATACGAACGCGGCATGTCGGCGTAGCCGAGATGCTCGCGGATGTGCCAGTGCCAATCGGTGAAAGGGCAATAGCCGAACCCGTAACGTATGCCCAAGATGCCCCAGGAAAAGGCGGTAAGCAGACATGCCCCGAGATGCCACGGGCGCGTCTTGCGCGCAACCCACCCAAAGAGGATGAACAGCACGAAGACCGTGTGAAAAAGAAAGCAGAAACCGTTCAATACCTCGTACATCAGCCTGTGTCTCTGGTTAGCGCGACTCTTCGTTGGTATCGAGACTAGGCGTTCATGGCCGAAAGAATCAAGACCCTCACGGGCGGCGAGTTGCAGCCTCCGGCCAGTCCCGTGTAGAAGAGCGCGGGAGGTTGTCCCATGAACACCCCGCCATAGATTGACGCGCCGGTGATCGCGGCCGGGCTTTGTGCCGAGGGCGGCCCACAGACGCCGCCTCCATCGCAACCAAGATGGAATCCCCTCTCCCCGAGAGAGAGGGCAGGGTGAGGGTTACCTCCGGAAGAGGAGCAATCATGAAAAGGCAGTTCGGCGTGAAGTTCATCCTGTCGGGTTGTGTTGTCGCGGTAGTGGCGGCGTATGGAATCGCGGCAGAAGACGTGTCCGTGAGTACGGACCCGATTACCCGCCACGTGCACATTTCCTATCCGGTTCCGCCGGATACCCCGGAAGTCGTCGAGGTGATCTGCGCGTGGTCGCCGCCCGGCGAGAATGCGTGGCGTCCCGCGCGGGTCATGCCGCTGCTCTCGGAAACGGGGCGGCTGCTGACGCGCGAAAACGACTGGCGTCCGGGCATGGAAGAGGGGCGCGTCACCGAGCGGCGCGCCGCGGGTCTCGAACGGACCGTCGTCTTCCAGCCATATCCCGAAGCGCAGCGCGACGGACTCGTGGACGTGGACTTCCGCATCGAGGTCCGCGCGCCGGAGGGAACGCTGTTGCGTGAGACGCTCGCGCACATCCAGGCGGACAACCGCGACGTGACCTACATCGAGGACTGGTCACAAGTCTTACAGGTCGACGCCTTGGACGCACCGGGCGCGGGGGAGACCGGTTGGCGCTATCGGCGGGACGCGCCCAGTGCAACCTTGAGCAATGATCTATACGGTCCGCCGGGGCGGGACCACGCCTTGCGCCCGCTCACGTATCCCCTGGACTTGCGCGGCTGGTGTGCCGTGTTGGTGTGTACGGACCCGCGCCAAGGCGGCATCCGCTTGCGCCTGACGGGCGACGAGCGGTCTGACGCCGTGAGTTCGCGATTGCCCCGCGAGGAGGTCTTCTGGCGATGGGCACGCATGGACCGCCAGCATCTGGTGATGAAGCCGCCTCACACCTACACGGGGCCCGCGCCCGCCCACCTTGATTACGTGAAGTTGGTCCCGCTGACCGAGGATCAAGTGGCGGCCCTGGAAACCCGCTACGGCGGGGATCCGGACAAACTCGTCGCCGGTTACTGGGAACCGTACTCGTGGGCGTTCAACGACGACGTACGGGAAACGCTCCAGCACCGCGAGCCTTTGTCCGCCTTCGCGGAAGCCCGAATCGGCATCGTGGACACCCAGATCGGGCGCTTCGGCATGAAGGTCGTCTACGAATCGCGCGCCACCGACCAGCTACTCTATTCCACCATCGGCGACGCCGTCGAGGGCGACCCGCGACCGCGAACGGACAACGTAGGCCGCATGCAACAGTATACGAACACGCTCGACGCCACGTTGCGCTATGCGCGAGAATTCGGGCTGCGGGCGCACGCTAATTTCGGCGCGAGTAACTGTTACCCCGGCTCGCCGCTCCAAGGCGACTTCTCGAAAGCGCACCCGGATTGGATGCGCGGATCGGCGCTGCGCTTCGAGGTTCCCGAGGTCCGCGCCTACGCGCTCAGCCTTTACCGCGAAGCGCTCGATATCGGCGCAACGGGGCTCTCGCTCGATTTCTGCCGGTATCCCGAAACGATTGACGCGGTCGAGACGTGTAACCTGTTTCTGCGCGAATTGCGCGCGCTGGCGGACGAATTCGGCGTGCGTCGGGACGCACGAATCCCCGTTTTGGTGCGATTTCCCGGCACGGGTGTGCGCAGGCACGAACTTTTCGACTACGCGACGTGGGCGCGCGAAGGTTGGGTGGACTACCTGTGCCCGAGTAACATCCAGGGTCGGCATCACCACGTCGACATGGCGCCCTACTTCGAGGCCGTGGCGGGGACCCGCTGTCTATTGCTCCCGTGCGTCGACGGGCTCTCGTGGGGACTCGATATGCCGGGACCGTTTCTCTGGCGCGTCGCCCGGCTGTACGATCAAGGCGCGCCGGGACTCTACGTCTATCAGGCGGACGGACGTATCCTCGGGCGGCCCGAAGACCGCCGCTGTATGCGGCTATTGTCGAGCAGCGACGCCGTGAAGGCGTTCTGGGAGGACGACGCGCGGCTTCGTCCCGGATGCAGCAAACGCATCCACCTCTCGCGGCCTTCCGAGCCGGGGTCGGCGTACCACCGCTGGGAACGCATCCGTATCTGGGTCGAGGGCGTGCCGCTCGTGCCGCTCGAAGCGTACGTGGACGACGAACTCGTTACGCGCGTGGAAGGCCCGCCATACCTTGTCGGCACGGAGGACTACTCCTCGGACGACGGCATCCCTTCAGGCGAGCATACGTTGCGTGTGCGCGTCCGCGATGGCGACGGCTGGCTCGAACAATCTTTCCTGGTCGAAATCCGATGACGCCGTAGCAAGTGCGCCGGTAGGGCAATCGACAGGGGCGTGGTCACGCGGATGCGGGAACCTCGAAACTGAAGCTGGGCCTGAGCAGCGCATGGGTGACGGGGCGCTGCGGCACATCCACTCGGTCCATGAGCGTCTCCGCGCCTTGACAACCGATCTCGTCAGACTGTTGCCGTGCGAGGAGCAGCTTAAGGTCAGGACGGACGGTCAGTTCGCCGTCATCAACGGCCCCCAATTCCATGTCCCCGGGAATATTGTAGCCGAGTCGTTGGAGAAGATCGGCGGCAATCAGCCCAATCCAGTCCTGAGAACAGAAAAAGGCCGTTGGGCGGCTCCGGTGGGCCACAACGCGGTCGATCTCCGTGGGAGCACCGCCCGTGTTGTCGGGCACTCTGGCGACAAGGCCCTCCACGAAGGGGAGTCCGGCCTCGGTCAGAGCGCGCCGGTAACCGGTCATCCGGTCCTCGTTGGCGGTGTTACGATATACGTTGCTGAGAAACCCAATGTGCCGGTGGCCGCGCTCGATGAGCGCGCGGGTAACCGCGTAGCCGAGGTACTCATTGTCCGTCGCAACGCAGTCGTAGTTTTCCCCGCGCACATAACGGTCCATCAGCACGAACGGGAACCGGGCGTTGTGCATTTCCTTCAGCAAGGAGAGCGTCTGCTTACAGTCGTCGCTCAGCCACAACGCCACGCCCGCGATCCCGCTGCGCCGAATCTCGCGCAGCAACTCGCATTGGGTCTCATCGGTGAATTCGGTGAAATAGACCAGCACATGGGATCCGCGTTCGCCGGTTCGATGCACGAACCCTTCGACGATCCCCCGCACGTGGGGACTCTTCCCGTGGGGGCAGATGCACGCCACCACGCGACCCTGGCTCACCGTAAAGCGACGCGCGCGGTACGCCGCGGGGGTAACGAATGAACCGCGCCGACGGGACCGGGTCAAGTATCCTTCGAGTTCGAGTTCCCTCAGCGCCTGCCGCGTCGGATTCCGACTCACACCGTACTGTGCCGCAAGGTCGAACTCGGAGGGCACGCGCGCCCCCTCCGGCAACTCCCCGCGGTCAATCGCGCTCTTTATGTCTTGCTTAATCTGTAAGTATAGCGGCAGCTTTGACATCGTGCCCCCGTTCTTGCGCGACGAACCCGCCGCGCGGACCTGTTTCTCCGACCTCGTTGCGCCCCGGCCTTTCCGGAACGGCCTGTATTCAATCTGGTCTTATTGTAATACACTACCCCCTCGAATTTCAATTGTAATGAACCGCCCGTGCTCGTCATGCCAAATCACACAGTGTGTATGCCCGCCCGGCCCACCGCCTGCGGAACACCATGAACGGGTCGGCTTAACACCGGTTCGCTTCCGAATATGGCCATGCTATACTCGATATGGAGGTGCTTTCGAATGGATACCGCAGTGACGACGCCCGCCGGCCCTCCGGTCGGGTTGACCTTGGCCGGCTGTAACAGCTCCGTGCTTTATCTTTACGGTCCCCACACGTTCCGACTCCTGCGCGGCGGACGGCTCATAAGTGTGGTGGACATCGACGCGGCGCGCGCCAGGGAAGCGTGCGCGCTGTTGGGCGCACAACGCTGGCACACGGATTTCGAGCAGGCGCTCGAAGACGACGCGGTCGAAGCGGCCGTACTGGCGACGCCGGGCTGGCTGCATGAGCCGCAGACGGTCGCGGCGGCGCGCGCCGGAAAGCACGTGCTGTGCGAGAAGCCCATGGCGCGCACCGTGGAGGAGTGCGACCGCATGATCGCGGCCTGCGAGGACGCCGGCGTCACGTTGATGATTGCCCACATGAAGCGCTTCCATCGCGCGTTCCGCAAGGTCCGCGAACTCATCGAGGGCGGCGTGCTCGGCGACGTGTTCGCGGTGCGCGGTCAATGGGACGAGCCGGCGCGAGACTTGGGCGCGGACGGCACGTTCCGGGGCGACCCGCGTTCCCTCGGCGGGCAGTGGCACGACCACGGAGCGCACATGAGCGACCTCGCGTGTTGGTGGCTGGACAGCCCCGCGAAGCGGGTAAACGGCGTCATTCGCAGCGTGGGGGAGCACATGATCGCGGCGGAGGACTTCGCCATAGCCACCCTCGATCACGAAAACGGCGCGGTAAGTTGCCATCAGACCACCACGCAGACCTATCGCCCCTGGTATGAGACGTACGAAGTTATGGGAAACCGCGGCACGCTGCTGGTGCAGGCCACTCGTCATACCAGCCTCAGCTTCGAGCCGCCCACCCTCTCGCTCTACGACCAGACGGAGGGCCATTTCAACGCGCGCGTCGTCGATGTCACCCCCTACCTTGGCTTCGAAATCGACAGGGAAACCCAAGCCGCAAACCAGTACCTCCAGGAACTCGAACACTTCTGCGGATGTGTCCGTCTTGGCAAGGAGCCGCTTGTCACGGCCGCGATGGGCCGCCACGCCGTCGAGATCATCAACGCCGCCTACCTGTCCCATTTCCGGGGTGCATGGGTTGATTTGCCCCTGCGCGACAGCGGCGAGTTGGCGGACTGTTTCCGACAATATCGCGAGACGCAGCGGCGGCGGCGCGGACATTCATGAGCGAATGACCGCGCCGGCCCGAATGCCGCACGCCGCGCCCGAGAGGAGTCGGGCGCTCCGCTGGACCCAGGGCGCCTACCGCCAACGCCAAGGCGCAGAACAGGGTGCGTATTAAGTCAACTCATTTATTTCCAATAGGTTATCGAGCAGCAGCTTGCCCGTTCTCGAACCGTCGCTTTCTTTCGCTCAGTGACCCGGAACGGCTGCGGTTCTGGCTGGTCCCGTGGCGGTTTTCTCGGACAATTTTCACTATTGACTTTCAGCGGCGCTTGGTGTAGAGTACAAATAGGTCAAGACAGGGAGTTTTTGACATTCTGTTCCTGAACAATTGTGATACACTGTGTGTTTAGCCTGCTAGTCTACTAATAGAGGGTGGGAAAATGTATCGAAGACGCCTTGTAATTAGCGCAGTTGTTGTGGGATTGGTAGTGCTGATCGGCGCGACCTCTGCTCAAGCGGGCATCCCCCGCGTGTTGCTGGTCGGCGACAGTTGGACCGGCTTCCTCTGGAAAGACCGCATCGTGCGCGACGTGTTCCGCGCGACCGGGCTGGGCCTGTTCGAGGAAGAGGGTCGGATCACGGCGATTGGCGGCATGCCGGCGGCGATTCTGGCTTCGCAGCCCATGCAGGACCTGGTGCGCGCCGTCTTGCTCGCCTATCCCACGATTGATACGGTGCACCTCAGCACGGGCGGCATTGATCTGCTGGCGACGTATCACACCAGCCAGACCGCCGCGCAGCGGGCGGAGATATGGGCCCGGATCAAGCGGGATACACAGACGGTCGTGAACAACATACTGAGCGTGCGCCCCAATATCCGGGTGCTGATTGTGGATTACGACTATCTCAACCTGTTTGAATCCGTGTTTGGCATCGGCCAATACGGGTCGAGCGACGAAATGGTGCTCTTCTGGGCGTTTCTCGGCTTTCCCGCGCCGAGTCAGATCAACGGGGCCTTCATCGAACTGGGCCGCGAGAAACTCGACATCGCCCGCAATACGCGGCGTTGCGAGTATATTCAGAATTTCGGCCTGATGCAGTTCTGCTTCGGCTATCCGTCCATCTGGTTGTTGCCGGGCACGGTCCCCTTCCCCGGAACGGCGGCCACGGACTACTGGCCCATGCCCGGCGGCTACCCGGCCTACCCGACCCCGCCCGAGGCCATGAACCGCTCCGGCTGGAAGGTGGACGGCATCCACCTGAGCCCGACGGGCTACAAGTATCTCGTCCTGAACTGCGTGCAGCAGTACTATCTTGACTGGATGTTGAATCCGCTGGTGCCGGACACCACGCCGCCGGAAGTCAGCGCAATTGCGATCAAGGACGAGAGCCCGACCAACGCCGCCACCGTGTCGTTCCTCGTGACGTTCAACGAGCCCGTGGTCGGTGTCGACGCGACCGATTTCGCCGTGGACGCGGATCGCGGTCTCGCCGGCTCGCGCGTTATCGACGCCAAGGGATCGGGCACGACTTATACGGTCACTGTCGAGACCGGCGCGGGCGAGGGTGGCCTTGGCATTATGGTGCTGGACGAGGCCACCATCTGGGACGACTGGGACAACCGCATCAGCGGCGCGGGCGCCTTTACCGACGGCGAGCGGTACTACATTGACAAGGTTGCGCCCCGGTTCAACATTTCCGCGGACGCGGCCTGTCCCACGGATACGAATCCGTATAAAGTCTACGTACAGGCCAACGAGGCAGTATACGGATTCGGCGTTTCCGATGTGAGCACCAAGAATGGCGGTATCGCGTATTTCGCGGGCATCGGCGCGAACTACAGCTTCGATCTGATTTCCTTCGAGCCGGGCGAGGTCCGCGTTTGGGTGCCTGCCGGCGTTGCGCAAGACGCGGTCGGCAACTGGAACGAAGAGTCAGAGCCTTTCGTTTGCACCTATACGGGGCCCGGTATCAGCAATCCGCTCACCCTCTACATCAGCGACGGATCGGACGGGAAGCTCCGTCTGGCGGAAGGCCATCTCGTCATCGACACCGACGCGCTGACGATGAGCGGCGCGTTTGAGGCGACGGGCCGCAACGAATTCGGCGTTTGCGTCTTTGACTTCCAAAGCATCGACATCGGCGGCGGTGTGACGATCGAGGTCAAAGGACAGCGCCCGTTGGCCATCGCGTCTCGCACCAATATCCTGTGGGGTGCTTCGCTGGATGTGTCGGCGGCCGTAGCAGGTCGCGCCGGCGGCGGTTTCGGCGGCGCGGGCGGCGTGGGCGGTTTCGGTGGCGCGGGCGGTGGCGGCGGTTCCGGGGGTATCGGCGGCATGGGCGGCGACAGCGGCTGGGCCGGTCCCGGCTATCCGCCCAGTCCGGGTGCTCCCGGCGGGGCCGGCGCGGCGGGCGACCCCGGCGCCGCGAGTTTCCTCGGCGCCGCAGGGCAGGCGGGCGTGCGCGGCGAGGCCGGGAGCAAAGGATGGGGACTGTCGGCCGGTAATGGCGCAGGCGGTCTTGGCGGCGCGGGTGGCGCGCCGCAAGGCGCCGTAACGGGTGGCGACGGCGGCGGCGGCGGCGATGGCGGCGGCGGCGGCGCGGCAGGCGCATTTGGCAACGGCCAGCGCGGTGAGGCCGGCACGGTCGGCGGCGGCGGCGAGGACGGGCCCTTGGGGGGCGGCGGCGCGGCGGGCGCGCTTGGCGGCGGCGGCGGCGACGCTACCTTTGTCTTTGATCCGAACACCCTGGCCTTAGCGGCGGGTAGTGGCGGCGGCGGTGGGGGTGGGGGTGG
>JAKQEQ010000108.1 GCA_029556545.1 Candidatus Hydrogenedentota bacterium
ATGGCGACCATGACCTTTAACGGACGCCTCCCGGTCTTTTGATAACGTCCTCCCCGATTCATGTCGGCAGTGTAGCATGTTTCGCTAACGGGCCAGAGTGGGAATGTTTGGAAAATGAGAAAATTGTTGTTTGATAAATGACCTTTCCTGCAACGGTTTTTGGTATATTGCCAATAGATGATAATGGTTGCGTAACAGACCCGAAAGAAACGCGACTTGAATACGGCAGTGGTTCCTAATCATAGGAGTGCGATACCATGAGAAAAACCATGTTGATTCTCGCCCTCGTTTGCGCGGCAGCGGGGGTGCACGCGGACGTCACCACGAACCTCTGGAACGGGGCCGCAGGCGGATACTGGTCCGCCACGAACACCGTGGGCGAATACACGAACTGGGCGGGGGGCGTGCTGCCCGCGAGCACCAACGTGGCTCACTTTCAGCTCGGCGACCAGCAGGCCATCACCGCCACAGAGGCAACGTCAATGGGAGGCCTCGTGTTCGAGCCTGCGGCGCTTGGAGAAGGCGAAGAGGCGCCCGAGAGTTATCTTTGGTGGATGGCGGGGCGGGACAATAAAGGCGTTTTCTGGTCCTCCGCGAACGCGCTCGGCTATTTCCCGCTTTGCGTCAGCGGCGGCACGCTCGTGCTCGGCAGCAACTGCTTATTCTATCCCTTCGACTACGGCACCGCGCGCAAGGAGGGGGACGGCACCGTGCGCGTGTCGTCCTTCTATCCCGCCGGCAGGCCCCGCCGCACGCTCGAAGTGGCGGAAGGACAGGTGATCCCGATGACGGATTCCGCGCTCGCCTTCACCGACGTGCGCGTGACGGGCGCGGGCACGCTCACGCTCTCGAACTACACCTCGCAGGTGGCGATGGGCTCGCTCCAAAGCGAAACGGGCGCGGCGATCCCGCTCGCGGGCAACGATCTTCAGCTCGGCGCCACGCGCTCGGACTTCCTCACCGACGCCATTTCCGGTACGGGCCGCGTGACGGCCGTGGTCAAGAACCTGTACGTGACGAACCTCGCCGCGAACATCACCTACGCCGCGCGCGCCGGACGGTTGCGCCTCGACTCGCAAACGCCCGCCGCCGTGCCGTTCGTCAAGTACGACTTCGAGGAATCCCTCACGCGGGATTCCTCGGGCCACGGACGCGACCTCGTTCCGGGCGGCGCGGTCACGCGCATCTACGACGAAACGCGCGGCGGGTATGTGGCGCGCTTCACGGGCACGGTGAATTCGGGCGGCGAACTCGTGGCCACCGTCACGGACACCACCGAACTCACGGGCGACTCGGACTACACGATCAGCTTGTGGGCGAAGACCTTCGCCACGCCCGTCGAGAACGGCTACCCGACGCTGGTCGCGATCGGGTCGCAGCTCATCGACCACAGCGTCGTTCAATTCCGCTTCGTGAACAGCTCCTGCAGCACGCTCCTGCTCGGCCACTGGAACGGCGCGGGCGACTGGAGCAATCTTCCGGGGCCTGCGAACCCCGCGCAGTGGCACCACTACATGGCGATGCGCGAAGGCTGCCGCCTCACCGTGTGGGTGGACGGCGTGAAGGTGCTCGACGAGCGGAGCATCGTCCTCGAAATGACGCTGCCCGAGACCGTGCAGCTCTGCCTCGGCCGCCTGCCGGGGATGGACCGTTTCTTCTGCGGTGACATCGACGATGTGCGCATCTACTCGCGGGCGCTCGGTCCCACGGGCGTCGCGCAGCTTCTCGCCGGCGGCGAGCCGGTTTCGGACGGCGACCTCGCCGGCGCGGCGGGCGAGCCGGTGGCGATTCCGGCGAACGCGCGGCTGCGCACCGAACTCAACGGCGAAATCCAGCTCGCCGGCACGCAGACCCTCGCCCGCGTGGCCGGCAACGCCGCGCGCGGCGGCATCGTGATGAACGCGGGCGGCGAACTCGCGATGACGGGACCGGGCACCTACAACGCAGGCGTGCGCGGCGCGAACGTGTTCGCGAAAACCGGACCGGGCGCGCTCGTGCTAGGCGGTGCGCTCGCGCACACGGGCGGCACCGAGGTGCGCGCAGGCACGCTGATTCTCCAGAGCGAGGCCACGCTGCCGCAGCCGTTCGCCGTCTACGATTTCGAAGAGGACGACCTCGGCGTCGACGCCACATGCGGCGGGCACACCCTCACCACCCAGAGCGGCGTGACGCGCGAGTACGACGCCGGGCGCGGCGGCTGGGTGGCGCGTTTCCCCGGCACTTCGACGCAGAAGCTCGAGGCGACGATCACCTCGCCGCACTTCGAGGGCAATACGGATTACACGCTCAGCGTGTGGGTGAAGCCAGATGCGGACTGCGGGGCCACGGGCACGTTCGTTTCGCTGGGCAAAGAGAGTCCTTTCCAGGAGGTCGTGTTCCGCTATATCAACATTTCCGCCGGCACGCTCTGCCTGACCCACTGGGGTACTACGCTTGACTTCGCCGCCATCCCGTCGCCCGCGAATCCGCAGGGCGCGTGGCACCACTATGTGGCCGTGCGCGAGGGGAGCACGTACACCGTCTACTGCGACGGCGCGCAAACGTGGACGATCACCAAAGCGGGGCCTCTGTCGATCCCGCTCGCGAAGCAGGTGTGCATCGGGCGGCAGCTCAACAAGACGGACCG
>JAKQEQ010000117.1 GCA_029556545.1 Candidatus Hydrogenedentota bacterium
CTCGCCTTCCCCCTCACCTTCCCCCTCACCCTCCCCCTCGCCGCAGGGCGGGCAGCCGTGAAGGACCAGCAGGAGGCAGAGTGCCACCCATAGCCATGGGAGCCTTCGGAAGTGTTGCATGGAATCGTGCTCGCTACATCCAGGACCTGTTCGAGACGGGACCCATGAATGCGTGTTATGGCCGCTAACACAACGCGGCCGCCGTCTCACAATACAACGGCGGCCGCGCACTTGTTAACATCAACGGTCTAGTAAGCGGCGCTCCATGTGTACAATTGCGCCGACGGACCGGCCCAGTCATACGAATAACCCCACACCCGGAAGTCCAACACGCTCAGGTCGAACGAAACGCCCGCATTCAACCCGCCCGTCAGGACCACCGTCATGGGCGACGGATAAACGTCGATATCCGCGCGCAGGTACGGCATGACGTACCCGGACAGGGTCGCCGCACTATACAGCGTCACCGCGGGAACGACTTTCACATACACAACGATGTCCGCCCCGATCTCGATGACCCATACCGGCTCATGCCCCGTGAACACCGGCGTACCCGCCTGGAAGTCGCTGCTCCAATTTCCGCCTTCGAACAGCCCGCTGAAGTCGAAGTCATCCACAATGTCGAATCCGGCGGTCACCGCCGTGTCGCCGTCGAAGCGGCCCGTAATGCCGATCGGGAACCGCAGGCTTGCCACGCCAACGACGGGGATGGGGCCGATGCTCGTGGCGAACGGCTGCGTAATCGGCGGGATCAGGTCCGTCTCAAAGCGCAGCGTCGTCTGGTCATCCACGCCGACCTGCACGTCAAAGTTCAGTATGGCCGTGCCGCTGGTCTGCATGTTGAACCGCGACAGACGGAACCCGTTCCACGACGCCGCGAGATAGATTTCCGGCACGCATTCGAGCGTCCCCCGCGCCACAGTGACTGCAATCCCGTAATCGCGGTAAATGTCTTTGCCGCTCAGGTCAACGATCGTCGCAACGCCGTCCACGCCGATTAAGCCCGCGTTGATGAAGTCCTGCGTCGTGAACTCGATATCCTGGAACAGCATGCCGAAGTCAATCGCCTCGGCCAGCGACGCCTTCGAGGTCTGTGTCAACACGCCGCCCTTGGTCTCCGATACGGCCTCCACGCGCCGCAGGAACCCGCCCTTGTCCGATCCCACGATGATGTCCCCAACCTGAATCGGAGACGCCCCGCTCGTCGTGAAGGCTACGGCGTCCTCCTCAACGGCCGCGACATTAAGCTGCGGCACATCATCCACAACGACCAATCCGTCCTTGACCACCCCCGTTTCCGGGCAACCCAGCAGCGTCACCGACGCAAGAGCGACTACACAGAAGCTCCACTTCATCGAAGAATACACATCTACCATCTCGGTTCCCTCCATCCCAGGGACTACCCAGCCCCGGGCTCTTGATGTTGTCATAGCACATCGCTCTACACTTTGTCAAGCAATATTTTTCTGGATTTTCGCAATGAACGCATGGGGCGATCTCCCACCGCGTCTCCAGACGCGCAGACGTCTGTAAATAATTGTCGGACAGGCGGTTGCGTTCGGCTGGAGCCGCGCCGCGCATGGCATGCCACAAGCGCGTTATCACTCATCCCTTCTGGGCGGCCCAAAGCCGGGTCTTGGGGGTGAGACTCTTCAACTCACCGGGGAGAAATCCGGCGTCATCCGTCCAACGTCTGACCTCTTCGATCGAGTACGTGCCGCCCGCCTCCGTGTGCAGCAGCATGTGCAGCGCGAAGATAAGACTGAACGCGGGGCCCGACCGGTCCGGATCCGTCAGGAAATCTTTGATAATGAGCGTCCCGCCTGATTCGAGCGCGTCATGGCACTTCCGGACAAGCCGCGCGTTCTGGTCCGCGCTCAGGATATGCACGATGTTCGAGACGAGGATAAGGTCGTAGCCCGAGCCCAGGTCGTCCGCCGTGCAGTCGCCGGGCCGGTATGCCACCCGTTCCTCGAGTCCGGCGACGGCAACCTGATCCCGGGCGATCTCGATGACGGGCGGCAGGTCCATAATTGTCGCGCGGAGCCGCGGGTTCGCCTTGAGGAAGGTGATCGTGTACGTACCCGGACCGCCTCCGACATCGAGCAGGTGCTTGAAGGGCGCGATGTCGATGTGTTCGAGCAGGTCGGGCGCGCTCAGAAACGCAATGTTGCTCATGCCAAGAATGAAGTCGCGCAATTCGCCGGTCGCCGGTCTGTGGCTGCCCTGCTTGACGCCCGTACCGGTGCGGACCGCCTCCGACAACCGGGACCAGGCGTCCCAACTGCGCTGCGTGTGCCGGAGAATCGCCCCTTGGTACGCGGGCTTTCCCGGCACGAGACATGTCGTGGCGACCGGCCCATTGCGGTAGCGTCCGCCATGCTTCGTCACGAGGTCCAGCGCCACCAGCCCGTCCAGCAGCATCGTTGTGCCGCGAACGCTGCACCCGATCCGTTGCGCGACGTCGTCCGCGCCGCGGTCCTCTTCAAGAAACGCGAACACGTTGTGGTCGTGTGCGGCGAACAGAATCCGCGATTGGCGAAAGGCGTTTGCCATTTCGCTGATCTTGCCCGTAAATTCGTGCAGTTCGCTCATAGTGCCTCAAGGATACGCGATGGTGTAGGTCTTCGCGTCGAAATCGACCGTGACTTGCGTGCCGTCCGCGAAGGTCGCGCGCTGTTTGCGCCGGCTGGCGTCCAGAAACTCGTGGTTCAGCATCTCGAACGCCGCGCACCGCCGCGACAGCGCCGACGCCTCGTTCACGCGCTCGATCTGGGCCTCCGTCGCGCCGGGGCCGATGTACGGCATGCCCGCGTTTAGCAGACAATGCAGCCGGCCCGCATCGCCCTTCGGGATGCCCCAGCCGCCCTCCCCGTCGTCCATGGACCAGGGCAGAAGGATGGAATCGTGATAGACGAGGTTGAACAGCGGCGCGGGCACGCCGATGCGGCCCTCGTCGTTGAACGTGAAGTACGGACCGTGATGGACGAGGTCGAGGTCGGGCACGAAGCGGTCGACGGGCTCTTCCGAACTCATGACGTAGCCGCGCGCGCGCAGCAGGTCGAAACACTGCTTGCGATAGGCGGCGCATTCGGTCCGCGTCATCGGGTGCGTGGTCTGGAAACTCTCCTCGAGCGGCACAATCGCGAACACGTCGAGGTACGCGCCGCGCACCTTGACGCCATGCGCGGCGAAGAGATCGTGGTTGCGGCGGACGTAGCCGGGCGCGTGTACGGCGCTGAGGATCGTCTGCGGTCCGCCGCACCACGTCGTGTGTTCCTCGAACGTGCCGTCCTCGTGTTCGAGCGCGAGGCGCCGGTCGAACGATGCGGCGTTAAAGTAGAAGTCGCGATACTGGTCATGCGTCGCGAAGATCCAGCCGAGTTCGTCGCACGTGTCCGCGAACAGGCGCAGGCCGTCCCAGCCGCCCTGTTCCTCGCCCGGCGGCAGCACGTCCGGGTGTCCGTTGTCGTAGCCGAAGAAGCCCCACCCGTCGAGGTGGACGTAGGCTTTGGCGATCCCCTTGGCGTTCAAGTCGCGCAATTGTTCCGCGAGCGTCGCGAAAGTTACGAGTTGGTGATTGGCCTCGAGGCGCTCCTTGTTGTAATAGTGCGACTGCCAGACATAGTGGTAAAGCGCGCCGACGTGGACGACCGGACGGCCCATGACCTTCCCGAGGTTCGGCGTCCGCGCCTGCTTCTCCGCGAGCGAGACGAAGCGGCCGGTCTCGACGACGTAGCGCCGGTATCGCTTGGCCAGCGAGACGTGGCTTGCTCCGGCGTCGAAGGCGTAAAGGGCCCAGCGCGGATGGCGCAGGCGCCGCAGACTCGAATACCAGAGCGGCTGCACCGTGGTAGGACCGCCGGGCGCGTGGCGGTAATGGACGCCGCCATCGTCGCTGGTCTCCAGAATCGTGATCACGCCGTGCCCGTCTTCGATCTGCCCCCACCACGGCATGTAGAGCGTGCGCGAGTTGGTCTGGTCCCGCCGGTCGATGCGCTCGTTCCAGTCGCCGGGCACGATCATGCCCTGCATGCACGGAATGACGCTCAGCGTGTCGGGACCGTTACCCACGACCAGCGGCTTGGGCCATTCGATGACCTGGAAATCCATCACGTCTTCCGGCGAGGTGATCGAGAAGCGGATTTCCGCGCCGCTGAGGTGGATGCCCAGGATGAGGCTCTGATCGGGATGGTCCGGAAACCCGCGGATCGTCAGCAGCAGGGCGATGCTGTAACTCGTCCGTAGGACCTCGGCGCTGCGCGCGGCGGCGTCCAGGAAGCTCATGTCCCGGCCTGCAAGACGGATGTCCTGACGGTCGCAAGGCGCGAATTGCCAGGTCTTGTCCCGGAACGTGACCGCCAAGGCGAGATCGGCCTTGGCAAGCGTCGCGGTGAGGACCTCATTGCGTAGCGTCCAGGACTCAACGGTCTCGATGAACTCGCCGGGGTCCACGCCGGGGCGATTCGCGGCGTGGTCCCACAGCCATGCGCGGACCTCGTCCATCCGCGCGTAGAGATCGTTCACCTGCTGCGCCTCTGCAGCGCCCCCGACGATCAGCGCCTCGATCCTCGCGATTTTCTCGCGCTTTTGGTCCTCCAGGGTCTCCGGAACGCTGATAGCCGCGAGACGTTCCAGGTGCTTTTCGAGCACCGCCATACGCGCGGCTACGTCGTCCGCCGCGAAGCACGCCGTCAGAAGCAACATCGTAATCATCGACTGCTCTCCCCTTCACGCAGCACCCAGCTCCAGCCAGGACCCGCGTCCATTTATTCCACACGGTCCACCTGATCCCGACATACCCACGTGTCGTACGCCGCCGCGAAATCGTTTTGTCCGATCTTGCACAAGTGCAAGTCGCCCGCATCATAGCGGGCAAACGCCCGCGCGGCAAGCGGAGCAAGACCGGACTCCGGCGGATACGCCTCCGGCCCGACGGATAGCAGGTTGAGGACCCAAGGGCCTTCGACGCCGCTCAGCGTCTCCGCGACTTCTTCCAGCGACGCGACGGTATGCAGGGGCTTCATCGCGTAGACGAGGTAATGCGGCGCGAGAAGGCCGATATCGAGGTTCGCGGAGAACAACACATCCTCGTAGGCCGTGTGCCGCCCGACAAAACGCCCGATGCGTTCGTACTCGGGCCGCAGCGGATCGAAGATGCCCGCCTGGCGCGGGTCGCCCATCCACGCGAGATAGCCGCCCGCCGCGAATAACGCGAGCAGCGCCGCGACCGCGGAAGCGCGGCGGCGCGTGTCCCGGCTTCGACGGGACAGCGCGGCAAGGACCGCGCCTACCAGGATCAGCGGAAGCAACGCGAACGACACTGCAAATTTCAGCGTGGTGAAGAAATGGACAAAAATCGAGCAGTGGGTCTGAAAGACCTGGTAGTAGATCAGGCACGGCGCGAGGGTAATCAAGGCCAGCGCGGCCGGCCATTTGATCGTGTCTGGCGCGGCCCGTCCCCGGACGCGCAACGCGAGCAGCGCAAGACCTGCGGCGATCAGGATCGCCGCGCACCCGAGTATTGCCGCCTTGGCGAACGGCCCGAACGCCATCGGCAGGAATTCGCCCCAGAATCGGCTGTTCAACGAGGGCAACAAGAATCGCGACCACTCGAGTTGACGCGGATTGAGCCCCGGCGTGTCGGGGTTGCCGCCCTGCTCGACGCCCGCGCCGTAGACAAAGCGCTCGACCGGCACGCCGAACCCGCCGTGATACGCCAGTTGCATCATGAAGAGCAGCACGGCCGCCAGCGCGGGGCTCCAGAACAACAGCGTGCGCTGGGCCCTCTGTTTCCAGGAGGCGCCGAGTTCGCCGCGCAGGAGCCGTGACGCAAACGCGCACGCCAGCACAAAGCCGAAAAACCAGTCCGTGAACATCCCCCAGAACACCACGGCAGCCTCGGAAACGGCCATGATCGCGCGTGTCTTCGGGGGGATTCCCGTCATGTGAAGCGTCTCTATCAGGAGAAGCAACGCGAAAGGCAACATGACGGCCTGGTCCGAGAAGTAGCCCATCTGATGCTCGTAGAAGGAGCCGCGCAGGAACAAATAGAGCGTGGGAGGGACCGCCGCGAGCAACACGGCGACCTTGAACCGACGCAGTACGAAGAGGCAGACCAAGCCCAGCACGCAGGCGATCAGGAACTGCATGCACAGGTTGTAGACCATGGTCAACGTGGGCGTCGGTTCGACGCCGCGCGCCTTGCCGAGGATATAGATCGGCAGTATCGCGCCGGGCGGGAACGACAGATACGGCGTGCGCAGGCCGGCGTTCTCAATCGAGGCCGGCTCGCGATACAGGGTGAAGCGGAGGTTCCAGGCCCCTTCGCGATGCCAGTTCTTCGCGCAGATGGTCGATCCGGTGGTCATCCAACTTGATACGCCGGTCGGCAGCCGCCCGAAGCCGTCCGCCCGCAAGTACACGCTGAACGCGAACAGCGCCGCGGTGTACACGCATACCGCCGCCGCGAGGACAAGTCGGCGCGCCCCGGCGTCTGCCGGCAGAGTCGTATGACCCTCACCGCTATCGTCCACTCTGTCCATCCCGTCCATATCATTGCACGCGTGGCATGGGCATCTTGCCCATGTCTTAATCACGGGCGGGACGCCCGAGCCACGTCATCTACTCCATGTCTTCCAGCGCGATGCCCAATGCGTATACCGCCGCGCTTGGCGCGCGCACGCGGACCGCGTCCTTTTCCGTGAGTACGGTCCAGCGGTCCGCGCAGCCTGCCTGCAAATCGATGCCCGCATGGTCGCGATAGGACCGGCGAGACACCAGCACCGCGCCGAGCCCCTCGAGCGTGCGGAAGAACGCGTCCGGATTGCCGATGGCGCACGCGGCCTCGATCTCGCGACCGCGCAGGGACTCCAGCGACACGGCTTCGCCGTCGGCGACGCGCCGGAGGCTATCGGGCGCGTGGCGCGTCAGGCGCAACGGCGTCTCGGGACATATCCGGCGGATCGCCGCCACGGTCCGGGCGCGATCATCCGCCTGATCGCAGCGGGTAAGCGTGATCGCCGTGGCGCGGACCATCGCGTCCACCGGCTCGCGCAGGATGCCGCGCGGCAGCAGCCGCCCATTGCCGAAAGGGTTCGTCGCGTCGATGACCAGGATGTTCTCGTTCCGTTCGAGGGCAAGATACTGGAAACCGTCATCGAGAATGATCGTGTCGCATCCGAGTTGATCGGTGGCGTACCGCGCGCCCGCCACGCGGTCCGCGGCCTTGACGACGTGTATCCCCGGAACCCGCCGCGCGATCAAGACGGCCTCGTCGCCGAAGCGATCGCAGGCTTCGTGCGGCGGCATACCGGGATCAAGCCGCGTCGGCTCGGGAATCCGGCGGCTGCCGTAACCGCGCGTCACCACGGCGACCCGGCGCCCGGCCTCGTGTTCCGCCCGTGCGCGCTCGATGACCGCCGGGGTCTTGCCCGTGCCGCCGACGGTGAGGTTCCCGAAACTGATGACGCGGGCGTTCACGCGGACGCGCGGCTGTCGCTTGCGCCGCCACATGCCGATGCGCACGATTGGCGTCGCCGCGCTCAGCAGCGCCGCCACCGGCATCGGGAGGGGATCGCCGCGGCGGACGCGTTCGGCGATGGAGGGCAGGCGGCTCATCGCGGCGCGAACCGCTTCCCGCTGAACTGGCGGACCAAGCCCTTGAGTTCCAGGATCGTGAGCGAACTCAGCGCCTCCGCCACGGACAAGCGGCTCGCCATCGCGATCTCGTCCACGAACGATCCATCCGGCGATAGCACTTCGAGTATGGCCTGCTCCGACGGCGTGACGCTCGGTTTCGGCACGGGCGACTGCGGTTTCGTTACCGCCGGCACGGGCGCGCTGCGCCCCGCGGCCGCGCCCCCGCCTTCAGGGCGCAGGTTCGTAGTACGCGCTTCAGCGTGCAGGTTCGTAGTACACGCTTCAGCGTGTCCTTCGCGCGCGGGGCGCACCCGCATCTCGGGCGGCACATCGAGTTCCGCAAGGATGTCCTCGATCGACTCGACGAGTTTCGCGCCTTCGCGAATCAATGCGTGCGGGCCCTGGCTGTTTTCGTAGCCGACCTGGCCCGGCACGGCGAAGACCTCGCGGCCCTGTTCCGCGGCCTGACGCGCCGTAATCAGCGCGCCGCTCCGCAGCGGGGCCTCGACGATGCACGTGCCCATGCTCAGGCCGCTGATGATGCGGTTGCGATACGGGAACAGCCCCTTCGACGGCTTGGTTCCCATAGGAAACTGGGACAATACGCAGCCGTGCCGGATGATCCGGTGCATGAGGTCCGCGTTTTCCTCGGGGTACACCACGTCCACGCCGCACCCCAGCACCGCGATGGTCCGCCCGCCGCCTTCGATCGCGCCCCGGTGCGCCGCCGCGTCAATGCCGTGCGCCATCCCGCTGACGACCGTGATGCCGCGCGACGCGAGTTCGCGCCCGAGCGTCTCCGCCGTGCGTACGCCGTAGGGCGACGCCTTGCGCGTGCCGACGATGGCGACGCAATACTCGTCACGATCGAGGAGTTCGCCCCGGTGGAAGAGCACAAGCGGCGGGTCGTAAATCTCGGCCAGGCGCGGCGGATAGGCCGGGTCCTCCATCGTGATGAGCCCGGCCTCGTACTTTGCCATGAGCCGCTCCTGCTCGGCCTCGTTCGTCGCCTCGCGGTATTGGCGGATGCGCTGCGCGAGGGTCCTGCCGACCACTTCGGCGAGTTCCGCCTCGCTGGCGGACAGCACGCGGCCCGGCGTGCGGAAGCGGGCCAGCAAGCGGATGAAATGCGTCGTGCCGATGCCCGGCACGAGCACCAGGGTCAACCAGTCGCGCTGTTCGGCGGTGATGCGCGTCACGCTCATCGGCGGTGCTCCCACGAGAAGCGCCCGATCACAGACGCTTAATCACGAGATTCTTGTACCACACCTCGGCCCCGTGATCCTGGAGGATGATGTGTCCGGTGCGCGGCAGTTCCGCCAACGGCGTGTTGAACTTGCCAATCGGCTTGGTCATGAGCGAGAGGTCCGTGTGGATGACGCGCCAGCCGTTCATCACCACCTCGACCTCCGCGCCGCGGCATGTGATGTCATACGAATTCCATTCCCCCCCGGGCCGCGCCATATTGAACATCGGCGTGGCCACGTCGTAGATCGCGCCGCTGCCGTGCCGGTTCGGCACGACGCCGTGGTCGTCGAACACCTGCACCTCTATGCCGCCCTGAACCGGGTCTTTCGGGTCCGACCGGAAAAACACGCCGCTGTTCGCCCCCTTCGTTACCTTGAATTCAATGTGCAGTGTGAAGTCGCCGAACGCCTCCGGCTCGTATGCCATGTACGAACCGCTCTTCCCGAAGATGTGGAAGACGCCGTCCTTCAACTCGAAGACGTCCGGGTTGCCGTCCGTGACGTTCCGCCAGCCCGCCGCGTGGGCCGCATCGAACAGGTCCGTCCAACCTTCGCCCTCCGGACGCGGCGTCGGCGCGCCCTCCGGGAACCGCCCCGCCGGCAACATGCCCAGACCGCCTCCGCGACACGCCGCCAGAAACCCGAAGACTAACATCGCAATTGCGCCTGCATACAACGATGACCGTTTCATGGATCGCTCCCTCACTCGTTTTCCCTTGATAAAGCCCATGAACTCCGCTGCGCATCATAACACAAGCGAGCAAAACCGCGCGCGGTCTCCGATTGTGTTCACCGCAAAGGCACAGCTTCCACAGAGGCGATACCGCGAGCGCGCCGCGTGAGAGCGAGGGTTGGCGTGATCTTACGCCCAATGTGCCGCGTGCCGCTCCACCTCCCCGCGTCATCGCACTCGCACTCGTCCTCGTGCTCGTGCTCGTGGTCGTAATCGTAATCGTAATCGGATCCTCCCTCCCCGACAAATACCGTCAGGGCGAGCGTTCTCCTGGACACCCCCTGCGGCGCGTGGTCGGCGCGGTGGCGGGCATAGGAGGTGGGGCGTCTCGCCCCACATTCTCGGGGGCAGGATGTCCCCGCTCCCATCCGCCTCGTCAGACCGGCCACAACACCCTCACTGTGGCCAGGGCGCGAATTCGTACAAGGGCGGCGACGGGGCCGTTTCGGGCAGCACAGGTCGCGGCGGGGGAAGGCGTCCGCCGGTCTGCTCGTACCACTGCCGCCATTCGACGGGGTTCTCGCCGAATTCGAGCCCGGTAAGTCGCGCGAGTTGGCGCGCGGCTTCGTGCCGGGCGGGAAGGTGGTTTGCCAGCACGTGAATCAGGATGGGGAGCGACGTGTCCCCGGGCAATTCCGCGATGCGGCGCACGGCGTGTTCCTTCAGCCACAGTTCCTGTTCCGTCTCGCCGAGGGCGGCCCGGTGGAGCGCCTCGACGGCCTCGCGCGTTCCCAGCGTCGCCAAGGCGTCGAGCGCGACGCGGCGGACCTCGGGCGCGGGGTGGGACGCCACGCCGATCCAGAATCCCACATCTTGGGGCGCACGGCTTTTCACCAGCGCCTCGGCGCAGACCCGCGCAAGCACGAAGTCCGGGGACGCGGTCAGGCGCGCCAAGGTTGGGGCCGCTCTTGCGCTGCCCATGCCGCCGAGGGCGTATCCGGCGGCCCAACGCCGCTCGGAGGGGGCGGCGTCATCCTCGAGTACCTCGATAAGGGGACGTTCTATTACGTCCTGCATCTCGGGCAGGACCTGGTGGATCGTCTGCGCGCCCGGCGACAACGGATCGCGCAGCGCGTCCAGCACTTGTTCCGTAAGCGTCGCCACGTCAAGCCGGCCCAGGGCGCGCGCCGCCGCGGCGCGCACCGTGCGGTCCGGGTCTTCGAGCGCGGCCAGCAGGAGGTCGGGCGGGCCCGGCTCTGGCGTAGTAACCCACAACTCGACCGCCCGAACCCGCGTGGACGGCTCCGGGGCCGCGAACATGGCCCGGATCACGGCGTTGTCCGGCCCCGCGCCGCCGCGCAAATCGGATCCAGCAGCGGCGGCCTCGCCTCGCGGCCAGTGGATGCCGGATGGGCCGCTCAGTTCGTGAATGCGGGCAACGGCCCCGCCAACGGCCCGCTGTTTCCAGGTGGCTGCGGGCGACTCGGTCTCCGGTGGCCCGGTCGGGGGCGTGTCGGCGAGTTCCGCCGGGAATTCGGCGAGCAGGCACAGCAGCAGGGGGGCGACACACGTCATTCGAGTCGTCCTCCATATTCCCGAGTGCCCTGCTGTTCAAGCTTGTGGCAACGCATCGAAACTGTCCCGTTCATCCTTGTCTCGCGATGCTCATTCTCAGGCTTTCCGGGCCGGTTTTCAACATCGGGACCCCGCAGACGTGCGTGTTTCGACGCCCGAGGGCCTTCCCGTCGATGGAGATGTACCAGACCGTGAAACGAGTTTCGTCGTGTAACCTATTGTGGCTTAAGTGCTTACAATTGCTCCAAATTTTTTGCTGATGACACGGATATCTGGGAATAAGACTCCGAGAGGACATGTTTACTTTATTGCCGTCGGGTTGGTTACTCCCCCTAGCTGGCCCACGGTGCAGTCAGCAATGACTGGTTCCCACCACCGGCGAGTGCAAGAGGTAGTTCCCCCGCTACCTGCACTCGCCCCTCTTTTTTCAGGGGGCGTTAGCTGGTCGAATCCGCCTGCGGGATGCCGTCCGTCCGCCCGGAAAATCGCTGTAAGAACAAGAGCCTATTGACTTTCTACGCCTTGCACGCTATAATCCGCCCTGCGATGTCGGGAATGATTCGTTCTCGTAGGTTTGGCCCAAGTCTCGGGCCGCCGAGAGCCGTTACGCGTCATAAGAGCCTGCCTCGGGCGTGCGGATACGGGGTAATTCTTCAGTCTCGCGCCGTGAATGGTCTGGAAGGAGAAGATGCATGATGCCGAGATTTTCCGTTGGATTATGGATGTTTTCGGATACACCTGACCGTTATTGTTGGGAAGGGTACCGGGACACGCCCAAATTGCAGGAACGCCTTGCGGCCGTCGCGAAGACCAAGGGCGTCCGGGCGGTCGAGATCGCGCAAACGGATGTGTCGCAAGAGTATCCGGTGAAAGAGATTAAGCGGTTACTCAAGGAATACAACCTCGCGTGCTCCGGGGTAAGCGCGACCTTGGTCCATGATCGCCGGTTCGCGCTTGGGGGGTTCGGCCATCAGCATCAGAAGACGCGCAACGCCGCCATAGACGAAGGACGGAAGGCGGTCGATATCGCGCGGCAGCTGGGCGCGACGGAGATCACGCTGCGCCTTTATACCGACGGCTTTGATTACTCGTTCCACGTGGACTACACAGCCCAGTGGAATACGGTGATTTCGAGCATTAAGACAATTGCGAAGTACGCCTCGCCGGACATCAACGTGGCGATAACCTATAAGCCGCGGGAGCCGCGGCAGTACCAGACGGTCGCGACGGTCGGCAAGGCGCTTTCCATGTGCCAGGAAATTGCCATGAAGAACGTGGGCGTGGCGCTGGATTTCAGCCACGCGATCATGTCTGGCGAGAATCCGGCCGAATCAATCGCGTTTCTGACGCGGGCGAGCAAGTTGTTTCAGGTCTATTTTAACGACAGTTACGCGGTGACTGACGACGCGCTGTTGCCCGCGAGCGTGCACATGTGGGAGGCGATGGAGGCGCTTTTCTATCTGAAAGCATCGAAATACAAGGGCTTCATCACCATCGATGTGCTGCCGCAGCGCATCGAGCCGATGCAGGCGATTCAGATCGCCCTCGGCAACTTGAGCATCTTATGGAAGAAACTCGAGAAGCTCGATATCAACGAACTGCGCAAGGCGCAGCGGACGCTGGACGCGGTCGAAAGTCAGCGCATCATTCGCCGCGTCATGATGCAGGCGTAACGTGTCGGCACGGGACATGGGCGGGATGCCCATGCGACGAGGAGATGAGCGACCCTGCTTAGCGGCAATCTGAGCGGTCTGAAGGCGTCGCAGTTGCGGGCGCTCGGGCGACTGGGGCGGCGTCGTGCGCGCTCCGACTGCGTCATCACACCGGAGCTCGCGCGATCCCTGACGGAAATCTCGGGGGAAATCCAGCGCCAAGTCGGCCTCCTGCTCGAACGCGGCGGGGGCGTGGCGGCGGTGATTGTCGGCGACGCGCGCGGGTTGTTTCTGCCGGATTTGGGACGTCGGGACCGGGACCGGCTGGCGGGGGTCCGGCTCGTGCACACCCACCTGAATCACGAACCGCTCACGGACGACGACCTCACGGACCTTGCGCTGCTCCGGCTCGATCTGGTGGCGTGCGTCGAGGTGACGGAGGGTGGATTGCCGGGCCGGCTGTGCATGGCGCACCTGCTCCCGGACAACGAGAACGATCGGCCCTGGGCGGTGCTGCCGCCGACGACCGTCTTCCAACTCGCCGCCGACTTCCCCGCCATGATCGAGGCGCTCGAGGAGGAATTCGAGCGACACCGCAAGCCGCGCCGCGCATGCGACCGGCGCGACCGGGCCATTCTCGCGCATGTATCGACGGCGGCTGCGACGTTCGCGGAGGACTCGCTTGCCGAATTAAGGGAACTGGCGCGGAGCGCGGGCATCGACGTGGTGCACGCATTCATCCAGCATCGCGCGCCGGATCCGCGCTTCGTGCTGGGGCAGGGCAAGCTCAAGCACGCGATCATCAAGGCGATGCAGGTTGGCGCGGAGGTGATAGTCTTCGATCTGAATCTGTCGCCGTCGCAGGTGAAGACCCTGGCCGATTATACGGACCTCAAAATTCTGGATCGCACCCAGGTGATCCTGGATATCTTCGCGCAGCACGCCGTGACGCGCGAAGGCAAGATTCAGGTCGAACTCGCGCAACTGCGGTATATGCTGCCGAAACTGGGCGCGAAGCACACCGCGTTCTCGCGGCTGACCGGCGGCATCGGCGGGCGCGGCCCCGGCGAGACGAAACTCGAGGTGGACCGGCGCCGCGCGCGCGACCGCATCGCCCAACTCGAACGGGAGGTCCGCAAGCTGGGCGAGCGCCGCGAACTGCGCCGGGGCAACCGGCGGCGTCACGGGCTGCCGGTGGTGGCCATAATCGGCTACACGAACGCGGGGAAGTCGACGCTGCTGAACGCGCTTACCAGGAGCGCGGTTATCGCGGAGGACGCGCTGTTCGCCACGCTCAACCCGGTGTCGCGGCGGCTGCGTTTTCCGCGCGATCGCGAAGTCATCGTGACGGATACCGTCGGCTTCATCCGCAATCTGCCGCCGGACCTGAAGGCCGCGTTCCGCACGACCTTCGAAGAATTGCATTACGCGGACCTCTTGGTGCACGTTATCGACGGGTCGTGCCCGGACATCGAGGACAAGTTGGAGGCGGTCCGCGAGTTGTTGACCGAGTTGGACCTGCAAACGAAGCGGACCCTGGTGGTCCTGAACAAGACGGACCGGTGCGCGCCGGACGAGGTCGCGGGATTGGCCCGACGACTGGGCGCGGCGCCGGTATGCGCGCTGGACCCGGCCTCGTTCGGGCCGCTCCTCGATGCGATGGAACAGAACCTGTGGGCGGCGCGGGTTCCCGATGAGGACGGCGCCACAACCGCGGCAATGAGGCAATGGACGTGCGGTTGAATCGAAACGGACGGGATGGACGCGCCTCCCGCGTGAAGATGGTACTCGGCTGCGTCGTGGCGGTGGTATTGCTTGCGAACGCGACGGAATCCGCCGAAGGCGGAGACGCGCGGCCATTCCTGGAACGCTACGGCGCGGCCATGACGGAGGCGTCGCAGGCGTGGCAACAGGGCGACGCCGCGGCGGCGCGCCGGCACCGCAACGATGCGGAGAAGGAACTGGCCGAGGCCATCCGAATTCTGGAAGCGGCGGGCGCGGCCACGTCCCGGGATGTGGAAGTGCTGAGAGCGTATGCCGGGCTGCGCAATCTGGCGGGGGACTATGACCTTGCGGCGGCGTCGCTGGAGCGGGCCACGGCGATGGCGCCGGAGAACGCCGCGTTGTGGGTGATGCTGGGGGAAAACCTGGCGCGGGTCGGTCCGGCAAAGCGGCGGGCGGCGTTTGACGCGCTGCATCGGGCGCTGGAACTGGCGGCTGAGGGTCCGGAAGCGGCGGTGGCGCACCGGGAACTGGGAATGATCTTTTTTGAGGAGGGATTGCCGGAATTCGCGCGCGAACACTACGCGCGGGCACGGCAACGCGAACCCGATGACATACGCCTCGGTCTGGCCCTCGCCGCGCTGGACGCCCGCGACGGTCGTGTCGCGGAGGCGTGGACCGCCATTAAAGCCCTCGGCCCGGCGGTCGTCGAACACGACGTCGAACTGCGCACGGTGCTGCGCATCGCGCTGGCGGATTTCGACGCGCTCCGCCGCACGTTCGCGGACACGGCCGAAAACCACGCGGCCTTTGCGCGGCTGCTGTATCAGGCGGCGCGCATTCCCGAGGCGGTCACCGCCGCGCACCGGGCGACCCGCCTCGACCCGCAGGACGCGGACTCGTGGAAATTCCTTGGCGACGTGCAGGGCCAGCTGGGCAATGTGGGGCAGGCCCGCGCGGCGTACGAGAAATCACTGGAGGCGGACCCGGAGCAGCCGCTTGTGCGGCAGCGGATGGAGCGACTGGGGAAGCGGTGAGGAGCGAAGGGGGGCGGTATCGGGCGCGTGTGTAAGAATGCGGTTCGGGCATGGTGTTGTGGGCGCGCGTTAGGTTGGCCGGTGGCGCGGGTCACTTGAATTCGAGGCCGAATAGTCGGGCGCGGTCCAGGCGAAACCGCAGGATTACGCCTTCGCCTTCGTAGTGGCCCAAGTCGGTTGTTCCCCGCCAGGATACGGGCGCCCAGAAGAGGTCTCCCCGGGCAACGTCACAGTCGGCGAAGGACCGACCGGGAATGACCTCCTCGTAAGGCTGGTAGGACCGGACCTTTGGCTGATCGACGAGGCGAACGACTTCAACGGAGACGCCGCCTGCCCGTTTCGTCACCGCGTTGATCCGCAGGGTCCGGGCGGGCGGAAGGATGGCGACGGTGGCAAAATCGCCGATATCCCTTGCCTCGACGGCGACAATACGCCCCTTCGGCCATACGGCGTATCCGGAATGGACCTCCATCGTGCCGCGCGGGTACTTGTGCGGCAGATTATAGCCCTTGTACGGCAGCGCGAAATCGCCGTTCGGAAGTTCGATGAGATATGGAGTCGAGAAAATGCAGCCGCCGTCCCACTGGCCAAACGCGGTGGTTTCGAGCAGTCGCGGGCCCGGCACGCGGGCCCAGAGTTTGCCGTCATGGCTGGACCAGAGGCCGATACTGGAGGAGTCGTCGCGGGTGTCCCAGATTGCGGGGAACATGAGGTGGTGATCGGGTGCGCCGGGCGGCGGGCTCCAGATGCTCGTATAGAATACCTCGGAAGGGGACACGTCGGCGGGCGTCGGGACGATGACGTTTTCGGAGAGCGGGAAATCGCCGTAGGTATCGCTTTCCATACGGCCGATTGCGCGGCGCCCTGACCCGCATTCCTCGCCGAGCCACGTGCGGATCTGAGGGTCGCCGTTCCAACGCGGGGACCTATCGCCGACAAGCCAGTTGCGAGTGTAAACGACATACTTCTTCAGTCGGCGGTCGTAGTACGCGACTTCCACGCCGTCGGAGTGCTCGACCGTGAACGGTTCCGGCAAAGGCTTCCAATGCAGTCCGTCCGGCGAAACGGAACCGGCCAGAGCGCGGAACTTCTGAGGCGATCGCCAATAGCCCTTAACGGCTTGAGAATCCCACTTGTCCGAGTGTTTCTCGGTGAATGCCTGGAATTCCTCGAAGCTGATAACCGGCCCCCGAATGCTCTTGTAGCGCTCCTCGGGAGGTCCTGAAGGATCGACGAACACGGAACCGTCCGGACCGGGCTCGAGAAGATTATTCTCGAAGCTGCCGTTGAATTCCCGCTGCCTGAGTATGGGACGTTTCCACTCCAGACCATCGTCGGATTCAAGATAGCATTCGCCCCCGGGAATGCATTTCGCCCACGCCCGGTATTTGTCTCCGTCCTTCAACACCGTTCTGAAGATGATGGAATCGCGCTCCCATGGCTTCACACGTTTCAACACAGGACCGAGACGCTGAGCCGGTTGTGTGACGATGTCGATGCCAAACGGCGACGACGGCCGGCTCAATTGCGCGTCCCAGGGGCCGTGCGTCACGTGTTCCGCGTTTTCTTCAATAGTATTGACGAGTTCGCCGTCGTCGTTGAGCCAGTTCAGATTGCCAGGTCGGATGAAGTACCAGTTTGTGAAGAAGAGCCGATTCCCCTCCAGTTCGTAAGGCTCGCCTGCCGCGGGCTTGCGCGACATCAACTCCGCGATGAATGCCTCCATCTCGTGCGGGTCGGCGGCCCGCGCCGCTCCGATACAGCACGCCGCAATAACGATGGCTGTCGCGGCAGGCAGGTGGCGCTGAAAGCGCGTTGGATCGCCGAAGATTGCTTTTCTCACAGCGTTGTCCTCCCAGGATGCGGACTTCGTTCCCGCACGGGCATCGGTATACTACCAGTTTGTATAGCTGCCGTCAGGCCGCTGCAAGTGCGGATGCTCGTGCATCCGCATGGGATACTTCGCGGCGGCTGTCTCGTCGAACTCGATTCCGAGGCCCGGCCGGGTTGGAAGGGTGTAATAGGGCCCGCACCGCTCGACCGACACGGGAAACACGTCGTTAGACGCGTCGTTGAACGCCGGCACGACTTCGACCCATGCGAGATTGTTGATGGATGCGGCAAGATGGATCGTGGCCGCGGTGCACACCGGTCCAATCGGGTTGTGCGGCATCAGGTCGATGTAGTGGGTCTCGCACCAACCGGCGACTTTCTTCGCCTCGGTCAAGCCCCCGATACAGCACACATCCACACGCGCATAGTTGGTCAGGCCCCGCTCGATATACGGTACGGCGGCCCACTTGCTCGACCATTCTTCGCCAATCGCGAACGGCGCGTCGGTCATGCCGCGTAACGCCGCGTATGCGTCGGGATTCTCGTTGCGAATGGGTTCTTCGAGGAATGCGAGGCTCCCCCTGGGAATCATTTGACAGAACTGCGCCGCCTCCGCCACGGAAAGCCGATGGTGGTAATCGATGCCGAGCGCGATGCGCTTGTCCGTCACATGATGAATCTCCGTAAACAGCTCCGCGGTCGCCGCGATAGACTCGCGGACATCGAACACGCGGGTCGCGTCCTCTTGGGCGACGTCGGTTCGCAAGGCACGCGGGACAATGCGGTCCGCCGGTGAGAATCGCACCGTCGGCCAACCCTCGTCCACCGCCTCCTTCACTCGTTCCGCGCACTTGGGGTCATTCAGCGCGCCGACCGTGCGAAACCCAAACACGCGGTCGCGGCACGCGCCCCCCAGCAGTTGGTATACGGGTACGCGCAGCGCCTTGCCGACGATGTCGTAGAGCGCCATGTCAATGGCGGACATGGTCGCCGTGATGATGCGCCCCCCCTCGTAGTAGGCGCTGCGGTAGAGGACCTGCCAGATGTGCTCGATGTGCATCGGGTCCATGCCGACCAGGAATTCGCGGAAATGTCTCAGCACGCCCTCCTGCCCATACTCGCGCGTCGAACACCCGGCCTCTCCGACGCCGTAAATGCCCGCGTCCGTTTCGATTTTGATAATGTGGAGATCGCGCGGATAAGACATAAGGAAGCTCTTGATTTCGGTGATTCTCATTTTCTGTTACTCCATGACACAACGCGTGACGAATTGTTCGAGACGATCGAGCCCTTCGATCAATGTATCCATGCCCACGGCAAATGAAATGCGTATGTGCTTCGGGGCGCCGAAGCCGACGCCAGAGACCACCCTGACGCGGGCCTCACGCTGCAACCGTTCCGCGAAGACGTCGGCGTTCCCGATTGCGACCCCGTTCACGGCGCGCCCCAGAAGCGGACTTACGCTCACGAGGCAATAGAACGTGCCCAAACAAGGATATGTGGAAAGCGCCGTCATCCGGTCGATTCGCTCCAATACATAGCGCCTCCGTTCCGCGTAGGCTTGCGCCATGCGCGCCACGTGGTCCTGGTCTCCGTTGAACGCCGCGAGCGCGGCCCGCTGCGAAATCGCGGACGGCGCGGAAATAGTCACCGATTGCACGGCGGTAACACGGTCGGCGAGCGTGCCGGGCAGCGCGGCGTACCCGATTCGCCATCCGGTCATCGCGTGGGTCTTCGAAACGCTGTTCACGGTGACGGTCCGCGCGGCGATCCTTGAATCCAGACTGGCTATTGAAACGTGCTCGGCGCCGTCGAAAAGAATCTTCTCGTACACCTCGTCCGCAAGCACGGCCAAGTCGCGCTCGACCGCGATTCCGGCCAGGTCCCGCAGAAGATCCCGGGGATACACGGCGCCCGTGGGGTTGTTGGGCGAGTTGATGATGAGTACGCGGCTCCTCGAAGTGACGGCGCCACGCACGGCGGCGGGGTCCGGGAGGTAGCCATTCTCTTCGCGGGCGACCACCGGCACGGGAACGCCGCCGCAGAGCCTCACCTGCTCCGGATAGGCGAACCAGAAGGGCGAGACGATGAGCACCTCGTCTCCGGGCCGCACGAGTACGCGCAGCGCGTTGTCGACCGCATGTTTTCCGCCGCAACTGACAACGACCTGTTGCTGGGAAACGTGAATGCCGTTTTCAACCTCGAATTTCCACGCGATCGCCTCCCGCAGTTCGGGGATTCCCGGTTGCGGCGTGTATTTCGTGAAGTTCTGATCGATGGCGGCATGACCGGCGCGCTTGATATGTTCGGGCGTGTGGAAATCCGGCTCGCCTTTTCCGATATCCACAACGTCGTTCGTCATTGGTGCAGGCGTCCTTTCGATTCAGTGTCACGCGACGTGAAAGTGCAAATTACCGCCTTCGCGTGTGTCGGGCGTCATCAAGGTCGCGCCATGATGTCCTTCCAGCACCATGCAAGCTTATCACGGCCGGGAACCGGTTGCAGAAGACTGACGCCATAGGCGACCAAGACTGTCACGACGAACGCGACACACGCCGTCCAGCCGTAGCCGAGGCGTGTGTGAAATGCCCAGTAGTAGCCCGCGGCAAGGCCCAGGAGCGCGCCCAGTCCGACACCGGCGCTGCCCACGCGACGCGAAAACATGCCAAGGAGAAAGATGGGGATGATGAGTCCCGCGAAGCTGGCCACCATCTTGTTGAAGAGGCTGAAGAGTCCATCGTTGGCGTGCAGATGGCGGATGAGGCACGCAAAAAGCGTGACGCCAAGGCCAAGGCATAGGGCGCATATCCGGGAGATGCGTACCTGTTCCCGCTGGACCGCCTCGGAGACGTGTTCGTCCACCGAGACCTGATTCTTGAAAAGCCGCAGATAGAGGTCGGAGAAGATGGCGGCCGCCGTCGCCGTGATGCCGGAACTCACGCTCGACTGCGCGGCGGCGTAAATGGCGGCGATAATCAGGCCTTTCACGATCACGGGGACGTGGCGGTCTATGAAGTACGGAAACATGTATTCGTATCTTGTGCCTTCCGGCAGCGGATAAAGCTTGAAGTAGGTAAACAGCCCCATTCCCAGCAGTATGAAAAGCAGCGAGTAGATCACGTACGCGATGGAATTCAGGAGAAAGCCCCGCCTGCTGTCGTCAATACTCTTCGCGGTCAGGTACCGCTGCACCATGACCTGGTCCGCGCCGTATGAGGTCAGCTTTGAGAGCGTGCCCATGATGAGGATGGACCAGAACGTGAGATTCGCGTGGAAGTAAAGACCGATCTTTTCGAACACGCCCGGCGCTTCCGCCATGCCGGGAATGCGCGCCGTGAAGTACATGAAGCCGGCCTCCCGAGACACGGTCCACACATGTCCCATCCCGCCGGGTACCTGCGCCGTGACCAGGATAATCGCCAGGATAAGCCCGGCGAACATGATGAAGGCCTGCGTGACGTCGGTCCAAATGGCGGCGCGTACGCCGCCGAGGGTTGTATAGACGGTTGTGATGGCGCCAAGCACGGCGATCGTCCAAAGGAGGTCCCAGCCCATGGCGACGTGGAGCACATAGGCCGGGAGATAGAGCGTGGTGCCCATCCAGGAAATTCGCCAGAGGATGAAGATGAGCGTGACAATTATGCGAACCCGCACGTTAAATCGGTGCTCAAGATATTCGTAACAGTTGAAGAATCGAAGCCGCTGATAGAAGGGAAGGAAATACCTGAAGATGATAGGAAAAGAGATGAACACCGGCAGTATCATCACGAGATTCATGAAGCCGTATTCGAGAATCTGCGCCGGCCCGATGACGTAGTCGATGGCGCTGTTGAGCGTCGACAACAGGGACAGGCCGATGGCGAACCATCCGACGTTGCGGCTTGCCAGAAGGTACTCGGAGGCGGACTTCTGTCGGCGCGTGAAATACGCGCCCAAGGCGACCATCGAGACCATGTAGGTGACGATGACGCAGAGGTCCGCCCACTGGGTAGTTCCTGTCCCCACGGCTCCACCTTCCGTTGACGCAAAAGCCGACTGTGCGCGACGGATTATGCCCGCGTTAACGATGGGAATTCCATTGGCGACGGCCCACGATTATGATCGCAGCTTCGCGAATGGTTATGATTGCAGCCGGTGTGAGGAGAGAGTGGTGGCAAGACGGTAATGCGGATAAGGGGACCGCGTCGGGCGGTTCCTGTGGATGAAAGGGGGAGACGATGGATATTCGGGTCAGTAATTGCGCAAAGATGGTTGCGTGGGCCTTGGGCGCGATCGCGCTGTTGGCAAGGGGCGCGCATGCGGCCCCGCCGGTGACGCACGCGCCGTTTACGTACGAGATAGATTACACGGTCGGGCAAGCGGTGGATCCGGAGTTTCGAGGGCGGTTTGAGGCTTTCGCGCCGGACCTGTATCACGGGGGATCGGACTTGCGGTATCTCGGGCGTTACGGTTTCGGGTCGACGGTGGTGGAGGGTCGGGACGAGCCGTATGAGCGGTTTCTGGAGAACAGCCGGGCGTATGTAGGGTATCTGCGCGCGCGCGGCGTGCGGTGGGTTATCCCGTATCTGTGCAACCAGACGCTGAGCGGGAATCCGGCGACGGGGTATGGCGCGTGGGAAGTCTACGACCGTTGGGACACGTTGGCGGGTTCGCTGGGACTGGGGGAGCGTCCGTCTGATCCGCTGGAGTGGATGCAGCGGGAGCCGTTCGGGGCGCTGCACTACAACTACAAGCGCATGGTCTTCCTCGAACGGGGCATGACAGCGGAGGACCTGCGCTTCGCGCCGTGTCCGAACAATCCGGACTGGCGGCGGGTCTGCAACGCGGAGGCGCGCAACGCCGCGCGGGCCGGTTACGACGGGCTCTTCATCGACAACTGCATTATCCGGTGCTACTGCCGCCATTGCGAGGAACGGTTCCAAGCCTATCTGCGGGATCGGTACACGCCGGACACGCTCGGAGAAGCGTTCGGGACCCGGGACTACGGGCAGGTCGTCCTGCACCGCGAGGGCGACGCGATTCAATGGGCGCTTGCGCAGCCGGAGTTTATTCGCTGGCTGGAAGAGAAGTACCCGCCGGAGGCGCGGCGCATGCCGTTTGACACGACGGGCGCGTTGGACCTGGAACACGTCGCGCACGCCGGGAGCGGCATGATCATCGGCGAGGTCTCCGCCTTTATCGCGGCGCAATGCCTGCCGCCGAGCGTCCGGCCGAGCTTCGACGCGGTCCGCCTGGCTAATCCCGCGCTGCAAACACCCGCGGGGCGGCTGCGCTGGGCGGAGACGTGCATGTTCTGGGCGGCGAGCATCGCGGAAATGCTCGACGAGATGGGCCGGGCCGGGCGGGAGGTGTCGCCGGACTTCTTCCTCGTGCCGAATTGGGGCGTGATGCAACGGGTGAACGGTGCGGCGGGCCGCGCGGAGGAGGGGAAGAACACGCGGCTGTGGAAGGGCGGATCGACGTGGCATATGTTCGAGGAGGGGTACACGACGGGGCGGATAGCGCCGGGCGTGGTGATCGAATACGACGCGGAATTGCGCTTTGCCTTCGCCCACGGGGTGCGGGCCATGCTCCTGCCCTACACGCTGGCGGGACAGGACGTCGCGGAGGTCGGTCTGGCCGAGACCGCGGCCGCGGGCGGCCATGTTCTCGTCGCGATTCGGCAATACCCCGCGCTTTACAGGACCTACCGCGAATTCTTCCGCGACCACGCTTCCCTCTACGAAGGATTCCGGTCCGCTGCCCGCGTGGCGCTGGCCCATTGTTTCGACCAGACGCACTACCTCAACAACGAGCATTTGCGCTGTGTCGCGGCGATCAACCGCTACCTCGCCGACCAGCAGATTCCCTTTGACCACGTGACGGAGCCCGACCTGCGCAATCCCGCGCGGCTGGCGGCCTATCGTGTCGTCGTGTTGCCCGCACTGGTATTCGTGGACGATGCGCAGCGGCGGGCGATCCGCGGCTACGTCGAAAGCGGCGGCACGGTGGTCCTCGTGGGCGACTTCGCCACGCACGACGAACGCTGCCGGCCGACGCCGGGCGGGATCGACGTGGCGGCGGACGCCGCGAACCGCGTGCATGCGTTCGCGAGCCTCGATGCCGCATTGCCGCACGACGGCATCTACCTCGAACCGGCGTTGCAGGCCGCGGAATCCGGCGGCGGCCGCGCGGACGACGGCGAACTGCGCCCATACCGCTACCTGGCCGACATCGACCGGCAACTGTGGTTCAAGCGCTACCAAGAGGCGGGATCGTTGACGGCGATCATCGCCGACGCCCTCGGCGGGGAGCCGTCCGTGCTCGACCCGCGCGAGGGAAGCGGCGTGCGTTGCCACGTCTACGAGAAGCGTGACGGCGACGACACGAGCATGACCGTCCATCTCGTCAACAAGAATACTCCGCTGGCCGTGCCCGAGGATGAACGGGTGCTGCAACCTGTGGAACGACTCACCGTCCGCTTGCCCTTGCCCGATGAAACGCGCATCCGTGCCGTGACGCTGCATCAGCCCGGCGAAACATCGCGCGACCTCACGCCCGACGACGATCGCTCCATCGCCATCGGCCCCCTGCGCGCCTATGCAATACTTGCTGTCGATTACGAGCGTTCCGGTCGATGAAGCGCCGTCCCGCCTTCGCCGAAGATACCGTGGACACGCGGGAGACGGGCCGCGACCGGTAAGGGGTAGCGTCAGGGCGATCGCATCAAAATCCGCACATTATGTCCACTGCGGGAACCGCGCGGTTTGCGCGATTTGGCGAAGGGCACGGCCCTGAAAGGGCCGGAGAAGACAGCCCAGGGCAACGCCCTGGGAAGAGGGATGCCTGCTATAAAGAGAAGCCCTGAAAGGGCGAAACACGA
>JAKQEQ010000119.1 GCA_029556545.1 Candidatus Hydrogenedentota bacterium
GTCGCCTGTGTGCGTGGCGGCCAGATTTACACCTCGACGGACTCGGGCGCGACCTGGACCCCGAGGGACAGCGACCGCTTATGGTGGTCCGTGGCGTCGTCGGCGGACGGCACGAAGCTGGTCGCCTGTGGGCCAAGCGAAAAGATTTACACCTCGACGGACTCGGGCGCGACCTGGACCCCGCGGGACAGCAACCGCTCCTGGTATTCCGTGGCGTCGTCGGCGGACGGCACGAAGTTGGTCGCCTGTGTACAGAACGGCCGGATTTACACCTCGACGGACTCGGGCGCGACCTGGACCCCGAGGGACAGCAACCGCTGGTGGTATTCCGTGGCGTCGTCGGCGGACGGCGCGCGCCTGCTTGCGTATGCATCAGACGACGGCGACAGGGTCTTCGCATCCAGGGACTCCGGCGTGACGTGGCGGCAGACGAGTACGGAGCACATCTTCTATCTTGCGTGCTCGGGGGACGGCACGCGCTGTGTGGGCGGTAGCAGCACGATCTATACAGGACACTGGCCGGTCCCCACGAACGCCGGTTTGTACGGGGACAGCGCGACCGCCCTCGAACTGCTCTACGTGGGCGGCGGCGTGTTCCTGCCCCTCAATCACAACGGATCATTCTCCGTGGATTGACGGGGAAAGGAGGACGCCATGAAATCGACGGACTATGCAAAGACGCGAAGACGCAAAGAGAAGACCAGGATCGCGACGGCGGGTGCGCGCGGGGTGTTCGCGGTGCTGTGCCTGATGTCGTTGGGCGCGATGGGCGCGAACGTCAACGGGACCGGGGCCTCGTTGAACCTGCTGAGCGCGGAGTATTGGGCCGCGGACGAACAGGTGAACGGGGCGGGCGCGTCGCTGTTGCAGGGCGGCACGTCCGGGACGGGCGGCGCGTTTCAAGGCGGCCTTGGCGCGACGCTGATCCTCGATCCGCTCTCGGCGCTGCCGGGAAGCATGGCCACCGTGGCGGACTTCAGCGCCGCGCCGGTGTCGGGCCGGGCGCCGCTCGAGGTCTACTTCACCGACCTTTCTTCAGGCGGGCTGTACGAGATCACGGCCTGGTTGTGGGATTTCGGCGACGGCGAGACGAGCACGGAACGAAACCCGGTGCACGTCTACGAGACGGTGGGCGTCTATACCGTGACGCTTACGATCATCACCGAGGCCGGGACGGTCAGCAGGCCCAAGGCCGACTTTATCACGGTGCTTGAGACCTTGCCCGTCGTCGGCGCGGGGTTGCTCGCGGCGCTGGCCGGCGCGTTGACGACCGCCTCGCTGGCGGTCCTGCGAAGGAGATCAAGAGGTTGAGATAAGGCAGCCCCGGCGGCAGGGACGCGGGCCCGGGCCACGGCCCCGCGCCGCCGGACATAAGCAAGCCCTCCTGGGAGAGGATGCCCTACCGCGTCCTTTCCTTGCCTGAGACCCAGTGGCCCCGGCGCGTTGAGGCAGGCGCGCCGGGGCCACGCCAGGGAGCGGGGACCGGGGACGTGGGTGGGAGTCATGGGGACGAGGCGGGGGGACGATTACGATTACGAACACGAGCACGAGTGCGAGTACGAGGACGAGGACGAATAGGAGCTGGGGCGTCCCGCCCCACATGTTCGGGGGCAAGATGCCCCCGCTCCTATGCGCGACAGGGGGAGGGGCGGACAAGCGACTGGAGAGAGACCTAGAATTTCAGATTTCAGATTTCAGACTTCAGATTTCAGATTTCAGACTTGAGATCGCATATCCCACCATACACCGTCATGCCCGCAACCTGGTCCCTAGTCCCTGATCCCTGGTCCCTGATCGCTGATCCCTAGTCCCTGGTCCCTGGTCCCTAGTCCCTGAATCCCTAGTCCCTGATCCCTGCTATCCCCTTGCGCACGGCACGGCGTTCGGCTACTATTTGCGCGGGGGCGGGGGCCGGAGTCGCGAGGGCGATCCGGACGGGTCAGGCAACCTACGAGGAGTGGTGGGCATGGCGGTGTTGCCGCCCGGTGCTGGTTTCGGCAAGTACCGGATTCTTCGGTTGATCGGTCGCGGCGGGATGGGCGTGGTGTATCTGGCGGAGGACCAGACGCTCGGCCGGGAAGTCGCGCTCAAGGTGCTGGACCGGTCCGTTACCGCAAGCGGGGATTTCGCGGCGCGTTTCCGCGTCGAGGCGCGGACGATCGCCGGTCTGGAGCATCCGTTCATCATCCGTATTCACGCCCTTGAACAGATCGATGAAGAACTGGCCATCGACATGGAGTTCGTGTCGGGCGGTTCCGTCGCGGACGCGGAGAAGGCGGGGCCGATCCCGGCGACGTTGGCCCTCGGGCACCTCCGGGACACGCTGCTTGCGCTGGCGTGCTGCCACGAAGAAGGCATCATCCACCGGGACGTGAAGCCGAGCAACCTGCTGATTCGCGGCGACGGCCACGTTGTGCTGTCGGACTTCGGGCTGGCGAAGCTGCTGGCGGAGTATCAGACGGAGTCCATCGCGCAGCGGACGTCCTCGGGCCTGTTTCTGGGCACGCCGCGCTACGCGCCGCCGGAAGCGTGGGACGGGCAGCCGCCGACGCCCGCCTGGGACGTGTTCTCGACGGGCATGGTGTTGTATGAAGCGATCGCGGGCGCCACGCCGTACTCCGCCGACACGCCGCTGTCGCTCATGAAAGAGATGATCGAGAAGCGGATTCCGCCGCTCAGCGAGGTGGTCGAGGGCGTTTCGCCGGAACTGAGCGAACTTGCCGCCGACATGCTCGCCCGCGTGCCCGAGGACCGCCCGCCGGACGCCGGGGAAGTGTTGGCGCGTCTCAGCACGCTGCCGGAACTGTCGGCGGATCAGGCTGACGACGTCGCGCGAACGCAAGCGCACAGGCATAGCGCCTACCAAAGACGTCTGCGCCGCCTGCGGGCGCGCGCGTGGTGGCGCGGGTGGGGTGAGGCGTTGCGCCGGATGGCGCGCCCCGCGTTCCGCGGCGTTGCAGTCGTGGCGGTTCTGGCGGTGGTATTGGCGGGCCTGTGGTCGGCGTTCTCATGGTCTTCCCGGGGCGTCCCGTCTCCCGCGCCGCCGGCGACGGACGAGGGGTACCGCATCTTCGATACCATCGAACCGGTCGCACAGACCTTATGGCCGAATCATTGGATCATGACGCGCCTGCCGGACAACAACGGTTGGGATGTGATCGCCGCGGCATCCGCGCGGCTGTGGCGCCTGCAAGCGACGCCGCAGGCGACCGGGGCGGGTCTTGTGTTTGAGGGGTCTTGGGCGGAGTACACGGACACTTCCGCGCGGGTGTTTCGTTACGGTACGCTGAGCGGTAACGGGCGCTGGCTCCGCCCGAACGAGGAGATGGCGGCGACGCTCACGTTCACGAGCCTGCAGGACGGTTCGCAGTCGACCCAGGCGCTGATACTGCGCACGGCCGCGAATCCGATCACCCTTGCGGAATACGCGCGGCGGCTTGAGGGAAGCGACCACGCGCAGGCGCTGATCTACAAGGAGTTGATCCCGAGAAATCAAGCATGGGCGGAAGAGGTCGAATCGCGGTACTTGTGCGCCGTCTCGCGTCGCGTCACGGTGCCGCGACGCGCCGGCGGCGTGCCGGAGATTGACGGAAACCTCGATGACCCCTGCTGGCACGATTTCATCGAGGCCGCGGGCGCGGCGCCGGGCATGGCGGTTACGGGCGAGGGTGACGCGCGGGCGACGATCCGGCTGCGGTACGACGACGACGCGCTGTACCTGGCCGTCGCGGTACGGCCAATACCGGTCCAACCGCGCCTCATAATTACGGTGTTGCCGCGTTTCGGCGTGCCGGTGGCGATGTCTACGCGGTGGGCCGTTCGCGCGGAAGGCGGGCGGGTGATCGCGGCACAGCGCCTCGTCGCGGACCGGTCCGTGCCCTGGTCTTGTGATTGGACCCTGGCCGATCAGCGAGAAGAAGATAGATGGACGGCGGAGGCGCGGATACCGTTTGCGGGGATCGATGAACGCCGAAGCCCGAGGCAAGGGGATCGCTGGCGGCTGAATTGCCAGGTAACCCGGGAGGAGGCGGGCGCGGAAGTCACCGTCGCCACGTGGGGCAACGCGGATCCGCTGCGCGCGGAACACGGCCTGATCCTGGTATTTCAAGGCGCGGAATCCGCACAAAGCAATCCGTAGACGCCGAACACGCCCGTCGCGCGAAGCGAGAGGAAGCAGTATGGGGATCGTGGTGGGAATGGTCGCTATGGCGACGCTTCACGGCGTCGCGGCGCAGAATGTTCCCATGGAGAACCCTTCGTCCGTGCCGGAGTATCTGAAGGTCGCGGGGGACGCGCTCTATTTCACGGCGGACGACGGTATCCATGGCCGGGAACTCTGGAAATGGGAGTTCCCCGAAGATGTCGCGGCGGAGGACCGCGCGAGCCCGCACATCGCCGCGTCGCGCGGCCGGGCGCGTCTCGTGGCGGACCTGACGCCGGGACCGCAAGGCGCCAACATCAATTACATATTGAACTGTCATAATATCCTATATTTCTATCCCACGCTCGAAACGCACGGCAGAGAACCTTGGTATTACGACCCGGCGCGGGATGAGGTCCGTGCGTGGGATTTCCGGCCCGGGCCGGAATCCTCGGGAGCATCCAACGCCTTTCCCGTCAAGAACGGGATGGTGGCCGTGGTTGCGGATGACGGCGTTCACGGGCTGCAGCTTTGGGCGGGCCGGGCCGGGTCCCCCGAGACCGCATTGATCTCCCCGCAAACGTCGCTGCCGCCCAGCGCACGTATCCTGGGATACGTGGCGTCCGACGGATTTCTGTACGTGGTGACCGGGCACGGCCTTGCCCGCACGGACGGATTGGACGTCGAAACGGTAGTTGATTGGCACAACCTCGACGTGTCGGCGAACCAAATCTGGGACATCGATGGCCGCCTGCTGTTTCTGGGCATGACCCCCGAGTACGGAAGCGAGTTGTGGATTCTCGATGATTCTCCAAGCGGTGCGCGCCTGCTGAAGGATATTGCGCCCGGCGCCACCACGTCCGGACCGGAATGCGGCTGCAATTGGAGGCAGTGCTTCTACTTCAACGCCGATGACGGCGAACTCGGCAGGGAACCGTACCGGACGGACGGGACGCCCGACGGCACGGTGCTGCTCAAGGATGTGAACCCCGGAAAGACGGGCAGCAATCCCCATTACTGGGCCGCGGCCGACGATTTCCTTTACTTCGTCGCCGATGACGGCGTTCACGGGTATGAAATCTGGCGGACGGACGGCACGCCCGACGGCACGACCCTCGCGGCCGATCTGTACCTGGGCGAACAGGGGTCGGACCCGTGGTCCCTCACCGCGTACAAGGGGCGGCTCTTCTTTTGCGCAAACACACCTGCTTACGGGGAAGAAATCTTCTTCACCGACGGGACCCCCGAGGGCACGGGCATTCTGCGCGATATCGTTCCCGGCGCCGGGGACGCCGGTCCTGACAATCTGACGGTCTTCGGCGATCTACTGTTTTTCACCTGCAACGACGGGTTGCACGGCGAGGAACCGTGGGTGACCGACGGGACTCCCGAAGGCACCCTGTTGGCCGCGGATATCGCGCCAGTTCGGGTGAATCCGTCTTCTTCCCCGCGACAATTGACTTCCATCGGCGACGTCATTGTGTTCACGGTCAGCGACATGGCGCACGGCGAGGAACTGTGGACGAGTGACGGGACCGAGGCGGGAACCGTTCTCGTGCGGGACATCGCGCCCGGGCCGGCGCACTCGGCTCCGAGAGATATCACGCCCTTTGCGGGCAAGGCGCTGTTCTCCGCGTTCACGCCGGAGGCGGGCCGGGAACTCTGGGTCAGCGATGGAACCGTCGAGGGCACGAAACAGGTTTGTGACCTGTGGGAAGGCCCGAACTCGGGCGAGCCGCGCCATCTGCTCTGGTGGAACGGTCTGGCGCTGTTCACCGCGGACGACGGACTCCATGGACGGGAACTGTGGCGGTCGGACGGGACGGCGGAAGACACACGCATGATCCTGGACGCTACGGCAAGGCCGGACGGGACTGCGTTCGTGAGTCTCTTCGTTCTTCGAGGAAAGGCGTATTTCTATACGGGCGATCCGCCGAATGAGATCACGCTTTGGACCACCGACGGCACGGAAACCGGTACATACGCCCTGTTGCGTCTTGCTTATCCCTACTATGTCGGGGACCCGGATGAACTCGGTGACTTCCCTCGTCTCGGCGAGGGCGTCATTCCGTTGCGCGAGGACCTGTCCGAAGAGGCGTTGCTGGCGGCCGTGATGTACCCGTGCAGCCCGGACTACTCACTGGAAGCCCCCGTAACCGTGGGCAATCTAACGTTCTTCGCGAGCCACACGCGCCGTTACGGGACGGAGTTGTGCCGGAGCGATGGCACACTGTCCGGCACGGGCATCGTATGGGATGCGTTTCCGGGTCCGGGCAGTTCGAGTCCGTCGCAGCTTGCGGTAGTGCGGGGCCGGGTGTACTTCGCTGCGGACCATCCTCGCGAGGGCCGCGTGCTGTGGCGCACGGACGGTACGGAGGCCGGCACGAATTTCCTTACGCCGTCATTCGGCGACCGTGTATCGCCCCCGATTCCCGTGACGAACGTGGTCGCGAACGATCACTTGCTGCTTGTGCTCGGGGCCTCTCCCGAGCAGACCAGACTGGGCTACAACTTGCTCAGCCTGATCAGACCCGGTGAGGAACAGGACGAGCGGTCCACCGTGCCGGCTGACAAGCGGGCCTCGCCGGGACCGCCACGGCATCTGGTGATCACGCAAGACAAGGCGTATTTCGCCGCGGACGACGGCGTGCATGGCGAGGAGCTCTGGGCATACGATCCGACGCCGAGCGACCCGCCGCCGATGACGTACCTGGTTAAAGACATTCTGGTCCCGGGCGATTTGTCTCCGAAATAGCGCGTTTTCTCGCAGACGCCCCGTGCTACTTGCGTTTCCCTTGGAGGCCGCCCAGGAAGTTGTCGATGTGTTCCCGGTTCTCGCGGAGTTTTTCGGCCATCTCCGCGCACCGCGCCTCCGAGAGATTGAGGCGTGTGCCCGAGTAGACGGGGTATGCGGGCGTAAGGCCGTTGCTCAACTCGCCCAAGTCCGCCGGATAGGTAATGTAGTTCGCGAGGGCGGCCACTTGCGCGAGTTGCGAATCGATGGCGGCCTTTTCGGGCGCGTGATGGAACCGGATGGCGTCCACCACGGCGGGAGGCAGGTTCCAGTGTTCGCCGAGCAGGCTGCCCGCCTCGGCATGATCGATGTTGAACATCTCGCGCTCGACGTCGGCGATGTAGCGCTGTTCGTCGTTGGCCCGCCGCGCCGCCTCGCAGAAGCGATCGGGGTACAGGAGGTCCAGCACCACCTTGCCGATGTCGTGCAGGAGCGCCGCTTCGAAACAGCCTTCCGCGTCGAGCCGCAGTTCCTTTACGATGCGGTCCGCGGCCATGGCGGCGCCGAGCGAGTGCCGCCAAAGCTGGAGCCGGTCATAGTTCGACCCCGATTTCCCCAAGGTGCGGAAAGCGGTGGCCGTCAAGGTCAGGTTGCGCACCTCGACAAAGCCCAGCACCACAATCGCCTGCGTGATCGTCTTGATCTGGCGATAGAAGCCGTAATAGGCCGAATTCACCAACTTCAAAAGGGTGGCCGACAGGCTCTGGTCCGCCTGGATGTGCTGGCCGAGGTCGATGGCCGAGGCGTCGGGGTCCGCCGCGGTGGCCAGAATCTTGCTCAGTACGGAAGGCAACGTGGGCAGTTCTCGAATGCGCAGGATGGCATCGCGTATGCTTGGTGTGTTCACGGTACCGGGAATCTCCTGTTGACCAACGCTGTTGGACGTATTAAAGCAAGCCCGCGGTTTCCGGCCCCTCCCGGAGCCTGCGCACCGCAGGACAAGACCATGATACGGGAAGCACGGGCGTAGCGCAAGACCCGGCTGTGCCGTTTTCGCACACAAGGAGCGCATGCGATGAAAGCCAAGATGCCTGAAAGCGGGAACCCCGCTCCGGACTTCACACTGCCGAACGCAGAAGGAAAGAAAGTGCGCCTCGGCACGCTGAAGGGGAAGGCGGTCGTCCTCTATTTCTACCCGAAAGACGACACGCCGGGCTGCACCGTGGAGGCGCAGGGATTTCAAGCAGCCCTGGACGAATTCATACGGCGGGGCGCGGTGGTACTGGGGGTCAGCCCGGATAACGGCAAGTCACACTGCAAATTTGCGGAGAAATTCGGTTTGCGTTTCGATCTCTTGTGCGATGAAGCGCACGCGGTCGCCGAGCAATACGGCGTGTGGGTCGAGAAGAATCGTTACGGCAAGAAATACATGGGCATCCAGCGCGCCACGTTTCTCATCGACAAGGCGGGCCGCATTGCCAAGGTCTGGCCGCACGTGAAGCCGGAAGGACACGCGGCGGAAGTCATCGAGGCCTTGGACGCCCTGGCCTGAGCGACGCTTCGTCTACTGTTTGCGCACCCGGTTTCCGCTCGCGTCCTCGTACAACTGCCCGGCGGGCATGACTTGGACGCGCGCTTCCTGGAAGATTTCCTGGATCGCCGAGAGGGCCCGCGCGGGGAAGCTGCTGCCCTTGAGAATGCCCTCGTAGATGGCCCACCGATTTTCGTTCTCGCCCATGACCAGAATGGCGTTGCGGTCGCGGTCGCGGCTGGTCCCGCTCCGCTTGTATTCTTTGCTTCGGATGATTTCAATCAGCCCCTTGCGATTCTCGAAGGCGAAGCCGCTGTCGCGGAACACGTTGACGAGGGCGCTGCGCGCAGCGCGCGTGCGAATGGCCAAACGCACCTCCTCATTCAAGACAAGGCCGTCCCGGTCCGCGAATTCGGCGTCCCGGAGCCCCTCCTGCACGGCCGTCTCGATGTCGAGCGCGAGCGCGCGCATCGCCTCGACCGGAAGTTCCTGGTAATCGGGCCGCATATGGACAAAGGGGTTTGCGGCGGACCGGCACCCGGCGCCGCCGATGGCGATGGCCGCCGTCACTAAGAGGATGGCCCCCGCCTGGGGGAGTCTTGACCAGTGCAGCATTGTCGTTCTCTCCTGATAGGTGTGGGACGGTCCGGCGCCATTACCCGGCGAGCGCGACGCGGTTCTTTCCCGTCCTCTTGGCCTCATATAGCGCCCTGTCCGCCTGAACAATCAACCCTTCGCAGTCCATCGCGGCATCGTGGTCCAGCACGCCGACCCCGACACTGACCGTCACCGGGATGCCGCCGGGCACGCCCTCGAACGGTCGCGACGCGATTTCCGCGCGTACCCGTTCGGCCTGGGCGGCCGCGCCGTCGGCGCCGGTTTGCGGCATGATTACGACAAACTCCTCGCCGCCGTACCGGGCGACGATATCGCTGCGCCGCACCGTCCGCGAGGTGCGTTTCGCGATCTCGCAGAGGATGCCGTCGCCCACGAGATGGCCGTGCGCGTCGTTAATTTGCTTGAAATTATCCACGTCGAAGATCATGCAGGCAAGAGGGATGCGATACCGCAACGCGCGGTCCACCTCTTCCGCGAGGCGATTGCGGAAACAGCGATGGTTAAAGATGCCCGTGAGTCCGTCCGTCACGGCGAGCACTTCGAGTCGCTCATTGGCCTTTTGAACGCGCTCGAAGAGCTCCGCGCGTTCGAGGGCGTTCGATGCCGCCTCGGCCACAATCTCGAAGAAACTGGTCTCGCGCAGGGTAAAGGTTCCCTGGCTGCGCGCCGCGCGCAGAATAAGCGATCCGACGTTTCGGTCGTACAACACGATGGGAATGACCAGCAGCGAGCGGATATTCGCCCGTTCGAGGTCTTCGAGGCAGGGCTTCGTCAGCGGGTGTGTGCGCACATCGTTGATGATGGTTTTCTCGGCCGTCTGGAGGACGTGGCCGAGTTCCGGGTACTTGGCGAGATCGATGGTGTGGTTGATCAGGTTCGCGTCTTCGTGGGAGGCCAGCACTTGCCCGAACGGCTCGCCGCCCCAGATGCGCACGATGGAGCACCGGTCCGCCGTGACGACGCGTGCGATATGTTCGACGAAGACGTAGAGGATGTCGTGCGCGCTGCGCTTCGCGGACATGGCCTTGAGTATGTTCAAGACCGCGAACAGGTCGTCCTTGTCCATGGCGATGTCGCGATGCCGCGACGCCAGCAGGCTGGTCTGGATCGCCATGAGCCGCAAGGCGATGCTTGTGGCCGCGTCCGCCGATCGCGCGGGCACGAGTTCCGCCTCGCAACCGGGCAGCGCCGCGAGCACGCGCGTTACGGCGTCGCGATGCGCCGTCCACGCGCCTTGAAACCACCCGATCTCGCTTTCGGTTCCCTCGTGATGCGTTCCCAGCGTCAAGAGGGCGACCTGATCGGCGATGACCGCGAGCAAGCGGTCGTCATCGCCGAATCCATGGCCGGTCGGGAGTTCCACGACGTTCTCGGCGCGGGCCCAGGCCGCCGGGGCCTGGCCATAGTGCCAGACCTTGGCGGCGCTCAGGCGCAGTTCCTCGATGGCGTCCACGCGCGCCGCGGTGTGTCCGTCCACGACGACCGTCACGTTCTTTCCTCGCTGCGCCAAGCCGGTCCGGGCGATTTCGCCCGCGATCATCCGGAAGGCTGCGTAGTCGTCGATGGGCACGAACGGGTCGTGTCCGAAATCCATTTCGGGGTGCGGCGCCGCCAGGCGCGAAAGCAGAGATTGCGTGTCTTGTGTATCCGCCAATGGTCCTTCCCGCGCACAGACCGATCCCGCCGCCTGCCGGCGGGGGGACCCGTCGAGCCTAACAGTCTCGGTCTTATCCGGTCTTGGTCTGTTCCAACTCGAACACCTCGACAATTTCGACGGGCGTCGAGCGCACGACCAGATCATACAATTCTTCGACGTCTTCCCTGTACATGCGCGCACAGCCGTGCGAAGAGTACTTGCCTATCGTCTCGGGCGCAATCGTACCGTGAATACCCAGGTCCGTCGGCAGCCCTTCCTCGATGGGCACGAGCGGCATCCAGCGCGTGCCGAGTTCATTGCGCGGGTCGCCCGCCGGAATGGGTTCGGATCCCGCCTTGTGCCACACCGGGTCCTTTTCCTTCGTTCCGATCTTGTACTTTCCGAGCGTGGTCTCGTGTCCCGGCATGCCTAGGCCCACGGGATAACACCGGAAGATGCCGTCCATGTCGAGGAGAAACAGCCTGCGGCTGGAACGCTCGATGACAATGCGAAAGTCCTTCTGCGTGTATTTCAGGCGTTGGCCGGTCCGCAGCGTTGCGGTCTCGTCCAGGCCGTTGGCGCGACAGAGGAGCCCCTGCGTGGTATTGAGCCTGATCCCGATCGAGGTCAGGCTGTCTCCCCGCTGCACCTCGTAATGCTTGCTTTCCGGCGTCTGGTCCGGCGCGAAAATGAGCGCGACATTGAGCCGGCCCAACGCGTCCAGGGCTTCCTTCCATTCCGGGCTGTCCCACTTGGCGTCACGGACCGCCTGCGCATACTGATCGCGCGCCTTCAAGAGGTCGCCGTCGCGCTCCGCGTCCTTGCCCAGGCCAACGAGCGCCACGGCGCGGACTTGCGGGGGCGTGTTGCGTCGCACATCGTCGTATAAGGCCCGCGCCTCGTCTGTGCGGCCCATCTCTTCGAGAAGCGCGGCGCGCCGCAGCGTGGCGTTCGACTGATCGCGCGTGCCTTCGTACCGCCGCGCGGCCTGTTCAAGCCGCAGCAAAGCGGCTTCTTTGTCGCCCGCGGCCGCCTCGACGTCCGCGAGGAGCATGAGCGCCTCCGGCGGCGCCGTGCCTTCATTGCGGCCGCCGACCATCTTTTCGAGCAAGGGCCGCGCCGCCTCGAAGTCGCCCGCGCTCACCAGGTCGCGGGCCTTCTCTATGTCGCTATATGCGGCGGCTTCGGCGTCGTCCTGTGAGCGCGTGGCGAGAAACCGATATCCAGCCAGGAGAACGACGCAGATCAGGCTCAGGACGATGATAATCCGGGCCAAGGAGGGTTCCGTGCTTTGGTTTCGGGTATTCCTGAATGTGAGGTTCCGCTTTTTCATGATGCTAGATACGGGACTCCGACATTCGCGACATGTCCAACAACATTTCCGTGACCGACTGATAGCGGTCTTCGGGCCGGCGGCGCAGGGCCTTCAGGATGATCCGGTCGAGCGCCGGCGAGATCTCGGGATTGTACTTTGACGGGGGCTCGAAGCGAAAGCGCGGGTCGCGCAACTGGCGTTGAATAAGGCGGGCGTCGCCGCCATTGCAGGGGTGACGGCCGGATAAGAGTTCGTACATGGTTATTCCAAAGGAGAAAATGTCGGAACGCTCGTCCAGGGGCTTCTTGGCCAACTGCTCGGGCGACATGTAGATCCGCGTGCCGCCCGTTTCCTTTGCCCAGCGCATGCGCCAGGACGCATTCGACTTTGACAGCCCGAAGTCCACGATCTTCACCTGTTTCCCGTCGCGGGAGAACAAGAAGTTTCCGGGCTTGATGTCCCGATGGATGATCTTGTGCTGGTGCAAAAAGTCCAAGCCACGGCCGAGTTCGATACAGACGTGGACCATCTGTTCGAGAGTGAGGTCGCGGTCCACAATGTGCTTCTTGAGATTGTGCCCGTCGATGAACTCCATGAGCAGGCATCGCCGCTTGCGTCCGTCTCGGTCCTCCTGAATCATCAGTTCCTTGTGCATCTTGATGATGTTCGGATGGTTCAGCGACGCCGCGATGAGGATTTCCCGGCCCAGATAGTCGCGCTTGCGGCTCCTGCGGTCGACGTCGTAGCGGCGGTCCAGCACTTTGATCGCGATGGTGAGATCGCGGGAACGATCTATCGCCTTATATACGGTTCCCATACCGCCGGAACCGACGGGGGCGAGTATCTCGTAGGGGCCCACGTGGGTGAGTTCAAACTGGGCATCGTCGGCGGCGCCGCTCGCATGGTGCGTCGCGCCGTTCGGCGACACGGTGACCGGGGCACGCTTTCTAAACAAGGACAGCATCTTCTTCTCGTACCCCCTTCAGGACCCTGCATGTTGTGGATACGCGTATCATACACCACATAATATGCCCGATGCACGCCGCAATCTCAAGCACACCGCGAGGCGCGACAGCGCGACACTTGCTTACTCGCGCCAGCTTGCCCGTCCGGCGGGCACCGCCACTTCCTGGAGTATATCATGCATGACGCTCTGCGCGGTGACGCGCCGAAGGCGGCTCTCCGGGTTGAGTATCAGACGGTGCAGGAGCACCGGCCCGGCCAGCATCTTGATGTCGTCGGGGATCACGTAGCCGCGCCCCTGCACGGCGGCGTAGGCCTGGGCCGCGCGAAACAGCATCATGGCCGCGCGCGGGCTCGCGCCGAGGGTCAGGTGGGTCGAATCGCGCGTGCGATGGACCAGCCGCAAGATGTAATCCCTCAGCTTGTCGTGGAGGAAGATCTCCCGAACGGAAAGCTGCATCCGGGATATCATTTCCGGATCCGTCACGGGGCGCAGCGCGTCGATCGGGTGGCTCAATCGCGTGATTTCGAGGAGTTGCGCCTCGGCAATGATATTGGGATAACCGAGCGAGAGCCGCATCATGAACCGGTCCAACTGGGCCTCGGGCAGGGGGAAGGTTCCTTCGTGTTCGACGGGATTCTGGGTAGCGAACACGACAAACGGCGCTTGGAGTCGATAGGTGCGGCCATCGACGGAGACCTGCCCCTCCGCCATGGCTTCGAGGAGGGCGGACTGGGTGCGCGGCGTGGCGCGGTTGATTTCGTCCGCCACGACGACCTGGGTGAAGATGGGTCCCTTGCGGAACTCGAACTGGCGGGTTTCCTGATTGAAGATGGAGACGCCGGTGACATCGGTCGGCAGCAGGTCCGGCGTGCACTGAATGCGCGTGAAGGTGCAGCCGCTGGAAATCGCCAGGGCGCGCGCGAGCATCGTCTTCGCCACGCCCGGCACATCTTCGAGCAACACGTGGCCGCCCGCGAGAAACGCCGAAATGGCGGCCCTCACCACCTCCGTCTTGTCCAAGATTACCGTCTCGATGTTGCGTAAGAGGTCCTTGACGACTTGACGAAACTCGCCCACCATCGTATCCTTTAAGTAGAGAGTGTTGTAACCCGAGAGGTTGATAATACCGCGCGCTCTTGATGGGCGCAAGCGCAAGAAGGGAGGCCAATCATGCGCGGCTTGACCGTATTATTGGCGACGTTGCTGCTCCCGGCGGCGGCGCTGGCGGACAGCATCGTCTTGAACGGCGTCCGGCACGAGAATGTCCGCATCGAAGAAGGGGCGTCGATGTATTACATTCTCTTGCCCGATAGCGGCGAGGTGCTGAACGCGCGAAAAAGCGAGGTGGACCCGAACGACGTGGTGATTTCGGAGGACGAAGGCCGCCGACAGTCCTTGCGCGACCAGTGGAAGGAAGCGCGCGGCATTTCGCCGGCGCCGGCGGTTGCGTCCCCAATGGCGAGGGTGGCGACCGTCGCAGCGTCTGACGACGCGAAGACGGCGATCAAGAGCGTGCGCGCCTCGGGGCGCGGGGCGCAGCCGGGGGCCGACGGCGCCTCGGGCGGCGATGCCTACGCAACGGACGGGTATCTTGACTATGTCTCGCTGCGCAACGTCAGCCTGAGCGACGCCTTGAAGGCAGCGCTTCGTCCGCTCAACCTGGATTATCAGGCCGAGAGCGGCTATTTGTATGTCTCATCCCCGGAGCGTCTGCGGAAAGAGGCGCATGGCCCCGCAACGGCCCGCATCCATCCGATTCGGTTCGGCATGTCCGGGACCTTGCCGAAGATTGTTGTGCGTAATCAGGGGGTGTCCGGACCACGCGGCGGCTTTGGCGGGATGGGTTATGGGGGCTACGGCGGCGGTTTCCCGGGCGGCATGGGTCATGGGGGCTACGGCGGCGGGCTCGGCGGGATGGGCTACGGCGGCTACGGCGGCGGGGTCGGCGGGATGGGCTATGGCGGCTTTGGCGGCGGGTTTGGGGGCGGCATGGCGCAGGATGTGACGGCGATCAGCAACATCTCGGACCTGTTCAGCGCAATCGACGACCGGCTCGTCGGCGAGGCCCCCGCGCAGATAGCGGAGATAAAGATATACTGATACCGGTCGGCGGCGGCTGAAAAGCCGCGCGACAAACCGGCAGAAGGTTTCGCGGGGTATTGCGGTTGGGGTTTGGGAGAGGGTAATCGTCTTGTCCGGATACGGAGACTATGCACCAGTGGAGGCTACGGTAATGAGCATATCGCGGCGTGAATTCATGCGTTGGAGCGCGGGCGGGCTGGCGGCGGTGGCGGTGTTGTCCCGATGGAGTTGGGGACAGTCGGCATCGCCTATCCGCCTTTCGGCGTGCGACTGGTCGTTGCAGGCCCATGGCCCGGAGGGGCTGGCCATTGCGAAGGGCGTGGGGCTCGACGGCCTCGAGGTGAGCGCGGGCGACCCGGATGAGACGCTCGCCATTGCCGATCCGGGGCTGCGCGCGCGCTACAAGGAGCAGGTCGAGGCGACGGGCGTGGTGGTGTCGTCCGTGGCGATGGGGCTGCTGAATAACGCGCCGCTGGCGAACGACCCGCGCGGGCCGGCCTGGCTCGACCAGACCATCGAGGCGACGGCGGACCTCGGGGCGAAGGTGATTCTGCTGGCGTTTTTCGGCAAAGGCGACCTGCGCACGCGCGAGGGATTGAAGGAGGACGACGTCGACGTGGTCGTGCAGCGCCTTAAGGACGCCGCGCCGAGGGCGCGGGATGCGGACGTCGTTCTTGGACTCGAAAACACGCTGTCCGCGAAGGACAACCTGATGATCCTGGACCGCGTCGCTCATGAAAGCGTGCGCGTGTATTACGACGTGGGCAACTCGACGTACAACAAGTACGACGTGCCCGCTGAAATCCGCGAGTTGGGCGACCGTATTTGCCAGATACATTTCAAGGACGGAGCGTATTACCTCGGCGAGGGCAAGGTGGCGATGGAACCGATTGCGGAGGCCATCGCGGACATCGGGTATCAGGGTTGGGTCGTGCTCGAGACCGCGATTCCCTCGAAGGACCGCGACGCCGATTTCCGGCGCAATGCGGAGTTCCTGCGGCGCCTGCTGGCGCCGGCCTGAGTAGGCTGTGCCGCCCCGGCACGCTGAGCCCTGAGGCAGTGCTATACTGGAAAGTCGCATCCGCCGGAAACGAGGTCTTCGAGAATGCAGTTGCCCATTGAAATTGATAGCGAACGGATAGCGGCGTCTTGCGGTAAACACCACATCACTAAACTCGCCCTGTTCGGGTCCGTGCTGACCGAGCGCTTCGGGCCGGACAGCGACGTGGATGTCCTGTTCGAATACCACCCCGAGCACGTCCCCTCGTTGTTCGAAGTGGTCCGCATGGAGCGGGAACTGTCTGAAATCCTGGGCCGCAAAGCGGACATGCGGACCCCCGAGGATCTCAGCCGCTACTTTCGCGACGAAGTGGTGCGGCGCGCGGTGGTGCAATATGTCGCATGACGTCGACCCGAATCGGCTGCGGCACATGGTGGATGCCGTTCGGGAAATCCTCGATTTCGTGGGCGAACGTGACCGGCAGGCACGACGGATCGAGCAGACGCCCCTCACCCTGACCTTCTCCGTTATAGAGAGAGTCCTTGACGAATAGGAGGTGGGGCGTCCCGCCCCACAGTGTCGGGGGCAGGATGCCCGCGCTCCTCCTATGCGCACCTGAGCGCGGCGGGTTTGCGGCCCTGTGCCCGGGGCGGGCATAATGCGCCCGTTCCGACCATTCAACCACCACAAGGGATTCCGATATGAAGGGTGTAATTCTGGCGGGCGGTCTGGGTTCGCGGCTGTTGCCGTTGACGCGCGTGACCAATAAACACTTGCTCCCCGTCTATGACAAGCCGATGATATATTATCCCCTTTCGGCACTGATGCTTGCCGGCATACGCGATGTACTGATCATCTCCACACCGCGTGACCTGCCCAGTTTCAGGGCCCTGCTCGGCGACGGCAAAAGGCTGGGAATGGAGTTCTCGTACCGTGAACAGCCCTCCCCTGACGGACTGGCACAGGCATTTATTATCGGTGAAGATTTCATAGGCAGTGACAACGTGTGCATGATCCTAGGCGACAATATCTTTTATGGAGACCGTTTAAGGGCCATCCTTCAAACGGCAGCAGCGAATAATAAGGGGGCTACGATTTTTGGATATTATGTGAAGGACCCTGAACGTTACGGAGTGGTTCAGTTTGATTCTTCCAACAAGGTGATCTCGCTTGAAGAAAAACCGGCCCAGCCTCAGTCCAACTGGGCTGTCACAGGCCTATATTTTTATGATCAGAATGTCGTGGAATACGCCAAGCAGGTCAAGCCATCTCAGCGGGGAGAGCTTGAAATTACAGACTTGAACAAATTGTATCTGGAGAAAGGCGCGTTGCATGTGGAACTGCTGGGACGAGGGTATGCCTGGCTTGATACAGGCACGTATGAGTCGCTGATCAATGCGTCTCTTTTTATTAAGACCATCGAGGACCGCCAGGGATTAAAGATCGGATGCGTGGAGGAGATCGCTTATCGTATGAATTATATTAGCGCTGAACAGCTGACAAAAATGGCACATCAGATCAAGACATCGTATGGTGAATATCTTCTCCGCATTGTTCAGGACAAAATATTGAATTCTTTGTGAAAGGGATA
>JAKQEQ010000126.1 GCA_029556545.1 Candidatus Hydrogenedentota bacterium
TAGCGGTTCACGGTATGGATGGCCTGCACGACGCTGCCGGGCGGGCGCGAGTGCGCGCATCCGGCGAGTGACGCAGCCAGCAGAAGGCCGATGATTACGGGCATTTGGGGGCGCATGTTTTCCCTCCTCTTTTCTGGAAGAACGACTTGACTTCCCGATGCGAACGAAGCGTCCATGTGTACGCGCGGCGGCATGGGGCCGGCGCGGCAACGCGGAAAGGAAAGCAAGCATGAAGAAGAGTCAGGTGAGAATCGGCGAGACCTACACCGTCAAGGTGTCCGGGCAACTCGCGCCGGTCCGCATCACGGGCGAATGCCCCTACGGCGGATGGACCGGCGTCAACACGAAGACCAACCGGGAAGTGCGCATCAAGACCGCCGCCAGACTGCGCGGCGCAACGGAAAGGAACTGAACCATGAAAGACGGCACGCTTCACGAAGCCGCACAGGCGTATCTGGAACACCTGCGGACGCAGGGGAAGAAAGACCGCACGCTGTACACGTATGGGAAGGACTTCGAGCAGATGGAAGCCTTCTTCGGGGCGGACCGGAAACTGAGGACCATCCTGCCGCCGCACGTCGGGAAGTTCCTCAAGAGCGACGATTTGCTCCGGCTGCCCAGCGGGGCCGAAAGGGCCAAGCCCACGGTGGACAAGACCGTGCGCGTCCTGCGCATGTTCCTCGTCTGGGCGAAAGAAACGGGCCGATTGGACAAGCTGCCGTTGCCCAAGGACCTCCCCATGGGCCGGAGCAAGGAGAAGGAGAGCGACGATGCCGACGGCGACCGCCCTGACGCTACTGCCGCGTCCTGAGCCGCTGCGTGCGGCGGTGGACGCCTTCGCCCGGCGGCTCGAGGCGCAGGGCGGCTCCCCGCGCACGGTGTCCGCGTACGCGCGCGACCTCGAGCGCGTGGCGGACGTGTTGGCCGCGCGGCGTCCGGGACTCACGGTGGGCGATGTGACGCCCGCGCTGCTCGACGACGTATTGAGCAGCCCGGCGATCACGGCGGGAACGAGAGGCGCGCCATGCTCGCCCGCGACGCTCCACCGCCTGAAGGCGTCGGTCCGCTCCTTCTTCGCGTGGGCGGAAGAGACCGGGATGATCGCGTCG
>JAKQEQ010000144.1 GCA_029556545.1 Candidatus Hydrogenedentota bacterium
CCAGCGCATCGTCGAGGACGGCAAGCGCAAGATTCTGCGTGGCGAGTACAGCGGTGTGATCGAGAAGGTCAACGTGGGACTGTTGACGCTGCTGCTGGATGCGGGCTACACGCCCGTCATTGCGCCGAACGCGATCAGCTATGAGGGCGACGCGCTCAACGTGGACGGCGACCGGGCGGCGGCAGCGGTTGCCGGCGCGCTCAAGGCCGAGACGCTGCTCATCCTCACCAACGTGCCGGGCGTGCTGCGCGACGTCCACGACGAGAGCAGCCTCATCACCAGCATCCCGCAGAATCAGGCCGAGGAGGTGCTCGACCGGTACGCCGAGGGCCGGATGAAGCGTAAGGTCTTGGGGGCGGCGGAGGCGCTGCGGGACGGCGTCAAGCAAGTCATCATTGCGGACGGACGGGCGGCGCAGCCGGTGAGCAAGGCGTTGGCGGGGCAGGGAACGGTCATCAAATAAGAGGCAAGAAGCAAGAGGCAAGAACCTTGCATCCTGCATCTTGCATCCTGCATCATCAAAGGGGAGGAGAAACGATGCACACACGCGATATTTTCGATTTATCAGAAGAGTTGTCGGCGGAGATGCTGGCGGCGAAGGTGCAGGGGCCGGTCTACATTGACGACACGACGCTGCGCGATGGGGAGCAGACGGCGGGCGTGGTCTTCGCCAATGAGGAGAAGATCAACATTGCGCGGATGCTGGCCCGGTTGGGCGTCCACCAGATCGAGGTGGGCATCCCGGCGATGGGCGGCGACGAGAAGGAGACGATCAAGCAGATCGTCGCGCTGAATTTGCCGACGAGCATCCTGGCATGGAACCGCGCCGTCGTCAGCGACGTGCAGCACTCGGTGGATTGCGGCGTCCACGCGGTCGCTGTCTCGATTTCGGCGTCGGACATTCACATCGAGCAGAAGTTGATGAAGGATCGGCAGTGGGTGCTGGATTCGATCAAGCGGTCGGTGGAGTTCGCTAAGAGCCATAATCTTTACGTTTCCGTGAACGCGGAAGATGCGTCGCGCGCGGATCAGGCTTTTATGATCGAGTTTGCGCGCACGGCGAAGGACTCCGGCGCGGATCGCGTGCGGTACTGCGACACGGTCGGCATCCTGGAGCCGTTTGAGACGTACAAGCGCATCAAGACCCTGCGGGACGCGGTTGGCATTGACATCGAGATGCACACCCACAACGACTTCGGTATGGGGACGGCCAACGCGGTCGCCGGGTTGAAGGCGGGGGCAACCTACGTGAACACGACGGTCAACGGGCTGGGCGAGCGCGCGGGCAACGCCTGCATGGAAGAACTGGTGATGACCTTGCAGTACGCCGAGGGCGTCAACCTGGGCTTCAACACGTCGCTGTTCCGGGGCCTGTCCGAATACGTGGCGCTGGCGTCGGGACGCCCGCTGCCGGCGTGGAAAACCATCGTGGGCAGCGGTTTGTTCGTCTACGAGTCCGAGGGGCGGGCCAGCGGCGTGGTGCGCGATCCGGCCACCTACGAGATCTTCTTCCCCGGCGAGGTCGGCTTGATGCGGCGCTTCAACGTGGGCAAATATTCCGGGGCCAGCGTCATCCGCCAAAAGCTGCGGGAATACGGCCACCATCCCTCGGAGGAATCCGTGCTCAAGCTCGTGCCGATTTTGCGCTCGCGCTCCATTGCGCTCAAGCGGTCGCTGTTCGACAACGAAGTGATTGAGGAGTTTACGGCGTTGCAGGAGAGGCGGTAGACAGTAGACGGTAGACAGTAGACGGTGGATGGGGCAGAGGGACTGACTAACGACTACGCGACTATTTGACTTCCGATTAAGCGGTGTTGAGGGGGAGAGACGATGGATACGAAGAAAATTCATTTTATGGACATTACCTTGCGCGATGGGGAGCAGGCCGTCGGGGTGATTTTTACGCGGCGGGAGAAGGCGCAGATTGCGAACTTGCTGGCCGGGATCGGCGTGGAGGCGATTGAGGCGGGCTTTCCGGCGTTGGGCGTCGAGGAGAAGTCGTGCGTCAAGGGGGTGATGGACGCCGCGCCCAAGCTGCCGTCGGGCATACCGCTGGAAGTCTACGCCTTTTCGCGCACGCGCCGTGAGGATGTGCAAGCTGCCGCCGAGTGCGGCGTTTATGGCGTGCTGCTTTCGATTTCCACGTCCGCCATCCAGATCGAGCGCAAATTCCACCAGTCGCAGGCATGGGTGATGGATCAAATGGCGGCGGCGATTGACGAGGCGCGGCAGTGCGGCCTGCGCTTCATCGTCAGCGCGGAGGATGCGTCGCGCACGGACCTTGACTTCCTCACGCGCTTCTATCAGCAGGCGGAATCGCTGGGCGCGGAGATGGTGCGTTATTGCGACTCGTTGGGGATGGACGACCCGTTCCGGGCGTACCAGCGCATCCGCCAACTGCGCGCCGGGCTGCGTATCCCTATCCAAATGCACACGCACAATGATTTTGGCATGGCGACGGCCAACGCGATTGCGGGCCTGCGCGCGGGGGCCGGAGCGGTGGCGGCGTCCATCGGCGGGCTGGGCGAGCGGGCGGGCAATTCCCCGCTGGAAGAGGTGGCGATGTCGCTCATGCATCTCTACGGCGTGGACATGGACATTGACACGACGCGCTTCCGCGAGGTGGCCGAGTACGTCGCGGGCGCGAGCCAGCGCGCCATCCCCATCTGGAAGGCCATCATCGGCACCAACGTCTTCGCGCACGAATCCGGCATCCATGCCGACGGCATCCTCAAGAATCCGCAGAACTACGAAGTCTTCAGCCCGGAGTCGGTAGGCTTGGAGCGGCAGATGATCATCGGCAAACATTCCGGCTCCAAAGCCATCCTGCACAAATTTGCGGCGGAATTCGGCATTGAGATCAGCAACGAAACGGCCTCCTTGCTCCTGGAAAAAGTCCGCGCCGCCGCCATTGAGCTGAAACGGCCGTTGTTTGATAAAGAGTTGATGTTGTTGTATCGGGAGTTGGGGGCGTAGAGACGAGGGGGAGAGTGGGAGAGGGGGAGAGTGGGGGTGTGGGAGAGGGGGCGGTCCCGCTGATTCGCTGACTCGCTGATCCGCTGACTCGCTCATTCGCTTATTCGCTATTCGTAATTCGCTATTCGCAATTCGCTATTCGCACGGAGGGAAGAGGGGTGTTATCTACACAGGAAATCATTGCATTGGAAGATCGTTACACCAGCGGCGTTTCCAACCAGCAGCCGATTGTGCTGGTGCGGGGCGCGGGGGCGCGGGTGTGGGACAGTGAGGGGCGCGAGTACATTGATTGCATCGGCGGGCACGGCGTCGCCAACGTGGGGCACGCGCACCCGGCCGTGACGCAGGCGATTGCGGAGCAGGCGCAGCGTTTGATCATCGCGCCGAATGGCTTCTACAACGACATGCGCGCGCAGGCGATGGCCGCGCTGGTGCGGATCGCGCCGCCGGGCCTGGAGCGGGCGTTCCTGTGCAACTCCGGCACGGAGGCGGTCGAGGCGGCGTTCAAGTTTGCGCGCCTCCAGAGCAAGCGCACGAAGACCATTTCGACGATGCGCGGCTTCCACGGGCGGACGATGGGCGCGCTCTCGGCGACGTGGCACAAGGAATACCGCGAGCCGTTCGAGCCTCTGGTCCCCGGCTTCGAGTTCGTGCCTTACGGCAAACTCGACCGGATGGACAAAGTCTTGGACGACGCCACCGCCGCCGTCATCGTTGAGGTGGTGCAGGGCGAGGGCGGCGTTAATCCGGGGGACGGCGAGTATCTGCGCGGCATCCAGGCGTTGTGCCAGGCGCGCGGCGCGTTCTTCATCGTGGACGAAGTGCAGACGGGCTTCGGGCGCACGGGGAAGATGTTCGCCTGCGAGCATTACGACCTGCGCCCCGATATGTTAACGGTCGCCAAGTCTATCGCGGGCGGCGTGCCGATGGGGGCCGTGCTGCTCGGCGCGCGCGTCGGCGAACTGCCCAAGCGCGTCCACAATTCCACCTTCGGCGGCAACCCGCTGGCCTGCGCGGCGGCCCTGGCGACCATCGGCGTGCTCGAATCCGAGAAGCTGCCAGAGCGGGCGGCAAAGCTCGGCGCGCGGCTGATGGAAGGCTTCCGCGCCATCCAGTCGCCCGTCATCCGCGAGGTGCGCGGCCTGGGGCTGATGGTGGGCATCGAACTGAAGACGCAGTCTGGCCCATACCTGGGCGC
>JAKQEQ010000016.1 GCA_029556545.1 Candidatus Hydrogenedentota bacterium
GTAGCGCGGCTCGTCCGCCTGAGTGTGGACGCCCTCGCCCGCCGCCGAGCCCAGACCGGCCCGAGCCGTCATCGGCTCGATGTAGGCCGCTAGAGTAGTCGAGGTCGTAGCCCACGCGGGCCCGTACGATGACGGCGTGTCCGCCTTGTAGAGCGCCACCGTCTCCGGCAGCAGGTCATCCATCAGCGCCGGGATCGCCATCAGAACGAACTCTCCCCCGGTATGCTCGTGCCCGCCTGCGCCACGCCCCGGTACAGCAGGCCCGCCTTCATCAGGGCGAAGCGGACCCGCGCCGTGGTCCGCGCGTCTATCGGCACCGTCGAGGCGCCGGGTTGATTGACCGTCAGCTTGCCGATGGTGTAGCTCGCCACAGTCGCCGCCGTGTCCGCCGCGTTGCGTATCCAGTACTCGCACAGAGCACACGCCGCCGCCTTTGTTGCCGAGACGTGCGTAGCCTCCGTGGTGTCAACGCGGTTCAGCGTCAGGTAATCAACCTCCTCAGACGCCCGCGCCAGCAGCCTGTCAACGTCCTCTGGCAGGTCGTCCTGCGAGATGGCGAGATACTCCGCCAGGTCGGCAGATGTCGCGTAGCTCATGTCTGGCTCCTCAGCAATCTCGCCAGCCGCGCCCGTTCGCGCGCGCTAAACCTATAGACTCCAGCATCAGCCTTGAACGGGTTGACGCCCAACTCTAGCTGCACGCCGTCCGCCTGATTCCGCCGAATCCACGCTCCGAACAGCCGTGCATCCTGCCAGATGGTGCTGGCATAGGCGGACGTGCTGTCTGTGAGCGTCAGACCACCGCCGCCGTTGATGAAATCGCCGCTGACCGCTCGCGTCGCAGCAAAGGCCGCCAGCATCGTGTTCCGCATGTGCTGGCGTTCGAGGTCGACTCCCCGCGTCTTGTTGTAGAGGTCGTTAGTCCTCACGCTGTCGCAGTGCTCGAAGAGGCTCAGGTTCGTTGACTGCACAAGGCAGGACGGTTTGCCTGCCTTGATCGCGGCGATGAAGTCGTTCACATACTCGATGTAGATTGTCCCCGGCTCGCGGGCCTCGCTCCAGTCCAGGCCGGAGATCCAGTAGTTCGGCGAAGAGTAGAGCGCCCACGACCCGCTCAAAACGGACGGGTCTTTCGCGGTAGAGACAGCCCAGTCCGTTTCGTTGTCGGGCGGCGCGTCGCCGCCCGTCTTACCCGCCGCCGTCACGTACACAACGCCCTGATACACGCAGAATGCACCCGCGCCGTAGGCCGTCTCGGCGCTCCACTCTGTCAGCGGCGATACCGAGCCGCTGGCGGCATAAATCTGCCCGTCCACCGGACTCCAGACCCTGTCGCCGCTGGCATACGTCCCGTACGGACTCCACCGGCCGCTCCTCGGGTCGGGGTTCGACAGCAGCGTTGCGAGCGTGGCCGTGAAGTCCAGCTTGACCTCGTCAATGTCCAGCTCGCCGACGAGCTGCGTGATCCGCGCCAGTGTCAGGTTGTAGAGATCACCCGGACTGGCCGGGCCGCTGGCGTATGTTTTGTCAGGGACGTAATAATACCGCCCTGCCGTGTCGTCCGAGGGGATGCTGAAGTGCTGCGGCGTGCTCGTCGCGGGATTGCGCAGATAGTCGCCATCGTAGTCCTCGAACAAGGCCGAGTCACTCGACACGCAGAGCGTCAGGTAGAGCTGCACCAGGCTCCCGCTGGCGTGCCAGCGGTCCACCGCAGCCCTGAACGCGGCCAGCATCTCCGCCTGCGTTGCGCCCTCGGCCAGCCCGAGGAAATCCTTGTGATACGTCCAGTCGCCAGCCTCTCCGCGCCCGGTCGCCGTCTTCGCGCCTCTCCAGCCCTCGTCAATGGCCACCCAGCGCGGATTGACGCCAGCGGCCTTCGTCGTCGCGAGGTCGGTGTCAATCTTCGCGATGGTCGGCGTCCAGGTGTCCTCGATCCAGGTGGACTGCTTCAACTCCAGCGCCCGCGCAGGCGTGTCCGGCTCGTAGAGCGTCCCCGCGACGCGCGCGGCGGAGACAATGCCCGTAGCCGCTTCCTCGATGGTGTCGCCAAAACTCCACGCGAAACGCGGAAGCGTCACCGTGTCGCCAGGAGCAAACTCGCCCGTCCCATGCAGCCACCTGCACTGCGTCCCGCTCGCCACCGTAGGTGTCACGGTCCCGCCGAACTGAATCGAAGCCGCGTCGTAGTCCAGCGCGCCCTCGCCCAGATAGCTGACAGCCGCGTTCCCGGCCACCTCGAGCAGCATCAGGTGCGACTGCACGGGCGCGCCGCTCGTGCTTCCGACCGCCGCCCAGTCGCGCGTGTTCGTGTGATAACGGCGCGTGTAGTAGCCGGGCGATACGAGCGCCGACGGCATCCCGACCCGGCTGAAGCCGGGGAATGTTTTCGGGGTTCCGGCCACGTCGGTGATGTTCTTCAGCGTCTCCGTGAAATACAGCCACTTGCCAGAGTCAGGGATGTAAAAATCGAACAGGAACTGCTGGACTTTGCTCCCCGCCGTGTTGTGGGAGCAGGCGAAGGAAAACGTGTTGCCGCTGATGGTAGGCGTCGCCTCAACCTGAAACAAGCCAGATGACACCGCCCACGCTGTCTGCGCGGACGTCTGTTTGGCGTGAGCGTTGAAACCCGAATCCAGCCCTTGGGCGATACCCAGCCCCAGCCGGTCGTACCGCAGGATGTTCCAGTCACTGTCCCGCACCCAGAGCCACCAGCCGAGCGTGCTGTTCGCGCCAGTGCCAGTCCACACGCCCTGCACGACCGACACATGCAGGTCGGCGGATTTCGCCGTCTGTATGATGCCCGTGCGCGGGGTCAGGACGGCATCAGCGCCCGCGCCGCCGCCAATCGCCGTCACAGTGCAGTCCGCGTCGTTAGCGTAAGCGAAGCCGGGGTCCTTGATGTGGACTGCCAGGATAGCGCCGGTCGTCGGGTTGGTCTCGATGTAGCCTGTCGCAGGCCGCTTGCCCGTGCCAGACGCAGGCGTCGAGAACGTGACGGCCGAGCCGTTGACGTAGCCCGCGCCCGCCGTCGTTACGACGACCGAGTGACAGCCCTTGTTGTGAGTCTCTAGCGTTAGCGCCATGTGTTTAGCTCGCCGAGTTCCCCAGCGCGATCACGTACAAACTGCAGTCCGCGTCAGAGCCGCGTATGCAGGACACCTGTCCGCCACCCGATACCACCGCCTGCGGCGTCGAATGCACGTCCACAGTCACTGTCGCTCCGGGAGCGATGATGATGCCATCGCCGACAGCAGGCGCGGTAGGGACTACGGCAGTCCCGTTGACCTTCACCCAGGCATATTTGCCTGCCGTGGTCGTGGCGTTGAAAATGATGAGGCGCTCGGCCACCAGTTCGAGGTTGGCCGCCGTCGCCGAGGACCCGGCCGTCAGCAGGCAGGACTTCGCCATCAGGTAGCCCTGCTGCTGGGTTTCCTGCAGCCCCAGGGTGTCATTCGCGCCGACAGACTCGAGGAAATCGCCCCTGGCCTCCGCGCTCGGGTAGTCGATCATGTTGATCGTCGTTGTCATTTGCGGGCCTCCTTAGTCTTGCGCTGCTTGGGCGCAGGATTGCTCGGCGATGTCTGCGAGGTCGTAGCCGCTGTCTCCACCGCCGCCGCCTCGACCGTTGCCGTTACCGCTGCCTCCGGCTGTGTCAGAAACTGCGGGCTCGGCCGCAGTTTCTCGCCGCCCAGCCTGGTAAAGTTCCGTGTCCCCATGATGTTTCAATACCTCCGCTATAACGTCTGCCGCCTCCGGCAGGTAATCGCTCCACGGCCCGAGCGGCGCCCCGTTGGCGTGGCTGCCGTAGTACTCGCACGGCTGCCGGTTGACCTCGGGCAGCGTCAACTTCTTATACAGCGCCGACGCACGCCAGTACGGGTTGCCGTGCCGCACGGGCAAAATCAAATCAGGATGCCGCACCGACGGGATAAGCACGATGCCGTTCTCAAACGCGCCAGCCACATGCACCGGTGATGAGTCGTTTGTCACCAGCACCGGGCAGCGCTTCACCAGCGCGAACATGCCGCCCATCGTTGTTCTATCCCGCAGGTCCAGGCCGTTCGCCGGGCACTCGACGGGCAGCACTCCGTGGATGCCGCCGTTCAGCCCACAGAGCACGATCGGGACCGTCTCCGCAATGCCATCTATGACGGCCTGCCACCAGTCGACGGGGAACGTGCGGCTCTCCCACGTCCTGCCTGGGTGTATCAGCACGGCCTCGTTCAGCGGGAATCCGTTCGCGAGGCCGTCAATCTCCGCCTCGTCGCCGTCCGAGACCGTCAGCCGGATCTGTTTGTCCGCCGTCGGCAACTGCATGTGCAGCAGCCCGATCGAGGCGAAATCCGTGCCGTTGCTGCCAACGTGTGTCAGAAAGCTGAATATCTTCGCTGTCGCGTCCGCCGGGACGGTCGCCGCGTGGAACGCAGGCTCCGCCCCGAAGGGACTCTCCGGCCCGAAACTCAACATCGCGTCCGGGTAGGTGCCCTGAAACACGCGCGGCCAGGGCGTTGTCACCCGCACGTCGTCGCCGGGGAATATCTCCTGCATCGCATACCGCAGAACCGGCTCGGCATCGATCACGTCCCCGAGCCCGCCGCCGAGGTCGAGCCAGACCCGCCGCCTGATCTTGTAGTCCGGCGCCAGCTCGCGCCAGTTCTCGACCAGCGCCGCCGCGTAGTCCCTCGCCTGCGCCGGGTGTATCCCCGCGAAGTGCGCGATCTTGCCCGCCTCCATCGGCAGTCCGGTCGCGTGCTGCATACTCGGCATGTAGTTGAGTTCGTAGCGCAGGTCGTGCCACTCCGTGCTATGCACCGCCGCCGCGACGTTCAAATACGTCTGCTCAAACATCAACTCGTTTGCAAAGTTGAAGTCGCCGCCGGGCGGCTTGAACAGGTGCCGATGTTTGCGCGACAGCACCATCACGCCCGTGTTCCAGTAGCGACCATCCCAGCCCATGTCGCCCTTCACGTAACGCTGGAACCCCTGCCGCATCACCTCCGTGCGCGGCATAAACAGCCCCTCGTTGAATGCGCCGACGGTGTTCTCCGGCACGATCTCGAACAGGTCCGGGCAATCCGGCCTCAACACGCAGTCAGTGTCCAGGTAGATCACCCGGTCATACTCCCGGCCGAGGATGTCGTAGAGCTGGAGCTTCTCCCAGTGCGGCCCCCAGCGCTCGCCCGATGGCGATGTGATGGCCCCGAAGTCCGCGCCGACCCGCTTGGCATACTCCTGCATCAGCGGATGCGTCACCTGCGCCAGCGACTGCCAGGCGTCGCCGATCGCGATGGTCAGCACCAGGCGCTTCATCTGGCGCCCACCGTGATCATCGCCTGCCGCGTCATCACCTGATGAACCTCGAAGCTGACCCGGTAGTCCGGCCCAAGGTCCGGCAGGCCCGGCCGCCAGACCCACACCGTCTGCGGGTAGTAGATCGCGCCCGGCAGCAGCTCGTCCACCGCCTGCGTCACGCCCTCGAGCGGCCCCGCGTCATGTCCGCACATCACGCCGCCGGGTGCCAGAAGCGGCAGATAGTTCGTGATGTCCGCGTGGACGTCCGGGTACTCGTGCCCCGCGTCTATCCATATTAGGTCCGCCGTCACGCCGCGCTTCGCGAGTTCGGCGGCGCCTTCGGTACTGCTCATCTTCAGCAGCTCGAGCTGCCCCGAGGCCAGCGCCTCCGCGTTGTTCTCGCGGTAGATCGCCTCGACCTCATCGGTGTTGTAGTGCCCCGCGGCCTCGTCACCTATGAGCCAGTCCACGCTCCAGACCCGCTC
>JAKQEQ010000025.1 GCA_029556545.1 Candidatus Hydrogenedentota bacterium
GAGGGCGAAGGCGAGGGCGAAGGCGAGGGCGAAGGCGAGGGCGAAGGCGAGGGCGAAGGGGAAGGTGAGGGGGAGGGGGAGGGCGAAGGCGAGGGCGAAGACCCGTGTGTTCTAGTGTTCGAAAGTTTCGAGTCGCAGATCATCGGCGATTACACGATAATTACTTCATCCATTGACGTTCCGGACTCGGCCACCGTTCAGGACCTTGACGTCACGCTCAATGTGCATCACGGCTCGATTGCACAGCTTGTCGCGCAATTGGAGCCGCCCTCGGGCGTGCCGGTTACGCTGTTCACTCGTTTGTCAGGAGACGGCGCGGACCTCATTGATACGACGTTCGATGATGAAGCGGATATCCCCTTCACTATGGGCGCAGGCCCTTATAGCGGCCATTACCGGCCCTACTCGCCGCTCCGGCAACTGGACGGACGGGACATAGAGGGTGTGTGGACACTCACCATTTCCGACACGATGTACGGAGTAACGGGGACGCTGGAGAGTTGGGCGCTTCGGGTTAACATTTGCCTGCCTGCCGAGGGCGAAGGGGAAGGCGAAGGCGAAGGGCAGGCGCCGCCGGGTTATCACGCTTCGGACTATGCACCCGCCGATTGGCTTGTCTCGCTCTCCGAACTGCTGCGCTTCATTCAGTTTTACAATAGCACCGGATTCCACTGCGACCCGCTCACGGAAGACGGATACACGCCCGGTCCGGGGGCGCAGGATTGCCTGCCGCATTCCGGGGACTATGCGCCTCATGACTGGGTCATCGAGATGAGCGAACTGCTGCGGATCATTCAGTTTTACAACTCCGGCGGCTACCATATCTGCATCGATGGCGAAGACGGGTACTGCGCAGGGCCGGGACCGCAGTAGCCGCAGCGGGATCCGGCGGCCACGACACAAACAGTTGCAAGCGCTCGCAAATCACCATAACAGTCCGCAAGCAATCATAAAGACACGCTAACGCACATACCACAAATCGCGAGGTCCGCAGCAGGGCCGTTGGCCGCAACCCCGCTCTGACTTGCCTCGGCGAGCGTAGCGAGAGACACAACGGGGCAAGAAAAGGACCATAGGGACCGAAGGGACCAAGAGGGACCGAAGGGTGCAGCGCGGCCTTCGATCCCGACCAAGACCTGACAAGAAGTCACTCGCCAGACGCGCAAATTCCTCGATACCCCGGTCTTCGGAATCCTCTAACCCGCTTGTCGTCTCCCGAGGTCTTGCGCAGGGCGTGTCTTGGGCCACTCTTTGTCTCGCGACGACCTCACACGGACGGTCGCCTGACTGGCGCAGTCTGATTCTCTCCACGAGGAGCGTTGCACGTTCATCGGGGGAATCTTCAGGCGTAGCATATCTCCCTCTGGGTATGGGCTGGCCGTGCACCGGCGGCGGGGGAGGAGGGACCGGGCAGTTTCGGATTGCATCTCGGGGATTGCTGGGAGGAGGCGTGGGATGAGTTCCTCGTGGAGTGCGTGAGCGGGTGCGTGGAATTCGGGGTAGGACTGTGCATGAGTGCCAGCGACGCGCACCGGAAAGGCTTCCGGCATGACTGCTTCACATTGCCACACGATAAGAATCTACTGAACATCGTGCGGTTGGCCCGATCCGGAGAGGTTTTCTCATGATCGTAAGTTCTTTTCATATAAGCTCATAGACGCCAGAATCGGTCATAGTTTCTTAGGTGCGTATATGACATGGTTTCGATGGCGGGAAGTGGGTTGTGGCGCGCGAAGTTGGGGTATCTCTTGACTGCTTCAGGATGAATCACCGATCAGGGGTGTAGCTGGCGGCGATTCTGCGGAGCGTGAATAAAACATAATATATATTATCAGACACTATAACGCCGTCCCGATATCCCCGCCCTTGGCCGGAGTTACGGGAACGCTGTGTCGAAGCCGCCACGTCGCCCGCGCCCATCGAGGAACGCCGGGACCTCTGCCGCGCTGGCGACGCCCCCGAGCCCTTACAGCAATCGCGGTCGGGATTTCGGCTTCGGTTTCGGCGCGGGCGGCGGGCTGCTGTCGCGAGCTTCTAGCATAATCGACTGCAGCCGCGTGTGGATACCGTCCAGTTCGGCGATGAAGCGGTTGTTCAGGGCACGGAGCTCATCTTCGAGTTCGCGGACGCGGACGGCGAATTCGTAAGCGGTGCGTAGTTGAAAGGCCAAGGTGTCGACGCGGATGCTGCTATCCTCGATTTGCTTGTAGCGGGCGGTGACCTGGTCGGCGACTTCCTGGGAGTGGCGGGCGTCGATGTACTCGGGGACGGGGACGGCGATGCGGTTTATGGAGACGGTGATGGGTTTGTCGGTCATTGGAGGAACTCCCCCGTCAGTCGCTTGGTGAATTGCAGGATTCGCGTGAGGCGCTCGTGAAGTTCGGCATAGGCGTCCTCGAAACGGGCAAGGCGCTGTTGAAGGACGTCATAGTGCGGGACGGTGTCCCGGAGCGCGGCGAGTTCCTGGCCGACGTCCCAGTAACGCTGGCGGAGGTCGTCGGCCAGGGTCTCCTGGGCGCAGGCCGTCTCGCGAAGGTCTGTCAGGAGGTCGCGCATGGCCTCCAGGTCCCGGTGGACCTGGTCCAGTTGGGCCTGGAGCATTGGGCCAGGCTCAGCGAAGCTCCGCTTGATAGGCATGTTTGAGGGCCCTGAGTATCTTGTCGCAGGCTTTTTCCGTGTCGGCGTCGATGAGCGTGCGGTCGGGCGACTGGAAGACGAAGCCGAGGGCGACGCTCTTCTTCCCCGCCGGGACCTGCTTGCCTTCGTAAATGTCGAAGATTTCGACCCGCTGCAAGAGCTTCCCTCCCGCGCGACGCGCCGCCTCGCAGATGGCCCCCGCGGGGACTTCGGCATCCACGACGACGGCCATGTCGCGCAATGACGGCGGAAACGCGGGGATAGACTGGAACTGGCTGTAGCGTTGCGGTAGGCGGAGCAGCGGGTCGAGGTTAAGCTCAAGTAAGTAAACGTCTTGCGGTATATCGAGGGATCGAAGGACATGCGGATGGATGCGGCCGCAGCGTCCGATAACTTCGCCGTCTGCGGCGATGTTCGCGCCTTGGCCCGCTTGGAAGAGCGCGCTTTCGGACACGGTGAACTCGAACCCCGCGCCGAAGTGTTCGATGACGCGCTCGGCGAGTCCCTTGAGGTCATGAAAATCGACCGCGCGGGGCGCGCGGCTCCAGTAGCGGTCCTCCGCCGCGCCGCTCAAGGCAATGGCGAGGCCGGGTGTCTCGTCCGGTAGTTCCCGGTCGGCACGGGGCCGATAGACGGGCCCAATCTCGAAGAGGGCGAGATCGTTTGAGCCGTGGCGGATGTTGAACGCGACATTATTGAGGATGCCGGGCGCAAGAGAGGACCGCATGGCGGCCTGTCTCTCCGAGAGGGGGTTTTCGAGGCGGACCATGTCAAGGTAGGCGTCTTCGAGGCCGCAGTTGCGCACGGCGTCGTCGGAACTGAAAGTCCAGTTACATACCTCGGTGAGACCATAGCCGACCAGCAGGCGGCGGAGCGCGGCAAGGGCGTCGTGTTCGGGAGCGAATCGCACCTCGATGGGACGCACGGAGGGCACCGTGACGGGGATATGCTCGTAGCCGTGGAAGCGGGCGATTTCCTCGATGAGGTCTGCTTCCTCGGCGACGTCGTGCCGCCAGGTGGGCACGCGGACAGTGCAAGTGTCCGGGGATTCGTTCACGACCTCGAAGCCAAGGTCGGTCAGATACTTGCGCTGATTATCGGGGGGGACATGCGCGCCCAGGAGGGCGTTGTTGCGATCATAGCGCAACGTGACTTCGCGGCGGGGAACCGGCTCGGGATAGGCGTCGAGGAGCCCTTGGGCGACTTCGGCGGAGGCCAACTCCTGCATGAGCGCCGCGGCGCGGTTGATGGCGTATTCGGCCATTTCGGGGTCCGCTCCGCGCTGGAAGCGCTGGGACGACTCGGTCATCAGACCCAAGGCGCGCGACGTGCGCCGTATCGAGACGGGGTCGAAATAGGCGCTTTCGAGGAAAACGGTGGTGGTCCCCTCCCCCACTTCGCTGTGCTCGCCGCCCATGATGCCGGCGACGGCCTGGGGACGCTCCGCATCCGCGATGACAAGCATCTGGTCGGTCAGCGTGCGCGCCTCGCCGTCGAGGGTGCGCATGGTCTCGCCGGGCTTGGCGCGGCGTACGATGACGCGGTGCTCGGCGAGGAGGGAGTAGTCGAAGGCGTGAAGGGGATGCCCGGTTTCGAGGAGCACGTAATTCGTGACGTCGACGACGTTGTTGATGGGTCGCTGGCCGGCGGCGAGAAGGCGCTTGCACATCCAGTCCGGCGAGGGACCGACCTTCACCCCGTTGAGCACGCGCCCGATATAGCGCGGGCACAGCACGGGCGCTTCATTGGTGACGGACGAAAACTGGGAAGCGGGTGTGGCCATCTCCTGGAGTTTGATGGCCGGGACGTGCAGGGGGCGTCCGTAGCGCGCCGCGAGTTCGCGAGCTACTCCGATCATGCTGGCCCAGTCGCCGCGATTGGGCAGGACCTCGATCTCGAACACGACGTCGTCGAGGCCGAGGTACGGTTTGGCGTCCCTGCCGACGGGCGTCGCCGGGTCCATGATGATGAGGCCGGAGTGGTCCTCGCCGAGGCCGAGTTCGTCGGCGGCGCACATCATGCCGTAGGAGTCAACGCCGCGCATCTTGCGTTTGGTAATTTCGAAGCCGCCGGCAAGCTTCGCGCCGACGACCGCCGTGGGGACCTTATCGCCCACTTTCATGTTCTTGGCGCCGCAGATGATCTGGAGCGGCTCTCCGTGGCCGACATCCGTCTTGCACACGACGAGATTGTCCGCGTCGGGGTGCGGTTCGATGGAGAGAATCCGCCCGACGAACACGTTGGTAATGTCGGCGCCGAGTTGCTCGACGGCCTCGATTTCGAGCCCGAGCATCGTCATGTCTTCGGCGAGTTGGTCAGCGTCGACGTCGATATCCACGTAGTCTTTCAGCCAATTGAGGGAAATGCGCATGGTCAGAACTGCTCCAGGAATCGGACGTCGTTTTCGTAGAGGAAGCTGATGCTGCTGATGGCGTGGCGAAGCATCGCGATCCGGTCGACGCCCATGCCGAAGGCGTATCCGGTATAGGTTTCGTAATCGTATCCGGCGTAGCCGAAGACGTTCGGGTGCACCATGCCGCAGCCGAGGATTTCGAGCCAGCCGCTGTGCTTGCATACCCTGCATCCGGCGCCGCGGCACACCGAGCACGAGATGTCCATCTCGGCCGAGGGCTCGGTGAAGGGGAAGAAGTGCGGGCGGAACCTGGCCTTGGTGTCTGGGCCGAAGAAGCGGCGGACAAAGAGCGCGAGGGTGCCCTTCAGGTCCGCGAAGGTGACGCCGTGGTCCACGAGGAGACCCTCGATCTGATAGAACATGGGGCTGTGGCTGGCGTCGTTGTCCACGCGGTAGGTGCGGCCCGGCACGACGATGGCGACCGGCGGCTGGGTGCGTTCCATGACGCGCATCTGGACGGGCGAGGTGTGGGTGCGCAGGACCACGCCGGGCTTGACGAAGAAGGTGTCGTGACTGTCGCGCGCGGGATGGTCGGACGGTGTGTTCAGGCTGTCGAAATTGTAGTATTCCGTTTCGACGTCGGGCCCGGCGGCCACTTGAAAGCCCAATTCGACGAAGATGCCCACGATATCGTCGATGACCTGGTTGATTACGTGCATGTGACCCTGCCGCGGGCGGCGCCCCGGCAGGGAGAGGTCGACCGCTTCCGCGGCGGCGCGGGCCGCGAGATCGCGGGCCTCGAGTTCCTGCTTGCGCGCTTCGAGCGCGCTGGTCAGTGCTTCCTTGACCTCGTTGATGGCTTTGCCGAGGGCGGGCCGGTCCTCCGGCGACGTCTCGCCAAGGAGGCGCATGAGCGCCGCGATCCTGCCCTTGCGCCCGAGGAAACGGACGCGCGACTCTTCGAGCGCGCGCAGGTCCTCGAGGGCGTCGATTTCCTCCATCGCCGCCTGACGAACGGCCTCACAGTCCGCGTTCATTACGACTCCTCATGTTTCGGGGGCGAGATGCCCGTGCTCCAATCGGGGGCAGGATGCCCCCGCTCCTATATAAACAAGGCCGTGCCTATGCGCACCTGCGTGGCCCCTTCCTCGATGGCCGTCTCGAAGTCGTCCGACATGCCCATGGACCGCTCCGGCAGCGCGAAGCGGTCCGCCAATGCGCGCAGGCCGCCGAATACGCCGCGGAGCACGACCTCCGGCGCGCCAAAGGGGGCCATGGTCATGAGCCCTTCGACACGGAGCCGGTCCAGGCCGCTTATGTGTTCAAGCGCGGCCTCGATCGCGTCGGGGGCGAACCCGTGCTTTTGCGATTCGCCGGAAACGTTGACTTCGATGAGCACCCGGAGCCGCCGATCCTGTTCCATGCAGCGCTGCTGGAGCGCGTCCGCGAGTTCGAGCCGGTCCACGGCGTCCACGGTGTCGAACAAGGCCGCCACGTCCCGCGCCTTCCGGCGCTGTACAGTCCCAATCATATGCCAGCATGGGCGGTACTTTTCCAGTTCGGCGATTTTGATTCTGGCCTGATCGACGCGGTTCTCACCGAGGTCGGTCACGCCGAGGGCGATAAGCGCGCGGATTTCCTCGATGTCGACGGTTTTTGTAACGGCCACGAGTCGCACGTCCTCGGGGCGGCGTCCCGCGCGTGCGGCGGCGTCGGCGATGCGGTCGCGCACAGCGGCAAGATTGCTCGCGATGTTTTCAAGAGTCGGCACGAGGTCGTCTTTCTCCGCGTTGGGCCGCGCATTCGCGGTCGGCATCACCCTATAATTCCTCATCATCGGGTTCGAGCGTGACAAACAAGTCGCTGATCAGTTCCTTGCCCGCCATGCGATTGATGCGCTTGATGATGCCCCACTTGTCGTAGCAGAAGCGATGCATCCAGACGGCGCTGTCGGCGCGGACGCGCAACTGGCCGTCCTTGACGGTGTAGGGTTGGCCGTGTGCGCTGAGGCGCTTGCCCGCGAGTTCGTCCCAATGCTCCCAGATTCGGGCGAGTTCGAGGTTCTTCGCGAGCTTTCCTGAAGCGGCAAGCTTGGCGATGATATCGGCGACGGGCGTAACCCCGTCAAATCGCTTGGACCGTTCCTCGTTCAATGCGAAATTCCGCCCAGTCCGCCCCGAATCGACCGGGGCGCGGTTCGAGTTCCGTTGTGGTGACGAGGCACTGGGTTTCTCGGGGAATCGCCGCGACGAGGCGCCTCGCGCGCGCCTCGTCGAGTTCCGCCAGGACCTCGTCCAGCATCAATACAGGATACTCTCCCGCGCGCGCCTTGACCAATTCGAGTTCGGCGAGCTTGAGAACGAGCGCGGCGGTCTTCTGCTGGCCCTGCGAGGCAAAGAGCCGGGCGGATTTGTCGGCGATGTGGATATCCAGGTCGTCCCGGTGCGGTCCCCGGGTCGTGGCCGCGCGTTTGAGGTCGGTGTCGCGCGCCTTGACGAGGGCGGCGGCGAGTTGGTCCGGATCGGGCACGTCGGGACGATAGGCCAGCGCAAGCGGTTCCTGTTCCGCAAGGCGGGCATAGGCGTCGGCCCCGTGCCGCGCCAGTTCCTGGATGTAGGCCTCCCGTTCGCGCATGAGCGTGGCGCCGTCGCGTGCGAGTTGGGCCTCCCACACATCGAACATCGCGGGGTCCGATTCCTGGCGGCGGAGCAGTTCGTTGCGCTGTCGGAGCGCCTGCCGGTATTGCTGCAAGGCGTTCAGGTACGGCGGACTCACCTGCGAGATTTCCATATCGAGAAATCGCCGCCGGATTGCTGCGCCGCCCCGGACGAGTTCCGCGTCTTCGGGGCAGAACAGAACGACGTGAATCTTGCCTAGGATGTCGCTCAGGCGCGTCTGCGGCACGCCGTTCACCTGAAATCGCTTGATGCCCTCCCGCCAGCGCGCGTCGATGGTCACCTCACGGTCCGCGCGCAGCGCATCGAGGCGCACGTGGAACCCGGGGCACCCGTGGCGGACAAGTTCGGCGTCCTGGTTGGTGCGGTGGCTTTTCGTGACGGCCGCGAAGAGCACGGCCTCGAAGAGCGAGGTCTTACCTTGCGCGTTGGCTCCGCGCAAGAGGGTAGTGCCGGGAGCGGGCTCGAAGGCGGTCTCGGCGAGGCAGCGAAAATCGCGGCACGCGACGCGAATCAGGCGCATGGCGCGCCTCCTACGCGGCCAGGCTTACCAGTTCTTCCACGAGCGCATACTGGTCGAGGAAGCTCTGGAAAATCGCGGGCTGGGTTTCCGAGCGAACGCCGGCGAGCGCCCAGATATCCTCGGCGGGCGCGTAGCGCGCTTCGGGCGCGGCATGGAGGCCGCAGGCGCCGCAGATATAGTCGGCCACGCCGACGCTCGCGGCGAGGACGCGGGCGGATTCGTCGGCACAGCGACTCAGGTCGTGATGGCTGTCGATAGCGTGGACGAGTTGGGGCGCCAATTTCCATTTCTCCGCCAAACGCGCGCCGACCTGGGCATGGTCCACGCCGAGTAGCGCCCGTTCGGCCTCGTACCAGGTGACGCCGCGCGCGCGCATGACGGCGGGTATCTTCGCCGTCTCGGCGGGGAGGAATTCCTCGATGATGACCTTGCCGATGTCGTGCAGGAGACCGTAGACAAAGGCTTCGTCCGGGTTGGTGTGCCTGGACAGGGCGACGGCGGAACTCTCGGCGAGCGTGCGCATGAGTGCACCGCAGGCGATACTGTGGCGCAGAAACACGCTGGTGCCAGTCTTGAACGCATCGAAGACGGTGGCGGTGAGCGCGAGGTTCTTGATGACCTTGATGCCCAGCAGCACGACGGCGTGTTCAAGCGTGGTCACGTGTTGGCCGAGACCGTAGTAGGCGGAATTCACGAGACGCAGGGTCTTGAGCGAGAGTGCGGGGTCGGCGGCAATGACCGCAGCGACCTCCTTGAGGCGGCACTCAGGGTTCTCGACCATCTGGGTGACACGCACCACGGTTTCCGGGAGGCTTGGCAGCGTGACGACTTCGTCGAGGAAGTGCTCGATGTCGTACTGCGTGCTCACGGGGCGCCGTCCACCTCGCCCGGCGGCGGCAAGTTGCATGCGCCGAAGGCGCGCTCCTGCATACCCAGGATATCGGCGACCTGCCGGGGATGGAAGAGGGACAAGACGGCGGAAAGCATCTGCGTTTGCGGCCCCGATCCTTCTTCCCCAGGCATCACCGCGGCGGCCCCTTTCGGATTCTGGCGTGGTCCCACTAAGACCACGTTACAGGGACGCCCCCCCAACAACGTGAGCGCCCCAACCATAGCGGGACCCTGACGCCTCCACTGGATAGCATCAGAATATGAATTCGGGCTCAAGGACGGCTTCGTAATTGACGTCGTGGTCAGAGAAGGGAAAGGTAACTACCTCGAAGACGCCGGTCCCGGTGCGGACCACCGCCCGGGCGGTTCCGAGTACGGGAGCGACGCCCACAAGATATCCCAACGGTTGGCCTTCTTTGAGCTTGCGGTCCCAAGTGACCGGGATTTCGGCCCACCCGAGCAGGATATTCGAGATGCCGCGCCCCAGCTTGGTCAGCACCTTTTCGAAGCCGGTCGGCTTGGGCAGGTCCAAGTCGGGATTGAAATGCTGGGCAACGGCCAATGGGGTCTCCAAGAGAATGCCCACCGTTAACATGACCACCACCACGGTCAGAACCCGCTTCTTACGCTTGTTCACCTCGACGCCCTCCTTAAGGCGGTGTCGCCGCTTCACTTCCGCTTTCACCAACAACGGCAGTCTAGCATACTCCCTTAGCGCTGTCAATTGTTTACCGCAGGCCGATGGCTTGCGCGGGACGCCGGGGTCGACATCGCACCATAATGCAGCGACGGTATTTCAAATCAGAACGAAAGTGTGGTCTGGGGTCGGGAACAGGACGCCCGGACAATACTCTTAAGCTCCGGCGCGGTCGTGACTTACGCCGAAAATGAATACTTGGCACGCCCCGTGCGTCTTTTCAGGTGCGCCATTGCGGCGCGGGACGGCGAAATCTTAGCAGGAGGCCATTCTGCAATGACGACGCTGATGATGCTGCCGCGCGGACCGCGGCGCGTCTCCCCCGCGTTCTTTCAGATTGACCGCGAGATGGCGGGCAACCTTTTTGGTGATGACGGGATTATGGATGACAACGGGCCGGTTTCCGCGGCGGACCTGCCCGAGACGAATGAAGGCGAATGTCAACGCGACGTTCAAGAACGGCGTTCTTAAGGTGACGATTCGGAAGTCGGAGCAACGAAGAAGGAAGCGAGTCAGAGCGCAAGCAAACTAAGTCTTCTACACCCTCATACACCCATCCCACCGCCCCCGCGTGGCCTCCCCCTCCCCCCGCGCGGGGGCCAAATTTATTGGGGGCGGGACGCGCGCATTCCTCGGGGGCCAGGGTTTTGGAGACATCTCGCGTCCGTTGCGCCAACGATATCGTGCGTTCTATACTTTCCTCACTTTCCTCATGACGGCACGACGAAGGGCATTCTTATGAAGTCTTCAGATGGGCCGGCGAACGCGAGCACGGCCCGGATTCTTCAGGTGGCCACGGCGCTATTCGCCGAGCGCGGATTCCACGGCGTGACCACGCGCCAGATTGCCTCAGCGGCGGGTCTTAACATCGCCACGGTTCACCACCACGTAGGGACCAAGCGCGAACTGTACCGGAAGGTCTATCAGGCGTTCGCGGAAGAAGACGAGGCGTTCGTACACGAGATTGAAGGGCTTTTCGCGCGCGTGGACCCGGGCGACGGCGACGCGATGCGTTGCTTGCTGGAGCACGTCGCGGACCGGGTAGTGACGTTCGCCGTCGAGCGACCCGTTCGCGCGCGGCTCATGCTGCGGCATTGGCTCACGCCGGACAAGGATTTCGTCGCGTTTGACGCCGATCACTCCCTCAAGATGTTCAAGCGCGTTCGCCAGTTAGTCGCGTCGGCGCGAAAAAAGGGGACGCTGCAGCCGCGGCTGGACATCGGCCTGTTGCTGCGGAGTCTGGACTGGCTTGTTTACGGGTACGTGGTGTCGGGCGCGTTCGACTGGAAGACGTGGCGGGAGGATCCGGCCAGCGCGAAGCATCTGCGCGCGTTCAAGGGGCTCGTGCGCGAGTACCTGGTTTGCATGTGCGGTCTGGACGGCTGAGGATCGGACAGATCAGACGGATCAGACGGATCGGACGGATCGGAGGATATCAGAGAAAGCACCAGCCTTGGCCGCGATAGGTGGGCGTTTCCTCGATGATTCTGCCGCGAGACACGAGCAGGAGCGTGTTGAAGCGCTCGCAGAGTTCCCCCGCTTTCGCGTGTCGCATGAACACCGGGTCGCCCAGCCCGAGCTTCTCTGGGCCGTCGTAGCGTACCGGCGTCTGGACCTCGCCCGCGCCTTCCTGGACGATCAACCGCGCACCTTCCGGGAGATAGGGCTGCGGCAGCTTGTCCGGGGCCGCCGCGCCGGACGCGATATAGCCGCCGCCCTGGCAGGTGTAGACGCCGGGTTCGGGCCGCCGCACCACCTCGACGGCGAATCCCGCGGCGGGGGCGTGCTTGAAGCGCTGATAGTGGTCAAAAAGCGCGGGACTGAAGAAACCTGACCCGACGGTCAATTCCGTTACGGTCGCGTCCTCGCGCGTCGATTCGACGCTGCCCGTGCCACCGCCATTCACGAAGCGAGGTTCGAACCCGTCCTCCCGCAGCGCCGCCACCACAGCGGCGCGTCGCCGCGCGACCTCCTGAATCGAGCGCCACTTCAATACGGCGACCAAGCCGTTCTTGAGCACGGCGCGCGGCGCGTAGTCGGGGAGCCCGGCAATTTGCGCCTCGTAGCCCATCAGGCCGTCCAGGGAGACGTGCTTGCATCGTCGAATATACCGCGCGACGGCGACCGCCTGGTCGGGCGTACGGACGGGGGAGCGCCGCACGCCGAAGTATATGCCGGGAAAGCGGGACGCCATGTCGATGTCGAGGCACACGGGAATCTTGACGCGGGCGTCGGCCCCGGCGCGTTCGAGCCGGCGGACGTGATCGTTGCAGTCGATCATGAGGACGATGCGCTTGCCGGCGCGGATCGCGTCGCACACGCCGGAACTCGTCACTTCGCTCAGAACCGGGTAGGCGACGAGGATGTCGTCGAAGCCCTCGGCGGCGAGAAGCGCGGCCTCGCGGGCACTGTAGGCCATAACACCGCGGAAGTGCGCATCGTCTTCGAGGATGCGCCGCATCAACGCCACGCAACGGATGGATTTCGACGCGATGCGCACCGGCGCGCCGTTCGCGCGGGCGGCAATGGCCTTCGTGTTCTCGTCGAACAGGTCGAGGTCGACGTAGGCGAAGGGCAGCGGCCTTCCGCGAAACACCCGTTTGTAATAGCGATACCGGTCTTGCATGCGCCGCGCGGTCCCTTTGCCAATCCATTGATTGATATCTTATCGTAACGGCGGACACGCGCGCATGCCGCGTGCGGGGAGTTTCGATGTTCATGAAACCGCGTTTCGCTTCGCTGGACGAGATTCTTCCGCTGCGTCAGGCGGTGATTATCGCGGGCACGACCCGCGACAGCCCGTTTTTCCCCGGCGACCGCGACGCGACCACACGGCACGCCGGTGTTTTCGACGGCGACCGCTGCATCGCGTGCGCGACGTTTCTGATCCAGCCGTTCGAGGGCCGGCCCGCATGGCAGTTGCGCGGTATGGCCACGGCGCCGGAGCGGCGCGGTCAAGGACTTGGCCGCGCGCTGATCGCGTTCGCGGAAGCGACCTTGCCCGCGGAATCGGGCCTGGGTGTGCTATGGTGCAACGCCCGGGAACCGGCCGCCGGCTTTTACGAGACACTGGGTTGGCGGAGGGTGTCCGGCGTGTTTGACGTGCCCGGTGTGGGGCCGCACTTTCGCATGGTCCGGCAATTGCCGGACGAGCACGAGGACGCCTGATGCGCGCGACAGGAGCAACACCATGATCGCCGCAGATTACCTGATTGTAGCCGGCTTCTTTGTGGTCATGCTGGGGATTGGCGTGTTCTTCGCGGGGCGCATGCGCAATTTGACGGATTTCTTCGGCGGAGGGCAACAGGTTCCGTGGTGGGTATCCGGCGTCTCGTTGTACATGACCAGCTTCAGCGCCTTCGCCATCGTCAGTTACTCGGCCCTCGCCTACACGGACGGCTTCGTCGCCGTTATCATTTGGTGGCTTGTGGCGGTGTGCTGCGTCATCAGCGCGCGGTTCTTCGCCGCGCGGTGGCGGCGCGCGGCGGTCACCAGTCCCCTCGAATTCGTGGAGCGCCGCTACGGTGCGGCGCTGCGCCAGGGGTTCGCGTGGGCGGGCGTGCCGCTGCTGATTATCGACGACGCGCTCAAGTTGTTCGTGATCGGGACCATGGTCAACGAGATTCTGGGTATCGCGCCGGGCGACAACCTGGTCGTTGCGATCGCCGCGTGCGGGCTGATCATGCTGGCGTATACGCTGCTCGGCGGTCTGTGGGCGGTGATGATTACCGACTTCGTGCAGTTTGTCGTCATGGGCGTCGTGGTCGCGGTTCTCGCGCCGCTCGTTCTGGCGAGCGTCGGCGGGTTGGGCGCGCTCTTCGAGGGACTACCGCCGGAGACGTGGACGCCCACATCGCCAAAGTACCCTTGGTATTGGGTGCTTTCCTTCTTCACGGTCATGACGTTCTCGTACACGGTGAAATGGCCCCTCGTGCAGCGGTACTACGCTGTGCGGACCGACAGCGACGCGCGGCGCGTGGGTTACCTGGTCGCCGTGCTGACGCTGGTCACTATGCCGTTGATTCTCCTCCCGGCGTTCGCGGCGCGACTGTTGCCGGAGACGATCGCGCCCAATTCCGTTTATGCGACGGTCTGCAAACAGTTGCTGCCCGCGGGGATGGTCGGCATGGTCATCGCGGCCATGTTCTCGGCGACGATGTCCACGCTTTCGAGCGATTACAACGCGGCCGCGGCGGTGATCACGAAGGACATCTACGCGCGCCTGTTCACACGCGACGGAGAGCCGCGCGCGCCGGTGCTGGCGGGCCGGATCGCGACGCTGATCGTGGGACTGATCGCGCTGGGGATCGCGCTGCTGCTCGCGCGGTTGCCGGGCGAGGTGGAACTCGTCAAGATCATGGCGGAGTTGTTCAGCGTGCTGTTGCCTCCGGTGGCGGTGCCGATGATGTTCGGTTTGCTGACGCGTCGCGTATCGAACGCGGGCGGGCTCGGCGGATTTCTGGCGGGCGCGTGCTGCGGGCTGGCGGCGTATGGCGCGAGTTTCGTCGGAGAGTGGGCGTTTCTGCGCGGTGTGCCGTGCATGACCTGGATAACGGTCCTTCCCACGCTCGGGGTCATGGGCGCGCTGAGTTTCCTTGTGCCGGATCCGCCGCGGAAGCAGGAAGACGCAGCGCGCTTCGTACAGGGGCTTTCCGGGGCGGTTCCGCCGCGCGAGCGCGTTCCGGCGGGCGAAGCAAGCAACGCTGCGCCGGCGGCGCTCGAAATCATCGGCTGGTCCGGCGGCGCGATGGGCGCGCTGCTTCCGTTGTCGATACTTGTGACCGGTACGTCGCCTGTGCCGTGGCTCTCGGTGGTTGTGGGCGCGGCGCTCATGACGGCGGGAGGCGCGGCGGTCGTCGGGTCGCGCCTGCTCCGGCGCAGGTCCGCGGAAAACGCTGAGAGGAGGTAGTGCGCCATGGCGAGGGAGGATACGCTGGGCGTCGGCATTATCGGTTCGGGGTTTATGGGTCAGACCTACGCGCGCACGGTCCGGGATATGGTCGATGGCGCGACGCTGGTGGCCGTGGCGGGAGGCACTCGCGCCGGGGACCTGGCGCAAGAATACGGCATCGCGCAATGCGCCACGTATCAGGAACTGGTCGAACGCCGCGACGTGGACCTCGTCTTCATCGCAACGCCGCACGCCTTGCACGCGGAGCAGGCAATCGAGGCAGCCCGCGCCGGGAAGCATTTGTTGATTGACAAGCCGATGGCCTGCACCGTCGCGGCCTGCGACGCAATCCTCGATGCGTGCCGCGCGGGCGGTTTGAAATGCGGCGTCACGTTTACGCAGCGGACGCGCGTGGGTTTCGCGAAGGCGCTTGCGTTGATCGCCACGGGTCGGCTTGGGGCGGTTCTCCACGTACGGACGTATCAGGTCGTGCCGGAAGGGCTCGGGGTCGTGCCGCGATGGCAAATGTCGGCGGAGAATATCGGGCTGCTCTTCGGCCACGGCATCCACAACATCGACGCGGTGCGCGCGATCACGGGGCAGGAGATTCGATCCGTCTTCGCGAAGACGCGCACGTTCAGCGGCGCGCCGGTGGATGGCGTATCGGACGTGCTGCTGACGATGGGCGACGGGTCGGTTCATTACGTGTTCTGCTCGTTCGAGGCGCCCAAGCCCGGTTTCCCGCGCAACGGGTTCGGGGCGCGCATTCTTTGCGAAAGAGGCCTCATCGACTTGGACGGCTACGGGGAGACGCGGGTCTCTGTCGAAGGCGACCCTTGGGAGACGATCGCGGTGCAACCGCCGGTCGATTGGGCGGGGGCGGGTTTCCTCGACCCGAACCGCCTGGAGGCGTACGGGCTGTTGATCCAGGACCTGGTCAACGCGATTCGAGAGGATCGCGATCCGGCGATTACGGGCTGGGACGGGCGACAGGCGGTGGCGGCGGCGCTCGCCGCATACGAGTCGAGCCGCACCGGGGCGGAAATCACTCTTGATATGTTTGCCAACTAAGTATATTTTGGAGAATGCTGCTTTATGATACACGATCGGTCCAAAGCGCTTTACGAACGCGCGTGCCGCGTCACTCCGGGGGGCGTGCACAGCAACGTGCGGCTTGCGGCGACGCCGGTCCCGCTCTTCTACGAGCGCGGCGAAGGCGCGCACCTGTGGGACGTGGATGGGAACGAGTACATTGACTATGTCATGGGACAGGGCCCGATGCTGCTGGGGCATACGCCGCGCCCGGTAATCGAGGCGGTCCGGGCGGAACTCGACAAGGGCTTCGTGCCGGCGGGCCAGACGGAACTCGAAGTCCGCGCGGCGGAGTTGATTTGCGAACTGGTCCCGTGCGCCGAAATGACGCGCTTCAACTGTACGGGGAGTGAGGCGGTGATGGCGGCGGTCCGCGCGGCGCGCGCGTACACGGGGCGGCCCAAGGTGCTGCGCTTCGAGGGCCACTATCACGGCTGGCACGACGGCATCGCGTGGAATTACAGCGTGCTGGACAAGGAGGCGCAGGGGCCGCCGGAAGCCCCGTTGCCGCAGGCTTCCTCGGCGGGGCAGGACCCCGCGAGCGGAGACCATCTGCTCGTGTTGCCGTGGAACGACTTGGCGCTGGTCGAGGACCTGTTCGCGGCGCACGGAAGCGAGATTGCCGCCGTTATCTGTGAACCGATGATGTGCAACTGGTGCGGCATTCTCCCGTTGCCGGGCTATCTCGAAGGTCTGCGGCGGTGTTGCGACCGCCACGGCGTGCTGCTTATTTTTGACGAGGTGATCACCGGGTTCCGGCTGTCGCTGGGGGGCGGGCAGGAATACTTCGGCGTCACCCCGGACCTCTGCGTGCTGGCCAAGGCGCTCGGGGCGGGCATGGCGGTAAGCGCCGTGGCCGGGCGCGCGGACGTGATGCGCGTCTTCGTTGACGGGAAGACGGTGCATGCGGGCACGTACAATGCAAACCGCCCGGCCATGGCCGGGACCGTGGCGGCGCTCGAGATGCTTCGCGCCGACGGCGGGGCCGAGTTGCGCAAGGCGCACGCGGCGGGAACCGCGCTTATGGAGGGGTTGCGCGCGCTGGCCGAGGAGACCGCGACGCCGCTGGTCGTACGGGGATTGCCGCCGGTATTCCAGGTCTCGTTTGTGCCGGAGGACGCGCCGCCGATCGTGGACTTCCGAAGTTCGCTGGTGACGGACTTCGAGGCCGACCGCCGCTTCTGGCGGGCATTACACGAGCGGGGCGTGCGCTGTACGGCGCGCGGCCTGTGGTTCGTTTCGACGGCCCACAGCGCCGAGGACGTGGAAAAGACGTTGGAGATCGTGCGGGACGCGCTGATGACGCTTCGAGGCTGACGGATCGGACGGATGGGACCGATCGGACCGATCGGGCGGATCGGGCGGAGCGGACGGATCGGACGGGGAGTTGTCGTGGGTTTCCCGCAGCGGGTTTTCCGCGCGTTGCCCCGGTGCGATCCAGGTGCTATACTCGGGCCAGGGTAGACGCCGTCATGGCGGCGTTATCACGGTTTTTTGAGGGTTTGCGCATGGCGGCGGACTTGGTGACTTTGGGGCTCGTCTGCGCTGACGTAATGGTTCGCCCGGTAAACGCGATCCCGGAACGGGGCAAGTTGAGCCTAGTGCCGGAACTCGCGATGCACTTGGGCGGGCTGGCGGGTGTTACGGCGGCGGTCTATTGCCGTCTTGGCGGTAGGGCCGCGTTCATCGGCAGCGTCGGCATGGACAGCTTCGGCGATCATCTTTTGAGCAGTCTCGCGTCGGCGGGCGTGGATACGCGGGGCGTGCGTCGCGATCCATCGGCGCGGAGTTCCGCGACGGTGGTGCTTATTTCGGACGATGGCGAACGCACGTTCCTGCACCACATCGGCGCTACGGCCGCGCTTTCGGAGGATGACGTGGACTACGACGTCATAGGCGGCGCCAAGGTCCTCCATTGGGGCGGTCCGGGCGTGACGCCGGGGTTGTCGGGCGGGCCCATGGGGCGCATCTTTGAGCGAGCGCGGGCGCTCGGCGTAAAGACCTCCGTGGATACGTGCTATGACGGCGGCGCCACGTGGCTGCCGCTCATCGAGCCCGCCCTGCCGCACCTGGACATTTTCATGACGAGCCTCGAAGAGGCCCGGCACTACACGGGGCAAGAGACGCCCGAAGCGATCGCGGTGTTCCTTCGCGGCTACGGCGTGGAACAGGTGCTGGTCAAGTTGGGCGCGGAGGGCGTCTACTATGCGAGCGAAGCGGCATCCGGTTTGGTCCCGGCGCACAAGGTGCGGGTAGTGGACACGACGGGCGCGGGCGACGCGGCGTGCGCCGGTTTCCTTTACGGTTATAACCAGGGATGGGACATCGAGCGCTGTGCGCGCCTCGCGAACGCGGTGGGCGCGCTCACGGTGCAGGCGATGGGCGGCGCGGGAGGCGTGCGGTCGCTCGAACAGGCCCTCGAACTTATGGAGGCGACATCGCCATGAGGCAGTGGGTGGTCCTTTTCGGCGTTGTGGCGGTGTTGGCGGGCGGCGCGGCGGCGCAAGACCAGGCCGCTGCCCCGCAGGTGCAAGAGGAAGCCGGCACGGCGCAGCCGGACGCGAGCGAGACCGCCGCGCCGCAAGCGGCAGAAACGGATGCGCCGAAGGCGGAAGGCCAACCGGAGCAACCGGAAGCGGCGCCGGCAGGTTCGGCCAAGCCGGTCGCCGCATTCTGGTTTTTGATTCCGGGCAAGTAACATACCGTCTTGAAGTGGGAGCGAGCATGCGTCACGTGACGGCTATCATCCTTGTTCTATACCTGTTCGGCGCCGGGGCGGCGTCGGGTCAGCCCGCGTTTCAGACCCAGGGCGTCCGCGCGCAATTCCGGGATGCCGTACTCGATCCCGCAAGCGGCCGACTGTATGTCGCGGTTTATAACTGGGATGAAGTATGGGTGTATGACCCGGCGACACTTGAGCGCCTGGCGCGCATCGCCGTCGGCGACGGACCAACCGCGATTGCCCTTTCGCACGACGGCGCGACCGTGGCCTGCGTCAATCATCTCGCGGGGAGCGTTGCGCTTATCCGAACCTCGGACGACGCCGTGAAGGCAGTTGTGCCGTGCGGCAAAGGGGCTGCGGCTGTCGCGGCGACGCGCGAAAACGCGTTTGTGGTCGTGAGCCCCTTCGAGGACAGCGTCGTCACGGTGTCGGCGACGGGCCAAGCGCAACCGACGCCGCTCGCGGGCGCGCCGGCCGTGCCAGTGGCCGTGGCGGCGGGCGAGACGCTTATCGCCGTGGCGGGACGCGCCGAGGCGTCGCTTGTGATGTTCTCGCCTGCGGGTGATCGTGTCGGGGAAGCGCCGTTGCCCGAACCGGCCACACGGCTGGCGGCCCTGGAGGGCGACCGCTTTCTCGTGGCGATGCGTTCGGGATTGGCCGTGATTGACGGTACGACTCGCCGTGTTGCAGCACAGATTGCGGACACGGCGGACGATGTGGCGGCAGCCGACGGCAAAGCATATGCCCTTGCGGGAGATCGGGTGCGTGTGCTCGATGCGCGACTGCGGGATGTCGATGCTTGGACACTATCGGCGCCGGCACAGGCGCTGGCCGTCGCGCCGGGCGTGTATGTCGCCCTCGCGCCGCAGCGGAAGGAATGGCAGGTCTGGAACGCCGCCGGAACCGGCGCGACGGCGATTGCGATGTCCACAGAGGAGGTGGGGCGTCCCACGCCAGAAGAGGACGGGGGCGAGACGCCCCCGCTCCTATCCGAAGACTCGATTCCCACTGTCGAGGCCGAGGCAGTCGAGGACGTGCCCGAGATTGTCGCTGAACCGCCTTCCGCGGAGACTGAGGAGATGGTGGAGGCCACGGAGGAACCTGCCGCGAGCCAAGAAGACGGGGACGAGCCCCCCCCGCTCCTATCGGAAGCCGCTCCCGCGCAGGAAGACGGGGCCGAGACGCCTCTGATCGTATCGGAGGCCCCTCCCGCGGCGGAGCGGCGTCCCCCCGCCCCCACGCCCGCCAAAGTTGATGAGTTGCAGGTCGTGGGCGGCGAGATTCGCGCGCCGCGTCTCGGCAGGCGGCCTTCCGCTGTCCCGATGCAGGACTTCTCGGGTCCGACGCTGGCGGATGCGTTGAGCACAGGCGCGGATTTCGGGGCCGCCGAGAGCCTGTTCCAAACGCCGGACTGGACGCAGCCGTTGCGGGACCTCGAAGCGGACGAGATGGGCGGCAGCTTTGACGGGGACACGATCGAGGCCACGGGGAACGTCCGGCTTCGGCTGGGCGAGACCTTGTTCAGTTCTGACTACTACTCGTTCACGGAAAGCATCGGCGAGATGCACGCCAGAGGCAACGTGCGCATGGAACAGCCGACGGGCAGTTTCACGGCGGATGAAGTGTATTACACGCTGCCGCCGGAGGCGGAAGTCCCTCCCCCGATGTTGTTCGAGTTGACTTCCGAGCAGGAACGGGCGAAGCGGCGGCTTTCGCTGGGCCGCCTCTCGGCGACGGACGTGCGGATCGTCGAGCCATGGCGCGAACTCGTGGCGGACCACGTGGATTATGACGCGGTGACGGAGACGGGCGAGTTGCTGGGCGTGCGCGGGCGCAACGGCGACTTCTACTTCGGCGCGGCGAAGCTGCGTGTGCTCGGGCCGCGCAGTTTCGAGGCGGAAGAAGTCTGGCTTACCACGTGCGACACCGAGCCCGCGCCGTACAAGATTCGGCTGAAGGAACTCACCGTCACGGACGGGGTTCCGGTCCACGGCAAGCACGCGCGGCTCCAGCTTCGCAATCTGAATACGCCGCTCTACATGCCGTTCTGGAAGCGGGACGCGCGGGCGGGGTACCCGTGGAGCGTTGATTTCGACAGCGGACGGCGCGCCGAGATTGGGTTCTTCGTCAACGTGGGACAGCGCTTCCACTTCACGCCGAACGTGGCCGCGGGCCCCCGCCTTTTCATCACGCAGAAGGAAGGCGTGGGCATCGGCGGCGACCTCGAATACGATTTCATGGAAGCGCCGGCATCCCGGCTCTTCCGGTCCCGGGGAGAACTGCACGGCTTCGAGACCACGGAGGGCCGGGGCTACGTTCATTGGTATCATCGGTTCGAGCCGAACGACGATTTTGTGGTGCGCATGCAAGCCGAGCAGTGGGGCGACCGCGACTTTTACAAGGACTTCTTCTACCAGGAGTTCCGGGACCGCACCACGCCCCGCACCTTCGTCAACGCGACGTACACCCGGCCCACCTACGTCGCGACGGCGACCACCCGGCTCAACACGCACAATTGGGTCACCGAGACCGAGCGGCTGCCCGAAGCGTCGTTCCATCTCATCGATCGCCGGATCGCGCCCCGGCTCTACTTCACGTTCGACTCGGTGGCGGGGTACAACGATCGAGAACCCGTCGGCGGCGACGCGGTCCGAACGGTCAATACCTCGCGATTGACCTATGAGATCGACCTCGGGCACGCCCTGAGCCTTACTCCCTTCTGGGAAGCGGATGTCGCCTGGTACTCGAAGGAACGCATCGAGGACGACGCGAGCTTCCGTTTCGGCAACACGGTCGGCGCCACGCTTCAGACGCGATTCCACAAGAACTACGCGGGACGTTGGGGCTTCTCCGGTTTCAAGCATGTCGTCGTGCCTTCGATTACCTACTCGTATCGCCCCGAGAATGCGCTGAGCTTCGACGAAACGCCGCGGTTCGACGCCCTGGACAACGCCTTTGGACGCAGCCGGATCGAGACGAAGCTCGACAACGTCGTATTCGGGCGCGACGCGGAGACCGGCGAGGTCTGGCAGGTGGGTCGGCTTACGCTGTATCAGGGGAACGATTTCTGGAACGAGATTCGTAAGTCGGACCACTACGAAGTGGAACTCGATGTGCGCCCGCGCCCGTGGTGGGGCGCGCAACTGGTCGGGGAGCGTCACGTCGTGGCGGGCGGCCTCACCATCGACAACCCCTTCTTCCTCCAGCAGATCAACCTGCGCGCGTACGAGGCCCTCGTCGGCAAGCCTTACGATGCCGAGGCCATTTACCAATACGACGCGGCCTTCGAAGACTATGCCCGCGTATTAGCACAGTTTTACTACAATGATACGTTGCTTGACGGGCCGTGGCAGGCGCGCGTCGGCTTCGCGTACACCGAGACGGGCGACGATGTCTTCAACCGCGAAATCCTTTACGGTGCGGGATACAAACTGAGCGAGAAGTGGGGCGTCGCGTTCGAGCACCGGTACGACCTCGAGGACGACACGCTCCGTTCCCAGAGTTACGAGGTTCGGCGCACGTTCTCCTGCTGGGAATCCGCACTGCGCGTCCGCGATCGCGAATCAGGGACCGACATCGACCTTGAATTCAGCATCAAGGCCTTCCCCGGCACCCGTGTCAAGTTCTGAGACCCGCAGCCATGAGTACCACCCTGCGTGAGACCATTACGGCGCTGCTGCCCGAAATTGCCGCGCTGCGACATGAACTGCACCAGCATCCTGAAATCCGCTTCGAGGAACGCTGGACCTCGGACCGCATCGCGCGGTTTCTGGAGGACGCGGGCCTCTCCTGCACGCGCGGCTGGGCGCGCGGCACCGGCATCGTCGCGGAGATTGGCCCCATGGAGAACGGGGTCGTGGCGCTTCGCGCGGACATGGACGCCCTCGAAATTCAGGAAGAGACGGGCCACCCGTACGCCTCGCGCATTCCGGGCCGCATGCACGCCTGCGGTCACGACGGGCACACGGCTATACTCTGCGGCGTCGCGAAGGCGCTCGCGCTGCGGGCTGAACTGTTGCGCGGCGGCGTGCGGTTCCTGTTTCAGCCCGCGGAGGAGATCGCGGGCGGCGGCAAGGACATGGTCGCGGAAGGGGCCGTGGACGGCGTCGGCGCGGTCTTCGCGCTCCACGCCTGGCCCGGCATCCCGGTGGGCAACGTGGGCATCCGCGCGGGGTGCGCCATGGCAAGCGCGGAATTCTTCCGCATCGAGGTCGCGGGCAAGGGCGGACACGGGGCGACGCCCGCGTCCTGTATCGACCCCGTGGTGGTCGCCGCGCACATCATCACGGCGCTGCAGACCATCGTGAGTCGTGAGCGGCCGCCGTGGGAAGCCGGTGTGGTAACGATAGGTCGCGTGGACGCCGGAAGCGCCTCGAACATCATCCCGGACCGGGCGATCCTGGAGGGCACGTTGCGCGCCCTCGACGCGGCGCAGCGCGCCGAGATGGTCGCGGCTCTTCGCCGCATCGCGGCGTGCACGGCGGAAGCGTTCCGCGCGCGGGCGGAGGTTTTCGTGAGCGAGACGGGCTATCCCCCACTCCATAACAATCCCGCTTGCGTCGCGCTTGCCCACGAGGCCGTGACGGCGGCGTTCGGGCCGGAAGCTGCGCATGCCGTGGATCATCCCCACATGACCGCGGAGGATTTCGCCTACTATCTCGAAAAGACGCCGGGGGCCTTCCTGTTTCTCGGCAACGATCCGCCCGATGCGACAGACACGCCGCCCCTGCACAGCCCCCGATTCGACTTCAACGACGCCGCCCTTGCCGTCGGCATCGAGACGCTCGCGAGCATCGCGGTTCGCTTTCATGAGCAAGGGCGCGCAAGGACCACCGCATCATGAATACGCAGAGCCTGTATTTGCGCATTGCAAGCGTTCTCGGCGGTCTCGCCGTCGCGTTGGGCGCGTTCGGCGCGCACGGCCTCAAACAACGCCTTCCGGAAGAGATGCTGCAAATCTTCGAGGTCGGCGTGCGCTACCAGTTCTATCACGCCCTCGCCATGCTCGCGATCGCGGTCGTCGCGACGCGCCTTTGGGAAAGCCGCCTCACGAGCGCGGCCTGCGCCGCATGGACCCTCGGCGTGATCCTCTTTTCCGGAAGCCTGTACTTGCTGGCCTTGACCGGGGCGCGCTGGATCGGCGCGATCACGCCTTTCGGCGGCATGGCGTTTATCGTCGGCTGGGCCATGCTGTTCTTCGCGGCGGCGGCGACGCTGCGCTGATCGCGACGGCGCTTCCGGCGTCCCTCGTCAGGCCCGATCATTCGGACCGCGCCACAACGCGATCTCGGCGTCCCAGCGCCAGCCCGTTGCGTCGATTTGCGCGTCGATGTGCGGCATGCGTTCGTCGAGCAGCGCGGTCGTCTCCTCCCAGGAACGAATGCCGCTGACCGCGTCCAGCACCTGTACGTTCTGCCAGCCGCAGCACGTCGCGCAGCGGAGCGCCTGCTCGATGGTGCATCCGCGCACATAGGCGGCGAGGAAACCGGCGATCGCCGAGTCGCCCGAGCCTGTGGCGGAGCCGAACTGAGGCACGACGAACGCGGGGGCCCACAGTTCGCGGTCCGCCCAGTTCTCCGGGTCGCCGGGTCGCGCGGCGCCCATGCCGTCGAAGGCCGCCGCCGGGCCCGTGCGCAGGTAGAACCCGCGATGGCCGGTCTTGAGCGAGACCATCTTCGCGCCCATACCCAGCGTTTCCGTCGCCATTTCCGAGTACAGCGCGGGATCGACCACGTCGATAAGGTCCGCATCCTGATGTTCCCGTTTCATGCGCAGGAAGCGGTCGGGGTCGAGCATATAGAGCGTCTCCTCGACCGAGGGGAGGAATATGTCCACGTACGGCAGCACCCGTTCGAGGATGCGCCGCCAAGGCGCGCGCCCCGAGGGCGAATCGGCGTCCGGGAGGGACATGTCGCACGACGTCGTCGCGCCAGCCTCCTTTGCGATGCGAAGCACGGTTTCGAGTCCCGCCCCCTCGTTCGCGTACATGCCCTCCATCAGCGGCGGATAGCCAAAGTGGAAATGGCGGCATCGCGCGATGAGGGCAGGGTCGAGGTCTTCCAGGCCGAAGGTGTCGTTCGTTCCCGGATTGTGGAGGAATATCCGGTCGATGCCGGGCGGCGCGATGACCACCGTGTATGAACTGCCCGCGCCCGACACGACGTGCACCCCTTCCGCGTGCCCGCTCGCGCGCAGGAGGTCTATCGTCAAACGCCCGAACGCGTCGTCGCCGACACGGGCGCAGAAACAGACGCGCGCGCCGAGGGTCTTGAGGTTGATGCCCGTATTCGACACGGGACCGCCCGTGCTGATCCGGGCCGGGCCCACGTTCACCAGTTTGCCGGGCCGCAGCAGACGGCCGATGTCCCGCGCGCCCGTATCCGCGAAGCGCGGTATGACGTCCAGACACAGGTGCCCCGCCGCCATCACGTCGAATTCCCGTTCCATGTAGTCGTTTCTCCCCGTGTCGCCGCCCGTTTCGGGCGCGCTTGCCGCCGACATCCGCCGATCCGCCGGCAATCGTACCATGCCACGCCCTGATTAGCACAGCCGCGTCCGTAATGCGCGCGTGCGAGGCATGTAAGGAGCGAGGCGCGGAAATTTGCATTTTTGCGCGGGATTTGCCGATACTACGGTCCATTCCGCCGTCGCCAAATGGCGAGTCGTGTGCGCATAGGCGGGCGCTCTCATTGAGGACGCCGGGGTACGCCTCGGAGGTAACGTTATGGAGATTCATCAGATGGCCGAAATGCATCCCGGGGCTATCGCGTACCACGAGGGTCGGTACCTGCCCGTCGAAGAAGCGCGAATCAGCATTCTCACTCACGCATTCAACTATGGCACTGGTCTGTTCGAGGGCATTCGCGGCTATTACGCGGAGGAGGAGGACAACATCCTCGTGTTCCGGCTCAAGGAGCATATCGACCGGTTCGTGCGGAATTTCAACATCATGTGCATGGAAATCCCGGAGACGGCTGCGGATATCGAGACGGTGTGCCTCGAGGTGGTGCAGCGGAGTGGTTTCCGCGAGGGCGTGTACATCCGTCCGATCTGCTATAAGAGCGAGCATTCGCTCGGGCCGACGGTTCGCGGCGTGAAGAGCAGCTTTTCCTGCTACATCATCAAGCTGGGCGATTACGTGAATATCACGGACGGTCTGGACGTGGCGGTGTCTTCCTGGCGGCGGCTTTCCGATAATGCCATCCCGAGCCGCGCGAAATCGACGGGCAGTTACATCAATTCGTCATTGGCCGCGACGGAAGCGAAGCAGGCGGGCTTTCATGAGGCCATTTTCCTTCGCGAGGACGGGACGGTCGCCGAAGGCAGCGCGATGAATCTGTTCATGGTCCAGAACGGCGCGCTCGTCACGCCGCCGCCGACAGCGGACATTCTGGTCGGCATTACGCGGAATACGGTAATGGAACTGACCACGGCGGAACTCGGGCTGCCGGTCATCGAGCGCCCGATCGCGCGCACCGAACTCTACGTGTGCGACGAATTGTTCTTCTGCGGCACGGGCGCGCAGGTGGCGCCGGTGCGGTCGGTGGACCGTCGGATCATCGGCGGGGGCACGGTGGGACCGATCACGAAACAATTGCAGGACCTGTATTTCGAGGTCGTCACGGGCAAGGTGGCGAAGTATCGCGGGTGGTGCACGCCCGTGTACGGATGAGGTTCTGGCAGTGTCGCGAAGGCTGTCCATTCGGGTCTTGCGCAACCGCTGGTTCTGGGTGAACTATGCCGCGACGCTGGGTCTGACGTGTTGGATACCCCTGCTCTCCCTCACGCCGGTGGTCGTCCAAAGCGCCCCTGAAGCGTGGGAAGGCGGGGCTAATACGGCCGAACTGGCCGTCGCCTCGACACCGCCCGGCATCGACACGCCGGGCGCGACGGTGCACCGCGGGCCGACGACGCGGATCCCCCTGTATACGTGTTACTGGCGCGTGTTCCAGGGCGGCTTCCGCCATTACCTCTTGCCGGTGGCGCTGCACCTTGCGCTGTGTTTTGCGATCTCCTTCGTGGTTTGGCGCAGCGTCCTGCGATCGGCCACGGGACCCGCGAGCAGCCCGCCCGACCAAGGGTAAGCAAGAGCGCCGCCTACAAGCCGGCGTACCAGGGGTCGGGGCCTTCGCCGGGGCGATACTCGGCCTTGAGGTTTGCGCGCACGTCGTTTTCCGTGAGCCAGACGGGCTTCGTGCGTTCTTCGGCGAATAGTGGGGCCTGATCGGCGTAATGGGGCGAGGCCGTGTCGACCGTGGCCGCGCCGAACTGGTGAATGCTCTCCGAGCGGACGCGGCCCTCGCTGTCCCATTCGACCATCATGAAGTAGCAGTCGCCGTTGATCGCCATGTAGCGTCCGTCGTCCCCCATTTGCGGATCGATGGCGCGCAGGCAATCCGGGCCGCCGCCTAGACCAAGATCGAGGCTCCCGCGCCGCAGGCGCATCATCTCGGCCCACGGCGGATCGATTCGGCCATGGTCCCGCAGCAGCGTCTCCGCCGCCTCGCGCAGGGAGACCGTCGGGTCGGCGGGGCTGGCCGCGCGGGCGCGGCGATGCATCCGCCACGCCAGAACGGCGAGCGCGGCGGCGGCGCTGTCCTTTTCGGTGACGCGGTCCCAGCTCAGCACCAGGTCGCGCGCCTTTGCGGTTAACGCGTCCGCGGGCGCGTCCTTCGCCCGGACATTCTCCAGAAATCGGGCCATGTCGGAAAGATCCGAGTACGTCTTGTCGTATTTGTATCTGTAGAACTCGTCGCGCGTGATGGACGGGTCGCCGCCGTAAAGTTCGAGGGCGCGCCAGGCGCGATTGGTCATATAGGTCTCGATGCCCATCGTCTGGCTGAACGCCTCGGGAGCGGGATTCCCCTCCCCCACCGTGGTGTGGAACGGCGAGTTGTTGCAGGACTGGAGCATACCCGAGGGCGGGTTCAGTATCTGGGGCACATCACGGAACGAACGGAATTGGGTCCACACGAGTTCCGGTTTGTCGCCGGGGAGATACGCCCGCCAATCGTGACCTTCCTCGCGCAGCGGAAACTTGCCGTTGTACGCGTAGAACAGGTTACCGTCCTTGTCCGCGTACATGGTGTTCAGTGACGTGAGGCGCATTGTGTTCATGGCGGCGAGGAACTCGTCCAAGTTGCGCGCCTTGTTCATGCGGTACCACTGCTCGATGTGCCCCACTTCGCCGTAGCCGACGAAGCGCAGCGCGAACACGCCGCGCTTGGTGCGAAAGACGGGGCCTTGCACGGACCAGAGCATTTCGCGTCTGATCGTGAGGCGGAGCGGCCCGAGCACTTTCACGCGTAGGCGCGCGCGTTCGCGATCGAAGTTGCGCCACGCGCCGTCGAACCAGTACTGATTCTTGTTGTCCGGGTTGACCTGCAATTCGAAAATGTCCACGAGGTCGGGCCGATTGATCGTGTGGCACCAGCCCTTGTCCTCGTCGTGGCCGACGAAGATGACCGGCCCGCCGGGAAATGTGCCGCCGGCCATGTTCCAGCCTTCCTCACTGTGCACGTGCGTCTCGTACCACGCCACGGGGCCGGTCCAGGGCTGATGCGAGTTGATGGCGAGGCGCGTGGTGCCGTCGGCGGACCGGGAGGGGCCGACGGCGAAGGCGTTCGAACCGAACGATTCGCCCAGGCGTGTGTACGGCGTCGTGCGGGCGGCGCGCCGCCCCATCTCGCCCTTCTCGCCGATGAGCACGCCGCCGTCGTCGAGCAAGGCTTGCAGATGGGCGTGGAGTTCGTAGAAGAAGGGCGCCTTGAAGGTCGCCCCGGCCACGACGTCCTTGCCGGTGACGGGCAGTACGATGTGCGGCATTTTCTCGGGATGCAGCGCGGCATAGTGGTTAACACCGTCGGCGTAGGCTTCGCACAGCGCGCGCACGTCCGCACTTAATTCTTGATCGTATTTCGCCTCGACAAACTCGCGGACGCGAAACAATTGGACGAGATAGTCGAATTTGGCGAACTCGCGACCGAGAGCCGCCGCCATCTGTGCGCGCGCCGTCAGTACGGCCCCTTCGACGTGCTCCCAGTCGTCCTCGCAGTGGGCGTAGGCAAGCCCGTAAACGGCGTCTACGTCGCGTTTGCCGAAGACGTGCGGCACGCCCCACGTGTCGCGCAGGATGCGCACGTCGTATCTGTCTGAGGGTGGGATGAACGCGGAGCGGTCGTCGTGCGAGGGACAGGCGCACAGGGTCGCAACGACAACACCGGCGAGCAACCGTACCGAAACATCACGTGGCATGGGCAACTTGCCCATGTCCGCCGCAGGCGGATTGAGCCACGGGCGGGACGCCCGTGCCACGGTCAGACGCAGACGCATGTCTTACCCTCCGTGTGGGGCGGGGGCGTCCCGCCCCCGATTCGGACCGATCGGACCGATCGGTCTGGTCGGACGGATCCTATTCCTCTCCGCTGGGGAGAGTGGATTGGCCGCCGGTCCGCGGGTCGGACTGGCGGGACCGCGCCGAGGTTTCGCGGCGCTCGCACGGTTGCCGAAAGTCCGCCGGTTGTGCTACCTTTTCGATTGAATGGGGCAGTGGGTATGCGTTTGGATATCGCCGCTCAGACCGATACGGGCCGCCGTAAGACCCGCAACGAAGACGCTTACGGCGTCTTTCGAGAAGGAATGCCCGGTATCCGCCTCTTCCACGAAGGCGCGTTGTTGTGCGTCGCCGACGGCTTGGGCGGCCACACCGCGGGTGACATCGCCAGTAAGTTGGCGGTTTCCCTTATCAAGGACATGCTTAAGGAAAAGCCCCCGCCCTTCCCGAGGCACGATAACGACCTAGATGAGCGGGACGAGGGCCCCCTCCCGGTCATGCGCGCGGCCATCGAAAAGGCCAACGACAGCCTTTACCAGACGAACCTCGATCTCGTCGCGCAGGGCCGGCCCATGGGCACGACCGTGCTCGCCGCGCTTGTCCTGCCCCGCAAGGTCTATATCGCCAATGTCGGCGACTCGCGCTGCTACCACATCCGCGACGGCGAATTGATCGCGCGCACCGAGGACCATTCCTGGGTCGATGAGCAGGTCAAACAGGGCCTCATGTCAAAGGCTGAGGCGGAACTTGACCGCCGCAAGAACATTGTCACCCGATGCGTCGGTACGCACCCGGATATCACAGTGGACACCTACCGCTGGCATATCGTTCCCGGCGACATGCTGCTGCTTTGCAGCGACGGCCTGGTCAACATGGTCAGAGACACCGAAATCACCGCCGAGTTCCGGCCCAGCCGCACCGCGGCGGAAATCGCGCAGCGGCTCGTGGCCCTGGCGAACGAGAACGGCGGAAAAGACAATATCACCGTCATCGTCGCTAATGTCAGTCCCCACTTCTTCCGTATGGTCTACCTGCGCCTGCGCGCGTTTCTGCGGCGGCACGGCTTCTCGCTGTTCTGGATGATATTCCTGCTGCTATACGGCGCGGGCGCGGGCGCGCTCGGCTATTTCCTCCGCGATCTCTTCCCCCTGCTGCCCCTCTGATTCGGTGGCATGGCCGTCTTGCCCATGATCCCACGGGAGGCATGGGCATCCTGCCCGTGATCCCACGGGCGCGACGCCCCGCACCTCTATCCGCGCGCCGGTGCGCGATTAGTGGCAGGCCGTGCAGCGCGCCGTACTGTTCAGCGGATGCGGCGCGAGGTAGGGAACGCCGCCGGGATGACACAAGCCGCACGCGCCGGGATACAGCCCGAAATTGTGCGGGGAAGGCATGGCGCCGCGATGCTCGACCGACTCGTGGCAGACGGTGCAGTTTGATCGTTCGGGCGGGAAGTGGCATGAGACGCAGTGCCGGTTCATCGGGTGCCCCCAGCCGCCGCGGTGCGAAGCCGGCTGCGTGTTCTCGTGGCACTCGATGCACGAATCCTCCTCATGGCACACAACACACTTGGATCGGTCCACCGTGGCGTGAAAGCCGTGCCCCTTGCGCCGCCATGAGACGGTATGATTGCGTGGCGGATTCGATCGATGGCACTCCTCGCACGAGGCCGGCGTGTCATGGCATAGGGCGCAATACGCCGGGTCGATGCGCGCCTCCTTCCCGTGAAGGTGCTCCCAGATAGCCGGCGCGTCGTGCTGGATACGGCTGCCGAAGCGGTACAGCGGCCGCACGTCCTTGTTCAGCGTCTCGTGGCACACTTGGCACTCGTTCAGTTTCGGGTCCGTGGCCTGGTGGCAGTCCATACAGAAGGCCTTCGTGGCCTTCTTGGGAAGGATCCGCTGATCGGGGTCTTCGTGGCACACGCCGCATTCGAGCCCGGCGGCCACATGCGGATCATGGCTGAACTTGATCTCACCCGCGGGCAATACGGACGATCGTGCATCGAGCGCGTAATCCTCGCGCGTATGGCACATGCCGCATTGCTCCGGCGTCGGATTGTCCGTGTCGATGTCGTGACAGGTCGAGCACGTTTCGTGGTCCGGAATCAGTCCCTCGGGCCGCGACATGTCGTGACAATCCGTGCACCCGAGATCGTCGGCGTGCGTGGCGTGGGGAAATCGCAACCCGCGGTCGCGACGCGTGCCCGCGCCTTTGGTGAAAGAGGCGCACGCGACGACAAAGCAGAGCAGCAGCGTCCCCAGCACCAGATAGCGTTCCGCGTTGCGTCGCGACATGCGTTCGTCTCCCGAAGCTTCAGAATCGAATAGTATAGCCTGCCCGCACGCGCCAGTAGGGGGAGTCAGGCCCTTCGTCCTCTTCATAAGTAACGGTCAGAGAGACATCCTGGTTTTCCCGTACCTGCCACTTCAAGCGCGCGTACACCGAGTAGATGTTCTCATGAGTCGTCACGGCGTATTGATCGAACAGCAGCACCACCGGGTTGTAGCCCGCGAAATAGCCCGGCACAAAGGCGATCAGCAGGCGGTCCGCGATGCCGAGCGGCGCGTAATACCGCGTGATGCGGTCTTCGTACCGCTCGTAGTCCGCCCCGAGGGTCACCGCGATCGCATCGCTCCAGTGGTACGTCATCTCGCCCGTGAGCGTCCACGTCCCGTCGCCGCCGCTCACGTCCCACTTCTCGACCGCCAGCGTCACGTCCGTCTTCTTGAAGATCGGCGTCACGCTCAGTATCGCGGCGTAGCGGTTATAGTCGCGGTTCGCCGTTTCCCAGTCATCATCGGCGTTGTGGAACTCGGCTTCGAGGGAAAGCGTGATTCGCTCCGAAAGCGGCTTATGCAGCGCCGCCAGCACATTGTGATATTCGGTGAAGCCGCCAAGCACCGAGTAGAAAGCGGTCAAGTCGTCCACGCGGTCCGAGGCCGTCGCGAAACGGCCGCGATAAGAAACCTCATAACTGAGGTCGGCGCCCGGCCAAAAGCCGACCAACTGCGCCGTGATTTCGTCCAGGTCGCCGTCATGAAGCCGTATGCGGCCGAAGAAGCTCGTGTTCGGCGTGAGCTGCCGCCACAGGCTCAGCGCGACCAGGTTGTCCCCGAGGTCCCGCTTGAGTCGGCGGGGATACTCCCGGCCCAGCAGCACGGAAATCAGGTCCGGGCGCACCGCGTCGTCCCGTTCCCGGTGTTTCTCGCCCCAGTAGGCGTCCAGACTGATGCGCGTGCGCGCGTCGGGCCGGAACGAAACGCCGCCGCCCGCCGTCAGGTCGTCGAAGGTCGAGTCGTAGACCGACGCGCGCGCGCCTCCGAACAAATACCACTCCCACCGCCCCATTTTGCGCGAAAAATAGATGCCGTCGATACGGTTGTACGCCGCCCCTTCCTCGATGCGCTGGCGGCCAATCCGCAGCGTGGAATCGCCCCATACGTCGTCCACTTCGAGATACAAGAGGTACAGCCGCGCGCGCACCGCCTCGCCCGATCCGTCGTTGATGTCGCGCAGCACGCTCGAGCGCGCCTCGCTCGAATCGAGGTCCTCATGTACACGCAGCAGCCCGCGCAGGTGCAGGCGCGGATGACTCGCCGGATCGATGTTCAACCGCAGCGTCTGGCTCATGTCCAGGTCCGAGTCCCTGTCGGACCAAGAGGCGTCCAGTTCGTTCCTGAAGCTGCCGGATATCCACTCCCTGCCCCCTGCCGCGTGGGCATCCTGCCCATGGTCGTCCGCCGCCGGGGGGGCGCTCACCGTGCCATCAGCGTCCTGCGCAGCGTCTTCCATCACGGGCGAGACGCCCGTGCCGCCATCCGCGAACACGCCCCCCGCGAGACAACCCGCAACCAGGACCATCCCCAAGGCAGTCCATCGCCCGCGTTCCGTCTTCTTCACAAACGTTTCTCTCATCAACGAAGACCCTTCCCACACCCTTCACCCTTCACCAACCGTCCCATATCGCGTGTCATACAGGATTTGCAGTAGTTCGTTGTGCTCCCGCAGTTCCACGTCGAACACCGGCGCCGTCGCCACCCCGCCGTCGTGACACCCCGCGATCCCCGAACACGAATTCGCCGGCGTCGGCGTAACGCCCTCTTCCGCCGCCACGTTCGACGCGATAGGCGGCACGGGGCGCATCGTGTGGCTGTGCGGCCCATCGAACGGATTGAGGCGTTCGAGCGGGACCATGTGGCACGCCGCGCAACGGCTTGCGCCCGTGCCCGCCGGGTCCACCGAGTGGTGCGTGTGCGCCCGGACCTCCGCGTCCGTCGCGAAGCCATAGGGGCCGTGACATTCCAGGCAGAGGCTGTTGTCCGTGTAGCGCGCCACAGTCCGGTCGCCCCCGTGAACGTCGTGGCAGTCCTTGCAGGCCACCGCCCCGCTTGCCCCGTGCCCGCTCTCCATATGCCCCTTCGTCTCCGCCTCATGACACTTCCGACACAGCGCGTAGACGTCGCCGTCGTTCTCAAGCGCGCGAATGAACAGGCCCCCGCGGCCCCCGTTCCGAACGTGCATCAGGCCCGGCCCGTGACACGTCTCACAGCCAATCCCCAAATGCGCGCTCATGACGAAGCCCGACCGGTCCGGTGCGAGCCGCCCGTCGTGGCACCTGAGGCAGACACTCGTACCCACCGTGCCCGGCCCGTCCGGGCAGCCGCCAAGGCCGCCCACAACCAATAACAACGCGCAGAGACGGCCCGACGCGATAACCGAGCGCGTGACATGTCCGCGCAACCATCCGCTACTTCCCAAGACAAGTCTCCCCACAGGCCAAAATCCTGACCCTTAGCCTACACCACCTCCCCGCCCCAATTCATCCGTGTAAAACACGGAAAACATTACCCGCCCCACGCGCAAGGACGTTGTCGAGAGGCCGACAACCCGGATCAGAAACGATTTGCGTAATTTATACGGAGTAAGTTGATAAGGATTGGTTCTTTCCCCGGATGTATATCGGATAGCGGTGTCCTATACTTCCGAGCGGCGAATGGCGCGGCCTGGCGGACGCCAGCCCCGCTGCAAGGAAATGAACCGGCAAATGCGGCCTTGGAGTCAGCGGATGTCACGAATCCCCAGGATCAAGAATATCCTTTACCGATGCGCCGCGGCGCTTTGCTCCGCCCTTGTGTTCTCGGCCTGCCCGAGTTCGCCCGCCCCGGACGCTGCGGCCTCGCTTTATGAGCGGGATGTCTCGGCGGGCATCCACGACATCACGCCGCTGCGCGGCGAACGCGGGCCGCTACGCCTCCACGTGGACGACGACGCGTTCGAGTGCTCGGGTTGCCACGACGGGTTTTCCGGCGATCTTTCGGAGGCCGCGATCGAGGGAGAGCATAAGAACATCGTGTTCGCCCACGGCAGAAACCTGCTGTGTCTCAATTGCCATCACCCCGAGAACAGCGACGTCTACCTGGACCACGGCGGCGGCGAAATCCCCGGCGACCAACCCACGTTGCTGTGCGCCAAGTGTCACGGCCCCCACTATCGCGAGTGGGAACACGGCGTCCACGGCCGAGTAAACCACTTCTGGGATGCGCGCTTCGGCCCGGAGAAGAACCTCGACTGCATTCAATGCCACGACCCGCACCACCCCCGAATCCCCGAAATGAAACCGGAGCCGCCTCCGGTGCTTACCCGATTTGACCATCCAGCCAAGGGAGACTCCGCGCATGAGCCGGGAGCATGACGAGCACAAGGATAGCCGCGGCGCGCAGCCGCCGAGGACGACGGATCCCAACTCCAGCGGACGCCGCACGTTCCTGAAGGCGGGTCTCGGGACCGCCGTGGCGCTGTCGACTGGCGCGTTCGTGGCCGAACCGTTGCGCGGGCTCAAAGACAGCCCGACGCTGCATGAACTGCTGCGGAAGCATTACACCAAGCTTACCCCTGACTTGATGGACCAGGTGCTCCGCCGCATCGAGCGGCAGGTGGCCGCGAACTACTGCGCGAAGGTCCGCGTCAACGACCCCAAGCCGCTCGACGGCGTCGAGTACGCCTATTGCCTGAACTTGAGCCGGTGCAACGGGTCACGCCGATGCGTCACGGCCTGCATGCGGGAGAATAACATCCCGCCGGACCACCCGGAAATGGCCTATATCCGCGTCATCGAGATGCCGAACGACACGCTCGACCTCGAAGACGGCAATCCCCTCTACGCGCACGAGACCATACCGGACCAGGGCAAGTTCTACCTTCCCATGTCGTGCCAACAGTGCCGGCAGCCTCCCTGTACCAAGGTGTGCCCCACACACGCGACCTGGACCGAGCCGGACGGCGTGACGGTTATCGACTACAACTGGTGCATCGGCTGCCGCTGCTGTCTCGCGGCCTGTCCTTACGAGGCGCGCCGGTTCAACTGGACGCGCCCGGAGATCAGACCCGAGCAGATCAACCCGGACATGGGCTACCTGAGCAATCAAATACGGCCTCGCGGCGTGCCGGAGAAATGCCACTTCTGTCTGCACCGGACGCGCCTGGGCAAGAATCCCGCGTGCATGGAGGTATGCCCGACCGGCGCGCGCGTCTTCGGCAACATTCTGGACCCGAACGGGAAGATTCAATACATCCTGAAGAACAAGCGGGTCTACATATTGAAGGCGGAGGCGCACACCTTCCCCCGTTTCTACTACTTCTTCGAGAAATAGCCACACGAGGAGCCCATTCGCCGTGCGTAACTATCTGGTCTTTCTTGGACGATCCTTTCTGCTCAGTTTCTCGGGCAGTCCCCTCTTCTACGCGTGGATGGGATTCCTGACCGTGCTCTCGGCCATAGGCGCGCGGGCATTCACTCGGCAACTGGTGACGGGCCTCAGCATGACGGGCATGACGGACCAGGTCTCGTGGGGCATCTACATCGCCAATTTCACGTTCCTGGTCGGCCTCGCCGCCGCCGCCGTCATGCTGGTCATTCCCGCGTACATCTATCGCAAGAAAGAAATGCACGACGTCGTCATCTTTGGGGAACTCCTCGCCATTGCGGCCATCATCATGAGCCTCCTCTTCATCATGGTGGACCTTGGACGACCGGACCGCTTCTGGCACATGATCCCCATGATCGGGGAGTTCAATTTCCCCTATTCGATGCTTTCCTGGGACTTCATCGTGCTGAACGGCTACCTGCTGGTGAACCTGCACATCTGCGGTTATCTCCTGTACATGAAGTACCTCGGACGCAAGCCGAGCGCCTTTATTTACATGCCCTTTGTCATTCTGTCGATTGCGTGGGCCATAAGCATCCATACGGTCACCGCGTTCCTGTTTGTGGGCCTCGTCGGACGCCACTTCTGGAACACGGCCATCGTCGCGCCCCGGTTTCTCGGGTCCGCGTTCACCGCCGGCCCGGGCATCCTCATCATCGCCTTTCAAGTGATTCGCCACTTCTCCGGCTACCAGATCAGCGACCGGGCTATTCACATCCTGCGCAATATCGTGACGGCTTCGCTGCTCATCAACCTCTTCCTCCTGGCGTGCGAAGCCTTCAAGGAGTTCTACGCCTTCTCCTCCCACGGCAGTTCGGCGCGCTATCTCTTCTTCGGCCTCGAGAGCCACGGCGAGTATTACAGCGCGCTCGTCCCCTATATCTGGGTCGCCATCCTCATGGAAGTCGCCGCGGCCATTATCCTCATCATCCCGCCCATCGCGCGCCGCATGCTCTACCTCAACATTGCGTGCGTCCTGGCGAACGTCGGCATCTGGTTTGAGAAGGGCATGGGACTGGTCATTCCCGGCTTCATCCCGTCGCCGCAGGGAACCGTCGTGGAATATGCCCCCTCGTCCACGGAATGGCTCGTCACGATGGGCATATGGGCCTTCGGATTGCTCCTCTTCTCGTGGATGCTGCACCTGGCCATTCACATTATGAAAGGTGATTTCCACATTTTGGCGGACGAACCCACGCGCGGCTTGCGGGAGCAAGCCGTCGGCTAATCGCGGCGTGGTACGCGACGGCGGATTCCGCACGGTCGCGATCCGGCGGCGGGAAAGCCGCGCCGCGGTGGACGGGACGACGGCAATGAGTGATCCCTATCGATCACTGGAGAGCAGGCTCGAACGCGTCGCGGATGAAGTACGTAGTCTTGGCGCGAGAGTCGATCAACTCGCGCGCCGGCTCGATACTCCGGAGGCGACGCCGCCCCGCCACCGTGAGTCCGGCAATGACCCGGATCTCGCCCCGATCTCATTGCTCGGCTCTCCGGTCTCCCTCGCGCCCACCAAGCTTCTTACCGGCACGGCATTCGTATGTTTCATCCTCGTGATCGCGCTTTCGCTTCGGACGGTAGTGGACAATGCCATCGTCGATAAGCCCCTCGGCACGGTTTTCGGTCTGGTATACGCCCTTTGCGTGCTTCTCCACGGTTACCACCGGGCGGCACGAGGGCGGCCATTCGCCGTCCTGTCGATTGTCTGCGCGATAGTCCTGGTCTGCTCCATCGTCCTGGAAGCGCACCACCGCTTCGGCGTCTTTTCCTCGGGAACGGGCTACGGCATCCTAGCGAGCGCACTGCTGCTGATCCTGGGCGGCGCCTTGCGATACAAGACGCATCTCGTCCTGAACTTCGCGGTCCCGTCGATGACGATGGTCGCCCTCGCGATGGATTTCCCGAACCCCGCTTTTCTCCCGCTCGCGGCCTTCATAGCCTTCGTCAATGGCATCGCGTTCGTGTTGGCGCGAGACCGCCGCACGCGGTCCTTGTGCTGGTCCACGTTCGTGATCACGTTGTTCTTCTGGTTTTTCTGGGCGATGAAGCTGCGCGGCCTGCTCCCCCGCCAAGACGCGCCGCCCCCTGAATTGGCCGCCTTGTGGTTCACTCCGATCCTGATCGCTTTCGCCGTCGGCCACCTGGTCGCCGTCGTAGCTGCGGTAGTTCATCCCGCATGGCCGCTAGGGGCCTACGAGACGGCGCTGCCGATCCTGAACGCAGCGTACGTCTATCTAATCGCGCGACTGGCCGTCTCCCCGCTCGGGATCAGTGCAGCCGGCCTGGGAGCGGCGTGCCTGCTTGCGGCGGCCATCCAACTCCTGATGGCGACCTCTCTGGCCGCGGCGGGCGAGAAAGGCCGCCGGGCGGCGTCTTCGATGAGCACCGCGGTCTTTCTGCTTCTGGCCGTGTCGCTCCATCCAATCACCGGCAACTCGCTTTGGAGCCTGATCTTGTGGTCCTTGGCGGCCATTGCCTTTGCGATCACCTTGGCGAAACGCCTCGACCCGCTTGTTCAAGGCGTCGCCTGTCTGTTTCAAGCATACCTCTGCGCCATGAGCCTTCACTTCGGCGCGTTGAGCGTCGGGGGAGCCGCGCCCGCCATGCAAATCCTTACCCTGACCGCGCTCTGCGCGCTATGCACGGTCCATTACGCGGCGTTACGCGCGGGCGCCGCCAAGAACGGGAACCGAACGGGCCGGCCCGTGGTCCACGAAGTCGTGGTGGTGGTGCTCGTCGCCGCAATCGTCTTCGGATTCGGCGCGCTGCGCATCGCGCTGCACATGATCCTGCCCCGGCTTGTTGCCGACGTGTACGCCCCGTTCCAATGCGGCCAGTCGATCATCATCAACTTCGGCGCCCTGGCTATCGCACTCATCGGCCTTCATCGCCGAAGCAGCGAATTGATCACCGTCGCGGCCCTGCTCGCCGCCGCCGGCGCCGTCAAGGTCTTTGCCTTCGACCTGCTCAACACACAGGGGCTGCCCCTCGTCCTCAGCGTGCTCGTCTTCGGGATTACGACCATCCTCGGGTCGTTCATCTGGAACCGGTGGCAACACCGGGAAACATCGGCCTGAGGGCGGGCGAATCGACAGGGCAATCGCACTAAAAAGTACGAGCATTCCGCTTCGATGTGCATAATTACTCCGGGACATATGCGAACTCGATGTGTGGGTGTCTTGCCCTAGGTCCGCGTCGCGCGCTGGAGTTCCCGCATTTAGGGCCGAAGGCCCATGACATAGTAGCCCAGG
>JAKQEQ010000027.1 GCA_029556545.1 Candidatus Hydrogenedentota bacterium
TTGGCGAAGGGCACGGCCCTGAAAAGGGCCGGAGAAGACAGCCCAGGGCAACGCCCTGGGAAGAGGGATGCCTGCTATAAAGAGAAGCCCTGAAAGGGCGAAACACGACGGGAAGATTCCACGCGGGCAGGGAATAAGGGCACCCCACATACAGGCCCCTGTTGCTGTTACGCCCTTGCAGGGCTTCCGCGCATTCATATTCTAAGTGCAACACCCTGGGAGATGACAATCGATGACTCCTCCCACTAAAGGAATCAGGATCAGGAGGCGCCTCAAGCAAGAAGAGGACATCGTTAGGGTCTTTCGGTATGGTGAAAGCGGTAACCAACACCATGACGAAAGGAACCCAGCACGATGTCCTACACCCATCTTAGCTCAACCGATCGGGGTCGAATCCAGGCGCTGCGCGCCTTCTGGGGCACGGCCCCGCTCTGAGCGAGCCTTGCCTTCGGGTACAGGCACGTCTCGCTCGAAGACTCGCTCGCGTGTGCCAGTCCCCGAATGAGCCATTACGGCGTCTTCGGCTCGTGCAGCCAGCAGGCGCTGGCGTGGCCCTCGCCCACGTCGAACAGCGGCGGCTCCTGTTCGCGGCAGACGGGGATGGCGCGCGGGCAGCGCGGGTGAAACCGGCAGCCGGTGGGGAAGTCCGTGGCGGCGGGGACCGTGCCGGGGATGGTGTACAGCCGCTTGCGCGGTTCCTGCATGCTGGGCAGCGATTGGAAGAGCCCCTGCGTGTAGGGATGGCGTGGCGCGCGCACGAGTTCGGCGACGCGCGACGCCTGCTCGACCTTCTTGCCCGCGTACATGACGACGACCTCGTGGGCCATCTCGGCGACAATGCCGAGGTCGTGAGTGATGAGCAGGATCGACATGCCCAGGTCCGCCTGGAGTTGGCGGAGCAAATCGAGAATCTGCGCCTGGATGGTGACATCGAGCGCGGTGGTTGGCTCGTCCGCAATGAGCAGTTTCGGGCCGCAGGCGAGGGCCATCGCGATCATGACGCGCTGGAGCATGCCGCCGGACATCTGGTGGGGGTAGTCGTCGATGCGTTGTTCCGCGGCGGGGATGCCGACGCACCGCATGAGTTCGAGGGCGCGCTCCCGCGCCTCCGCTGCGCCGAGGCGCTCGTGCAGCCGCAGGACGGCGGCGATCTGCGCGCCCACGCGGAAGACGGGGTTCATGGAGGTCATCGGCTCCTGGAAGATCATCGAGATGGCGCCGCCGCGGAGGGTTCGCATCTCGGGCTCGGGGACCTGCAGCAGGTCGCGGCCCTCGAAGACCACTTCGCCGCCCTCGATGCGCCCGGGCGGCGTCGGGATCAGCCGCAGGACCGACATGGCGGTCACGCTCTTGCCGCAGCCGCTCTCGCCGACCAGCGCAAGGGTCTTCCCCGCCGGCACGTCGAAGGACACGTCGTCCACAGCCCTGGCTACGCCCTGGTCGGTATGGAAGTAGGTCCGCAGCTCGCGCACCCGCAATATCGCGCCGTTCATGCTCATGACGGCCTCATAGTACCTTTTCACCGTGCCCGACAACCACGTCCCTCCCTTCCATACTATCCATACCGTCCATATTCCCCACATCGAGCCTGCTCTGTTGATCTTCACCGGCGGCGACAGTAGGATGAGGCGCACCGCCCGATACGGGGCGGCGGGGACCGGTTCCATGCATGCGATATATACGCTATCGACGATCTTGTTCTTGCAGGTTGCGCAGAGCGATGCGCCCGCGCCGGAGACCGCGACGATGAAGCCGGTCTTGTGGTACCGGCAGCCAGCGGCGGTATGGGAAGAGGCGCTGCCGGTGGGCAATGGCCGCCTCGGTGCGATGGTCTTCGGCGGCGCGCCCGTCGAGCGCATCCAATTCAACGAAGAGACGCTGTGGGACGGCTACCCGCGCGAGCGCGTCAACCCGAAGGCGCGCGAGGCCCTGCCCGAAGTGCGGCGGCTCCTTTTCGAGGGGAAGAACGAGGAAGCGAGGCAACTGGCGGATGAAACGATGCTGGGCGTGCCGCCGCGCATCGACTCGTATCAGACCTTCGGCGACTTGCGCCTCGACATCAAGGGGGAGCCGGTTGCTGACTCGTATCGCCGCCACTTGGATCTCGACACAGGCATCGCCACAACGCAGTACCGCGTCGAAGCGCCAGACGGCGCTCATACCATCACGCGCGAGGTGTTCGTGTCCGCGCCGGACCAGGTTATCGTCGTCCGCGTGGCGGCGGACCGGCCCGGCGCGATCGACCTCGATGCGTGGATGACGCGCCCGGCGGATGCGGCGTTCGTCGTGAAGGACGAGTCGCTCGGCGTGTTGCGCGGGCAAATCAACCGACCGCACCACGAGACGGGCGAAAACGTGGGCCGGCGCTTGGCGGCATACCTGCAATGCCGCAACGAAGGCGGCGCGTTGTCGCGCGGCGACGACACGCTGTCCGTGCGCGGCGCGGACGCGGCGACGCTGCTGATCGCGGCGGCCACGGATTACCGGGCCATCGACCAGGACGCCGCGTGCCGCGAAACGCTGAACGCATTGTCAGATTTCAATGCGGTTCGCGCGCGGCATATCAAGGACCACCAGGCGCTTTTCCAGCGCGTGAGGCTGGACCTCGGACTTGGCGAGGCGGATGCGCTGCCGACGGACGCGCGGCTTGCGCGGGTGCGTCGCGGCAGGGACGACCCGGGCCTCGCGGCGCTTTACTTCCAGTACGGACGCTACCTGCTCATGGGCAGTTCGCGGCCCGGCTGCCTGCCCGCGAACCTGCAAGGGGTCTGGAACGAGCACCTGAACGCGCCCTGGAACAGCGACTACCACACCAACATCAACCTGCAAATGAACTACTGGCCCGCCGAGGTCGCGAACCTCGCGGAGTGCCATGTGCCGCTCTTCAATTACATGGACACGCTGGTCCCGTCGGGCGAGAAAACCGCGCGCGAGATGTACGGTGCGCGCGGCTGGGTCGTCCATCACCTCAGCGACATTTACGGGTTCACCGCGCCCGCCGACGGCGTCTGGGGCGTGTGGCCGATGGGCGCGGCATGGCTCGCGCAGCATCCCTACGAGCACTACCTGTTCAGCGGCGACGCCGAGTTCCTGCGCGCGCGGGCCTACCCGCTGATGAAGGGCGCGGCGTTGTTCCTGCTCGATTTCCTCGTCGAGGACCCGCAAGGCCGATTGGTCACGAACCCCTCCCACTCGCCCGAGAACACCTTCCTCAAGCCGGACGGTACGAAGTCGATGTTCACCTACGGCGCCACGATGGACCTCTTGATCATCCACGACCTGTTCACGAACTGCATCGAGGCGGCGGCGATTCTGGACACGGACGCCGAATTCCGCGCGACCCTTCAGGACGCGCTGGCGCGGCTCGCGCCGCTGCAAATCAGCCCGAAGACCGGGCGGCTCCAGGAATGGATCGAGGACTACGACGAGCCGGAACCGGGCCACCGCCACATGTCGCACCTGTACGGGTTGCACCCGGGCGATCAGATTACCCTGCGCGGCACGCCGGACCTTGCGGCGGCGGCGCGCAAGTCGCTCGAATATCGTCTGTCCCACGGCGGCGGACACACGGGCTGGAGCCGTGCGTGGATCGTAAGCTTCTGGGCCCGCCTCGGGGACGCCGAGAAGGCGTACGCGAACTTGCGCGCGCTGCTGGCGAAGTCCACGCTGCCCAACCTGTTCGATAATCACCCGCCGTTTCAGATTGATGGGAACTTCGGCGGCGCGGCGGGCATCGCCGAGATGCTGCTCCAGAGCCACGCGGGCGAGATTCATCTCCTGCCCGCGCTGCCCGAGGCGTGGTCTTCCGGGTCTGTGACGGGGTTGCGCGCACGCGGCGGGTTCGAGGTGGACATGCACTGGAGCGGAGGACGCCTTGGCAACGCGAAGATACGCGCGATCCAGGGCGGACCGTGCCGCCTGCGCGTGGCGGGGACGGGTTACGGCATTGCTGTATCAGACGGAGCCGAGGTCGCGTCGAGCACCGAGACGGATGGGGCGGATAGTGTGCTGACGTTCACGACGGAACCGGGGCAATCGTACACGGTGGCGCATTTGCCTCGTGACGACGGATAAGCCTGAATACCGACGGCGCAGGGGACAGGCACGTCTCGTCCGCCTGCGGCGGACTCGCTTGTGCCAGTCCCCGAAAAATTGGAGGAAGTTGTCATGACCGCGATGATGTTGGGTGCGTTGCTGAGCGCCGTGGGCGCGGGGCAGTACGAGGCGACCTGGGAATCCCTGGACACGCGCCCGAACCCGCAATGGTTCGAGGACGCGAAGTTCGGCATATTCATTCACTGGGGCGTGTACTCGGTTCCGGCCTGGGGCGCGAAAGACGCCTACGCCGAATGGTATTGGAACCACATGCAGAACAAGGACGGTGCGACGTGGAAGTTCCACGAGAAGACCTACGGTCCAAACTTCAAGTACCAAGATTTCGCGCCGATGTTCAAGGCGGAACTGTTCAACCCGGCGGAGTGGGCGGACATTTTCAAGCGGTCCGGCGCGAAGTACATCGTATTGACCTCGAAACATCACGAGGGCTTCTGCCTGTGGCCAAGCCGCGAAAGCTGGAACTGGAACAGCGTGGATATCGGGCCGCACCGCGACCTCTGCGGCGACCTGACCGCGGCGGTGCGCGAGGCGGGCCTGCGAATGGGTTTCTACTACTCGATTTACGAGTGGTACAACCCGCTTTATCAGCAGGACGTGGTCAAGTACACGAACCAGCACATGCTGCCGCAGTTGAAGGACCTCGTCGAGCGGTATCAGCCGGACATCGTCTGGCCCGACGGCGAATGGGACCACCCCAGCGGCACCTGGCGCAGCACGGAGTTCCTCGCGTGGCTCTTCAACGAGTCGCCCGCGCCCCCGGACATCGTCGTGAACGATCGCTGGGGCAAGGAAACGCGCAACCGGCACGGCGGCTTCGCGACGCCCGAGTACGGGCACCTGCCGAAAGGACGTTTGGTGGACGCGGGGCTCTTCGAGGAATGCCAAGGCATGGGCAAGTCCTTCGGCTACAACCGCAACGAAGCCGCAGAGGATTACCGGACTTCGACGGAACTGCTGCACCTGCTCATCGACAACGTCAGCCGCGGCGGCAACCTGCTGCTCGACATCGGCCCGACCGGCGACGGCCGCATCCCGTGCATCATGCAGCAGCGCCTGCTCGACATGGGCGCGTGGCTCGACGTGAACGGCGACGCGATCTACGGCGCGGACAAGTGGCCGGACGCGCCGAAGATGGACAAGGTCCGATTCACGACGAAGGGCGACGCAGTCTACGCCATCTGCCTCGAATGGCCCAGCGCGGAACTCGTCGTCGAAATGCCGCGCGCCATAGGCAATGTTACCGTAACGATGCTCGGACATGACGGGCCGGTGGGCGCTTCGGCGGACGGCAAGACGCTGCGCATCGCCGTGCCGCAATTGACCATAGACGCGCTGCCTTGCCAACACGCCTATGTATTCAGGATTGCGGGTGCGAACCCGTAGACTGCGGCGATCAGGAGCAACGCAAGGACGAAAAGGACCTAAGAGACCGAAGGGACGGAAAGGGCCGAAGCGGGCCGAGTCCCGCCTGGCGCGGGTCCCGGCGACCGGCCGGGACCGGCGCACCGGATTATGGCCATTATCAATGAAACAGCGGGGAAACGCGGGCGTCTGCGCAAGCGGATTCTGATCGCGTTCGGCATCCTGGTCGCGCTGGTGGCGGCCATCAAGATAACGGTGCGCGTGTTCGATTTCCGCCCGATCATCGAGCGGGCCGTCGAGAAGGAACTCGGGCTGCGCTTTGATATCGGCGCGCTCTACCCCGATGCCATCCCTTGGGCGCGCCTCGAGGGCCGCGACGTGGTCCTCGGCGAGAACGACTTCGAGGCGCGCGCGGCGCGGGTCGTCGCGGAGGGCAGCCTGTGGCGGCTCGCGCTGCGGCACGTGCAGGTGACACGGGGTCGGGTCGAGGGTCTCGAAGTCCGCTTCCCCAAGAGGTTCGCCGAGACTGCGGACCGCATCGACGCCATGGTCGAGCATACCCGCGGCCCGGAAGAAGACCGGCGGCCCGACGACAACGACGACTGGACGGTACACATCCGCCACATCGTCGCGCCGGACGTGACGGCCTACATGGGCGGCCGCGAGGCGCTGCGCGGCCAAATCGAGATTCACGACCTCGTCACGGACCATACCGTCTATGCGTTCCAGGGCATCATTCCGCGCTTCGGCGCCGACGCCCGCATCGATCTGCGCGCCACATTGACAGAAGTGGATGAAGAAGACCCGCGCCTGGACGGCAATGCGCTGTTGCGCGACTGGGCCTTGCGAGACCTCGGGGTTCCCTCCTGGCTGCCCGAGGCGTGGGTTGACGCGGACGTGCGGGCGCACGGCCCGTTCATAGCGGACCTCGCGTTCGAGTTCGAGGGCAATCTACGCGTGCCCGATGCGCCGGGCCTGGGAGGCGCGTTCAACGCCTCGGCCTGGCTCCAACAGGACCGGATCATCGTAAATCGCTGCGTACTGGACGGCCCCGGCCTGCGCGTGACCGGCGATTTCACGCGCGAGCCAGACGGAAGTATGGCCTGCCGCATCGAGCACCTCGACGCCTTCGGATCGGGCCTGACCGCGTTCATGGCGTTGGCCTCGACCGAGCGCGGCGCGCTCGAGGCGAAGGGTGACGGCCACCTCACGGTAACCGGACTACTCCTCGGCACGGACGACTCGGGCGGGTTACGTCTTGTCGAGGGCCAGGCGACGCTCTCGGGAATTGATTTTGCATTAGAGGACGGCGACCTCGCGTTCGACGACATCGAGGGACGGATCAGCGTCGTCGAGGGCGCGTTTCACATCGAAGACCTGCACAGCGCGGAGATGACCGTGCGTGGCTGGGTGCGCCCGGAAGCGGCGGGCGCGCTTGCACTGGACCTGACGGGGGAAATGGAGCTTCACCGGGGCCGGCTTGCCGCCTGGCTGCCCCTCGATACGGTCGAGGAATTGACAGGGCGCGTGGCCGTAAACGCATTCACGGGCACATTCGGCTCTGGCGCGGGTCTGCCGGCGGACCTCGCGGTGCGGTGCCGGCTCGATGACGTAACCGCGAGCGTACGGATCGAGGACGCCGCGGACGCGCTCCGTTTCGAGAACGTGAGCGGCGAAATCGCGTTCGCCGACGGCCTGCTTCAGTTGAACAACCTGCAAGGCAAGGGCCTGCGCGCCACGGGCGAGGTGCGCTTCCTGCCCGACGATGGCGGCGCGACGGTGGACCTGAGCGGCGAGATGGACCTCGCGAGCGGCGTCGCCGCGGCGCTGATCCCCGGCGACGCGCTGCGCGGCGTCTCGGGCGCGGCCTCGTTCGCGCGCGTGGCGGGCACGTTCGCGCCGGACGCGGGAATTCCCGCGGACCTGCAAGTCGAGGGCGCGATCCGGGGCGGTCGCGCCACCGTGACTCTCGGCGGTTATGCCGACGCCGTGCGCGAGGTGGACGGCACGTTCAACTCGACGCCCGGCCAACTCATCGCGAAGGTAAGCCGCCTCACCTCGGAGAAACTGGGCGCGGTCGAGGCCGATCTTACTTACGGCCATGCAGACCGCGACCTGCGCGGGACCGTGACGCTCGATCTCGCGCGGCTGCCCGCCGCGCTTATGGGTGCGCAGGACGGCGATAAACGCCTGGGGACCTTGTTGGCGGTCTTCGGTGCATCGACGCTGGATATCCGCATAACGCTGCCTGACGAACAAGGTCGTTGGTCCCTCGAAGCGGCGCGGCGGGGCGATCCGCCCCTCGACGCGCGCATCGCGTTTGGGGGCGCGGACGCCGCGGCAATCGATGAATTCGAGTGTCGCGCCACGATCCCCCTCGATGCGGTCGCGACGCTCTTCCCGGCAACGATCACGCCAACGGGCCCCGCCGTCGTCCACGCATACAAGCGCGCGGGGGAACCGGACATCGTGATCGAGGTGTCGCTTGATGACGCCGACGTGGTCATGGGGCGGTATCTTCACAAACACGCGGGGGGCGCGGCCTCCGTGACGGCGCGCGGCGACGCCGGGCCGGACGGCTGGCGTCTGCGTGACGTGCACGTGGACTGTCTGGGCGAGTCCGTGCTGTTGACGCTGGACGCGGACGGCGGCATGACCGCGTCGCTGGACATCGAGCTTGCGCCCCTCGTGCGTTTGCTGCCGGAGGGCGGATCGGCGAAGGGGCACGTAACCGGCACGATAGCGACCGTGCCGCTTGACGTCCGGCTTATGCTTGCGGACGCGGGACTGGGGCTTTCCGCCGACGCCGCGATCGATTCGATGAACGGCGAAATCCTGTTTCAGGACGGGTACCTCAGTTGTCGCGACGTGCGCGTGCTTGGCGCGGACAGCGACTGCACGATCAGCGCGAGTTTCGAGGGGGACCACTGGAAGGCCCAGGTTGTCGGCGAGAAACTCGACCTCGACGCCTTCACGACGCTCATCGACGCGGTTCAGTCGGTCCGCGCCGAAAACGACGCCGCGGCGACTGCCCCAACAACCGATTCCGGCGCGGCGTTCACGCGCGGCGAGATCGCGCTCCAGTTGAAGTCGCTCTACTACCGCCGCGGCCGTCTGGACGACGTCAACGCGCGGATACGTATCGGCCCGGAGGACATCCTGTTCGACGAGGTGACGGCCACTCCATACACCGGGAACGCAAGCGGACGAGCGCGTCTCGCAAGACAGACGCAGCCGAACCGTCTGGCGCTCGAACTCTCGCTGCAAGACGTGGACGTGCGCATTCTCGACGACATCCTCTTCGAGTCGCCGCGCGAGCTTGCCGGCGCGGCCACGGGCGCGGTCGAACTCGATTTTCCGCTCGCTGAGGCGGAGGACGCGCTGCGCGACGTCTCCGGGCGCATCGACCTCGAAATCGCGAAAGGCTCCTACGGAAAACTCGGCACCGTATCGCGCGCGCTCAGTTTCTTCCGCGTCCTCGAGTTCATCCGCCTGAGCGCGCCCGCCCTCGGAACCAAGGGCCTGACCTTCGACAAGAGCCAATTGAAACTGACGGCGGAGAAGGGCGTCATTGCGCTGGACACGTTCACGATCACGAGCAAGTCTTACGCCATCGACGGATTCGGCACGTTGAATTACCGCGATGACGCGGCGGACGTGATCGTGCGCGTGAACCTGCTCGAACTGGTCACGGGGATCATCACGCGGGTGCCCATTCTCGGCGGCGCGGTAGACCGCCTCAGTTCCTACGCGGACCTGGTCGTCCACGTTGGCGGATCGCCGTTCTCGCCGCAATTCAGCTTGCGGCCCAGCATCGGATCGCGCAAGCCGTCATAACCGCCGCCCCCGTCCTCGTACTCGTACTCGTGTTCGTAATCGTACTCGTAATCGTAATCGCCCCTACCAATCGATCTCGTATTCGCCAGTGGAGTACGCGGTCGTGCGCACGATCAGGCGCCGCGACTCGGGATCGTAGCGCCATGCAACGCCCTCATCGAGCACAACGCCGTCCAGGCTAACACCCGCGGGCTTCGAGGCCGCAAGGACGCGCAAGATGTGAGGCTGCTTCGCGCCGTCGAGGCGCACCAGCAACGGCGCACGCCCGCGCATGGTTACGTCGGTCGCGCTGCGCCCGTTATCGTCGGGGTGGCGCACGCGGAACGTGTGGTCCCCGCCGTCGGGATACAGGTTCAGCGCGAGGAAGCCCTTCCAGTCGCGGTCGCCGATACTCGTGTAGGCGCGCTCGACGTACATCGGCACGATCGCGCCGTCGCGGACATAGACCGGGTACTCGTCAAGTGGAAACTCGCGGGTGAACGTGACCGGTCCTTCAATGACCCGCGCGTCATCGAACCAGTAGCGCCAACGGCCCGCGGGCAGGGTCACGGCGCGCGTGTCCGCGTCCTCATAGATCGGCGCGACGAGCAATGCGTCGCCGAAGAGGTAGTGGTATTTCGCGTCAAGGGGTCGCATGAGCGGCGGGCCGCCTTCGTGACCCGCGACGACGTGGCTGAACATGTACGGCACGAGTTCCATGTGCAGCCAGGAGAATTCGCGAATGATTCCCAGTTCCTCGGGCGTGCGTCTGCTCATGCGCCGTTCGCCGTGCCCGCCGTTGAGGAAGAGCCCGCAGAAGGTCGAGAACTGCGCCCACCTTATGTACAGCCGCGGCGGTATCTCGCCGCCGCCGTGATAGCCGCCCACGTCCGAACCGATGACGTTGTACCCGAGCTTCGCGCTGTCGAGAATCACGCGGACCGCCCGTTCAAGGCCGCGCGAGGCGTCGTCCCACGTGTGTTTGTTGTCGCCGACCCAGTTGACGGGCGCGGCGTCAAGCGGCGCGAAGCCCTCGGGATGCCCCAGCGGCAAGGGGCTGTCCAACGCGCGTGACATGGTGATGAAATCGGGGTTCATCGTCAGGCCGTGGCGGTATTCCTCGCGATAGTAGAGGTCCATGTAGCGCCGCGTGGTGAGGATGCCCGCGTGCGCCTTTCTGTACGGCCAGAAGAAGCGCTGCGTCTTACCCAACAGCGTGGCCGATCCGTCGAGTTTCCATCCGTCGACGCCCCGCTCGAGGACCTGCCGCTGGAGGCCGCGCCACCACGCCATCGCCTCCGGATTCGTATAGTCGATGAACCCGCCGTAGCCCTTCCACCACTTCGCCTGATGATCGCCGCCGACCAGATAGCCGCGGTCCGCGGCGTCGCGATGCCAGTCCGAGGCGTCCTGGACCGCCGTGTCCGGGTTCCTGCTGTTGACCATCGAGGTCATCCACAGCACGACGCGATAGCCTTCGTCTTCGAGGCGATTGAAGAAAGCGGCGGGCTCGGGGAAGCGCGCCTCGTCGACGATGAAGTCGTTATAGCGCGTGGACCACGGACTGTCGATGAGCACCGTACGCACGGGAAAATCGTTCGCGCGGTAGTCCTCGAGCAGTTCGAGCGTGAACGCCGCCGTGTTCACGTCGTCCTCCCAGACCCAGCACTCGAGGGCCCAGGCGGGCGTCAGCGGCACGGGCCCACCGCGCGCACCGCGCGGGATGGCCCCCCACATGGGGTAAACCAGCACTAAATAGACAAACAGGGCCAGGACGATCGCGAAGGCGACAAAGAGCTTCAGCAGGCAACCCGGCCAACGTCGTTTCGATTCCATACGTACGACTCCCCCGCCGGCACGCGGCCTATGTCGTCAATACTTACGCGGTACGCGCGTCATCCTCGGGGTCCAGGGTGGCCAGCGCGGCCCGGCTCCCGCTGTGTTCGAGCAGCCACACGAAGCCGCCGACCAACAAGACGACACTCTCGGCAATCCAGAATATCTTGAGTATGAGGCCGATACCGCTCGTGAACCCGTAACTGTGCAGGCCGACGCCGAGCAGGTTCACGCCCCACCACGAGAAGGCAACCACCATGCCCATCGCCACGGCGCTCATGTGGATGCCCAGGTCGCGAATGTAGCGGCCCAAGCGAGCGTGAAGGATGATGAGTCCCCAGAGCACGATCAGCAGCGCGCCGTTTTCCTTCGGGTCCCAGCCCCAGAAACGGCCCCAACTGTCGTTCGCCCAGATACCGCCGAGCACCGTGCCGACCGTGGCGAAGAGGATGCCGAAACAGAGCACGCCGTAGACCATGCGCGTCAGACCGCGGTTGAAGTCGATATCGTCGCGGCGGATGCCGAATAGCCTACAGAAGATGTAGAGGTGGGCTATCGCGCCCGCCAGCAAGCCCGCGCTGTAGCCCATCGTCACCGTGGTGACATGCGTCGCCAGCCAGAAGTTCGTGTCGAGCACCGCGATCAGGCTCGGCATGGTGTCCACGCCCTCCTTGATCTCGTAGCGATAAGCGAGAAACATGCCGAGCATGCCCAAGAACGACGCCACGGCGACGGCGATGCGACGCCGGTTGATCCATTCGATGCACATGGCCACAGTCACGGCCACCGCCGTCACGAAGAGGATTGTTTCGTAGAGCGTGGTAACCGGCGGGCGATTGCGAATGATACACCGCAGCGTGATGCCCGCCACCAGCAGCAGCGTCGGCGCCCAGACCGAAAGCGATACCGCCCAATCGACGATGCGGCGGCGCGGCAGCAGCCAGGAGATCGCCACCAGCACGAAGCTCAGCACGTACAGCCACTGGCTGTAGAAGACGAATTTCGCGCGATAGAAGAACACTTCCAATGGGACGCGATCGTACTCGCCGCGCGCTTCGGCTTCGGGTATGACCGCCCCGCGAAATCCGCGAAGCTCCTCGACGAAGGCGGCATCAAGCGCGGCGTTCGCCTCGGCGTCGTCGCCCGCCGCGAGGCGGGCCTCGCGGTTCGCCGCCATCTTCTCGAAATGGCCAAGCAACCCGAGGAGTTCCGGGCGCGGCTGTCCCTGGTCCAGCGCGAGATGCGGCAGTTCGCCCGGCGAATACCACTGGCGCTCGTCGCGATCGGGACTCGGGATGCAGGCGATGGCCTGCGCGCACGTCATGACCGGCATAAGCTGCTGGAAATAGACCTCGCTCATGACCTGCCGTTCCCGCTCGACCTGCTCAGCGCCCATCGTGTCGCCCTGCGCGAGGACCTCGTCCGAAACGCGGTCGAGCAGCGCCACCAGCTCGCTCGTGACGGCGCCTTGCGGGTCCGTAATCGCGGCGGCCAGCGCGCTGCCTTCTGCGGCGGTAAAGCGTGCGCGCGCGAAATCGAGAAACTGGATCAGTTCCTCGAAGCGGAAGACGTTGTGCGCCAAATCGAGTATCTGCTGCTCGACGGAACTCCGGTTGCGCGCCTCTATCGACTCGTAGTGGCGGGCCAATTCGAGCATGTGTGCGCGGCCCGGCTGCAATTCGCTATAGGCGTAGCGATCGCGCTTCTTGTCGTGCGTGGGAACGCCGAGGGCCGCGACGGCCTCGCCGGTATTCACGAGGAAGCACGGGTAGTTCCTCGCGATCTCGGGGTAGAACAGGCAATCCAGCAGCCACTCGATGTGCGACCGTTTCTCGCCCGAGGGCAGCCGCAGCGTGCGCGATCCGTTCAGCGCGAGGAGCGTGAACTGCGCCATCGTATCGAGCGGCTTCACGCGTCCGCCGTCCTGGACCGGCAGCGTGGCGAAGAGTTCGAGCGATTCCTTGTCCCACGCGGGGGCGGCCAAGCGTGGCACGGGCATCCTGCCCATGTCTTCCGCATCATCATGGCCAGGATCTCCGTGCTCCGTGTCTTGCGCGACGGCGGGGGCGGCGCACGCGCAGGCCAGCAGCAGCGCCAACATTCGGGTGCTTCGGTTTCTCATGAGCGTTTCCTCTGCTCGCGCTTGAGATAGCCGTAGAGCCGCTGAATGAAGTGCAGCGACATGCCGATGGTGATAATGATGCATGAATACAGCGGCCACTGGTCGGCGGGGTTCCTGACCACCTCGAAGACGCTGTACATACGGTCGTTGGGCCCCGCGTTCTTCGGGCCGAATGACGACTGGAACAGCGTGTAGCCCTTGTGGCGCAGGGGCTCATTCATCCGAATCTGGACCTGGCGCCGCGTATCGCCCTCGATCTGCGTCACGACGCTCTCGTAGTTGCTCGCCATGTGCGTGCCGGGGTGTTGCTCGTGGATGAACTTGTCCAGCACGATCGTGAACGGCGTTCGCCCGCGCCAACGGCGCAGATCGATGCTCCACGCGGCGCCGCCCACGTCCACTACCCACGGGAGCGGCCCGCCCCGGGCCGACCAGCCCCAGAGAATGCCTTCCTGCGTCCTGCCGGTCGCCTTCTCGACGACGACGGCATATGCGCCGGGGAGATTCTGCTCGGCTTCCCGGCTGCGCGGCTGCGGCACGAGCACGAAGCCGTCCACGGACTGCGCCGGGACCGCGGCGGGCTGGACCATGCAATTGCGGTGGAAACCCTCGAGCATGAGGTCGAACGGCAGGTCAATGGCGTGAAAGGTGCGGCTGTCGTGGGGCTGCAAGTCCAGGAAGTCCTCCTGCGAGACCACCCATTGCCTGCCCGCCCCATGCGCGCCGGTCTCCGTGATGACGATTTCCCAGTCGTGATAGCTCTCGAAGGCATCGCTGCTCTCGCCCTCGTACAGGGTCATGTGGCCGCGCTCGCTGAAGTGGTAGGTGACGTAGCCGCCGAGCAGCATGATCAGGATGCCCGCGTGCGCGATAAGCATGCCGGGGCGCGTCCAGCTTTTCGGCGCGCGGAGGATGGCCCCGAACAACATGTTCACGAACAGGAGCGCCATCACGAGATAGCCGCCCGGCAGCGGGATGGGAATGGCGTCGTAGAGTTCGTACACGAGGAAAAACGATTCGAAATACTTCTTCTGCGCCTCGTACAGGCCGTGGTCCACCTGTTCGAGCGTGCCCAGCAGCGTCAGCAGGAAAAGCAGCGCCAACAGCACGATGGCGAAGCCGTACGAAGCAAGGATTTGGAGGATCGAACGCGCCAAGGATGTCATATCGATACTTCAGCCGTCCTGCCGCATCGATTGGCAGAATGCGGCGAAATGGTCCCGTTCCTGGGCCATCGCGGCCTCGGGACCGACCATGATCACAAACAACGTGCTGTCCCCGAACGGCGCCACCAGTCCGAAGAACAATTGGCCCGGCTGCTTGTCGCCGGACATGCCCGTGTAATCGCCCGCTATCTCGACGTAGACCGCCTCGCGCCCGAACACGGTCCAGCGCGGCAGCGCCGCCAATTCGTCCGCGCTCAGGGGCGCTTGGCCCATCTGCTCGCGCCAGCGGTTGATGTTGGCCGCGAGACCGCCCGCCTCGCCGGACAACACGAAGGCCCGGCATTCGCACGCGCCGCCGCCGGCCCGATAGGTCACGAGCCGCATGGGCCGGGCCGGGGCCAATTCCCAGCCCTCAGGGGCGTCCCAGTGCAAGCCGTCGGCGCCGGAGGCGGTTTCGAGCCCGTGCGCCGCGGCCGCTTCGCGCAACGAGGCACAAAAAGCATCGAAGCGATCGACTTCATTTTCGACTATCGCGGCAGGACCCGTCATCCGTACAAAATACGACTGCCCACCGCGCACCGCGACGAGGCCGACCAGCAGGTAATCGGCTTCTTCGCGGTCGCCCTGCATCCCCCGAAAAGTCCCCCGCAAGGAGACGTACACCGCCTCGCCCCCGAGCAGCGTCTTGCGCGGAAGTTCCGCCAGCGCCGCGTCGTCGATGGGTTCGAGGTCCATCTGAGCGCGCCAACGGTTGATATTGGCCAGTAGGCCGCCCCCGTCGCCCGCCAGGACACTCAAGTAGCATTCCGCGCTCGGATCGCCCGCCACGCGGATATTCGCCAACCGCATCGACGTCGTCGGCAGTTCCTCCCAGCCTTCCGGCGTCTCCCATTCGTAACGCGGCGTCGTGGCCGAGGCCGTCGCGCCCATACCCATCGCGCCGTGCGGATTCGTCCCCGTGCTAAAACGATCGGCGGTGCTCAGGCGCGGCGGGGCCAGGTCGTCGGGCGCCGCCTGGCGGACCTCCGTGATCTCGCGGCGGGCGTTGCTCTCGCCGCCGCAGCCCGCGCTCAGCGCCGCCGCGACACACAAGAGCAAGAGACAGGCCGGAAACAGGCATTGAAACCGATTCTTCATTACAAGGGGCCTCGTGGCGAACGGCCGATGATTGGAAGCGGGTTGCGGCGCAGGATGCGCCGGGCTCCTCGCATAAACACCAATAACGGATTAACTCTACCGAAGCGGAAACACCCGAATCAAACCCGGAATTCCGGGCAACTCCGACCGCTCGCGGCGAGACGATCCCCGATTACGCGCCTATGGCAATTGACTTGTGCCGAAACCGGTTGCTATACTCCGCCAATTCTTGAGGGCGGGGACCGGCCGCGGCAGGACGCCGGCTAGGGGCGTCGCCAAGTGGTAAGGCACCGGGTTTTGGTCCCGGCATACGTTGGTTCGAATCCAGCCGCCCCTGCCAGTCTCTACCCCGATCTCAAGGCAGGACAGCTATTGGCGCAAACACAGGGGAGTCTTCCCGTGGGCCAAGCACGAGACATGAAGATATTCAGCGGCAGCGCGTCGCGCGAACTGACGCTGGGCATTTGCGCACACCTCGAGATCGAACCGGGCCGATCGGACATTACGCAGTTCAGCGACGGCGAGATCAAGGTGCAGATGGGCGAGAACATCCGCGGACGCGACGTGTTTCTCATCAACAGCACATGTCCGCCCGTGAACCATAACCTGATGGAATTGCTGATCATGGTGGACGCGGCGAAGCGGGCGTCCGCCGAGCGCGTCACCGCGGTCATGCCGTATTACGGCTACGCGCGACAGGACCGTAAGGACCGGCCGCGCGTGCCGATCACGGCGAAGCTCGTGGCCAACCTGCTAACCGCGGCGGGCGTGGACCGCGTTCTGACGGTCGACTTGCACTGCGGCCAGATTCAAGGGTTCTTCGACATCCCGGTGGACCACCTGAACGCGGACGTGGTGTTCGTCAAGCACATGCGCCAGACCGGCGTCTGCGACGACAAGGTGGTGGTCGTGTCGCCGGATACGGGCAGTGTGGCCCGGGCGCGGCTTTTCGCGAACGACATCGGATCACGGCTCGTGATTGTGGACAAGCGCCGACCGAAAGCCAACGTCACGGAAGTCATGAACATCATCGGCGACATCGAGGGCGAGCACGCCCTGATCTTTGACGACATGATCGATACGGCCGGGACGCTGGTGAAAGCGGCCCGCGCGTTGAAGGAGCACGGGGCGCTGAGTGTGCGCGCGTGCGCCACGCACCCCGTCTTCAGCGGCAAGGCCATCGAGAACTTGAAAGCTTCGCCCATCGAGGAGCTTATTGTCGCCGACTCGATCCCTCTCGCACCTGTGGCGACGGCGGAACTCAACGTGCGTGTGCTCACGCTCGCGCCGCTCATCGGCGAGGCCATACGGCGCATTCACAAGGACGAGTCGGTCAGCAGCCTGTTTAGGCATTAAGAGATACCCGGAGGCCCATCATGGAATTGCAGAATCTCAACGTACAGGTGCGTCAGAGCGGCGGCAAAGGGCCCGCCCGCAGGACCCGCGCGCACGGGCGCGTGCCCGGCGTCCTCTACGGCGGCGAAGGCGGTTCGGTGCCGCTGATGCTGGACCGTCGCGCCTTCGAGCACGTGGTGCATGGCCGTTACGGCGAGCACGCACTTGTGCAGCTCGACGTCGAGGGCGAGCCGGCGCTGAACACGCCCGCGTTGCTGAAATCGGTGCAACACCATCCCGTATCGGGCGCCATTCTGCACGCGGATTTCATGCGCATCCGGCTGGATGAGCGCATTCAAACGGTAACGACGGTGCATCTCGTGGGCCATGCGCGCGGCGTTGTTGACGGCGGCGTGCTCGACCAGCAGATGCGCGAAATCGAGATCGAGTGTCTCGCCCTCGAGGTGCCGGAGAAGATCGAAATCGACGTAACGGACCTCGCGATCGGCCACAGCGTTACCGTGGCGCAACTGGTGATGCCGGAGGGCGTGACCGTGCTGAGCGACCCGGAACGGCCGGTGGCGACGGTGCATCCGCCGCGCGTGGTCGAGGTAGCGGCGGCCCCGGTCGAGGGCGCCGAGGGCGAAGCGCCGGCCGAGCCCGAGGTGATCACCAGCAAGTCGGAGGAGAAGGAAAAGGAGAAGAAGGAGAAGGAGTAGCGCTCTTGGCTGGCGCGCAACGGCGTCGGTTGCCGCGCATCGCGCGGACGCGGAGTCGCGCACGGTGGAAAGGGCCGCGCCATGAAGTTGATCGTCGGACTCGGCAATCCGGGGCCGCGATATCGCAGCACGCGGCATAATCTCGGTTTTACCGTGATTGACAGGGTTGCCGAGCGGTTGGGCGCAGCATTTGACCGGGAAAAACATCACGGTCTCGTGGCCGAGTCCCGCGCGGAAGCCGATCGGGTCCTCCTCGTGAAGCCGCTGACCTTCATGAACCGAAGCGGCGAGTGCGTCGCCCCGATGGCGCGGTACAGCGGGTGCGATCCGAATCACTTGTTGATCGTCGCGGATGACGTTAACCTGCCGCTCGGCCGGCTGCGGCTGCGCGCGGATGGAAGCGCCGGCGGGCACAACGGCCTGAAATCCATCATTGCGCGCCTGGGCACGGACGCCTTTCCTCGGCTGAGGCTGGGCGTCGGCGACGACCGGGCCGGCGAAGAACTCGCCGACCACGTGCTGAGCAAATTCCGGCCGGAGGAGTGGCCGGTAGTGGAGCGGATGACGGCGGAGGCGGCGGAGGCGGTCTTGTGCTGGCTGCGCGAGGGCATCGAGCGCGCAATGAACGCATACAACAAACAGGTGTGACGACGCTATGAAACACACGATCACGATCCTTGTCGAGAACCACTTCGGCGTGCTGGCCCGCGTCTCCGGGATGTTCAGTACGCGCGGCTACAACATCGACAGTCTGTGCGTCGGCGAGACCGAGAACCCGGCCATCTCGCGGATGACGGTAGTCGTGCGCGGAGACGACGAGGTAATCCATCAGATCATCAATCAACTCAACAAGCTGGTCGAGGTGATCGAAGTCACGGACCTGAGCAAAGAATCCTACGTCGAGCGCGAACTGGTCATGATCAAGGTCACGGCGGACGGGACGCGCCGCGAGATCATCGAAATCGCCAGTATCTTCCGCGCGAAGGTGATCGACGTGGGCAGCCAGTCGCTCATCGTCGAGGTCACCGGGTCGGAAGGAAAAGTGAACGCCTTTATTGATATGATGCGTCCGTTCGGCATTCAGGAACTGGCGCGCACCGGCGAGATCGCCGTAATGCGCGCGCCGAAAGGATCGCAAGGGTCGTGAGTTTCCGGACGACATGTACACGGGACCGTGCGCGCGGGGAACAGGCGCTCGAACAGCCCGACCCCGCGCCGAGGGAACGCCGTAGCCCGGCGTTTCCGGTCGGCCCGCGGGTGGACGCACGAGGACCGCAGCTTCGGCTGCGGTCTTTTCCTTTTGGCGGTGAGAGACGCGTGTCCGTCGCGCGTCGGACCTTACCGTCAGCCTTTGACAAGGCTGAACATGGAGGTATGTACGGTTGAACAGCCTGTTGCAGTTGCAGGAACTCGATCTCGAGATCGAGCGCTTGAAGGCCCGCGAGGCCGAGATTCCAAAACAGAAGAACACGTACGAGATTCATCGAAGACGGCTGGCCGAGGAGTTGAAACAGAGCGAGGAGCGCTGTAAGAGACTCCTGCTGGAACAGCGGGAAAACGAGGGCGAAATCGAGCAGAAGCAGGCCCAGATCAAGAAGTACGACGGCCAACTCCTCGCCGTCAAGAAGAACGAGGAGTACCAAGCCCTCCTTCACGAAATGGAAATGCTCCGCAAGCAGATCGCGCTTCGGGAGGAGCGCATCATCGCGCTCATGCTCGAGCAGGACGAGGCCAAGGCCCACCTCGAGGAAGACCGCAAGCGCATCGAGGTCGAGACCCGGAACATCGACGAGGAATGCGCCAAGATCGATCGGGAATTGGCGGAGGCCGTCGCGGCGCGCGAGCGGCTCGAGGGTCAGCGCGCGCCGCTGCTCGGCGATATCGAGTCCAGCCTGCTCAGCCGCTACACACGCATCCGACGCAGCATCCGCACCGGCCCCGCGGTGGTGCCCATCAATAACGAGTACTGTTCGGGCTGTCACATGATGGTGACGCCCCAGATCATCAACGAGTTGATCGCCGGACACAAGATTCACGCGTGCAGTCATTGCGGGCGTTTGTTGTACCATGCCGACAACTTCGGCGACGCGGAGCAAGCCGCCAAGGCTTGAGATCGGCGCCATGGCCTTCTTCAAGCGTAAACGGTTTCCCGCCTCGGGCCGGGGCAAGAGTCCCGTGCCGGACGGTCTGTGGATGAAGTGCGACAATTGCCGCGAGACCGTCTACCGCAGCGAGGTCGAGCAGAACCACCAGGTGTGCCCGAATTGCGGCTATCACTACCGCCTCGGCGCGCGGCAGCGGGTGGCGCAGATCACCGACCCCGAGTCCTTCCAGGAAACCCATACGAACATCCGCACGCTGGACCCGCTCCGCTTCGAGGTCGGCGAGGAAACCTATGCGCAGCGCATCGAGCGGGCGCGGCGCGAGTCCGGGTTGCAGGACGCGCTCCTGACCGGATTCGCCGCCATCGAGGGCATTCGCGTGGCCATCGGCGTTATGGACGCCTCATTCATCATGGCGAGCATGGGCTGCGCGCTCGGCGAAAAACTCTGCCGCTTCGCGGATGATGCTATCCGCGAGCGCATCCCGTTGATCGTGTTCACGGCCTCGGGCGGCGCGCGCATGCAGGAGGGCATCCTCGCGCTTATGCAGATGGCGAAGACGGCCGACGCGGTGCGCAGGCTGAACGAGGCGGGCATCCCGTTCATCACGATATTCACCGATCCGACCACCGGCGGGGTCCAGGCCAGCTTCGCCAGCCTCGGCGATGTCATCCTCGCGGAGCCGGGCGCATACATCGGCTTCGCGGGCCAGCGCCTCATCACCGGCGCGCTCAACATCGAACTGCCGCCGGGATTTCAGCGCGCGGAGTATCAGTTCGAGAACGGTTTCATCGATCAAGTGGTCAAGCGCGCGGACCTGCGCCCGTTTCTTGCCCGGCTCCTGCGATGCCTCGCGCCGGCCTTGCAGGCCGACACTGCGCCGGTCTCCTGACATGGCCGACGCCTCCACCCTGGCCCCGGCGCTCGCGCCGAGAGAGTACCTGTTCAGCCTGCTGATGCACGGCGTGAAGCTCGGCCTCGAAAACATCCGCGCGCTGCTCGACGCGGCGGGCGCTCCGCAGGACCGCTACCCCACGGTCCACGTCGCCGGCACGAATGGCAAGGGAAGCGTCGCGGCGTTTCTGCACGCCATGTTCCGCGCGGCGGGCTACCGCGTGGGATGCTTCACGAGCCCGCACCTGATCGACGTCAGCGAGCGCTTCCAAATCAATGGCCGCCCCATCGACGCGCGCGAGCTCGACGCCGCCATCGCGCGGTTCCGAAGTATTGCGGAATCACTGCCGCGAACCCCGACCTTCTTCGAGATGAACACTGCCATCGCGTTCCAATACTTCGCCGACGCCGGCGTGGACGTGGCGCTCATCGAGGTCGGCATGGGCGGGCGCTTCGACTCGACCAACGTCATTCTTCCCAAGGCGGCGGCCATCACGAGCATCGACCTCGAACACACGGAATATCTTGGCGACACGCTCGAAAAGATCGCCTTCGAGAAGGCCGGCATCATTAAGCCCGGCGTCCCCGTCGTTGTCGGCGAGCGCAAACCGGGCCCGCTCGACGTGATACGCCGGCGCGCCGCGGACCTCGGCAGTCCGGCCTGCGTGCTGGGCCGGGACTTTCAGTACACCTTGAGCGGCGAGACCTGGCGGCCCCGCTTCACCTACCGCAGCCCCGGCCTTTCCCTGGACACGGTGCCGCTCGCCCTCGCCGGGCCCTACCAGGGCGACAACGCGGCCGTCGCGGTCTGCCTCGCCGAGCAACTGCGGCCCCGCTTCCCCGCCCTCGACGCGCGCGCCGTCGCCCGCGGCCTCGCGGAAGCGCGCTGGCCCTGCCGCCTCGAACGCGTGATCGAGGACCCGCCCGTCATCGTGGACGCCACGCACACCCTCGCGGGCGCGCGATTCCTCACGCGCGTCTTCGATCAATGCCACGTCGTGTTCGCGGTCTCGTGCGACAAGGACGCCCGCCGTATGCTCGACGCGATCGCGCCCATCGCGCGTTCACTCACCTTGACGGTCTTCGAGGGAAAGCGCGCCATGCCGCTCGACCAACTCGCCGCGGCGGCCGCCTCCCCCCGCGAAACCGCGCCAACCCTGCGCGAAGCCATCGCGCGCGCGCTGCCCCGCGCGACGCCCGAATGCCCCCTGCTCATCACCGGTTCCGTATTCGCCGCCGGCGAAGCGCGCCGCATCCTCATCGAACACTACGGCGCTCCCCCCCTCGTCTTCTGATCGTCCCCTCCCCCAACCCATCCTCGTCCTCGTGCTCGTGCTCGTCCTCGTGCTCGTCCTCGTCCTCGTAATCGTAATCGTAATCGAACAACCGCCGCCCGCTTCAGCGATCGAGCACGCTCGGCGAAAGCCGCGACTTGCACCCCGCGCACTCGATGTATTCGCCCTCTTTCCCCACGTTGAGGACGGGAATGAAAAAGAACGTGAACGCGCGCTGCACCACGTGGCGCACGTAGGTCTGCTCCCCGCCGCATACGGGACAATGGAAGCGTCCCCGTTCCTTGCGCTGCGTTCTGTTGTCCAAACCCACGATGAAAAACATGATGTTCCTTTGGGAACCGGCGCAAGCACGTGCGCGCGCGCTGCGCGGGAATTTCGCCCGTTGCCGATTCCAAAGTACAGGGTCGGCGCGCGGCTTTCAACCTCCCGCGCCCGTGTTATAAGATGCCCTTGCGATCCAGACGGGAGAAGACGTCGATGAAGCTGCATTGCGAGACTTCGGAGATTTTCGTGCCGGACGGCATGCCGGCGGACGCCGCGCTGGCGCGCACGACGCACATGGCGTTCGGCGCGCATCAGGACGACCTCGAGATCATGTCCTTCGCGGGCATCCTCGAATGCTTCCAGCAGAACGACCTGTGGTACACGGGCGTGGTCGTCACGAACGGAAGCGGTTCGCCCCGCGACGACCTCTACAAGGACTACACGGACGACGACATGCGCGCGGTCCGCGCGCAGGAGCAGAAGAAGGCGGCGGTCGTCGGCGAGTATGCCGCGCAGGTGCTCCTCGATTACCCGAGCGCCGCGCTGAAGGACGCCGCGGACAGGGGGCCCGTCGAGGACATGCTCCTCTTGCTGCGCATGGCCAGGCCGGGCGTCGTCTACACGCACAACCTCGCCGACAAGCACGACACGCATATCGCTGTGACCCTGCGCCTGATCGAGGCGATTCGCGCGCTGCCGCCCGGCGACCGGCCCGCGAAATTGCTCGGGTGCGAGGTCTGGCGCGATCTCGATTGGCTCTGCGACGAGGACAAGGTCGCCCTCGACGTGTCCGCCCACGAAAACCTCCAGGCGGCGCTCCTGGGCGTCTTCGATTCCCAGATTTGCGGCGGCAAACGCTACGACCTCGCCACGATGGGCCGGCGCAAGGCCCACGCCACCTACTTCGCCTCCCACGGCGTCGATGTCTCCACCGGCCTGACCTACGCGATGGACCTCACCCCCCTGATCACCACGCACACGGACCAAAGCCCCCGCGAATTCATCGAGGGATACCTCGACCGCTTCGCGGACGAAGTCCGCGAGCGAATCGAGAGGCTGCTGCCATAACCTCAGGCCCACAAGTTCTGCGCGCGGCTCTGCGTGTGGCACGGGCGTTCCGCCCGTGATTCGGTCCGCCTGCGGCGGACATGGCCCGCGCTCCCCGGCCTCACAACGGTGCCCCGCCGAGGGGTTGACAGCCCCCCCAGCACGTGCTACAGTCGTGTCAAGGCGGGCGCAGGCCCGCTGCGCACCACCATCTCAAATTGCCCCCGTGGCTGTCGAGAGATGGGGGGAAGCTCACACCAAGAGAGGAAGAACGAAGTCGCAGGATGAACACAGAACGCGGGGATGATATGCCTCAACGTGAACCCGATGGTGACGATAGGGACGCGAACGACGTTCAGGCTGGCCATTCTTGGTGCAAGACACATGAAGAAGCACAGAAATTACTGCAAAGCCGTCAGGAACATATTCCTGCCCTTCTCATAATCCTTGCCCTGATCGCAATATGTATGATCGTCTACCTCAAGGGGAAGAAGGAAGGCGTAGAACCGAGTACCCCAGCAGACACGCCTGCCATAGATTATGGGATTCTTATTAAGACCCACGCTGATCAGGCAAGCCGCAGGAATATCAACGCACTGAAAAGCTTCGAGGTCAATCTGAACCGCATTCTTTCCGAGCACGGCGACAAGCTAACTGACGCGGGTACGCGAGCGTCCAAGGAAGCCTCTGGATATCGCTGTTGTTGTGCGATTGTCTACTGCATGGCATGGGATAAGGCAAAGGGAGGTAACGAGACGCAAGCCTTTCTTGATACGCAGATCACACCGATTATTGAGCCACCCGTCAATGCGTTGGCAAAGGACGTAGATATGTCGGTTGAGGATCTCGATCGCGACTTACGGCAAAGCACACTACTGTTAGCCAAAGACTTGGCCGCACTGGGACCACCTGAGAGCAAGCCCCCAATCCAAGTCAACGTTGAGGACTTAGGTCACGTCGATATTGCCACAGCGCTTCGGGACTTGGGTTTCAACGCAGGAGGCGTCGGTGTGGCTGTTGCTTTCGATGTTGCGGCACTATGCAAGACCCAGATTGCGAAGGCATTATGGGCAAAGATGATTTCAATAGCTGGAAAGATCTTCGGTAAACAGGTGGTCAAACTGGCGGTCTCTGCGGCGATAACACAGGCAGACGGACCTTTTCTTCCCTTTGCTGATATCATCGCGCTCGGTGGCGTAATCTGGACCGGTTACGATATTCACGCGGGCAGGAAGGAGTTTGAAGGGGAGTTGCTCGTGTCCCTGGAAAACATGCTAGCAGACGCCAAGACTCGTATTCACGGACAATCTGTTGGACACGCGAACAACCTCGTCAAGGCTTATCAGGCACTTCAAGACGATATTGGTTCGCAGACAATCAATGATCTCTCAGGGAGATGGGAATGAAACACAGGTCTTTTCATATTGCTTGTGCTTTCGGATTCTTGCTTCTGCAGGCACTTCCTGTCGCCGCAGGGGGCGCAGCAAGAGTCTCACGCGAGCTAATAGAAGAAACGCTTCAACGCGCAGCAGGCAGAAGTGGGCGGGAGCTGGCTGAGGAAGGGTTACGCAAATCGACGAGTGAAGCGCTTGAACGTCTTGTGAAGCAACACGGTGGCGACGTGCTGAAGGTTGTCGAGGACGGAGGTCTGGAACTTCTTGAAGGCGCCGCACGATATGGCGATGAAGTGATCGATATTGCGAAGAAGGCTTCTCCAACTGCACGCAGGGCATTCGCTTGTGATTTGCCGAACCTGCTTCCACTTGTTCAGCGCGTTGGTGCCGAGTCACTCGAACTCGAAGCGCGCACGCCCGGGCTGGCGTCAAAGATCTATCACGCTTTCGGCGATGACGCAGGGGGATTTATTGCGAAGAATGTCCCAACTCAAGACGTGCCGCGCTTACTTTCATACGCTGAGAAGGCTGACAATTCGGTGACGCGCGACATGCTTCTCGAAGCCTATAAGAAGGAGGGAAAGAGCCTCTTTGAACGAGTTCCCCCGAAGCTAGTGGTCGCTTCTGGTTTGACTGCTTCAATGATCCTGGGAACACATAGGATGACCGCACCAGCAAGTGCTCTTGGGGACGCCATTAGAGACAATGAAAAGGTTGCTGAAAAGGCGGTCGATGCCGCTGGGAAAGCACTCCGGTCTCTTATGGCGGGATTATGTCTCTTGCTTGGCGTGGTGGTACTCTGTATACTCTGGCGCTTTAGGTTGCTGCCGTGGCACGCAAGACGATGCCCGCCCAAGAGTTCAGGCGCGAATAGCTGCGTTAACCCGGAACCTGCGGTCGATTCAGGCATGCATGACGAAAAAAGGTGCTAGTTGGAGCCTCGTGGGCGGTATAGTAACATGGTGACACACAGAAGCCCTTCCGGTTGGCGTAATGGCATGGAGGCCTGGATGAAGTAACCGGGGAGGCTATCCGTGACTAGAAAGGGTGTTGTGTCTGTCATTGGAGGGGAAAGGATCAGGACATGCCCGAGTACAAAGCTCTGGTCAGACGATACAAGGAGCAGCCTCGCGAGGAAGTCTTTGCCCACTTCGCTTGGAACGACAAGGCGGGTGAGAAGTGGGAGACACCGTACGAGCGACTCGCGAACCTCGCGAAGGATGAGCCAGGAAACTGGAATTTCACGACCCCGAGCTTCCGCCGCGACGGACAGGACTTCCCCATACTGAAGAACTACCTGAACTACACGTTTCTTAGGGCTCAAGAGCAACAGAAGGTCGTCTTCGCGGGCGACGACAAAGCCTGCTTTAACACCGGGCTTCAAACCCGGGAAGAAAAGGATATCTTCGCCATCTTCTTCCGGAACAGAAAAGCAATTGAATACGACGCGCCAGACTGGATGCTTTTTGGGTTCGCCGATTCGTACTCAAAGAATCTCGCGCCGTTTCCGAACCCGCCTAACATTCCAACATATGTTGAGGACGCAAGCGACCTCGTTTTCGACATGTCTTACGAGATTGAGGTGAACATAGCCCATATCTTTGACCATCACGAAGAGAGACTGCCTTCGTGCCTACAAGGAAACAGAACATTGGCAATGGTGGCACTCGAAGGCGCCACGAAGGTCCTGCGACAAAAAGTTCTGCGAAACTACAAGGTCGCGATTCCACATTGGTATGAAGGGCACATCCAGCTTTTACTTCCTTTATGTATCACGAACGAAAGACAGGCGGATCTTGCGCTCGTGGCAGATAAAGATAAGAAAAGAAGAATGTACCGGATCACCACGGTCCTAACGATGGACATGGCATACATCGATGCGCGGTTGATCTGCCGACCTGATCGTGAATGGCTTAACCCGTGACGCGAACATTTTGTGAACAAGTGAGCAGCGAGCAACAAACCGGGTGGCGAGGAAGCGGCCTAATCTGAGCATCACTTGGACGTTGCACTCAAGAAGGGAGGCATCCCAACATGGGGACGCCCCACACATGACAATCGTAAGCGTCCTGTGAAGGCCATTTTCCGCATTTGGCGGGTTCGTGGGACAATGCCGTCGTTGCATCAACGGGAGATGAACGATGGCAGCGAAGAAGTTTGCGGGCGCGGGCAGCCGGGAGTCGTTTTGGCGTGAGCATGAGGCGCGCTGGGTGTCGAGCGGTCGGTGCATCCTTGGGTATTGCAAGGCCCAGGGTCTGAGCGAGGGGTGTTTCCACATCGCTCAGAGAAGGTATTCCTGCCTGAGCGACAATTGAAATCGCGTGTGTCCGCGCGCTCTCCGCGCCTCCGCGTTGGATTATGGCCGCGTATCTTGGCCAAGAATAACGACCGGATAAGTACCTTGGCTCGATGCTGGCGCGCGCGGCGTCACAGCGCGCGCCGCATTTCCTCGATCAGTTCCCCGATTAGGGCGCGCTTGTGCAGGAGCACCTGGGGGTCGCGGGTGAACCCGCTGAGGCTGGGCACGAGCGCATCGAAGGTGTAGGCTTGCCGGACCCGCTCGATGAGTGTGGCGGGACCGCCCCGTTCCTCGAGGCGCTTGCGCAGTTCCTGGAACAGCATGAGATAGTCGTAGTCCTCGATGCCGTCCCGGATGATCTCCCAGCGTATCGAGTTGATGGGGCCGTCCGGCCCGGGGTAGACGAGGAAGCCGTCGCCGTTGACGGGCGTCGCATCGAGCAGCGATTTCCAGGGGTCCTGGCCCGGTTCGAGGTAGTTCACGTTCCAGTAGTGCATGCCGCGAATCGCGAGGATGGCGCACTGCCAGAACAGGATGCGGTGTTCGATGCCCGCGAAATCGAGAAGGAAATTGCCGTAGGGACGCGGCGGCGCGTGGTTCACATAAGCCCAGACCTCGCCGCCGTCCAGGATGCGCTTGACAATGAGGCCGCTGTTCACCGTGTCGATGACGGGAAGATGAATCGCCCAGCGATCGAGCGTGTCCGGCAGGAACGGGTCGAGCCCGTGCGTCGTGACCATGATCGGGATGTCGGGCGCGAGGGTCTTCCACCGCTTCATGGCGTCGAGCAGGGCGGACCACTCCGCGTTCGCGGGCTGATGCGCCAGATGGACAAAGGCGCTGTCACGAAGATGGTTCCGGGCGACAAAGGCGTTGGCCTGCGCGAGTTGATCCGGCGCGTCGGCCAGCGACGCGGGAACGGAGAACGTGGTCGCGCCATGTTGTCGCAACGATTGCAGGCGCGCGCCGAAAGATTGCAATGCGCCGCCGAAATCGGGCGCGGGGCCGGGCAGTTGCGTCAATTCGCGCAAGGTCACGCGATGCTCGAAGGCGTTTTCGAGGTAGGCGCGATCGAATGACTTCTTTCCGGTAAAGCCGAAGTCCGTTTTGAGCCGCGGCGTCAGCGGCAGCGTGAAATCGTACACGCGGACTTCGAGGCCGAATTCGAGCGGTTCGAGCCCCGCGCCGTGCAGTTCAAACATGCCGCGATACACGCCCGGCGGCGTCTCCGCATCCGCGAAGAGGGTAATCCACACCGGCGTGCATTGGCCGCCCGGCGCGGTAAACGGCCCGCGCAACGGCGGCAGCGGGTCCGGCCATGCCCCGGTGGGTCCCTCGAAATTCGACGGGATTCGGACGAGCACATAGTCCACGCGGTGCGCGGTCAGACGGTTCGCGGGGATGCGCGCGGTCCCGTCCTCCTTCACGAGGTCCTGGAAGTGCAGGCTCGCGTCGAACAGATCGCGCCCCTCTCGCGGGCGCAATATGACCTGGAATGACTCGCGCTCGTTCCTCGCGAGGGACACGCGGGCGACCGGCTCGATGGCGGACGCGGCCCGCCCCGCGTCACCCACCGCCGGCCTGTCGTCTCGGAACACCTTCTCGATCGCGGGCTCGAACCACACCGTCACGTCGCCCGATGCCGCGAGCGTGCGTTCGAGGGTGCGCGCGCCCCGTTCGAGCGCGTAAGGCGCATCCGTCCACGGCTCGAAAGTTACTTTCTTGCGCGGCCCCACCTGGAACTGCGTGTCGATGCCGCCGTGCGGCGACGCGGTGTCGCGCCCGAGCGGCAACGCGGCGCCGGTGCCGCGCAGTTGCGCAAGAAACTCATACGGCCCGTCAGCCGGTGCGGTCCACGAGTAGGTGCAGCGGATAACGCGCTCGGGGCCGGCTGCGAACCGCTTGGTCGTCAGTTTCCAGACGCGCCCGTTCGCGGCGACCGCGCGGGCGTGCAGTTCGATCTCGGGCAGGGCCCTGGCCGCCGCCAGCAGCATGACGAGCCTGCCGGGCGCGTAGTCGATTTGCGCCGCGAACTCGTCCGTCGCGAAGTCCACGTGGTCGAGCCCCCGGGCCATGTTCACGCGGTACTTGGTCGTCCAGGCTTCGCCCGGCCCCAGCAGCCGCGGCACAAACGCCGCCTGAAAACCGCACAGGCCCTTTTCAGGGGCCCACACGCCCAGAGCCGAGTGAAGGTGGTCCGCGTTGAAGACCGCGTACAGCGTTTCCTTTGTCGTCGGGTCCGTGACCGCCACCCAGTTGCGCGCCAGCGGGTGATGGCCCACGCGATCGAGGCGGCGCACGCCCTCGAGTGTCGGCGCGATCAACAGGTCCGTGCTCGCGACCGTGCCGCCGATGGCCACGTCGTTGCGCACCCACGGCGCGATCCATTGCCGTTCCGTCCCCCGGTTCGCCACGGTCCACGTCACGCGAACGGACATTTCGTCCGGGAACGCCTCGAGCAGCCGCTCGACGTGCAGCCCCTTGATGTTCGGGCCGTCACAATCGTAGCTGAACCGGATCGCGGGCGCGCCGCCCGGTTGGTTTACCGGTTCGGTGCGCTCATTGAGGCGGCGATTGGGCACGTAGTAACTGCCGACGCCGAATCCTTCCAGGAGGAGTCCGTTCGGGCCCGCATGGTTCACCGGCTGCGTGACGAAACCAAAGTCCTTGACGATGCCGCCGGACGGCGGCATCGTGAGGCGCAGGTAGTGTCCCTCGATCTGGATTTCTTGTGATGCGAGGGCGCTGCCCGGCGGAGATGGGGCGCCTGCGGCTGCCTGACCATGCGCCTCCAGCACGCACGCGATCGCGCCGACCGCGGACAGCACGCCCATTACGACACGACACAGCATGCGGATAATGCTTTCTCCCGTTTAGCGCACCTTGCCCGAGCATCGCTTCCCGCGCGATCTCACACCGGCGGCCGCTCAACGCGCGTCACTTGCCCGACCGCGCCTGTTCCTCGTACTGGTCCAGTTTCTCCTGAACGCCCTCGAGCTTGGGGTCCAGGCGTCGCGCCTTCCGCCACTCGATCACGGCGCGCCGCACGTCGCCATTGAGCAGATGCGCATCCCCCAGGTGGTCCCGCAGGATGGCGTCGTCGCCGTTCATGAACAAGATGGCGCGCTGAATGTACTCGATGGCCTTGTCCGCCTTGCCCTGACGATAAAACACCCATCCCAGGCTGTCCAGGTAGTACGGGCTCTCCGGTTCCTGTTCGAGCGCGGCACGGATCATCGCCTCCGCTTCGTCCAGCTTCACATTATGTTCGGCGTAAAGGTACCCGAGGAAGTTGAGGATTTCCGGGTCGTTCGGCGCGGCCTCGAGCACCTTCGTCAGATACCGCTCCGTGCCGTCAAAGTCGTCGAGTTCCTCACACGCTATGGCAAGGGAATAGTGCAGTTCCTTGTCCGCGCCGAATTCATCGAGCGCGCCGTTCAGGATTTCGCGGGCCTCCGCGAAGCGATCGAGCGCCATGAGGATGCGCCCGCGCAACACGCGCAATGTACGCGACCGGATGCCCGTTACGTCGAACTCGTTCAGGACGTCCAGGAAGTACGCGCCGGCATCCTCCCGCCCGAATTTCCGCAACAGTTCGCCGAGGAATCGGTCGCAGTCCTCCTCGAGGCTGCCTTCGATCTGGTCGAGCGTCTCGAGCAGCGGGGTGACGGGCTCGCCCCGGTCGCGCCGCGCGACGGCGCGCAGGAACGAGGTCAGGAAGGGGGCCTCCTCGGGCGGCATGTAGCGTTCGGCGTCGCGCGGCTGCCCCGATCGCAAGAGCACGTACATGAGCGCGAGATGATGCCCCGTCTCGACGTGGGGTCCCTCGACGATGCCCGCGAGAATCTCGATGGCCTCGGCGTACTTGCCCAAGCGCGCGAGACCGTACCCTAGGCGTTCCTTGGCCTCCCGGTCGCCCGAGCGCCGCACCAGGTAGCGACGCAGATGCAGGACCGCCTCCTCGACGCGGCCTTCGTCCAGGCACACCAGGCCGAGCAGGAACCGGGCCCGCACGAAGTCGGATTTGATCTCGAGGGCACGTTCGAGGGCGGTCCACGCGGCGGGCAGGTCGTTCATCCGGGCGAGGCTCACGCCCAATTGATAGTGGAACGTGGCCGAATCCGGGCTCATGGCGACCAGGCGCTCGTAGATTTCCACCGTGGCCACCAAATCGTTCATGTCCTCGAGCAACTTGGCGAGGGCGTCGTAGCTGTGCGTGTCCTCTGGGTCGAGTTCGATGGCCTTCCGGAAGGCCGCGGCCGCCTCCTCGTCACGCTCGAGGTGATGATAGATTTCTCCCGCGAGAATCCACAGTTTCGCGTTGTCCGGCGTCAGTTTTGACAGGCGCTCGGTAAACTTAAGCGCGTTCTCGAAGTCCTGTCGCTGGAGATAGGCCCGAATCAGACGCAGCATCGGCGCGGGCGCCGACGGATCGAGCGTCGCCGCCTGCAGCATCTCATCGAGGGCCTTGTCGAACTCGCCCCGGCGCTCCTGGACCAGCGCGGAGAGGTAATGGGCGTAGGACTGCGCGCGAGGCGTTGTGTTGCGCGGCTGCGCGAAAGACGCGCCGTTGTCCGCGTGCACGCCGCCCAACGAGCAGCAGCCCACGGTGACGCTGAGATAGACAAGCGTGACCGGAAGCGCCAATTTCATGAATGCCAACCTCTGTCGCCGACACCGAACAACGCCGCACCCGTCACGGCCTCATTCATCGGCGCGAAACTCCGCCGGTGCGCCGGGCACGGCCCGAACGCGCGCAACGCCTCGATATGCGCCCGCGTGCCGTAGCCCTTATGCTTCGCAAACCCATACACGGGATACTGTGCGTCCAATTCCGTCATGATCCGGTCGCGCGTCACCTTCGCGATGATGCTCGCCGCCGCGATCGACAGCGACCGCTGATCGCCCTTGATAATCCGCTGCTGCGGCCACGGCACGCCCGGCACCGAAAACCCGTCAACCAGCAGGAACGCCGGGGTCGGATCGAGTGCAGCCACCGCCCGCGCCATCGCCATGTAATTCGCCTGCTGGATGCCGATGCGGTCGATCGTCTCCGCGTCGACCAGGGCCACACCCACGGCGTGCCCGCCGCCGCACAGCGCGTCATACAACGCCTCGCGCCGCGACGCCGTCAGCCGCTTCGAATCGTCCACGCCCGCCACCGGTTCCACAAGCACCACGGCCGCCGCCACCACCGGCCCCGCCAACGGCCCGCGGCCGGCTTCATCCACGCCCGCCACACGCGCGAAACCCTGGGCATGCGCCGCCGCCTCGAACGTCCACATGGATTGCAGGCGGGCCGCCTCGGAAGAGTCCAGCGTGTGTCGCGCGCGCCGTGCCATGACCGACACACTCTACCTTGCCGCCGCTGGCGTTGTAAAATAAGGGTTTAGGGTTTAGGGTTTAGGGTTTAGGGTTTAGGGTTTAGGGTTTAGGCTTTGGGGTTTAGGCTTTGGGGTTTAGGCTTTGGGGTTTAGGCTTTGGGGGTTGGGATTTGGGATTTGGGATTTTGGGAAACGGGGACTGGCACAAGCTACCCCGCTGCCCCCGCTCCTGTGCGCGCGGAAAAGGGGAAGACAAACCCCAACCCCTAACCCGCCCCCCCAACCCCCAACCCCCAACCCCCAACCCCCAACCTTCAACCTTCAACCTTCACACTTCGAACCTCAAACCCTAAACCCTAAACCCTAATCCCACTTCACGCCTCGATCGCGGCGGCGAGGCGGCCGCCGTGCGCTTCGAGCAGGCGGGCCGCGGCGTCGGCGTCAAGTCCCTTGCGCGCCATTAAGACGGCCACGGCGATCTGGTCGTCGGCTTCGCACAGCAGCGTGGCCGCGCGGTCCGGCGATACCCCGCCCAACGCGGCGATGATACGCTCGGCGCGGGCGCGCAGTTTCGCATTGGCGGGGCGCATACGTACCATCCGTCCCGCGTAGACGTAGCCGGCAAGGGCCATCGCACCGGTCGAGACCATGTTCAGCACGAGTTTCGTCGCCGTGCCCGCTTTCAGGCGCGTTGACCCCTCAAGCACCTCCACGCCGGTATTCAGGCAGATGACCATGTCCACCGCCGTGTCCGCCGCGATATGGGGATTACAGCACAGCAGTACGGTCCGCGCGCCCGCTTGGCGCGCGCGTTCGAGCGCGCCCCGCACGTAGGGCGTCGTGCCGGAGGCCGCGATGCCTACCACGAGGTCTCGCGGCGACGGCGACAGCGTTGCCAAGTCGTCGGCGCCCCGCGCGGCATCGTCCTCCGCGCCCTCGACGCTGTCCCGGAGCGCGCGGTCGCCGCCCGCGATAATGGCCGTGACGCGATCGGAGGCAACACCGAATGTCGGCGGGCATTCCGACGCATCGAGCACGCCGAGCCGTCCGCTGGTCCCCGCGCCGACGTAAATGATCCGGCCGCCGGACTGGAGGGCACGCGCCGCGGCGTCAATAGCGGCGGCAACGGCGGCATGTTGTTCGCCAATGGCGCGGACCGCTTCGAGGTCCGCCGCGTGCATGGCGGCGACGATTTCCGCGGACGTCATGCGGTCGATGGTGATGCAGGAATCCGGGGACTGCTCGGTGGGCGGCAGCGAACCGTGGCATGGGCGTCCCGCCCATGACTGACCACGGGCACGATGTCCGTGCCACGGCGCGCCTTCGTTTGTGGCTGCAGTATCGACCAACCAGTCAGGGCTGGTATTTAGTCGGACTAACTCGAAGACAGCGCGGTGGCCGCGTAGCGCGGGAACCTGGACCCGAAACGGTACGTGGTGGGCGAGTGCGCGCTCGAAGGCGGATCGGTACAAGCCACTGTGCTCGAACAGGCCGCCGATCAAGAACGCGGGCGTACCCTCAGGCAAGTCGAGCCGGCGGCGCACTGCCGCCGCCATCGCCGCCAGCCGTTCCGCCTGGGCCTCGACGCACCGCAGGGCCACGCTATCGCCCGATTCCGCGCAACGCGCGACGGCCGCCGCGAGTCTGGCAAGTTCCGCCTTCGCCGCACTGTTGGCCCAAGCGGTGAGGGACTGGAAATCCGCGACGCCCACCGCCTCCGGCAAAGCGCCCACGAGCGTCGTGGCCGGTCCCGTGCCGTCCACGGCGCGAGCCGCGTCGCGCAACGCGCTCGCCGCCACCTGATAAGCGCTGCCTTCCTCGCCGAAGGGAACACCCCGCCCTCCCGCCTCGGCTTCGCGCCCGTCCGCCGCTTGCGCGGCCACTTTCGAGCCTGTCCCCGCGATGGCGAGCATGGCGGGCCCTCCCCCGCTGTTCACGGCTAGAATGGGGTGAAAATCATCGCACACGAGCGCACGATGCACCGCCGGCAGGCGGCAAAGCGCCCGCGCCAGTTTCGCCCGCCATTCGTTCGAGAAGAGCCCCGCGACGCCCGCCGCGACGATGACCTCGACGTCCGCATACGGGTCCTTCAGCAGGCGAACAAGAAACCCCTGGAACTCGGCAAGCGTGCTCTCGAGTCCGCAGGCCACCGGATTGCACGGACCACCCTCGGCTTCGCCGAGCAGTGCGCCCTCGGGGGTGTACAGCCCCGCGACGGATTTCGTCGCGCCCCCTTCCACGGCCAGCACAAGCGTCATGGCGTCAGGCATCCTCCGGGATCGGCGGTTGCCATCCGGGACAGAACCGCGACAGAGTCCCCATGCGAATCTCGCCGGTGCGGCAGATATCCTGAAAGAGGAACGCGCTGCCGTTGGGCGTGCGCGCCTGGGTTTCCCAGTCCACGTGGATGAGGCCGTGGCGCGCTTGAAGCCCGAGCGCCCACTCGAAGCCGTCGAGCAGTGTATCGTGGAAGTAGCCGCGCACGTCCGCCCCTTGCTCGATGGCGTGCTGCAATACCCACAAGTGTTCGAGCAGATACGCGCACCGTTCGCCGTCCTGTCGCACCGCTACGCCGTTGCCCGTGATGATCAGCGGGACGTTGTAGCGGCCCATTTCTTCGAGTATTTCGTGCAGACCGCGCGGGTCCGCCTGCGTGCGGTCCAACGCCACGGGGCGGCCCGCGCCATCCACGGGCCGCGCGAATTGCCGCCGAATCTCGAACGGGGAAAATCGTACCGATTGCCGGCCGTAATAGGACACGCCTAGAAAGTCGTAATGTGTGTCGCTGCCGTGTTCGACTCGGAGCATTTCGAGGAAACGGTGGTGACGCCGTTCCCGTACGCGCCGGGCGGCCCGCGCATCCCAGGGGCTTTGGTCGTCCAGCGGCAGCATGACCCCGGTCCGCACCGAAACGCCTACCTGCGCATCGGTGCGAACGCCGTGCAGCGCGTGATAGGCCCGCGCGTGGGCTTGGGCCATGTTGCGCAACGCGCCGCCCACCCGGCCGCGCCCGCCCGGCCACGCGCCCTCGATGTGGCTCATCGCCAGGCGAAATTCCGGTTCGAGAATCGGAATCCACCAGCGGCATTTCTGGCCGAGCGCCTCAGCGACGCGGTCCACGTAGTGCTCGAAGTAAACCACGGCGCCGGACCCGCGCCAGCCGCCGGCCTCCGCGAACCAGACCGGTCGAGTCGTGTCGTGCAGCACGCAGACGGGTTCGATGCCTTCTCGTCGCAAGCAGTCAACAACGTTTACGTAATGTTGCATGGCTGCCTCGTCGAACACGTCGATGACCGGCTGAATTCGGCTCCATTCGAGCGAGATCAGGAGCGCATTCAAGCCGAGTTTGCGCGCGAGCGCGAAGTCCTCCTCATAGCAATGGAAATGGTCCGCGGCCCGCACCGAGGTCGATCCGTCCGCAATGTGGCCGGGCCGCTGCTCCCAGCGCCACCAGTCATTGTCGAAGTTGCCGCCCTCGACCTTGTGCGCCGACACCGTCGCCCCCCAGAGAAACCCCTCGGGAAAGGTTTTCACCGGCCTGTTCTCCTGTCCGCCGTCCCCGGGCATCCGCTCGTGTCCGCCCGTTCTCCCCGGTCATCCTACCATGCGGCGCCTCGCTCGGGAAATGGGCGGCGGCACAAACAGCGGGCGGGGCAACCGCACTTCATTCGGCCGCCCCGCCCGGGGTGTTGTCGCTATGTCAGCGGCCCAGGACCTCGTAGAGGTCCACGCCGCCCGGCGCGAAGCCGTCTTCGCTGCCTTCCTGGACGCGGTAGGCGCGCCCGGGCGCGTTGTACATCTGCACGGCCCGCAGCAACTCGGACAGGTCAATGCCCCAGTTCTGCAAGAGGTAGTCGCTGTTATGGGGCGCACATTCCGACCCGCCGGGACCGGGAGCGTAGCCGTCTTCCGTGCCCTCGGCGCAATGGAAGCCCGGTGAATTGTAAAGCTGGATCACCCGCAGAATCTCGGGCAACGAGATGACCCAGTCGCGGTCGGTGTCCATCGTATGGCACCACGCGGGGCCGTAGCCCTCCGCCAGCGGCGTGGCCAATAGCGGCGTCTCCTGCTCGGGGCCGTCGGCAACGCGATAGAGCGCCTGCCCCGTGAGCACGTAGACGCCCTGCGCGTCCGCTGGCGCGATCATCGCGTACACGACCACGGCCGGAAACGTCGGCATGTCGAGCCATGCAAACTCGACACGGCCCGCGGCGCCCGGCGCGGGCGCGCTCACGGCGCCGCCGGTTTCAAGCACCTCGCCCACGGTCCAGCCCTCGGGCAGCGTCTGAACCACGCCGAGCGCCGCCACGGGCAGGCTGCGCGGCGCGCGCAACACGACACGCACGAGCACGCGCCCACCGGGCACGTAGAAGCCGTTGCCGATGACATCCTGGTGCATCACGAGTTCGGGGCGCGGCCCCGGTCCGCCGCTGAAGTCGTCCGCAAGCAGCGCGGCCTCGATTTCGTCAAGTGTGATGACGCCGTCGCCGTTGAGATCGAGGGCCGCGAAGATACGCGGTAGTTCGGGGATATCGACCGGCAGCGCCTGTGTCAATTCCTCGAGCGAGATGCCGCCGTCGCCATCGACATCCAGCAGCGGGAACAAGTCGCGCAGCAACTGCAGCACGTGACGATACGGCGGCAAACCGGGCTCCTCATGCTCGCCCTCGCCTTCGCCTTCACTCGGCGGCGGCGGGGGCGGCGGCAACGTTCCGAGGTCGTGGCAGTCGATGACCCCGTCGCCATTGACATCGATCCGCGCAAAAATCTCGGGCGTCATGTAGCTCGATACTTCTTCATACTCGATTACGCCGTTGCCGTTTAGATCGATCCCGGCAAGGGGATCAAGGGCCATCAAAGCCGTTACAAGGTTATGCACTTCATCCCAATCGAGCACGCCGTCGCCGTTTAGGTCCAGCGCGGTCCAGTGCCATGTCTCGATGTCGGGGTCGTAGACCTGCATTTCCTCGAGCGAGACGACGCCGTCCTCGTTGAGATCAAGCATCAACCAGAATATGTAACGCCACACGATCGGATCGAGCGGTATTGGGCACGGCGCTTCACCTTCGCCCTCGCCTTCGCCCGGCGGGGGCGGCGGCGTTCCAAGGTCGTAGCAGTCAATCACGCCGTCGCCGTTCAAATCGACCAGCGCAAAGGTATCCGCCGAAATGTACTCGCTGACTTCCGCGTACTCTATGACGCCGTTCCCGTTCAGGTCGATCATCCCGAGCAGGTCAAGGCCCTGCAACAGCGGCAATAGCGACACGGCCTCGTTCCACGTGAGCAGGCCATCGCCGTTGAGGTCCACAAACGACCACAGCGAGGCGTCCAAATCCGCATAGTAGACTTGCACTTCTTCCAGCGATATGGTGCCGTCGCTGTTCGCGTCCACGATGGGCCACAACACCTGAAGCCAGACCATCGGGTCCGGCGGAATCGGGCAGGGGCCTCCGCCCTCGCCTTCACCTTCACCTTCACCTTCGCCTTCACCCTCACCTTCGCCCGGCGGGGGCGGCGGCAGCGTTCCGAGGTCGTGGCAGTCTATGACCCCATCGCTGTTCACGTCGACCAGCGCGAACGTGTCCGCCGAGATATACTCGGCAACCTCAGCATATTCGACGATGCCGTTCCCGTTCAGGTCGATCATCCCGAGCAGATCAAGACCCTGCAACAGGGGCAATAGCGACATCGCCTCGTCCCACGTAAGCAGGCCGTCGCCGTTCAAGTCCACGAACGACCACAACGAAGCGTCCAAATCCGCATAGTAGACTTGCACTTCTTCCAGCGATATGCCGCCGTCGCCGTTGGCATCCACGATGGGCCACAGTACCTGAAGCCAGACCACGGGGTCCGCCGGGATCGGGCACGGGGGTTCGCCTTCTCCCTCACCCTCGCCGGGACCATCGCAATCCGCAACAACCACCTCCAATTCGGCGATGGTAATCAGCCCGTCCCCGTCCAAGTCCAATCGCTCGAAATACACGATCGGCTCGGGGAACGGCGCGAAACCGGTCTTCATCAGGACCGGCCACTCCGCCACTTCGTCACGCGAGAGGCCGCCGTCGTGGTTCACATCCAGTTCCGGGAACAGGTGGAGCGTCATTCGTGCGACATGGCACAGGAGCGAATCCTCGCCCTCGCCTTCGCCTTCTCCTTCTCCGGACGGCGGTTCGATGCCTTCGAGGTCGCCGCAGTCGATCACGCCGTTGCCATTATGGTCGAGCTGCGCGAACTGCTCCGGCGTAATATACGCGGCTACTTCCGCGTACTCGATCAACCCGTTGCCGTTCGTGTCAATCCACGAGAGCGGCGGCGGCGGATAGATCAGAATGACCACCGGCGGAATCAGCGCCAGAATTTCCGCCCGGCTGAGCAGCCCGTCGCCATTGGTGTCCGCGGCGTCGAACAGCGCCGGATCGAGATCGGGATAGACGGCCAGCGCCTCCGCGAGGGAGATGCCGCCGTCGCCGTTCACGTCCACCACCGGCCATACAAGTTCAAGAAGAACCGCCGGATCGCCCGGGAGCGGGCACGGCGGCTCACCCTCCCCTTCACCCTCGCCTTCGCCGGGCGGCGGCGGCTCGATGCCTTCAAGGTCGCCGCAATCAATCACGCCGTTGCCGTTGCGATCGAGTTGCGCGAATTGCGCCGCCGTTACATACTCGGCGACTTCGTCGTATTCGATGATCCCGTTGCCGTTCGTGTCGATCAGCCAGAGAATCCCCGAACCGGGCGTCCCGGGACCGGGCACGATCAGGATGACAAGATAATCCAGGAGCGCCAGAATCTCCGGTCGGGTCAACAGGCCATCATCGTTGGCGTCGGCCAGATCAAAGTATGCGGGGTCCAAATCGGGATACACGGCTTGCGCTTCCGCGAGGCTGATCCCGCCGTCCCCGTTCGTGTCGATGACCGGCCACACGAGTTCCAGCAACAGCGCCGGGTCGTCCGGCAGCGGGCACGGCTGCTCGCCTTCTCCTTCGCCCTCGCCTTCGCCCTCGCCCTCCCCTTCACCGGGCGGCACGCTCTGCCCCACGTCCTCGCAGTCAATCACCCCGTTCCCGTTCTTGTCCAATTGGGCGAACTGAGCGGGACTGACGTATGCGCTTACTTCCGAGTACTCGATAACGCCGTTCCCGTTCGTATCGATGTACGAGAGGAAATCCGCCGGCAGCAGACCCAGGAACGGCCGTAGTTCGGCCAGGGTCACCCGCCCGTCATGGTTCGCATCTACATAGGCGAACAATTCCTCGAGCGAAATCGGGATTCCCGGAATACTGTTGTAAAGCGGCCGGATTTCCGCCATCGAGAGACCGCCGTCGCCGTTCGTGTCGAACAACGGCCACAGGGCCTCGACCAGCAGTTCCGGGTCCGCCGGCAACGGGCACGGCGCCGCGGCGGGCGCGGTCTGCCCGGACAACGCGGCCACGCACACTGCCGTCACAATCCAACCTACGCTAAATCGTACGACTCGCATAGCACGCAAACTCCCACTCGTTCGGAGCTCAACTTCGCCCCCCGTCTTTATCCACCGGACCGCGTATCCCGCGATCCCTCAAGATCATCATTCCCTGGCGACGGTAAGAACGGTCAACAGGCACACGGATCCCACGCGGGCGGAGCGTTTGGCGTCAACCGATAGTAGTAGCGTTCCTCTTTGGCCGAAAAAATCGACAGAGGAACGCCGCGGGCTCGGAGCGCCGCGGTTGCCACACGCTTCCCCAGCGTGATGAGAACATTGGAACGTATGCTTGCCGGGACCCCCGGTTCGTGAAAGCGCATGAGCGCCAGGACCGCCGCTTCCCCGCGTCTCTCCGGGACAGGAGGCACGCGCGCGTCCGACGCCTGCGCCTGTTCAAGAATCCGCTGGAAATCCCGAATATCGACTTGGCCGTCCCCGTTTACATCGGCCATTGCCGCGCCATTCCCCCCGCGAAGAACCGCCGCGATGACAAACTGCAAATCCCGCACGTCCACGATGCGGTCGCCGTTCGCGTCGCCCTCGGCGGCGACCACCGTCGGCAATAGGGGCACCGACCCCGCCGCAACGGTCAGCGCGACGAGACACGGGAAGACACACCGGATACGCTCCACCGGCACGCTCACCCTGTAGCGCGTCATGGGATTCACATACTTTCCCTCTTTCTAAACGGTAGCACAAGCCGCCGTAGTTGTCAATGGCGGCGTCAGATTCTTGCGAATAGTGATAATTCTAAATAATTGCCCAACCGAAGAAGTGCTGCGAGCGCCTTGACCGTCCACATTCGCCACGAATCCCCCGGTATCTCTCCAATTGCCTATTTGCACGCATAGCGCCCCCGCGAAACCATTGCAAATAGACCGGACGCGTGATACAGTGATGATGAAAGAAGAAAGGCCGCCGTTTGCGGGCAGCGCCAAGTCTGGGCTCCACATCCCGTGGGGCGGGGGTGCGATGTCCGTGACGAGATTTCTTTCTTCGTTAAGAGGTGGCTCACTGCAATGGGAGACACTCGATTCTAACCGTGCGCGATCAAAGGAACACAGGAGCAGGAGTGACATGAACGGACAACGAAGGAACCTTTGGGGGCGACCCCGGCGTTGGGGACCGGCGGCGGCGCTATGTTGCTGCGCGCTGCTGGCCCACGGAGACGGCGGCCTGCCCGGAGACGTGAACCTCGACGGCGTAGTCAACGTGCTGGACGTTCAGGGTTCGATCAACATGGCGTTGGGCGCCGCCCCGGAAGCGGCGGAAGCGGACGCTGACCTGAATGCGTCCGTGGACGTGCGCGACGTGCAGGCCATTATCAGCACCGCGCTCGGCACGGGCGGACTCGTCCAGCCGGTGGCCGGCATGTTTCATCCCGCCGACCTGCCGCCAGGCGCGCAACTCCTGGCGTTGTCGCTCGATGGACGGCGCGAGGACGCGTTGCTCGACCCCGAGACGGGCGCCTTCTCGCTGATCCTGGGCGTGCGGTCCGCTTGGACCTTGGCATTGTTTGCCGGGAACGGCGACGAGACCCGGACCGCCGCAAGCGTGGCGTTCCCCTTGGTATACGGTTACTCGACCGCCCTGCCGTTGCCCGATCTGGCTGCGGGCGGTCCGCTGGACATCGGCGTGCTCGATGTCGCCTGGGGCGCGCTCGCCGGTGGCGACCTGCGCAGCCTGCTCGCCGGTATCGCCCCGCCCCTGGACACGACGGACGCCGATAACGACGGCATACCGGACTTGCTGGACGCTTTGCTCGCGCCGTTGCTTGAAAGCCCGACGAGTCTGGGCATCAGTTTCCCGGCGGACCTCGGCGCCGCGGCCCTCGAGCAACTTCTTGCCGATTGTATCGGGAACGCGCTGCCGCAAGCGATTGAACCGGACCTCACGGGTATCGAGATCGCCGGCGTACCGGCGTTCCTCGAACCAGCATGGTTGTGTCTTGAGCAGAGCCTTTTCTCGTGGATCGATTCGAGTATAATCCCGCTTCCCGACGAACTCATCGCGATGTACACCAACTTGGCGATGGACTGGTTGCGGCAGGGTATCGGCCCTTGGCTCGACCAACTGGACCGTCCGGAACTCGAGGATGCGAACGGCAACCACGTGCCGGATTTCCTCGAACCGTGGCTTTGCGGCCCCGCGCCGTCCTCCCTCTGTGTATTGGACCAAGACGCCAACGGCATTCCGGATTTCTGTGAGGATGCAAGCGGCAACGGCCTTCCCAACCTCTTCGACCCGGACTCGCACACGCCCGATGACTGGGACGGCGACGGCGTGCCGAACGATATGGATATCGACGCCGACAATGACGGCGTCCCCAATTACGCGGATGCGAACCCGTCTGACCCCAACGTCTTCTGAGCAGCGGGAACGCGAAGGAGCAATCGATCGGGTATGAACACGAAGGCGGCAAAGATGCTGATGGTCGCGGCGGCGTTGGCTGGCGCGGCCCATGCAGCCACGTTGCGCCTCGAAACGATCGCTGCTGACCCCGCAGCCATGATGCCGCTACACCTTGCCTCGGCGGCGGGCGAAGCCGTCGCCGCCATGCAGTTCGATTTCGTGTTCTCCGCGTCGCTGTTTTCGGTCACGGGCGTCGCCGCGGGTCCCGCCGCAACCGCGGCGGGCAAGGAGGTCCAGTCCAGTGTGGTCGTGCCGGGCCGCGTCCGCTGTCTGGTGGCGGGATTGAACCGCGAGGCGATCCCCGAAGGCGTCGTAGTGAATTTCGAGTTGACCGTTGCGCCCGCCGCGCCCGACGGCGCGTTTCTCGTGCGCATCGAAAACGCCATTCTGGCCGACCCCGACGCCGGGGCCGTGCCAAGTCAGACGGTGAACGGCGTCATCCTGATCGGGCCAGTGCATCCGCATTCGGCTGACACCGATGTCAACTGGCGCATTTCGTTAAGCGAACTGCTCCGGGTCATCCAACTTTTCGCCTCGCGCGAATACCACTGTGCCGAGGGCACGGAAGACGGTTTCGCGGGCGGGCCCGGGCCGCGCGATTGCCCGCCCCATGACAGCGACTACGGCGTCACGCAAAACTGGAGGATTGGTCTATCGGAACTGCTGCGTCTAATCCAGTTCTTCAACTCGCGCGATTACCACGTCGATACCAGCGCCGAGGACGGCTTTGCCCTCGGCCCGGTTCCCCTGGAATGACCGTCATGTCTCCGCGCCGGCAACGACTAACGCCTCGCCGACCGCGTACAGGCGGCATGGCGGCGCTGGCGGTCGCAGCGGCCTTATGCGGGGGCGCGGTCGCCTGGGGCGCGGTACTCACGGCGCACCCTGAACCCGCGCCGGACGGCACACTCGTTGTGTCCGTGGCGTTGCAGCCGGGCGGAAACGAGGAAATCGCCGGGCTGCAATTCGACCTCGAACTCGGCGGCGGCTATGCCGTAGCGGCGGTCGCGCCCGGCGACGCCGCGGCAGGGGCGGGCAAGGAAGTAGCGTATGGCCTGCGCGGCGACGTGTTGACCGTGCTCGTAGCGGGCTTCAATCAGAACGCCGTCGCGCCGGGCACGGTGGCGACCGTGTATTTGACGCCCGCCGCGGAAGTCACTGCGGGAAGCGCGCTGGCGCTGGCCAATGTGGTGCTGTCCGACCCGAGCGGGCAGGCCGTGCCCGTAACCCTCGGGCGCGTAATGAAAGACGCCGGAACGCCGGAGGACCCGCTCGCCATCGAGGAAGGCCCCTTCAACACCTCACGGCAAGACGCTGTGCCGGACGCGGACGTCGCGCGGGACCAGGGACGCCGCCCGAGTGCGTTCGCGGCTTACGGCGACCCCGAAGCGAACGTTTCCGACGGGTCGTCGTATGCCCTTCGTCCACTCGGTGCACTGCGTCCATCGTCTTCAAGCGCCGGCCCGAGTGCAACTCGGAAGCGGATGCCGATACTTGCCGGTGAAGCCGGGGCGCGAGACGCCACGCCGTCGCCAGGCTCTCGTGGTGTGCCCGTCCCGGCAGCTGACTACGCGGAACCCACCGCCGTCGGAACCCAAAACGCGTCGAACAAGCATCTCGCCGCGTTGGGCGCGACCGACCACGCGCCGGCGACCAGTCCGTTCATCCCCTCCGCCGCGGACACGGATGCGCGGGGACCGATCGCGACGCGGAAACCGTCGTGGCGCAATCCGGTCCTGTTCGTGCTTTCGCTCTGCGGCATTCTCGCTGCCGGAGCGGCGCATCGCCGCCTGTTTCGGAGGGAATGAAACCCGATGCCGCGAACACGTGGGGACCTTGTCGTCTGGATGGGGTTTTTCGCGGCATTGTGGTCAAGCGCCTGGGCGGCGGCGGCAACTCTCGACGTAGGCGCCGCGCAGGCGCATCCGAACGACAGCGGCGTCGAAGTGGCCGTAACCTTCGCCGCACAGCCGGGCGACAACGTGGCGGGAGTGCAATTTGACCTGCTTTTCTCCGAAGCGGTCGCGGCGCTGACCAACGTGCGCCCCGGTCCCGCCGCCGTCGACGCGGGCAAGAGTGTGGCCTTTAACCGCCTCGCCGCCGGGCGCTGCCGCGTCATTGTCGCGGGACTCAACCAGAACGTGATCGCGGACGGCGTCCTCGCGGTGCTCGTGTTCAATGTCGCCGCCGCGGCCCCGAACGGCCCCCAGCCCCTCAACCTCGATGGCTTGGTCATGTCCGACCCGAACGGCCTCAACGTCCCCGCCACCGGCAACCCCGGAACCCTCGAAGTGATCGGCGGCGTGACAGACGGAGACACCTGCAACGCCTGCGGCTGCGCACGCGGCGCGCTGGACACACACCCCCCGGGAGCCCTTGGCAATGCGGCGCTTCTCGCCGCGACGGTCCTGATCATCCTATCGATGGCCGCCGCAGCTTCGCGCACCGCCCGCTACAGGGTGTGGGGCGTCCCGCCCCACACCCATCGGGGGCAAGATGCCCCCGCGCCTGGATAGACACTTCGAGCGAACGAACCGGCTTGCAAGGTCGCGGGCACTAAAGGAACGTCACGCGTATTTCACCCTTCGCGATACCCCGGAAATCCTGGTCCATCGTTACGATTTCGAGGCGAAACTCCTGAGCAACGAGATATTGATATGCGTCGTCGAAATCAAGTCCCCACTGGGCTTTGACCGCTCCCAGTTGCGCATAATCATCCGTTGGCAAAGACAAGATCTCGATGCTCCCAAGCACCTCCTCGATGAAGAGTCGGAAAATGTCCTCGCGATTATGGCGGAACAGGATTACACCGATAGAGTGCAGGGAGAAGTCGGAGATAAAGACAGCGCCGTGATTCTCCTCAAGGAACCGGCGGCATGTGTCCTGCTTCTCCTGTCCCAGAAGGATTTCCAGGAAGACGTTCGTGTCCACCAAGAACATGGCCCGCTATCTCCAGCGCGCGGCCTGATGTTGAAGCTCAACCGCAGTGAACTGGTCCTTGAGATGGGAGAGTCCTCCGGCCCATGCAAAGCGAAAGGGTTCCCGCTTCGCGCATATGCCGTGTTTCCTTCCCAAGAACTCGATGTACTCGATTACTTGCTTCTTGATTTGCGGCGGCAGCCTGTCAATCGAATCACTAAGCATCGTCGTTCTCCCACGCCGCATCGCTCGGGCGCATGAATTTCTGAACGCATTATAGCACGCAATTCTCGCCCTCTCGGCAGGTCAGCTTTCGTTCCGATTCGCAGCCACGACCGCAACAAACGTCTGTCTCCAGATTATTGGCAACGACTTCACGGACAGCATGCTGGTGTTCGATCCTGTTGTCGCCTGGGGCGTATTGTAACACACGCCGCTCTTCGTCGCCTCGGTTGCTTCGGGGACTCGTCAACAGCGCAAACAAATGGCCTTCGGCAGAATCTCGAAGGTCGCGGGTAGGCGGCCGGGCGCTTCGCCGTCAACGTCGAGCAGGACCGGTCCGGCGCCCCGAATCGGCAGGGCGGTGATCTTGCGCCCGCGCAAGGCGGTGACCTTGTTGTAGCGCAGGTGTTTGCCCTTGTAGACGGATCGCGACTTGAGCAGCAGTTCGATGGGGCCCACGTCCGCGATGATGATGACGTCGAAGAGGCCGTCGTCGGGTTGCGCGTTTGGGGCGACCTTCATGCCGCCGCCGAAGTACTTTCCGTTCGCCACGGCCACCGTTGTGGTGTTGACGATCTGATCGAAGGCCTCGTCCACGCGCAGGCGCACGTGCTGACGCCGATACGTGAAGAGCGCCTTGAACATGCCCCACTGGAACGCGAATTTGCCGCCGAGCCGCTTCGATAAGCCGAGCCGGTTCACGACGCGGTCCGCCTCGCCGCTCAGGCCGAAGCTGGCGATGTTGTCAAAGTATCGCACCATTTCCTCGCCCGTCGAATCGTCCCGGTAGGTGAGTTTGCCCACGTCGATGCGGCGGATTTCGCCCATGGCGAAGCGCGCGATTTGCGCGTCGATGCTCTCCGGCAGCAGAAACGTGCGGCGGAAATCGCCGCCGGTGCCGCTGGCGATTACCGCGAGCACCGCGTCCGGGTTGATCAACTCCCCCTTCTCGAAGAAGCCGTTGACCACCTCGTTGACGGTCCCGTCACCGCCGACGGCGATGATCTGGTCCACGCCGTCCTTCAGCGCCTGCCGGGTCAGGTGTTTGGCGGCCATCGGCCCGTCGGTGAAGACGTAATCGACCGGGCCGAGGACGGCGGTGAGCTTCGCGAGGGTCACGGGCCAATTCGCGCCGGTGCGGTCGCCCATCGCGTGGGGGTTGACGATGGCGCGCGTACGCGATGACGGCAGGAACTTCGCATTCGCGCGCTCGATTTGCGCGGCCCGCTGCTGCTTGTCCCAACCCAACTCGCGCGCCACCAGGTCCGCTGCCTTGCCGATCGCCTCGTCGCCCGGCGAGCCGAGCGTGCCGAGGCCCGTCCTGCGGAACAGCACGTCGTCGAGCATGAGCGCCATTTCCTCGCGCACGGCGTAAACCACCTCCGCCCCGATGTCGGGAAATCGCTCGCAGAGGCGTTCCGCGAGCGCGGGGTCCGATTCCGCCAGCGCGATCACGTCCGAAAGGCGGCTGCCGTAATTGCGCGCCAGGTTCTCGATCACTTCCGGCGGCCACGCCGCGAATTTCTCCGCGCACTCCTGGATGAACTGCGCGTATTGCCCGACGTCGCCGCCGTGCGTCGGCGTGGTCGCGGTGGCGCAGGGCGTCTCCGGCAGGCCGAGTTTCTGCGTGGTCAGGTCGACCACTTGTTCGGCGACGCTGCGCGCCGTGGTCCACTTCCCGCCGATAGCGGTGATGACGCCCTTGATGTTCTCCTGCGCCTCGTGATCGTAAATTTCCGCCGCGCGACTGGCGTTGTAGCTGTCCGGTCCTTCATCGTCGTCGGACTCCTCCTCCGTTCCGGCGCTCTCCACAATCGGGCGCAATCCGCCGTAGAAGTGCAGCACGTCTTCGCGCTTGAGTTTCGCTGCGGGGTAGCCCTTATTGATCACGTCGATGAATTCGAGGATGTCTTTCTCCGTGACGTGAAAGGCGTCCGGGGCGCCTTTGAACACCGTGTCGGTCGTGCCGATGAGGCTGTGTCCGCGCCACGGCAGAATGAAGAAGTGCCCGCCGTCGAACGGCACGGCGATCGCGTTTCCCTGCGTCAAAGGCCGCGTCAGGACGTGGATGCCCTTCGATCGAATCAGTTGCCGGCTCGGGCGGCCCTCCGCCAATGTCGCCATGAGCAGGTCCGCCCACGGCCCCGCCGCGTTCACCGTCATGCGCCCGCGCACGCTGAAGTCGCCGAAACCCGTGGCGACGTCGTGCGCGCGCACGCCGACGACGCGGTCTTCCTCCTTGAGAAATTGATGAACCTCCGCGTAGTTCGCCGCGCACGCGCCGAGCGCCGCCGCACTCTGGATGCACTCGACGGCAAGCCGCTCGGGCGAATACATCTGGTAGTCATGAAACATCATCGCGCCGGAGAGGTCCTCGATTTCGAGATCGGGTTCAAGCGCGACAACCTCTTCGCGGCTCAGGTGCTTGTGCGATGGGATAGCCTTGTCCGGGTCCTCCAGCCGATTGCGGTCAAAGGCCAGCCAGTCGTAGGCCATCAGGCCCACCGCAAGCTTGATGCGCCCGCGGATACGCTTCCTGCCCATCGTCGGCATGAGAAACGTCAACGGATAAACCATGTGCGGCGCGATGTTCGACCAGACCCGCCGCTCACGCAGCGACTCGCGCACCAGGCCGATCTCGAAGTTCTGGAGATAGCGCAGCCCGCCGTGGATCAGCTTCGACGACGCGGACGACGTCGCGCTCGCGAAATCCCCCTTGTCCAGCAGCGCCACACTCAACCCGCGCATCGCCGCGTCCCGCGCGATACACGCGCCCGTAATCCCGCCGCCCACAATCACCACGTCGAAGACCTTCTCCGCCATTGCGGCCAAGTCACGCTTCATTGGGGGATCTCCCGAGACCACCGTTGCTTGCGCCGCACTATAGTACACAATCGCCCGCCATTGCACGGCGGCTGCGGGTCTTGCCATTTTTCGCATTTTGCGCTACAATAACGGTAGGCAGAGAGGCAAGGTAGGTTTTGTGTTCGGGGGCGCGGCGACGGAGGTGAAGGAGGTGTCGAGTATGCGATGTGCGTATCACATCATGCGCGACGCCGTTGGGTACTGTTGTGTCTGCGGCGAATTCGGCTGCGGGGATTGCCTGAAAGAACACGAGGGGAAGCACTATTGCCACCGTCACTATCAGCCCTTCGCGGAGGCGGAAGCCCGCGAGAAGCGGCGCACGGACTTCAAGCGGCGCGCGCATCGGCAGCGTCTGGTCGCCCACCTGCAAGACGGTAACGTGTTTCGCGGGTATTGCTATCACCTCGATCTGGAAGAGCCGGGATTTCGGCTCGACTTAGTGGACGGGGACGGCGAATTGACGGGCGAGGTGCGCCCCATCTCCTTTTCCGAGTTGAAGGCGCTCTTCTACGTGAGGAGTTTTGACGGCAAGTTTGAAAAAGGCCACGAGTCCGACGAGTGGCGGCCTGAGGGGGGCGAAGCGGTGGTGCAATTCCGCGACGGGGAGACGATCGAGGGCTTCACATTGCGCCCTTACCACGAGGGCCAGCCGCGCTTTTATGTCATTCCCGGCAAGCCGAACACCAACGACATCAGCGTATTGGTCGAAGCGTCCGCGGTAGAGGGCGTCTACACGCCCCAGGAATTCAAGCAGCGGCAGAAGGCGGCGTTGACCGCCTATGTTCACGAGCACGCGCACACGGGATTCTCTCGCGAGGAACTGGGGGGAGATTTTCATTTTACCGCGCATCGTTATCACCGCGCGATCCAGTACTACAACGTCGCGCTCGAACATGCGCCGAATGAGCCGCGACTGCTGAAGAAGATAGCCTCCGCCGAGTACAACATCGGCGTCCAGCACATCCGGAACCACGAGTACAGCCTGGCGCTGCGATGCATGGAAACCGTCTTGCGTCTGGCGCCGGACAACGGCAAGGCAAGGCAGAAAGCGCAGAAGCTCCGCGAGCGGCTACACGCCGCGAAGCATTGAAGGGCATGCCGCCCGTTCGGGAATGCCACGGCCCGGGCGGGTGTCTTGTCTTTAGTGCTGTGATGAGGTATGCTAATTCCAATAATTCGCAGTTTTGGGGCGTGCTGCGAGCAGGTCGCCGAGGGGTGGCTGTCTGTGGGCGTCCCGGGAGGATCGCCTGTGCAATGTCCGCGTCACACTGACCAGGAAGTCATCGGCTACTGCGCCGTCTGTGGCGAATTCGGGTGTGCGGACTGTCTCCGCGAGTACGCCGGCGGCTTGTATTGTCGGATGCACATGGAGTCCATCGTTTCCCGTATCCGACAACACGCGGTCCATACGGAGCAAGCGAAGGAACGCCCGAAGTTGGTTGCTCGCCTGCTTACCGGGTCCGTGTTGCGCGGCTATTCCCTTCGCTTGAACCCGGAGGAACGCGGGTTTCATCTCGAGGAGGTCAGTGAGCAGGGGGCGGACTTGAGCAGGACGCGCTACGTGCCGTTCCATGAGTTGAAGGCCGTGTTTGTGGTTCGGAGTTTCGGTCCGAAAGCAAACGGGGACGACGGAGCGGTGTATTGGCGGCCTTCCGGCGAGGACCTCGTGGTCCGCTTTCGAGACGGCGAGACCTTGTGTGGCCGCGCGCATCAGCCGGGCCGCACCGGTCCCCCCCGGTTTGTGATGATTCCCGAGGACACGGACTCGAACAATCTCGCGGTGCTGGCGGAGTATACCGCGCTCGAGGGCGTGTACTCTCCGGAAGCCTACCAGGAGAAACTGGGCGAGGAGTTGCGCACCTGTCTCGTGAATCACTCGCACGACGGCATGTCGAAGGAGGAAGTCAGCGGCGATTTCTACTTCGCTCACCACGACTATGCCCGGGCGCTCGAACATTACCGCCGGATCACGCATCTGGCGCCGCGGTCCCATCGCATCCGCAAGAAACTCATCGCGACCGAATATAACCTGGCGGCCGGCCATGCGCGCCGCCGCGAATACGAAGAAGCGCACGCCTGCATCATGCGCATTCTCGATCTTGACCCCCACCACGAAAAGGCCAGGGAAAAGGCGCGCGTCCTCCATCACGCGATGAAAAAGGCGCGCGCGGAACGCGGGGCGTAAGTATTGTTCACAACGCCGCGCGCGCGAGCAGGAGCGCGCCGTTCTTGCCGTGGGATCCAATCTCGAGCACCGGGCCGACGCAGCTCGGGCAGCCCTCCTTGCACTTGCAGCCGGTAAGCAGGGATATGGCCGCCTCCACCAGACGGCGATGGTGAGTGTAGAGTTTTTCGCTGAATCCCACGCCGCCGGGATAGGTCTCGTACAGGTAGACCGTGGGCAGTTCCGAGAAGGGCGAGCGGAGCATGGCCTGCGCGCGGATGTCCGTCGGATCGCACAACACCTGCACCGGCGCGACCTGGCGCAGCGTGTTCGCCAGTGCGTGGAGCGCCTCGCCCAATTCCTTCTGCTCGATGTCGAAGCGTTTGCCGATATCCTCGGGAAACTGAATCCAGTATCCCGTCGTGTGCATGGTGGACTCGGGTAGGTGGATTTCGCCCCAGCCGACGTTTTCGTGGGTGCCGAACTTGATCTTCTTGTATATCGTGGGCAACCACGTGACGCTGAGTTCGCCGTGGCAGCGTTCGCCCTCGCCGACGCGGGTCTGCGCGAAGGCATCCAGCACCTTCAGGTCCACCTTAATCTCGGCGTCGGTGTAATAATCGACCTCGACGGGCCGCGCGTAAGCCTTCCGGTCCGCGAGGTCGAGGTTCTCAATCGTGTACTGCTGCGTCTCGTGCATGTATATCGCGTTTTGATACACCTCGACCGGCGCCGAGAACAGGTCCACCTCGCCGATGACGCGGCCGTTGTCCGTGGTGTCCAGAATGACGACGTTGCCGGGCGCGGCCGTGCGCAGGCTGATGTCCTCGGCGGGGTAGGCGTCGGCGCTCCAATGCCACTTGTTGCGCACCTTGCGCAGCACGCCCTGCTCGGCGAGATAGTCGAGAATCTCGGCCGTCGAGGCCGGATCAAAGCCGAAGCCTTCACCCTCGACGAACGGCAGTTCAAACGCCGCGCACTTGAGGTGGCTTGTCGCGATGATGAGGTTGTTCGGGTCGACGGTTGCGCTCTCCGGCGCCTGGCCGAAGAAGTAGTCGGGGTTGCTGATGATGTACTGGTCGAGGGGCGCGCTGGTCGCGACGAGGACCACAAGCGAAACGTCGGTGCGCCGCCCGGCGCGCCCGGCCTGCTGCCACGTGCTGGCGACACTGCCCGCGTAGCCGGTCATGATGCACACGTCGAGCTTGCCGATGTCGATGCCGAGTTCGAGGGCGTTGGTGCTGACGACGGCCATGACCTTGCCTTCGCGGAGGCCGCGCTCGATCTCGCGGCGTTCGGTGGGCAGGTAGCCGCCGCGGTAGCCTCGCACGAGGTTCGGGTCCTTATGTTGGCGGCGCAGCGCGTCCTTCAAGTACGTGGTCAGAATCTCGACACGAAGGCGGCTGCGCGCGAAGACAATGGACTGCACGTCGCGGTTGAGGAACTGCATGGCGATGCGCGTGGCTTCCTTCACCGACGATCGGCGGATGCCCAGTTCCTCGTTCACGACCGGCGGGTTGTAGAAGAGAAAATGCTTCTCGCCCGCGGGTGCGCCGTTGTCGTCGACTAGTCGAACGGGTTGTTCGATGATTCTCTCCGTAATCTCCTGGGGATTGGCAATGGTCGCGCTGCAACAAATGAACTTCGGATACGAGCCGTAGAACGCGCAGACGCGCTTGAGGCGGCGCAACACGTTGGCGAGATGACTGCCGAACACGCCGCGATAGTGGTGAATCTCGTCAATCACGACGAATTCGAGATTCTCGAAGAGGCGAATCCAGATGGTGTGGTGCGGCAGGATGCCCGCGTGGAGCATGTCGGGATTGGTCACGACGATATGCCCCGCGCTGCGAATGGCCTTGCGGGCCGAGCCGGGTGTGTCGCCGTCAAACGTGTACGTGCCGATCTTGACCTCGAGCGTGTCCACCACGGATTGCAGTTCGTGGACCTGGTCCTGCGACAGCGCCTTGGTCGGGAAGACATACAACGCGCGGGCCTGCGGGTTCCGAAGCAGCCGGTCAAGAACCGGGATGTTGTAGCACAGCGTCTTGCCCGAGGCCGTCGGCGTAACGACGCATACGTTCTCGCCGCGCAGGGCCGCCTCGATCGCCTCGCGCTGATGCGTGTACAGGTCGTGGATGCCCCGTTTCTCGAGTCCGGCGATCAGGCGCGGGTCCAGCGCCTCGGGAAAACCGGCGAACCGCGCCGGGCGCGCCGGAATCACCTTCCACGGAATACCCTGGAACTGCCTGTCCGCGCGCAGGCGGTCTATGATCTGGGCAACGTTCATGCTTGCGGCTCCCCGAAACGCTGAATATATCATCAGTAATCGCCCGGCGCAACATCGAGCGACAGTTTGCGCGGCCACGCCGCTTTGCTTATGATGGGGACGCGGAACGTCGAATCGGAGATAACAACTCGGGATCGGGGGCGGTCCAGTCATGAAAACCGCCGCTACGCTCAGGGAGCGTCTCCATTATGCAGGCCTTTGAACTGGTGCTCGAGCGCGAGGGCACGGTCAGCCGCCGCTACCGGATTACCCCCGGGGGGCTGTTGATAGGGCGGTCTCCCGAATCGGATATCACGCTCAGCGACCAACTGGTCTCGCGCCGCCACGCGCGGGTCTGGATGGACGGCGAGACGGCGCGGGTCCAGGACTTGGACTCGCGCAACGGTATCGAGGTAAATGGCGCGGGTGTGCGGGAGGCGGCGCTCGCGGCGGGGGACACGTTACGCATCGCGGATTTTCTCTTCCGCGTGGTGCGCTACTCCGATTCGACCATGGACCAGACGGTGATCAGCTTCGAGGAAGCGGCGGAGTTCTGCAACGACCTGACGCACGACAAGGCGGCGGAGCGCCTGCCGGTGCTCTACAAGGCCGCGCGGCTCCTCGGGTCGGTCTTCGAAGTGGACGAACTGCTCGAGAAGATACTGGCGCTGATCTTCGAGGCGCTGCCCGTGCGGCGCGGCTTTATTCTCCTCCAGGAACCGCGCACACGGGACCTGGTCGTCCGCGCAAGCCTCATGCGGGAAGGTCGCGGCGAAGGCCCACCGGTAAGCCACACCCTCGTCGAGCACGTGATGCGCGAGCGCCAGGGCATCATGACGGTCGACGCGCAGGACGACAGCCGCTTCGAGGGGGCCATCAGCGTGATGGGCCACCAGATACACGCGGCGATGTGCGCGCCCTTGTGCGGGCGCGAATCCGTGGCGGGCGCGATCTACGTGGACTCCGGGTCGACCGGCAAACGCTTCGCCGGAAGCGACCTCGAGATGCTCACGGCCGTCGCGCACGTGGTCGGCGTGGCGGTCGAGAACGCGCGGCTATACCAGGAGAAAATCGAGCAGGAAAAGCTCGCGGCCATCGGCCAGGCCACGGCGGGGCTCGGCCATTGCATGAAGAACATCCTGACGGGCATCCGCGGCGGCGCCGAATACGTCGACATGGCAATCAAGAACGAAGAGATTAGTTACGTGAAGCGGGCGTGGCCGATCATGGCGCGCGCCATCCAGCGGATCGACATGCTGGTGATGAACCTGCTGACGTTCTCGCGGGACCGCGCGCCCGAGCGGCTGCGGACGGACCTGAACTCAATGGTGCGCGACGTGATCGAGGTCGTGCGGAGCCGGGCGGAGAAGTACAAGATTCCCATCGCGTTCGATCCGGTCGGCGAATGTATCGCGCACGTGGACGCGCAGCAAATCTACCGGGTGGTGTTGAACCTCGTCACGAACGCGCTCGACGCCTGCGAGGAAGACGGCGGCTCGGTCACGGTCGCCTGCCGGACGGAGCCGAACGGCTGCTATATCGAAGTGCAGGACTCGGGCCAAGGGATTTCGCCGGAGATCATGGAGCGGCTCGGTCAGGCGTTTGTAAGTTCGAAGGGGTCCGCGGGAACCGGGCTCGGCCTTGCGGTGAGTTTCAAGATCGTGCGCGAGCACGGGGGCGACATCGAGGTCGAGAGCGAACGGGGCGCGGGATCGAAGTTCTCGGTGTTCCTGCCTCGCGGGTCCGACGATTCGGGCGCGCAACGCGCCACGGAGTTCGTGCGGAGCGACGACGGCTAAGCGCCCTCCCGAGAGGATGAGTTCCGTCCTCGTCCTCGTCCTCGTACTCGCAGTCACACTCGTACTACTCCGAAAATCGCATCGCGTTTTGCCTACGGCGATTCACGTTCGGCCCCTTCGGGGCCGGGAAAAGCGGATGGGCGTCCCTTATCCGTAGGCTTTCGCCTACGGCTACTCACGTTTGGCCCCTTCGGGGCCAGGGCACGCGCGCCATCCCGCCGGCCCACTTTGTCAGCCCGCTTCAGCGGGCTCTTCTTTGCCCCCGGCTTCAGCCGGGGGGTAATGAGGTCTCGCCTGCCAAAGGGCGCTTCAGCGCCGCTTGTGTACTACTTTAGCATCCATTTTCATCTTCTGCGGGAGAAATCCGCCGCAGGAGGGTTTCATGACAACTCGTACTCGTTCTCGTTCTCGTTCCTCAACGCGAAACCCCGCCTTTCGGTTGCCGGTCCAAGGGGAGAATCGGGGGCCGCGTCAGGCGAATCCCCCATGTCCGCAGAGCATTAACCGTAATGAGGACTCAGCATATGCGTCGTGCGTATCTCTCCCGCTGTCTGTTTCTGCTTGCCCTGTGTCAACTCGGCGGGACCGGCGCCGTTCCCGCGCAGGACGCGGGCTGGTATACGCCGGAGATCATCGCGCAACCGGAAACGACCCTGCTCGACACCGAGGACGCGGGAAGACTCTACCGTGTCGGCGATCACTTGCTATGCGTCATGGAGGGAACGCCCGCCGAGATGGGCTTTCAGCACGGGCGGCTGCTTGCGCGACACATCCGCCATATCATCAAGGACGGCTACACGAAAAAAGCCCTCTGGGACGAGGGCTACACGCATGAATACGTCATGGCGCAGTCGGAGCGAATGGAGCGCCATTTCGCGCCGGAGTACATCGAGGAAATGCGGGGATTGGTCGACGGCCTGCGCGCCGCCGGCGTCGACGACGTCACCTACGAGGAAGTGCGTCTGGGCGTGACGCAGCCGGAAATCCTCCACTACGAGCCGAACGCGCCGCCCGGATGCAGCAACTTCGCGGTGTGGGGACAATGGACGCCCGACGGCAGGCTGCTGCACGGTAGAAATCTCGATTGGAACGTCTCGGGCGACGCACAGGACGACGCGGTCATCCTCGTGTGGCGGCCAAGCGGCGGCATCCCCTTCATGATGGTCGGCTGGGCGGGCGGCATCGGCAGCGTGAGCGGCATGAACGCCAAGGGCATCACCATCGGCGAGATGACCTTGCCGTCGCCGAACGGCACGTTCGACGGCCTGCCGCTGTTCCTGACCATGCGGCGCGTGCTCGAAAAGGCGACGAACGTCGAGGAGGCGGTCGCCGTCATTCGCGACAACCCCCACACGCGCGGCTGGAATTACATCATCGGCGACGGCGCGGCCCCGGACGGGCGCGCGATGGAAGTGGACGCGAGGGGCGCGGATGTGTACGCGCCCCTTGATCCGAAGGAAGGCGCGGAGACCGAGCACGAATCGCTCGCGGACGCGGTGCGGCGCACGAATCACCCCGTCGGCAAGGATCGCCTCCTCGAACTGGCGCTGACGCTGGGTCCCGAGCATGGCATCAATGTGAAGACCTGGGACGAACTCAAGCTGCTCTTCCCCTTTGTGAAGACGATAAACACGTTTCAGCGCTACGACTGGCTCGGCCAACAGATAAAGGCCCATCCCGGCGCCATCGATGTAACGCTCGCGCTGCGATTGCTCGCGAACGGCCCCGTATTCAACGACGACACGCTGCACGCGTGGGTCTTCGACCCGCGCGCGAAGACAGCCTACGTCGCGAACGCGGGCAACAACCCGCCCGTCACCGCGACGCGGCGTCCCTTCACGCGCATCGATCTCGCCGAATGGTTCTGAACGCCTCGGCGTGTCGAGCCACATCCTTTTCAGGAGATGGGGCGTCCCGCCCCACGTTACGTCCCCTCTCCCCGAGGGAGAGGGTCGGGGTGACGGCTCAGTCCATGTGCGATGCCCCCGCTCCCATTTTCCGACAGAACGCTTGACGCCGACCGCTCACTGCCGTCCTTCGATCAACGTCAGCGCCACCACATGCGCGCCGTGTCCCACAATCTCGAAGGTGATCGGCATACCCTGCGTAACCTCGACGGTCCTTGACGCCGCACCAGCGGACGCGACGCGGAGCCGATAGAGACCCGGTCGCAGCAAGAAGAAGCGCGCGCCGATGCGTTGCGGCCCCGCCTTGAAGTGGTAGACCTCCGCGACAAAGCGCGTGTCCGTCGCCTCGACGACAAGCGCCGCGAAGTCGCGCGGCGGCAACAGCCACCGCACCGCGTTCAACGGGAAATAGCCGGCGTCGCCCGGGTCGCCCGTGACGCACGAGTACAGCAGTTGCGTGTCGGGCACGGCGATCTCCGCGCCGGGCGCAACGGGCATGCGGCCCTCTCCGAAGAGCGTGGGGAACCGTAATACGCGGTCGGTGTAGCGGACTTCGCTGGTGTACCCGGCGAAATTCACGGACAACGCGGCGGCGGTCGCGCGTAAAGCCTCGGTCAGCCCTTCGCGTTCGCCCGTCAAACGAAACGCGAGATAAGGCGAAGCGTCGCGTTGCAGCAGGTCATCGAACTCCGTGTCTCCAGTAAGCAAACGGTACTTGCCCAAGACGCCGGAAAGGAAGCGCATACTCGTCGCGCACCACGCCTCGGACCCCGATTCCGGCGATTCTACCGGCGGCGCGCTCAAGCATTTCAGGCGAATAGCCGCCATGCTGCGCAACGGCGCCAGGTAGCGGCCCTCGTCGGTGAAATGCCACGTCAGCAGCATCGTGTTCAGCATCATGCTCATCGCGCTCGGCCAACGATACAGACCCGCTTCGCCGTGGTTCCGTGGGTCCCACCAGTCCGCTCCGACGCCGCCGACCGTGCCCTCGGGCCAGTGAATCGCGGAAGGGACGATGCCCGCCGGTTTGCCCCGCTCCGCGCGGGCCGCCGCATCGACCCACGTATCCATCCATTTCGAGAAGAGTCTTGTCAGGCGCTCGTCCCGGGTGCGCTGCCAGTACAGGAGCGCGGGCTGCACGACCCGCGGATGGTACACCGTATCGCACGCCCGCTCCGGCGTCTCGTCGATGCGATTCGCTGCGAAGTATGTGCTCTTGAACTGGAACTGGCCCCGCTCGTTGATTCCTGTCCACAGCTCTTCCATCAAGTCGACGATTCGCAGCGCGCGCCGGGACCACGCGGGGTCTTCCGGCGCGAGATGCATCATCGGCGTGATTGCGTCCGCCGAGTCTTCCGCCGTGTGCTCGACGTCGTACATGTGGGACGTGTATCCGCCGCGCATGTGCTCCTGCGCCATAATCGCCTCGGAAAACCGGGCCTGCGCCGCATTGATGCGCGGATCCTCGAATCCTATCAAGACGGGCGTCCACCACCGCCACATCTCGCAGTCGTCGCCCCAGCCGCCCCCATACTGGCCATCCTCGCGCTGGCGATTCTCGATCCACCACGTGATGACGTCGGCAAGACGTTCGAGCGCCTCCCGCTGATGGACAGCCCACGCCGGCGCCTCCGCCGGCGCGTCCAAGCGCTTCGCGGCCGGAATCGGGCTGCCAAGGTACATCCGCGCGACCGGGTTCTCGGGGAACGCGGCGGCATACGCCTGGAACATCGCGCGCGCCTTCGCGAACTGCTCCGGGCCGCCATAGCCGCCGTATTCGAGCACCGCCCAGAGCAACATCCGCCCGCGATACAGCAGCGTGAGCGGATACAGCGGCGAGTCCTCGGGAATTCCGAAATCAAAGTCGTCCGTCTTGCGCACCTCGCCACCGAAATAACCCAGGTTCCGGTCGTTCGACCATCGCTCGATGCCGTCGATCAATCGCTTCGTCTGTTCCCGAAACGTGTCGGACAATCCCTCGACCGCCAGCAGTTCCCTGAGAAACTCCAGCCGCTCCCCCTCCTCCGCCGCGCTGCCCGCCCGCGTGATCAGCGTTGCGACAGCCGCCTCCGGCTGCGCGCCGCCCACAAGCGGAATCAGCACGAGCAGCGCCGCGAGAAAGACAGCACAGTCTTTCCCGGTAGCGTTCGTGGCCATTCATTCAACTCCCTTCCCGGTTCCCGCCGAATTTACATTCGAGATACCGCAGAAATGCCTGCGCATCCGGTTCGCGGCCCGTGGCGTCGCGCACGATCTCGACGGCTTTCTTCCGCCGTCCGTGGCGATGCACGTGTTCCCGCAGCCAAGCGAGCAGCGGCGCGAAATCGCCGTGCTCGACCTGCGTCCAGAGCGCCGGGATATCTTCGACGATCTCTTCGAAGAGTTGCGCGGCATAGAGGTTGCCCAACGCATAGGTCGGGAAATAGCCCATCGCGCCGTGCGACCAGTGGATGTCCTGAAGACAGCCCCGCGCGTCGTCCGGCACATCCAACCCGAGATAGTCCTTGATCTTCCCGTTCCAGACATCGGGCAGGTCGGCCACGGCGAGTTCCCCTTCAATGAGCGCGACCTCGATCTCGAAACGGAGTATCACGTGTAGGTTGTACGTGCATTCGTCGGCCTCGACGCGAATCAACGATGGCGCGACGCGGTTCAGGGCGCGATACGCGGCCTCGGGATTCAACGCACGCGCCTGATCGGGAAAATGTCGCTGCAACAGCGGCGTACACCAACGCCAGAAAGGCAGGCTGCGCCCGATGAGATTTTCCCACAGGCGCGACTGCGATTCGTGGATGCCGAGAGACGGCGCCTCGGCCAGCACGGAGCGCTCGTCCTCGGGCGGAAACCCCTGCTCATAGAGGGCGTGGCCGCCCTCGTGCATCGAGCCCATGAGCGCCGAGAAGGGGTCGCGCGGATTGAACCGTGTCGTGATGCGCACGTCCCGGATGCCGAAGTTCGTCGTGAAAGGATGGGCCGACTTGTCCTGCCGGCCCGCCTCGAAGTCGTAGCCCATCGCGCGCAGTACATCCACGGTCAGCGCCTCTTGCGCCGGTTCCGGCCACTCCTGGTCGAGCCACGCGGGTTCGCGCTGCGGGCCGGACGCCGCGATGCGCGCTACGAGGTCCCGCTGCTTCGGCGCGAGTTCGCCGAAGATTTCGCGCAACCGCGCGGTGGTCATGCCGCGCTCGTAGTCCGCGAGCAGCGCGTCGTAAGGCGTCTGCTCGTAGCCGTGATAATCCGCCTTCCGCCGGAGCAGGTCCACCATCGTTTCGAGGTGTGGGCGGAACATCGCGAAATCCGATGCGCGCCGCGCGCGCACCCACGCCTCGTACGCCTTGCTCTGTTCCTCGGCAAACCGCCGCACAAACGCCTCGGGCAATTGCGTCGCGCGCGTATAGTCGTGGAGCGTCTCGAACACCAGCGCGCGGTCATCCGGCCCGAGGCCGTCGCCCGCCTCCCCAAGGTCTTTGAGCAGCGCGCCCATCTCGCCACTCGTCAGCAGCCGGTGCGCCAACCCGGACAAGGTAGCCAGTTGCTGCCCGCGCGCCGCCGCGCCTTTCGGCGGCATGTACACCTCCTGGTCCCACGACAACAGCGCGATGGCCGCCTTCACGTCCGCATACTCGCCGAATCGGGCACGAAGGTCCCGCAATTTCGCTTCCGGCACGAGGCACTCCTTCCGTCCTGAACGCCAATGTTTACAGCCCGCGAGGAATGATGCACGAACGACAGCGCAGGACGCTAGCCCCAGGGCAATCGCACTAAGAAGTACGAGCATTCCGCTTCGATGTGCATAATTACTCCGGGACATATGCGAACTCGATGTGTGGGTGTCTTGCCCTAGGTCCGCGTCGCGCGCTGGAGTTCCCGCATTTAGGGCCGAAGGCCCATGACATAGTAGCCCAGG
>JAKQEQ010000039.1 GCA_029556545.1 Candidatus Hydrogenedentota bacterium
GAAGGAGAGGGTGAAGGTGAAGGTGAAGGAGAGGGTGAAGGTGAAGGAGAGGGTGAAGGTGAAGGTGAAGGTGAAGGCGAAGGCGAGGGTGAAGGCGAGGGTGAAGGTGAAGGTGAAGGCGAAGGTGAAGGCGAGGGTGAAGGTGAAGGAGAGGGTGAGGACGAACCCTGTGTTGACGAAGGGCACACGGCTGACCAGGATCGAAGCAATGCAATAGACCTGACCGAATTGCTGCGCGTCATCCAATTCTTCAACAGTGGCGGGTTCTCGTGCGCAGACGACCCCGGCAGCACGGAAGACGGCTACCTCCCCGGCCCGGGCGCTGACCACTCCTGTTGTCCGCACGACAGTGATTACGTGAACGGCGGACCGGATTGGAGGATTTCACTGACGGAGTTACTCCGTGTAATCCAATTCTTCAATTCGGGCGGCTATCGCCCATGTCCGCTGGATGGCACGGAAGATGGGTTCTGCCCAGGCGCTCTGTGAGCGCAATCAAGGATGGCGCCCGAGGCAATTGATCCGGGCGCCCAAGTGTGCCGCAGGGCAGGCGGAGGATGGTCTCGAAGCGATCCGGGGAGCGCGATCGGTCCCTAGGTCGAGAGGGGCTGGCCGCCGCGTGCAAGTCACGATTCCCCGAGCCTGCACTGCTGGGCCGGGGCCGCGTCCATCCGGCCACAGCGTTCGGCACGGCGTCCATCGGGAAGACGAAGTACCCGAGCGGGGCCACAACGGTGCCCGCGTTTTTTGACACGGTGTTCGCGGGGCGCATAGGATAAGCGGTCGAACCCCAACGTGCGAAGCGCACAAGAGAGGAGTAACTCCCGTGAACAAGGCAGTAGCGGTCCTTTGTGTCCTCGTGGCGGGCGCGGCGGTGGGCGGCGGCGTTTACTATTACGTCACGGTCATGAGCGCGCCCGACCTCGGTCCCGCGCCGAAGCCGATCAAGGCGGACGAAGACGCGCCGCCGCCGGAACCCCAGTTGCCGCCGGCCTCGCCGCTGGTTTCGCATGAAACGGTGGCGACACCAAACACGGACGCCCGGCTCGTCGTCTCCCCGCGTAAGGCGGCGGATTTCCTGCATGCGCTCGTGCCGTGGGACATGCTTCAGAAGTCGGACCTCCCCGTGAACATCAAAGTATTACTGGAAAAACATCTCGCCGAAATCATGCCCAATGAGATAGCGCTATTGGGCGGGCCGGATTTCGCCGCAAAGACGTATGGGTTCACGTTCTTCGTAAATCAACAGTATTTCGACGTCCTGCTTCCCGCGGGGACCGGCCTTCTCGGGTTGCCTGGAAGAGTCCCCCTGGTTGCCTGGAGCGAAGACGGCTTCCAACTCCGGGAGCCGGGCGTGCTCACCGCCAACGGAACGCTGCCGATTCCGGAGGGTCTAGAAGGAAAGCTGCAAGAACTGTGGGAGACGCTCGACGCGGCCGCGTCGCCGCTGACCGTCGGCGGCGACCACTTGATCGAGTTGGCGCTTGACAATCGGCGCGGCGAACTGCTGAGTCTCTACGCCGTTGCGGCGAGCCAGAGCGGTCAGACCGTCGAGGACCTCTTCGCGAACCCGATGTTCCGTTCCGTGCCCCAGGTGTTGGCCCAGTTGTCGCACGTGCGCGCCTGCGCGGACCTCGGGCCAGCGGAAGAACTCACGGTGGACGTGGCAGTCCAGGCGGCGGAATCGGCGGGCCCGGAGATCGAGCCCTTCATCGCGTTCGCGGTGGACGCCATTCTGCCGGAATTGAAGGGCACGCTGGCCCAGTTCGGCTTGACGCTCGAGGGCAAGGCGCAGTGGGAAGGCAAGACTTATCACGGCGCGTTCGCGGTTCCCGAGTTCGGCGACGTCATTCGCGGGCTCGTGGCGGCCCAGTTGGCGGAAGCCCAGGAAGGACGTCGCGGCAAGTCCGACTCGTGACCCGTCGAGGCGGCCATTCGCGGACGCGCGAGGCGCCGGCGTCCCGCCCGCATAGAACCGGCGCGCCGCGGAGGCGAGAATCAAACCGCAAGGAGTCTGTCGCGTGAAAAAGGGTTGTTTCATTGTCGCAATCGTCCTGTTGGCGCTCGCGCTGGCCGGTCTCGGAGGCGGCGCTTGGTATGCCAGCCGACTGGTGGGGCTGAGAGAGGCCCCCGCGGTGTCTCACGCGCACCTTGTCGACGCGGACACGCGACTCATCGCCGTCGCGCGGCCCCGGCAACTGCTGCCGTTCATCGAGCAGCACGTGCTTCCGCTGCTTGATAACGTTCAGGCGCCCGCCTTCCTGGTATCGCTTATCCGCAAGTACGCGACGGAAGCCCTCCCAAACGAGATCGCGGTCCTCGGCAGTCTCGCGCCCGACGAAGGCGCCTACCGCACGCGGCTTTTCATTAACGAGCGGCGTTTCGGGCCGCTGGTCGCACAGTTCACCGCCGAGCCGGCGCGATTCGCAAACGTGATCGAGGTCGATTATGACTTGCCGGTGTTCGCCGCGCCGAAACGCGGCGTGTTGACGACCGAGCGCAGTTTCCCGCTTCTGCGAGGCCTCGACAATGTCGTGGACCAATTCTGGCCGCCAACGGCGGGCGATCCGTTTCGCGTCGAGGATGGCCGCTTGTTCGAGGCCGTGTTCGACAACCGCACCGGCGACTTGTTGCACCTGATCGGCGCCCGCGCCCGCGGTCTGACCTTGCCCGAATTCTTCAATGAACCCACAGTGGAGAACGTGATTCCGCGGCTGCTGATACTCTTGACCGAGGGGCGCGCCGCACTGGACCTCACGCCGGATCAGGCGCTGGAGGCGCGCGTTCAGGTGAACGGCGAAGAGTCAGACTCGCCGCTCGACGCGAACGCAGCCGTGCGGATAGGCCCCGCCGTCCTCGGGCAGTTGGGCGCGGACATCGAGGCGCGCCGCGTTATCGACGCGCAGCGGCTGCCGGACCTGGTCGTGGCCGGGGCGGAGTCGTTCACGTTCGACATGCGCTTCGATAATCGCGCAAACGAATTCATGACGTTGCTCGAAGACCTGGGCCTGTTCGACTCGCCCGAGATGCAGGCCGCGAACATCAAGCAGCAATTGGAAATCTTCCGTCTCATGACACAAGCGAGCCTCTCGGGCAAGATGACGGCCAACGGCGACCTCGTCGTAACCTGGCGCGTCGACAGCGCGCCAGGCAACGAGGGCGCGGTCTACATCGCGCTGGGGTTCCTGCCATTCGACTCCGAAGTCATGCCGCTCATCGAGGAATACCTGCGTTATTACGGTATGACGCTCCGCGCGGACCCGCCCACCATGGAAGACGGCGCGGCGTATCTCCGCAAGTTCACCATAGGGGGCTTCAAGCAGAACGTCCTGAACTTCCTCCGCAAGTAGCCTCGGCGAAGGACTTGCCGGGCGCCGATTCACGGAGGTTTGCGCGCAATTCGCTTGTTGTGCCCGGTCTCCTGACCGCGCCACGGGGCCGACCGTAGGTCTCCCTCACCCGGGCGCGCGCGGGACGGCGCTACCGGATGGCAAGCATGCGGTCGATGGGCAGGCGGGCGCGCTCGATGATCTCGGGGGAGAGTTCGACTTCATACTGCATGTCGCGGAGCGCGGCCACCGTCTGTTCGAGGGTAATCTGGTTCATGTGCTGGCAGCGCAAGCTGCACGCGCGAACCATTTCGCGATGAGGAAATTCGGCCGCCAGATTGTCGCCCATCGAGCATTCCGTGAGCAGGGCGTAGCGGCGGCTGTCGTTCCCGCGAACGAAATCAACCATCGCCTTGGTGCTGCCGGCGATGTCCACCCCCTCGATGACCTCGGGCTGGCATTCGGGATGAGCCAGGATCACGGCGTCCGGGTATTGCCTGCGGATATTCTCGACGTCGCGAACGGTGAAGAGTTCGTGGACCTCACAGCGCGCGTGCCAGCCAATGACCGCCGGTTCGTCCTTCGGCGCGGCGGTAATCGCGGCCTCGTCATCGGCGGAAAGAAAACGCACGCCCAGCTCCTTCGCCGTGTTGTGGGCGAGGTACTCGTCCGGCAGGAAGATAATGCGCTTGTGCCCCTGGCGCAACAGGTGTGCGACCACCTTGTCCGCATTGCCGGACGTGCAGCAATAATCCGACTCGGCCTTCACATCGGCATAGGTGTTGACGTAGGTGACCACCGGCGCGCCGGGAAAGCGTTCTTTCAGCCGGACAACATCGGCCCGCTCGATGCCCGCCGCCAGCGAACAGCCGGCCTGCCGCGACGGCACCAACACCGTCTTCTCGGGATTCAGCACCTTCGCGGTCTCGCCCATGAACCACACGCCGCAGAAGACAATAACGTCGGCGTCGGTCTCGGCGGATATCGCCGCAAGTTGCAGCGAATCCCCGGTGTAATCCGGCACCGAGTGGTAGAGGGCTGGCTCCATATAGTTGTGGCCCAGGATGACGGCGTTCCGCTCGATCTTCAATTCGAGAACTTCGTGCGCGAGTTCCGCCTTGAAATCGATTTCGAAGTCGGGAATAACCCCCCGCAGCCGCTCGTGCATGCGCCGGCGTACTTCATCCAGCGAAAGCGCGTGCGCGGCCTTTAATGTCTGTGCCATGCCCTTGAAATCCTTGCAGTTACAACAAATCCGTTCCGGAAATACAGGAACAGCCAGATTCAAGTTTTTCTGGTTTCTATGTAATTCTAGCATATTTCCGCGCCAAGATACAATTTCGCCCCGAGTGGAGCCCCGGCCTACTCCGTCGAGACCTGCTGATTCTCACCCTGTAACGCCGCGAGCAGCGCGTGCCAGGCGAGGGTGGCGCACTTGATGCGGATGGGATACTCGCGGACGCCGCTGAACACGGCCAGCTTGCCGAGGGCGGCTTCATCGAGCGGCGCGTCGGGGGCGGAGGTGACCATGGCGTGGAAGCGGTCGAAGAGTTCCTTTGCCTCGTCCACGGATTTTCCCTTGAGGATGCTGGACATGATGGAGGCGGAGGACTTCGCGATCGCGCAACCCGCGCCCTGGATGCCGATGTCGCTGATGGTTGTGCCATCGAGCTTGAGGAAGACCGTGAAGTGGTCGCCGCACAGCGGATTGAAGCCTTCGATCTTGCGGTCCGCGTCCTCGATGACCTTGAAGTTGCGCGGGTTCTTGTTGTGATCGAGGATGACCTGCTCGTACAGCGCGCGGGAACCGGACATTACGCGAACACCTTTTGCACGCGCCGTATGCCGGCGGCAAGCGTGTCCAGTTCCTCCTTCGTGTTATAGAACGCCAGCGAGGCGCGCGCGGTCGCGGGGACGCCGAAGCGCTGCATGACCGGCTGCGCGCAGTGGTGGCCTACGCGGATGGCGACGCCGTCCTCATCCAGAAGCTGCCCGATATCATGCGGGTGAACGCCGTCGAGCGTGAAGCTAAGGATGCCGGCCTTGTCGCGCGCGGTGCCGATAAGGCGCAATCCCGGAATCTCCTCGAGCAGTTGCGTTCCGTGGCGCGTCAGGTTCTGTTCGTATTCGGCGATGGCGTCCATGCCGATATCGTTCAGGTAATCGACGGTGGCGCCAAGGCCGATGACGCCCTCGATGTGCGGCGTACCGGCCTCATACTTGTGTGGCAGAATGTTAAAGGTTGTCTTTTCGAAAGTGACCGAAAGGACCATGTCGCCACCGCCCTGATACGGCGGCATCTTCTCGAGGTGTTCCACCTTGCCGTAGAGCACGCCGATCCCGGTGGGACCGTACATCTTGTGTCCGGAACAGACGAAGAAATCACACCCCATTGCGTGGATGTTGACGGGCATGTGCGGCGCGGACTGCGCCCCGTCCACCACCGCGATCGCGCCCGCGGCGTGGGCCGCGTCGATAATGGCGCGGACCGGATTAACCGTGCCCAGCGCGTTCGACACGTGCCCTATCGAGACAATCTTCGTGCGCGCGTTCAGGAGCCGCCCGAACGCGTCCATGTCCAATTCGCCGTCGTCCGTGATCGGGACCACGCGCAGTTTAGACCCCTTCTCTTCGCAGAGCATTTGCCACGGTACGATATTCGAGTGGTGCTCCATGTGCGAGATGAGAATCTCGTCGCCGGGGCCGATGAATTTGCGCCCGTAGGTCTGGGCAATCAGGTTGATGCCCTCCGTGGCGCCGCGCGTGAACACGATCTCGCAGCCGACGGTCGCGCCGAGGAACCGCGCAATCTGCTCGCGAGCCCGCTCGTAGTGGTCCGTCGCCACCTGGCTGAGATAATGGACGCCCCGGTGGATGTTCGCGTTTTCACGGGTGTAATAGCGCTGGATGGTCTCGATGACGTGGCGGGGCTTCTGCGTGGTCGCGGCGTTGTCGAGGTAGACAATCGGCCGGCCACCGTGGCGCACCTCGAGAATTGGGAAGTCCCGGCGCACCCGTTCCACGTCGAACGCGCGCCGGACCGTCGCCGGTTCCATGCTGGGAGTGTGGACTGTCGCCATACCGCCGCCGTTATCGCCTTGGGCTGTATTTCTCGAACACGTACGCCTCGAGACGTTCCCGGAGCGCCGCGACCGACACCTCGCTTACCACTTCATCCGCAAACCCGTAGGTTAACATGCCGCGCGCGGTCCGTTCATCCATGCCCCGGGACCGAAAATAGAAAATGACCGGTTCCGGCGGCGCGCCGACGGTCGCGCCGTGGGTGCACTTGACGTCGTCCGCGTAGATTTCGAGTTGCGGCTTGGTGTTGATCGTCGCGTGATCGGAAAGAAGCATGTAATTACTGAGTTGGTTCGAGTCGGTCTGTTGCGCCTCGGGCAGCACGTGCACCTTGCCGAGGAACACACCCTTGCTCCGGTCGCCCAGTATGCCCTTGTACGCGATGCGGCTGCGGCAATGCGGCCGCAGATGCGTGATGTTGACGGCGTTGTCGATGAGGCGCTCGCCGTCATCAAGCATCAATCCGTGGAGTTCACATTCCGCGCCCTCGCCGTCCAGCGCCACACACATCTGATTCCGCACAATCGCGCCCTCGAGTGTGAACGCGAAGGAACGGAAGCGGCTGTCGCGCGCCTGGCGCACTTCTGTGGTGGCGAGCAGGTTGCCCCGAGCGCCCTCGCGCACGACCTTGTAGCGCTCGACCGAGGCGTTGGCCTCGACGGCAATCTCGACGACGAGGTTGTTGAAATACGGCGTATCGCCAGCCAGATGCACGTGGCTCTCAACGAGGGTGACCTGCGATCCGGCGTCCGCCACGAACAGGTTGCGCGGATGCGCCGCAGTCTCGGGCCCGCGTTGCGCCGTGCTGAGAAACACGAGATGAACCGGGGTCTCGAGGGCCGCGTTCTTGGGCGCGTATACAAACGCGCCGTCCTGCAGCATGGCATTATTCAGGTGCGTGAACGTGTTCCGCGGACCAAGATAATGATTCAGGTGCGCCTCGGCAAGACCCGAGTCGCTCAGGAGCGCCTCCCAAAGGCTGCCCGCGAACGCGCCGCGCGGCAACGCGCCCTTGACCGACAGATCGTCCGCGAAGTAACCGTTCACAAAGACCAGTTCCGTCCACGCGCCGTCGCCGAGCAGGAACGGCGCAACGTCGGACAACGTCAATCCGTGCTCCGTGGGGGCGACGAGGCTCTGGTACGGCGTGCCGACAATGGGCGCGATATTGGTGTGGCGCCACTCCTCCATGCGCGTATTCGGGTAGTCCGTCGTCTGGAACGCCGCGACGCCCGCCGCGCGGATGGCGCGGACGCGCTCCGGAGCGCTTGACGTGTCCAGGCGGGCAATGTCCCGGATGTAGTGGCTCTTGGGCGCGCGGGATTTGGGGGAATGCGCAGGCATAGTCACCACTCCTCGGTCTTCACGCGGTCGCACCCGCGAATGTTTCCTTGACCCAGTCATAGCCCTTTTCTTCGAGTTCGAGGGCAAGGTTCTTGTCGCCCGACTTCACAATGCGCCCGTTCACGAGCACGTGCACGAAATCCGGCACGATGTAGTTCAACAGCCGCTGGTAGTGGGTCACGACGATGAACGCCCGGTTCGGCGATCGAAGCTTGTTTACGCCCTCGCTCACAATCCGCAACGCGTCAATGTCCAATCCCGAGTCGGTCTCGTCAAGGATGGCGAGCCGCGGTTCGAGCACTGCAAGCTGCAAGATTTCGTTGCGCTTCTTCTCGCCGCCGGAGAAGCCGTGGTTGACGAAGCGCTCCGCAAAGCCCGGATCGATATTGATGTGGGCCATCTTTTCTTGCAGCAGTTCGCGGAAGTCCATGGCGTCGAATTCCTCGAGGCCGCGGCTCTTCCGCGTCTCGTTCAGCGCCGCCCGCAGGAAATACTCGTTCGTGATGCCGGGGATTTCGACCGGATACTGAAACGCGAGGAAGAGACCCAGCCGCGCCCGCTCTTCGGCGGGCATCTCCAGCAGATTCTCGCCGAGAAACGTCACCGTGCTCTGGTCCTCGGGCACTTCGTACACCTCATGGCCCGCGAGCACCTGCGCCAGCGTACTCTTGCCCGAACCGTTCGGGCCCATGATCGCGTGGACTTCTCCCGGGTTCACATCCAGATCGATCCCGCGTAGAATCTCCTTGCCGTCGACCGACGCGTGTAGATTGCGAATTTGCAGCATTAACCGACACTCCCTTCCAGGCTCACGCCCAACAGCTTGGTCGCCTCGACCGCGAACTCCATGGGCAAATGATCGAACACTTCCTTGCAGAAGCCGTTGACGACCATCGAGATCGCGTCCTCGGGCCGGATGGCGCGGGTCTGGCAATAAAACAATTGGTCTTCACTGATTTTCGAAGTGGACGCCTCGTGCTCGACCGAGGCGGTGCGATTGCGCACGTCGATATAGGGGAACGTGTGCGCGCCGCATGTGCTCCCGAGCAGCAACGAGTCGCACTGTGTGTAGTTCCGGGCATTCGCCGCTTTCGGCATGACGCGCACCAGGCCGCGGTAGCTGTTGTCGCTGCGGCCCGCCGAGATCGTCTTCGAGATGATCGTGCTGCGCGTGTTCTTGCCGAGGTGCAGCATTTTCGTGCCCGTATCGGCCTGCTGCCGGCCCGTCGTCATCGCGACCGAGTAGAACTCGCCAACGCTGTTGTCGCCCTTGAGGATACAGCTCGGGTACTTCCACGTGATGGCCGATCCGGTCTCGACTTGGGTCCACGAGATGCGCGCGTTCGCGCCGAGGCACGCGCCGCGCTTCGTCACAAAATTGAAGATGCCGCCGCGACCCTCTTCGTCGCCGGCGTACCAGTTCTGCACCGTCGCGTAGCGTATGGTGGCGTTCTTGTGGGCGACGAGTTCGACGACCGCCGCGTGCAACTGGTTCTCGTCGCGCATGGGCGCCGTGCAGCCCTCGAGATAACTCACCTCGGCGCCTTCCTCCGCGATGATCAGCGTGCGCTCAAACTGGCCCGTGTTCTGCGCGTTGATGCGGAAATACGTGCTCAGGTCCATCGGGCACTTGACGCCCCTGGGAATATAGACAAACGAACCGTCGCTGAACACCGCCGAATTCAGCGCCGCGTAGAAGTTGTCGTTCGCGGGCACCACCGACCCGAGATACCGCCGCACGAGCTCGCCGTGCTCGCGCAAGGCCTCCGAGATCGAGCAGAAGATAATGCCCTTCTTCGCCAGAATGTCCTTATGCGTCGTGGCGACGGACACGCTGTCGAAGACGGCGTCCACGGCCACACCCGCGAGTCGCTTCTGCTCGCCAAGCGGGATGCCCAGCTTCTCGAACGTCTCGAGCAGCTTCGGGTCCACTTCGTCAAGACTCTTCTTCTCGGGCGCCTTCTTCGGCGCGGAGTAGTAGCTGATGTCCTGGAAGTCCGGCGTCTCGTACCGGACCTTCGCCCACGTCGGCGGGTCCATTCCTCGCCAGTGGCGATAGGCCTTGAGCCGCCACGCAAGCATCCATTCCGGCTCGCCCTTCTTCTCGCTGATCTGCCGGATGACTTCCTCGTTTAAGCCCTTCTCGAGGGTCTCGGACTCGATTTCCGTCGTCCAACCGTATTTGTACGCGCGGTTCGCGAGGTCGGCCACTTCCTGGTTGCTGCGCTCGACCCGCGTCCCCGTGTACTTTGCGGTCTCCAGATTGTCTGTATGCGTTGTCATCGAATCGCCTCCGGGGCCCAATTACGTCGCCCCCCGGCTGTAAGACATGCCGCCGCGCCGTTCAGGCGCGCCGTCCGCGGCTACGTTGTCCGAACACACGACAGCCCACTCTCTGACACGCGGGAAGGCTGCCTGCGCGAACAAACACCCGCCACCGTCCCCGGCGTCCGCACGCCCCGATGGAGCCTTGCTCCTGTCGAGCTGACGTCACAGCGGCGTATTCTTTACCCGTGTATCAGAAGCAACAGCAACGCTTGCTGCGTTTATTCCCCGCTTATTCCCGCGCGAGCCCCCCAACCATCCTTCACTTCCACTATTCTACCTACTTTTCGGCACGCGCGCCACATTCCGAGCCGGAACGCTGATTCCACCGAAGGATAAGGCTGCGTAGACGGCCGCCCAGCGTGCCGCGGTTATGCCTGGTCCAGCGTCACAACAGCCTGCCGCTCCGCGGAGACGTATACGGCCTGAATGACTTGCATGTAGCGCAGACCGTCCTCGAAATTCGGGTGATACTCGTTCCCCTCGCGGACCGCGTCGATAAAATCGCGCTCGACGCGCCAGTTCGTCACGTCGTAGGCGTCTTCCGGACGAATGGGCACTTCGTCGGCGGGCCGTCCCGCGTCAAGCCGGCAAAGCCGGTCTTCGGCCACGTCGTAATGCAGCGACGCTTTCGATCCGTAGATTTCGATGGCGTCGCGTCCGTCGCGCACGGCCCCGCTGAAGACGTATTGCACCTGCAAACCGGACTGCATCGTCGCGTTGATGAGGAATTGGTCGGGAATGCGCACCGGCGCCATTCGGCCTTCCGCGTCCTCGCGCTCGGTCACGAACGTTTGTGTGAGCGCCGAGACCACATGGGTCCAACCGAACCAGCGATGCACCACCTCGATGAACATGCCCAGCGTCAGTGCGTTCAGGCCGCTGAGCCGATGGTCCTTCCGCCACGAGATCGGCGCGTCGGAATCTGCGAACACATCGGAAAAACTCTGCACGCGGACGAGTCGCACATCGCCCAGGACGCCCTCGCGGATGAGACGCAGCATGGTCCGGTCGACCGTAAGGCCGAACGGCACGGGGCACAACATCGCTACGCGACTCGAACGCCGGGCGGCATCGCGCATCTCGCGGGCCTCCGCGTAGTCCATCGCCATGCGCGCCTGGCAGAACACGTGCTTGCCCGCGTTGAGCGCCGCGATGCTCACCTCGCGATGCATATATGGCCACGTGCCGATGAGCACGGCATCGATATCTTCCCGGGCGACAACGTCCCGCCAGGATTCCGCGACTTCGGGGATGTCAAACTCGCGCGCGGCGCGCTCGCCCGACTCCCGCGAACGGTTCGCCACGACCACGATCTCGACGCCGTCAATCTTGCGTAGGCCGGGCACGTGCCGCGTTCGGCAGATGCCGCCAAGGCCGACAATCCCAATTCGTATCTGTTGCATAGCGTCACCTATTCCTTCGTTGCGGTTTCCGCGCGCATGCGTTCGAGAAGAAACGTTCGCATGGCGCCCAAGTCGTCCGTATTCAGCAGGTCCACGCCCATCTCATACAATACCGGCAACGTGCCCGGGCCGTCCGGCAGGTTCCAGAACCGAATCCGCTGCCCCGCCGCATGCGCCTTTGCGATCATCCGCTTGAGGTTCGAGGCGTCGGGCTCGGCGGGCGCGCCGTGGCCGCGCCATCGAAACAGCTTCGTCCAGCTTTCACTGACCAGCGGCACTTCATGTGGCGATTCGCCCAGTTGCGGGATGCGCCCGTCGATGGCGGCCAGGCGCGGCGACCGTTCGCGCAGTACGTCGTAGGGATAGAAGCCGGAGACAATCACGGTGACGGCCCCCGGCTGCGTCGCATCCTTGCTGAAGACGGTTAACATCTCCCGGTACGGTTCAAGCGCGTCGAGCAGCGCGAGAGCGGTCTCGCGGCCCGTGTTCTTGATGTCGATCAGCAGCGTGACGCTTGGCCCGCCGGGATACACGCGTCCGCCGTTGTTGCGCACCTGTTCCAGAAGCGGATCGAGGTACAAGGATTCGAGCGTGCGGTCGGGCCGCACGTCCTCGATGTCGTGCGCGACCAGCAGTTTGCCGTCGATGAAAAAGATGTCCGCCTCGACACCGCAGAAGCCGTGGTCAAGCGCGTCGATCAGGGGCCGCTCATGTTCATAATCATTATGTGCGTGCGCGCGGGGCAGCGGCGTCGGCGATGGCGGTGTCCCGACTTGCGCGGAGATGGGACCGGCTACGATCGAGGCCATGACCGCCAAGAGGCCAAGACATGCAACAAATCGAATCATGGGCGCGTCTCCCGCAATTGCCGTTGTTCGTTCATGGCGCGTCACCGCTCAACACGGGACGCAACGCGTCGCGTGTGACGCCGATGCCCGCCATACCGTCGTCCGGCATGGCTTGGGCCTCGAGGTCGATAGGCGCGCCCTGGCGGTCCGTCAAACGGATACCGTAGCCCCACGGCCCGGCGTCCTGCAAGACGCGCACGAGGAAGCAGTTCCAACCCGTTTCGAGCGTGATGTGGACGCGCTCTTGGGGCGCATCGAGCCCGCGAGACCCGCCGGATTCGTATACCTGCTTTCCGTTCACCCAAATGGTGATCGGGTCGTCGCGCACGAGGTGGATCACCGCCGAACACCGTTGCGCTTGCGCCACTTTCGCGAAGCCGTAAGCCGCCGCCTGTGTGTAAGGACCGAAAACGGCCTCGATGTCCACCACGGCGGGCAGGCCGGCGGCGTGAACGTCGCGCCAGACGAACTCCGCGCCCTCGTGCGACACCGTTGCGGGCGGATCGGCGGGCCTGGCGACTCGCGGAACCGCCGCCGTGCGCGGCGGGGCATGGCCCAACGCGGCATCCAGCGCCGCCAGCGCCGCCGCGTCGTTGGGAAACGGCCCGAGGACCCGCCAGTCCGTGATGTAGCCCTGCTGCCGCACAAGCGGCGCCACGTCCGCGCCCCGGGCCGCTAGCGCGGTCACGGCCGCCGACGCGGCGGCCTCGTGGGGCGTAGTCCGCGCCAGTTCAAGCAACTCCCCGCGCGCTTCCTCGTCATCCGGCGCGACGCTGATGATCGCCACGAGCGCGCAGGTCGCGGCCTCGGCCACGTCCGGGTCTCGAGCCCACCGCTCCAACACCGGGCGCGTCGCCGCGTCGGCAAGGCGTTCGAGGCCGTTCAGCGCCTCGCGGCGCGCCTCGGGCGGAAAACGCCCCTGCAACACGGCGATGAATTGCTCCCGTGCGACGTCCTTTTGTCCCGCCGCCGCGCGCCGCCACGCCAGTTCGAGAAAAAGCCGCAACGCGTCATGGCGAATCCACGGCGCGCCTCGCTCGGCCAGCGGCCACAGATCGGCCTCGACCGGATCGAGCCCCTGGAGCCGCGCCGCGGCGACGCGCACCTCGGCGTGGGAGGCGTTCAGCGCCTGTTGGAGCAAGCCCGGCGCCCGCGGCGACTGCCTGCGCGTCAGTACTTCGAGAATCGCCGCCTGCATTGATGGGTCCGTCACGGGGTACGCCTTGATCAACGTATCCTCGACGCCCGGCGCGCAGTCGGCCACGATCACGTCGATGGCGGTGGCGCGCACGCCCGGCGTGCCGATGAACCCGAGGGCGTGCCGCGTCACGGCGGTCGAACCCAGCCGCGACAACCCGAGCAGCGCAGCGCAGATCTGATGCCGCCGCGCGTTCAGGTCCACGAAACGCTCGATCAGGCGTTCCGCGTCGCGCCGCTCACCGCGATCGCCCAGCACCAACGCCGCGCGCAGGCAGGACGCGGCATAGCGCGCCGCCAGCGACGGCGGCGTTCGAGGATCAAGCGGAAAAACAGCGGTGCCCGGCACGCCCAGCACGCTCAGTGCGTCCACGGCGCACCAGCGCGCTTCGCCGTCTTCCCCGCGCGCGATGGTCGTAAGCGCCGGGACGGCATCCCGGATGCCGCAGGTTCCCAGGGTGCGAATCACGCTCAAACGCAAGGGGGCCGGCGCGGTCTTCAAGGCTTCGATCAGTACGCGCCCGGCGGATTCGCCGCCGACACGCGCCAACGCCGAGATCGTCTCCTCGCCTAATGCGGAATCGTTCAAGTGAGGCGCCAGCGCGGCTGCCCGGCCCTCATCGATCACGAGACTGATCCAGAACATCAGATCGCGACGGGCCTGGTCGATGCGCGCGCGTGCGGCGGCCTGCCGCGCCGCCTCGGGAAACGCGAATATCGATAGGAGCGGGGGCATCTTGCCCCCGTATGGAGCGGACCGCAGCGCCTCGTCCTCAAGCGGAACGTCCACCGCGCGCGCCTCATCCGTGAGAGACTCAAGCAGACGCATCAACGCGTCACACAGCGTGCCCGGATCGCTGGCGGCGTCCCGCGCGCCCGCCGCGAAAACCAGCGCCTCCATCTCGCGGCGCGCGTCGCGTACGCGGGCGGGCTCGGCATCCAGCAGGGCGCGCCCAAATTCGGCGACGCAATCGTCCAGAGATGGCGCGGCTTCCTGCGCCGCTGGAGACAAAACCACCAGCGCCAACAAGACCGCCAGGAAGCATGTTTGGCGTGCACCCTTCAGGACGCATCTTTTCAACCGGCGGCTCATAGCCTGTACGGCCCCCGGCCTGGCGCGCGCATCAGACGCTCCGCCTGCGTATCGCCCCCGTATCCGCCCGTATCCAGGTCATACGTGACGGGCCTCCCCAGCCGCCAGGCGACATTGGCCAGCGTGGCCAACGCGGCGGCGCGACACGCGGTTTCGAGTTCCGCATCCGCGCCGCGACGGCCCGCGCGCACCGCATCGAGCCAGCGACCCACGGGGTCCGCGTCTTCGTGCGCGCCGTCGTCTTGTCCCTCGACGCGCCACTGGTCGCCGCATCTGTCCAGACGCAATGTCTCGATTTCCCCTTCAGACAGCAGACCCGCCGTGCTGGCATCATCCGGCCCCGGCTGGCGCCAATGAATGGTCGATGCGCCTGCTTGCTCCGCCGCGCCCCCGGAGAACGACCAGGTTGCTTCCAGCGTGGTCGGGCAGTCCCAGAACCCTGCGGACGGCGCGGCGCCCTGTGCGGAGACGGTCACCTTGCCGGTATGCGGCGCGCCAAGCGCCTCAAGCGCCGTCTGAAGCAATTCCGCGCCCTGTTGGCGCGCGTTCCCGCCGCCAATGTCGAAGAGCCAGCGCCAGTTTCCGTGCGAGCGGTCCGGGTTGTACGGCATCCATCGACTCGGCCCGATCCAGCGATCCCAATCCAAGGTCGCGGGCGCCCGGCGATTCCCTGCCGGGTCGCCGCCTTCGGGATTCGCCGCGCCCCAACAGGACACGCGCCGCAAGGGCCCGAGCGCGCCGTCCCGCATTCGTTTTCGCAGGAACGCCGCCGCCGCCGAGCGCGGCCCGCTCGCGCCGACGTGCGCCACCCGGCCATACCACGCGGCCGCGCGCAGGATCGCCTCGGCCTCCTCGAAGACCCGACACGCGGGCGTCTCGATGTACACGTCTTTTCCCGCCTCGCAGGCATGGACCGCCTGGAGGGCGTGCCAGTGGTCCGGCGTGGCGATGATGACGGCGTCTATGTCCGGTTGTTCCAGCAGTTCCCGGTAGTCCCGGTACACGCGCACGCCCGCCCCCACCAGCGCCGCCCCCTCCGCCAAGTGGTCCTCGTCCACGTCGCACACCGCCGCCGCGCCGTGGCGCACGCGTTCGAGCAGGGCGCGGCCCCGCGCGCCGACGCCGATATGCCCCGTGACCACGCGGTCGCCCGCGCCGCGCCGCCCCGGCTGGGCGAACACGCCCGGCGCGAGAAGCAGCGGCGCGGCGAGAAACGTGCGCCGAGTCAGGGTGTTTTGCTTATGCATGGGAAGACACCGGCCCCTTGCCGTGAATTGTCGCTTCGCAACGGCCACAGGGTAAGCCAAACGCGCGGCGTGTTCAACCGTGCCGCACCGCGAGCGTTCAGTCGCGATGCAGTTCCTCGAGTAGCCGGCCCGCGCTGTCGCGGATGCGCACAAGCAGGGGGGTCTGCCCGAGGGCATGGGTGGCGCAGGCGTGGCACGGATCGTATGCGCGGAAGGCCATCTCGACCTTGTTCAGGAGACCGTCGTCGACGCGGCCCTTCTTGATGAGACCCTTCGCGGCCTTCTCGACGGACATGGCAATCGGCGCCGCGTTGTGGTTCGTGGCCACGAGCAGGTTCACCCGCGTCAGGAGACCGTTGTCGTCGGTCCAATAGTGATGGATGAGCGTGCCGCGCGGCGCCTCGACCACCCCAACGCCCTCCTCAGGCGTCTCCGTCGGCACGCTGCGGATGTCCGCGCTGGTAATCTCGGGGTCTTCGAGCAATTCCTTCATGCGTTCCGCCGCGTAGAGCGCCTCGACAAGCCGCGCCCAGTGAAACGCGAGCGTATGGTGCGCGGGCTTGCCGCCGAGCGTGTCGAAGAGCTGTTCGTAAGCATCCTGGGCAAGCGGCGTGGCCATGCAGTCGGCGGCGTTAAGCCGCGCCAGCGGCGCCACGCGGTAGACGCCGCTCTCGGGACCGTCGGTGAACCCTTTCCAGCCGACCTGCTTGAGAAACGGGAACGTGACGTAACTCCACGGCTCGACATGTTCCGCGATGAAATCGGCGTAATGCCGGGCAGGGAACTTGGCGGTCTCGCGGCCTTCCGGGTCGACCACTCGGATCATGCCGTCATAGAAGTTAACGTGGTTGTTCTCATCCACGAGCCCCATGTAATGGGTCTTGTGGACATAGGCGTCGTTCAGGACGAGGTCGAGGCGCGCCTGGTCCTGGAGCACGATGTCGTCGAACAGCTGCAAGGCGTACTGCGCGAATTCGATGGCGAACTCGGCCGTCCCGAGGAACTGCTCGCGCTCCTCCTCGGTAATCCCGCGCGATACGCCGCCTGGCAGTCCGAACAACGGATGGATGACCTTGCCCATCATGGTCTCCATCATGTGGCGACACTCGCGGCGCACGCGGATGACCTTTCCGGCTATTTCGAGACCTACCTTGCCGATCACGCCGAGAATGTTGCGCTCGGCGGCAGGCGCATCCGGTCCGACGACAAAATCCGGCCCCGCAAGGAAGAAGAAATGAATGTAGTGGTCCTCGACCATGAACGCGCTGTACGCGAGTTCGCGCAGTTTCTTAGCGGTCTCCGTCGGCGCGACTTTCCACAGGTCGTCGAGGCATTTCGTCGAGGCCATGTGATGCGCCGTCGGGCAGACACCGCAGATGCGCGGCGTGATACGCGGCATCTCCTCGGCGGGCCGCCCGATGCAGAAGGTTTCAAAGCCGCGCAACTCCGGCACTTGAAGAAACGCATGGGCCACGTCGCCTTCGTCGTTGAGAAAAATCTCGATCTTGCCGTGTCCCTCGAGCCGCGTGATCGGGTTTATCGTGATCTTTCGCATGGGTCATCCTTCGTTTGTGGCATGGGCATCCTACCCATGTCCTACATCACGGGCGGGACGCCCGTGCCACTTGTATATTGACGCTTCAATAACGACGCGGGCAGGTTGAAGCGATACAGCGTGCCGACGAGGTCCACCAACGTGTCCGCCAACACCATTGAGGTCTCCTCCGTGTCCGCCGCCCCGAGCGAGCCGAGCGCACCCAACATCTTGCCGCCGATGTCGCGCGCGCCGGGCGCGGGACCGAAACACCCGCGACACGGCATGTTGGCGCGGATGCAGCGCTCGCCGCAGCCCGCGCGGGTCGCGGGCCCCATGCAGATGTAACCCTGCGCCAGGAAGCACTGCCCCGGATCGGGCGTGCTCGTGGCCACCCGTTTGAATTCGGAGATCGAGAGCGTCTCCGGTTTCGTGTTATTGAGGGGGCAGGCCTCGCACAGCGCCTTCGCGGGCGAGAGCACCGCGCCCTTCGGCGGCAGCGTGCCTTCGAGGATGGCGGTCACGGCGCTCATGACGGTCTTCGCGGGTGGCGGACAACCCGGCAGGTAATAGTCAACCTCGATCACCTCGTCGAGGGGCTTCACGTCCTTCCAGAACTCGGGCAGTTCGAGGTCGCAGCCGTAGACGGTGCACGCGGTCAACGGTTGCAGGCCGTCCGGGTTGTCCAGCGTCGGCGCATTGAAATACTTGTTCTCGAGGATGCGCTCGCGCGTGGTCGCATTCGCCAAGCCCGGGATACCGCCCAGATGCGCGCAAGCGCCAAACGCGACCACGATCGGGCACTTCTCGCGCAGCAGCCGCACCCATTCGAGTTGCTCGGAAAGGCGCACCGACCCATTGATAAACGCGACCGTCACTTCGCCCGGCGCCCACGCCTCGACGTCTTTCTTCTTGAAATCGAGCGCGACGGGCCACAGCGCAATGTCCACCGCGTCGACGACCTTGAGAATGTCCTCCGCAAGGTCAACTACCGTCTCCTCGCAGCCGCCGCACGACGCGCACCAGTAGAATGCCACCTTCGGCTTGCTCATGATCGGCCTCCGTCTATACCGTCGCCGCCTGGGAGCGTGCGATGTCCACGCTTTCACAGAGCGGCGCAATGCGCTGCTTCCACCGCAACGGCCCGAGCGCGCGCACTTCTTCGGAGAACGACTTCACCAAGTCTGCGTAGAGGTGGCCCTCGGACGCGGATATCCACTCGAGGCGAAGCCGCGCGCGCTCGATACCGAATTGATCAAGGAGTTTCGCCAGCATGGGAAACCGCCGCATGGCCTTGTAATTCCCGACCGAGTAGTGGCAGTCCCCCGGATGGCACCCGGCAATCAGCACGCCGTCGGCGCCGTCGGCGAACGCCGTGATCACGAACGTCGGGTCCACGCGGCCCGAGCACATGACCTTGATGGGCGCGATGTTCGACGGATACTGGATACGACTGGTGCCGGCAAGGTCCGCGCCGGTGTACGAGCACCAGCGGCACAGGAATCCCACGATCTTTGGCTCGAATTGCTGGTCCGGCATGGTAATGTCCCTTCCTGCTACGCCAATACGCCTTCGATCTCGGCGTAAATCTGCGAATCTTCGTAGCTCTTCTGCCGCGCCGCGCCGCTCGGGCACCCCGCCACGCACGTGCCACAGCCTTTGCATAACTCCTCGGTGATGACCGACACGTTGCGCTCGGAATCGAAATGAATAGCGGTGTACGGACACGTCATGATGCAGAGTTGGCAACCCGCGCACACCTCGGGGTTGATCTCGGACGTGATCGGTTCGATGATGACGCGGCCCTTGTCGATGAGCGAGAGCGCGCCCGCCGCCGCCGCCGCGCCTTGCGCCACGGCGTCGGGGATGTCCTTCGGGCCGGTACACGCGCCGGCGAGAAAGATGCCGTCCGACGGGCTGTCCACCGGGGCCAGCTTGACGTGCTTTTCGAGGTAGAAGCCGTCGCGGGTGCAGCCGAGCGAGAGGATGCGCGCGAGTTTTTCCGTGCCCTCGGCGGGCCGCATGCCCGAGGCAAGAATCACCATGTCCACCGGGATGCGGCGCGTCACGCCGAGCAAGGTGTCTTCGCCGACGACGATGAGCTTGCCCTCTTCTTCCGGCGTTTCCGCCACGGTGCTGACTTCCGCCGCCTTTCCGCGGATAAAGTGGACCCCTTCGCTCATGACGCGCCGGTAGAATTCCTCGTAGCCTTTGCCGAAGGCGCGCATGTCGATATAAAAGTTGTAGACCTCGGCGTGGGTCTTCTCGCGCACAAGGTGGGCGAACTTGAGCGAGTACATGCAGCACACCCGCGAGCAGTATTTGAGATGGTTCTCGTCGCGGCTGCCGATGCAGTGCAGGATCGCCACGGCGCCGGGCCGCTCGCCCGACTTCGTGAGGATTTCGCCGCCCGTCGGACCGCTCGCGTGGCTGAGCCGCTCGAATTGGAGGGCCGTGAGCACATTGTCCAGCCGTCCGTAGCCGTAACGCGCCAGTTCTCCCGCGTCGAACAGCGTGAACCCCGTGGCCACGATGATGGCGCCGACCTCCAGGTCCAGTATCTCGTCCTGAATATCGAAATCGATCGCGTCCGCGGGACAGGTCTTCTGGCAGATGCCGCACTTCCCCCTCGTGAAGTGCAGACAGTGTTCGCGGTCGATAACCGGCTTGTTCGGCACGGCCTGCGCGAACGGAACATAGATGGCGGTGCGCATGGACATGCCCGCGTCGAATTCGCTGGGCACCTTCTTGACCGCGCACTTCTCCCAGCAGAGGCCGCAACCGACGCACTTTGTCGGGTCGATGCTCGTCGCGCGCCGCCGCACCCGCACGCGGAAATTGCCCACGTAGCCCGTGATCGCCTCGACCTCGGAGTAGGTCAGCAGTTCGATATTCGGGTGCTGGCCGACGGAAACCATTTTCGGCGTCAGGATGCACGCCGCGCAATCGAGGGTCGGAAACGTCTTGTCGAACTGGGCCATGTGCCCGCCGATGGACGGCAGGCGCTCGACGAGATACACCTTGCGGCCCGCGTCCGCAAGGCGCACCGCCGCCTCGATGCCGGCGATGCCCGCGCCGATGACGAGCGTCTCGGGCCGCACCGGCACAATCCGCTCCTCCATCGCCACCTGCTGCCCGACGCGCAGCACCGCCGCCGCGAGCAATTGCTTCGCCTTCGCCGTGGCGCGCTCGCGGTCATCATGAACCCACGAGCATTGCTCGCGGATATTCGACATCTGAAAAAGGAACCCGTTGAGCCCCGCGTCGTTGCACGCCTTGCGGAACGTCACCTCGTGCATCAGCGGCGAACAAGACGACACGACGACCCGGGTCAGGTTCAACTCCTCGATATCCTTGCGGATGAGGTCCTGACCAGGTTCCGAGCACATGTACTTGTACTCGCGGACAATCGCCACGCCGGGCAGCGTCCGTGCGTACTCGGCCACCGCCGATACGTCCACTGTTCCTGAAATGTTCGTGCCGCAGTGACACACGTATACACCGATTTTCTCGTCTTGGGCTATCATGAATGGACCGCCTCCCTGTGCAGCAGTTCCGCGACGGGCGTCAGCGAGTCGCCCAATGCAAGGGCCCGCGCGTCCAGGCCGAACGCGTGTCCCATGAGTTGCGTGAAGTACAACACCGGCAGCGCGCAGTCGCAGCCGACTGCCGCGCCCACGCGGCGCTGGAACCCCTCGAGATTGAACTGGCAAAGCGGACAGCACGTGATTACGCAGTCGGCGCCCGCTTCCTTCGCCGCTTTCAGAATCTTGCCCGTGAGCGCGCGCCCTACGTCCGGCTGGGTCGTCATCATAAGGCCGCCGCAGCACTTCGCCTTCAGCGCAAAAGGCACGGTTTCCCCTCCCAGCCAGTTAACGAGCCGGTCCATCGTGTCCGGGAACTCCGGGTCCGCCCGTTCGCCGAAGGGCCGGCTGAACTGGCAGCCGTGGTAGGCGGCCACCTTCAAACCCGTCAACGGGCGCGTTACCTGGGCGCGAACCGTTTCTTCGCCGACGTCGTTCACCACGACATCGAGAAAATGCCGGACCGCCACCGTGCCCCGGTACCGCATACTGCCCGCCGCCAGCGCGCGCGTAATGTCGGACCGAAGTTCCGGGTCCTCAGCCATGTACTTGTTCGCCTTGTTCAGGACGACGAAACAGCCGCTGCACGCCGTGACCAGAGGCCGGCCCGCCTGCTCCGCCAGCGCCAGGTTCCGCGCCGACAAGACAAACGCCTGCTCCTCGCGGATGGCCACGTAAGCCGTCGCGCCGCAACAGTTCCAGTCCTCAAGTTCCACCAGTTCGAGGCCCAGCCGCGCCGCGACACTCCGGGTCGAGACGTCGTAGGCCCGGTTCATCGCCATCTGCGAGCAGCCCGGATAGTAAGAAAAGACGCGCCCATCGCTTCCTCTCGTACTCGTACTCGCGCTCGCACTCGCCCCCGCATTGCTATTCACGGTCGTGCTCATTTTGACCCGTTCTCCTCGATGGCGGCCATCATGCGCCGCAAACCGGCCGCGCCTTTGATCGTATGGCCCCGAAGCGGCATGCGCCCGCGCCACCACAGCCGCAGCGCCAGCGGAAACTGCCGCAGCGCCCGCAACGGGTTGGTATGGAGAAAGTACTGCCGGATTAACGCCGGCTCGTGGTTACGCCCCCGCCGGTCCACCAGATGAACGAACTCGCGCGCCATCACGGTGTTCGGCGCGCCCTTGTCCCCGATCCGGTGCTTGACGCCCAGACGTTTCAATTCGTACATCACGTCCGTGAACGGGATGCCCGCCGGGCAGCGCACGGAACAGGAATAGCACGACGAACACAACCACACCGTGTTCGAGCGCAACACGCGGTCGAGCATGCCCGCCCGCAACGCCGCGATAATCTCGCGGGGGCTGTAGTCCATGGCGTGGCTGGTCGGGCAGGAGGCGGAACAGGTGCCGCACTGGATGCACTCATTAACCTTCCTACCGTTAGGTATACTGTAGAGCTTTTGTAAGAAGACCTCGCGTAAGTCCAAGCTAGCTACGGCCATAGATGCTCTCCTCGCGCGCGGCGACGGCCGCGCCGCGCGCTGTTGCGGTGAAACGCGAAGACAGTCGCCGAATGGGCGCAAGGGAGCGTTGTCGAACGTAACTCAGAGGATGGACGGGGATGAGGCGTAACGACGGGGAACAAGCAAGCAAAATATCCCCCCTCCCTCTCGCGGGCCGGAAACCACGCGCAGCCCGTGGATTGATGCATCCACCACTGGAAGTGATACGGGGCACGATGTTTCTCCTTCTCCCCCGCCGCATGTACTACAGCGGACAGAAGGAACCAGTCGTACCCAGGCACCGCCTCTCTCACGAAGAGTATCGGCGGTACTTCCGCCTGGAATCCATCATTAACTTAGCACAGGACCACGAGATTTGCAATAGCGCGTGAATTTGTCCGAATTTGGCTTAGGAAAATCACGCAAACGGCGAAACGCTCCTCATATCCGCGTGCTCACGCGCGCGTGTCGATGACCACTTTGCCAAAGGGGCCGGCATGGAGGCGGCCAAAGGCGTCCTGCACCTCCGTCATGGCATATGCGCGGTCGATGAGGGGCCGCGCGCCGTTCGCATCGAGACGCCGCACAATCTCGGCCCAGGCTTCTTGTGCTTCCTCGGGGCGGTACGCGCTGACGCTCAAACCTTCGATGCGCAGGCACTTGTGGATCAGCAGTCCGACGGCCACCTCCGCGTTCAGACCCGCCAACAGCCCCACCACCATGATGCGCCCGCCGAAACCCGCCATGCGCACGCATTGATTCAGACAGGGCCCGCCCAGGTTCTCGACTACCAGGTCGACGCGCCCCGTCCCGAGCGCGGCCTTCACCTGCTTCTCGACATCCGCCGCACCCGCGTCGATCACGATGTCCGCGCCGACTTCTTCGAGCCGCGCGCGCTTGGCCGCGTCGCGCGACAGCGCGATGACGCGGGCATCGAGTGATTTCGCAAGCATTACCGCCGCCGTGCCGACGCCGCCCGATGCGCCCGTCACCAGGACGGTCTCGCCCGCCCGCAGCCCGCCGCAAATCACCAGCGCGCGCCACGCGGTCAGGAACACGAGCGGCCCGGCGGCGCCCTCCCGCATCGTCCAACCTTCCGGCAGCGGCGCGAGCCACGCCTCGGGCACGGCGGCGTATTCGGCGAGCATGCCCTGCTCCGAAATGCCCGTCAGGCCGCCCAGCAATACTACGCGGTCGCCCTCCCGGAACCGGCCGCCCGCGCAAGGCCGCTCGACCACGCCCGCGCCGTCGCGGCCCGGCGTGAACGGCGGCGCCCCCGCGCGGGGGTACTGTCCCTGCACCAGGTAGCGGTCCGCCGGGTTCAGCGCCGCAGCCTCGACGCGGACGAGAACCTCTCCGACGCGCGGCTCGGGCGCCGGCGTCTCCTCGAGTCGCAGATTCGCGATGTCGCCGGCCTCATGAAATCGCCATGCACGCATGTGGTCGCCTCCTGTCAGCTACGCACTCTTGTCCGAACTTATCGCCCGCTTCGCGAGGCAAAGTCGGGATTCTACTTGCCTCTTGCGGCGGCGCACAATCCGGGGTTCTCTCGTTCCACAAGTTGAGCCGGACCGTTACCGACACGTACACTCACCGGGAGAACGGACGCGCGGGACACGGCGATCGGCTCGCCGGGGAGTATCCTTGATGAGTGACTCGATACACCACAACACAACGACCGACGGACCCCTGCTGCGCCGGTTGCGCGGCGTCATCCGATTTGCCGTGCGCGTACTCGCCGTGTTGATGACCATCGTCATCCTGTTCGGCGTAGCCGACGTGGTCTGGGTGTTGTATCAACGGCTCCTGAAAGCGCCCGTGGGTCTGCTCCAGATCAGCGACATTCTGGCGACGTTCGGCGCCTTTATCGCGGTCCTGATCGCCATCGAGATCTTCGAGAACATCACGGTCTACCTGCGCGACGACGTCATCCACGTCAAGATCGTTCTGGCCACGGCGCTGATGGCCATTGCGCGGAAGATCATCATCCTCGACCTTCAGGAGACCGAGCCGCTTCACGTGTTCGGCATTGCCGCCGTCGCGCTTGCCATGAGCATCGGCTACTGGCTCGTCGTGCTCTACGAGAAGCAACGCGCCAAAGCCGCATCCCCGCACGGCGGCCCGAGCACGCCGTAAGGCCGAACGCTCCGATTCCTGGACTCGCGTTCCGGGCCTGTTCTACTATCGCCATGCGCGGGCGGGGCGTCCCGCTTCGCAACACGAGTCATGAGGCCATGCAAAAATCCATCGTCAACGCACCGGAACACGCCCGCCGTTGCCTTCACGGCGCGCCCGTCGCCAACCCCGCCTCTGACGAGTACGGGAAAAACAAGCGGTGAAACACCTCGTGATATACCTGCTCGTGCTGGCCGCGCTGCTTTGCGGCGCGGCAGCCCGTGGCGCCGTGCTCGAACGAGGCATCCTGTCTATTCACTATCACGAGAGCGATCGCGCCACGGCCGATCGCGCCTTGCGCATCCTCGAGGAGGCGCTTGCGGAATTCGGCGAAGAATTGCCCCACGGCGACGCGTCCATCCGCGTCATTATCGCCCACGACATCCCCACCTTCGCGGTATACGCCCGTTCCTTCGGCTCCGTCGAGGTCGCGGGCCTCGCGCGCCCGGAGGAGGGCCTCATCGTGGTGAAATCGCCGCGCCTTCGCCGGGCGCGCCAGGATTTTCGCGGCACGCTGCGCCACGAACTGGTCCACATACTCCTCGCGCGCAACACCCACCCCGATTACCTGCCCCGCTGGCTCAACGAAGGCATCTGCATGAGCCTCGCGAACGAATACTATTGGAACAGCCTCTTCCACGTCGCCCGCATGTACGTCAACAACCGCATCATCGACTACGAAGACCTCGACCTCCGGTTCCGCGCGCCCGGCGACGAAATGGCCTTCGGCGACGCCTACGCCCAGGCGCTCTCGATGACCCGCTTCATGCGCGACCGCTTCGGCGACGACGTGTTCTGGGCGATTGTGCGCGGCACGCGCACCGACGTGCTCGGCGCGCCCCTGCGCAAATACACCGGCATGACCGTGCTCGACTTCTGGAACGCCTACCGCGCCTCCCTGTGGAAGATCGCCCTCATCGGCATGATCGGGTCCGGATCCGTCTTCGGCATTCCCGCCATATTGCTCATCATCGCCTACTTCCGCAAGCGCTACACGAATCGCAAAGTCCTGGACCGCTGGGCCGTCGAGGAAGGCGACGAGGACCTCATCATTTCGCTCGACGACCTCGCCGAGGGCCCCTACGACTGGGAAGAAGACGACGAGGACCGCCCTTGATTCGTGGCGGCGACGCATTGTCCGATCCGTCCAATCCGCCCAATCCGCCCGATCCGCCCGACTTGCACCACCCCGCCGCGCCGCAGTACATTCAGGATCACGTGCCGCTGAACCCGTTTGCGGCGTGAAGAGAGAGGGACCATGGGGAAAATCAGGAATAGCGGGGGCTACCGTGATCTGCGCACCTTCCAGACGGCCACGGTCATCTACGACGCGACGCACCGCTTCTGCGAGCGGTTCCTCGACCCCCGCTCGCGTACCGTGGACCAGATGATGCAGGCCGCGCGCAGCGGACGCCAGAATATCGCCGAAGGCAGTCGCGCCGCCGCGACTTCATCCCAGACCGAGCTTCGCCTCGTCAACGTAGCCCGCTCCAGCCTCGAAGAACTGCTCCTCGACTACGAGGATTTTCTGCGCCACCGCCGCCTTCCCCAGTGGCATCCCGACAGCGCCGAGGCTATGGCCGTGCGCGCCATCGCGCGGCACCACCCCCCCGATGATCCGCCCGATCCGTCCGATCCGCCCGATCCGTCCGATCCGTCCGATCTGCCCGATTCGCCCCATCAGGCGCCCACCCGCCTCGCGGACGACCGTCGCTACGACGCCTACGCGCAATGGCTCGACCATCCCGACCCGGCCATCCGCGCCAATGCGCTCCTCTGCCTCATCCACCAGGCCAACACCCTGCTCGACCGCCAGATCGCCGCGCTCGAGCGCCAGTTTGTCGAGGAGGGCGGCTACAGCGAACAGCTCGCCGTCGCACGCCTCGCCTATCGGCGGCGAAACCGCCCTGGTCCGTCCGATCCGCCCGATCGGTCCGATCCGTCCAATCTGTCCGATCCGTCCGCTCCGTCCAATCCGTCCGACCACATTCCCGACTGCCCCCAGTGCGCCAAGCCCATGACACTGCGCACCGCACAGAAAGGCAAAAACGCCGGCAAACAATTCTGGGGCTGCACCGGCTACCCCGACTGCAAAGGAATTGTCGACATCTGCCCAATCCGCCCGATCCGTCCAATCCGTCCAATCCGTCCAATCCGCCCGGTTCTCGCGACCAGCCCACCCGATTGGCCGCTCGTCCCCGGTCACTGGGCGCCGCTCCCGCCGCGCACTTGTGCCTTGCGTATCGGGCCTCCTGTGATATACTACGCGTCGGAGGAAGCAAGCGGGTGTATGGCATGAGCACTCGCGGATGCACCGGGCTTGTACCCCGATCCTTGCATTACGCGGCCAAGCCATGCAGACGGTCTTGAACGAGAACACAACGCATTGCCCGCGTAACGGCGGCACGCAGCCCGATGTCGGTATGCGAGCATTGCCGGAGGGGTCCTAGGCCGCGATGTTTCGCCCCAAAGGTGTTATGAAGAAATAGCATGACCGTTGTTAGACGGCAGAGGACCGGAGGCTCAAGGGCAGAATGGCATACTATCTGGACCTTTTCTCACCTGAGACCTACGAAGCGTTCGCGCGTTCGGATCGCAACATCTCCGGCTTCCGGATGCGCCACAGGAACGTCGCCAGACGGATCAATCCAGGCGACAAGTTGATCTGCTACTTGACGAGACTGTCGCGGTGGATGGGGGTTCTGGAAGTGCTCGAGGGCCCTTTTGTCGACGAGACGCCAGTCTTCTATCCTGAGAACGATCCGTTCGTTGTTCGGTTCCGCGTTCGACCTTTGGTATGGTTATCGGTGGAGAAGGCGATCCCGATCCACGAGGAGCGCGTTTGGAACGAGCTGTCGTTTACCCGCGGGCAGTCCAAGCGTTCGTCAACCTGGACTGGCAAGCTGCGGGGAAGTCTCGTTCAACTCGATGATTCGGACGGCGCCTTTCTCGAAGGTCTAGTACAGAAACAGATCGACGGTGGTGAAGCTTACCCGGTGGACCCGAACGAGTTCAGGAGGCTGGCGACGCACCGTATCCGTCGAGCGGACAAGGATGTGACGGTCACGGTCCCTGACGGGACCGGGACAGAGGAAGAAGAGATCGGCCGGCCCGAGGTCAGGGAGTCGGCAAAGGTCCAGGCGCTCTTGGCTGAGATAGGCTCGCGGATGGGCATGCAGATCTGGGTTCCCCGGAGCGATCGCGCCACGGTGCTCGCCGAGTGGCCCGGGGATCATCCGCCCGTCCTGGAGAGGTTGCCGCTAAACTACGATGAGACCACCCTGAAGACTATCGAGCAGATCGATGTCCTATGGCTCAAAGGCCGTGCAATCAGGCGAGCTTTCGAGGTGGAACATACAACGTCCGTGTACTCAGGAATCTTACGGATGGCCGACCTTCTGGCTCTCCAGCCGAACATGGATATTCGGCTACACATCGTTGCCCCGACGGCTCGGCGAGAAAAGGTCTTCCAAGAACTCATGCGGCCGGTGTTCTCCCTGCTGGACCGTGGGGCACTCTCCGAAATCTGCACCTATCTTTCATATGACAGCGTGCACGAGCTCGCCGAACAGGAGCACTTGTCCCACCTGTCGGACAGCGTGATAGAAGAATATGAGGAAACGGCCGAAACGTAATCTGCTGTCTAACAACGGCATGCAGCGAACAGCGCTGAGTGCCGCCGCTGATGTGGAGCGTTAGCCAGCAACGAGGGTTCTGGTGCACAGCGACAGGAGCGGGAAGATGGGGCAAGAAGCCCGCATACAGCAGTCAGTAAACTCGATTCGGGCACGGCGGTCTTCGCTTGATGCCCTTTCGCGGCAGTTGCGTACCCCGAGCATCCTCGCAAGCTTTGACAAATGGCAACACACCTCCTGGTGCATTTCAGTGGCTGGTGATTCGCTCGTGCGTCTTCGGCTGTTCACGGAGCAGAACTTTAACATCGTCGAGACGATAGGCGTTGTCGCCGTTGCCAGGTACACGTTCGAAGTCTCGGTATGGCTCCGCCTATTCGCGCTGGACGGCCGCTATGGCCTTGTGTATTTTGATCAACTACTCGCGACTCAGCAACGTTTCTATGAGGACACGCTCGCTCAGCTACAACGGGAAGTGGCCTGGCTCAGGTCGTTGGGACAGAAGGAGGGCGGGGCTCATCAAAAGGTACTGAGGGACTTCGGTCCCACCGCTGCCAATGCCGGCGAAACCCAGAAGCTCGTCTCTGCTTTATCGAGCATTTCGGCAGAGATCGACGCGGAGGCAGGACGACGCTTCTCCATGTACGCAGAAGCCGCCCGAATTAACGGATACGATTTCCAGGCTTATCTGGTCGAGACCAAGGCGATCCCACCTGTGCGGCAGGCACTCGCGGACATTGCGGCTGAAAGGGACAGGTTCGACTCGAGGGTTGCACACGAGATCAAGGCCCTCCGACCGGATCGCTGGCAATGGCGGCAGATGGCACAGAAGGTGGGTCGAGCCGACGAGTACGACTACCTGTACTCGTTCGCAAGCAAGCTGCTCCACGCGACGCCTGCGAGCATCACGACGGATCAAAAGAACTTGGAATTGCAGGAGATGGAACTCTTCCTAAAATACATCGACGTCACGATCGGTGATGTCCTGGCACTTGCTGGGGACTATCGGCCAGGAGCCGCTGCTGGCTAACAGGTGCGTGCACCTTCCGATCCTCTCCGCAGCCCGCAGGTGACGTGCATGATGTTAGGCCGATTGAACGGTGAGGAGATATGTGATGCCCTACGACGTACCCCCAGACTGGCTTGATCGAGAACTTGTTCTTGCCTTTTTCTGGAAATTCTCCGTATTTGAGTGTGCGCTGAAGCGGGAAGGATTCCTGCGGTCGGGTCGGGATGACGTTGCGCAGCCCGATTGGACTGCCTTCGGAAACTCGATCCGCGGTCGGTTCAAGACAATCAGCGATAGTCGCTTTCAGGACGCACTTGGGAACTTGAAGAGCGCCTCACCACGCCGCCAAGTCGTGCGGGATGGCCGTCTCGCATGGGAGCAGATTGGGCGCGGCAACGCGGAGTGCGAGGAGGAGTTCGTGCTTCGACTGGTCAGGACGGCCAGAAACAATCTCTTCCACGGCGGCAAGTATCCTGACGGGCCGATCGACGAAGTGGCACGCGACAAGGCAATCCTGCGGGCCGCACTCGGTGTGCTCGACGGCTGCTACAGACTGCACCCAGGAGTTGCTCGTTGGGTCAGGGAGGCGGCATAACAAGCCGCTGCAGCCGACCGTTGCGGTAAATTGGGGATAACTGTTTTCTTGGAATTCCTTCCCGCGGGTATCCCTGCGTTCCCGCCGAGACAGGCGGGTGTAGCCATACCCGGGGCTGGCGCATCCTATCACCCGGCGGGGCAACAAGCGGCGGGACGTGTTTCTTGTTTCGCCCTCGTTATACCGCTTGCGGGTCCGACGATTTGGTCCAATGCGGCGGCGAGCAAGAACTGAGCGCGACTGTCCCGCAATCGCGTCCGAGTACGTGCAATCTGTTTAGCCCGCCTTGGCGGGCTCTTCTTTGCACCCGCATTTATGCGGGGTGATGCGGAAACCTGCTGTAAAGCGAAGCGCGCTTCAGCGCGGCTTTACCACGGCTTCAGCATTGTTTCCATGCTGAAGGAGTTCGCCAAGCGGCGCTGAAGCGGCCTGCGCGCGGAAGAAACAGCCCCTTACACCCCGCGTGAACGCGGGTGCAAAGAGGAGCCGCGCTAAAGCGCGCTGACAAGTCCGGCATGCGTCTCGACAAGAAGACCCACAGCGGACCATGGCGCCCATTTGCGGATTCTTGGGCCGGTTTCCGATTAAATCGACAGACCCGCAAGCGGTGTAACGAGAAGAACGCGGGCGTATGACTTTGGTGGGGCGGGCGGGAGACCGGCAATAACCGGCGGGCCTACTTGCGCGCCGATTCGGTCTCTTCCATCCAGGCGGGCGTGAGGCCGTAGTAGAGGACGTCCGGGTCGATGTCGGCGCCGTTTTCCCAGGCAACGGTCCCGCCCCTGACCTTGACCGCCCGGAATAGGGCCGGATCGTTCCGCAGGGGCTCGAAAATCGGGCCGTGCAGATAGGGGTCGAGGTCGATTTCCCGTGTGGTCTCGTCTTCAAAGGTGATACGCACCCTGAACGCCCGCAACGGCTCCACCGCGGCGACACGAACGCGCGGCCCAAGATTCTTCATGGCCGGGACTCCCATTATTCGAGCGGCGCAATTGCTTCCAACGGCAATTGGTCTCTCGCTCTTTCCCAATTGTCTCTCAACTCGGGCCGATGCTCAAGCGCCCATTCGATGACCATGCCATGAGCCCGTCGAGGCAACCGGCCTCGTAGAATATCCAAGGTGTCTATGGTGTATGCGGCCTCAAATTCACCGTATTCAGCGTGAAAATGAGGCGGCGCGTGGTCGTTGAAGTACATATAGATGGCCACGCCAAAGAACTCGCTCACTTGCGGCAGAATCGCGCCTCTGCCTGATTGAACCCATCATAACACATCGGCTTCGTAACGCTCCGCGTCACAGGCTCATCGAGACCAGCCCACGCGACGGGTACGTCCGCGTGGTGGATTAGTCCGGGGAAGACTATCTCTATCGGGAATCGCATTTCGTTTCCGTGCGCCTTCCGCGGACGGCGCAGCGCATCGTCGTGGAAATACTCTCCGGGATTCAAGCATCGGGCTCGGTGCTGTTGACGGAGGTGGCGCGCGCGTTGCAGGAATCGATCGCCCTGCGCAAGACCCATATGCGGCTATCGCGCAATCTCCAGCGGCCGGAGGTCGAAGGGGTGGTTCAGGACAATGTGTTGCGCCTGGCGGCGCCGCAGGTGCTTGAGCGGCGTCGCGCGGGTATGCATGCCCGTGTGGAATCGCGGGGTCCGTAGCCCGTATACTACGGCTCAGTTGCATGGTTTGCGGAGAAAAGGTGATGCCGAGCGATCGTCCAGAGGCTTGTCGATGGCGTCACCCCCATTCCGCCTGATCGACGGCGCTCACCGCGCCGAATGATTCCTTTCTTTGAATCCAGGCGCCATTTCCCCCGTGAAGTCCGCGTTGTGGGGCGCAAGCAAGAAGAAGTAGGAGCGTATTGCGTGGAATTGGATGATTTGCTCAAATTCGACGACAAGGGCCTCGTCTGCGCCGTGGTCCAGCACTTCGAGACCGGCCAGGTGTTGATGGTCGGCTACATGAACCGGGAGTCGCTGGATATCACGCTGCGGGAGCGGAAGGCGTGCTTCTGGTCGCGGTCGCGGCAGACGCTCTGGCTGAAGGGCGAGACTTCGGGGCATGTGTTGCAGGTGAAGGAAATCCGCGTGGATTGCGACGGCGACGCCCTGCTCGTGAAGTGCGACCCCATCGGGCCGACGTGCCACACGAATGAAACGAGTTGTTTCTATCGGCGCGTCGGCGATGACGGGACCGTCACCCTCGACGGGGACGGCGTTGCCCGGGAGTAGAGCATCATGATTCATCCGAACCTCGAAACATTCAGGAAACTCGCGCGTCCGGGCGCGCTCGTGCCGATCTACCGCGAGATTCTGGGCGACCTGGAGACGCCGGTGACGGCGTACCTGAAGGCGTCGCGGGGGCAGCAGTATTCGTTTCTTCTGGAGAGCGTCGAGAAGGCGGACCAGATCGGGCAATATTCGTTTCTTGGCGCGAACCCGACGATTATCTTCAAGAGCCGGGGCCGCGAGGTCTCGATAGTGCGGCGGGGCGTCGAGGAACGCTTCGAGTCGGACAACCCGCTGCGCGAACTCGAGAAGCTCATGGCGGGTTATGACCCGGTGGCGGTGGACGGCCTGCCGCCGTTCCACGGCGGCGCGGTGGGCTATATGAGTTACGACCAGGTGCGGTTCTTCGAGCGGCTGCCGGACAAGAACCCGGACCTGCTCGGCCTGCCGGACCTGTACTTCATGATCACGGACACGATCGTCGTCTTCAATCACGTGAAGAACAAGATACAGATCGTGTCGAACGTGCACGTGGGCGATGACCCGGAAGCGGCCTACAACGACGGGGCGCGCAAGATTCATGAACTCGAGGCGCGGCTGCGCGGGCCGCTTACCGTGACCACCGAGCGCGTGCATTCGGGCGAAGAACCGCCGCTCACGTCGAACTTTTCCCGCGAGGAGTTTTGCGCGGCGGTGCGCGCGGCGAAGGAGTACATTTGCGCGGGCGACATCTTCCAGGTCGTGCTTTCGCAGCGGTTCGCGCGGCCCGTGAGCGCGAGTCCCGCGAACCTGTACCGGGCGCTGCGCTGCATCAACCCGTCGCCGTACATGCTCCTGCTCCAGTATCCCGAGGCGGCGATAGTCGGTTCGAGCCCCGAGGTCATGACCCAGGTGATGGGCAAGACCTGCATGGTCCGCCCGATCGCCGGCACGCGCCCGCGCGGCGCGAACGCCGCCGAGGACCTCGCGCTCGAGCACGACCTGATGCAGGACGAAAAGGAGCGGGCCGAACACATCATGCTCGTGGACCTCGGGCGCAACGACGTGGGCCGGGTGAGCGCGCCGGGGTCGGTCGCGCCGGTGGCGAACCGGTTCATGGTCGTGGAGCGGTACTCCCACGTGATGCATATCGTGACGGAGGTCGCCGGGGTCATGAAGGACGGGTGCAACGCCTTCGACGCCCTCGAGGCGACGTTCCCGATGGGCACGGTGAGCGGCGCGCCGAAGATTCGCGCCATGGAAATCATAGACGAACTGGAGAACGTGCGCCGGGGGCCGTACTCGGGCGGCGCGGGCTACGTAAGTTTCGGGGGCGACATGGACACGTGCATCCTCATCCGCACGATGGTCGTCAAGGACGGCGTGGCCCACCTGCAGGCGGGGGCGGGCATCGTCTACGACAGCGACCCCGATCGCGAATACGACGAAACGGTCAACAAGGCGAAGGCGCTGTTCCGCGCCGTCGAGTTTGCCGAGAGAGGGCTCGAATCATGATCGTGCTTATCGACAACTACGACTCGTTCACCTATAACCTCGTGCAGTATTTCGGCGAAATCGAGGCGGACATCCGCGTGTTCCGCAACGACGCCATCGACGTGGCGGGCGTGCGCGCCCTGGACCCGGACCACATCGTCATTTCGCCGGGGCCGTGTACGCCGAACGAGGCGGGCATCTCGGTAGCGCTCATCCAGGAACTCGGTCCGCGGTATCCGATCCTGGGCGTGTGCCTCGGGCACCAGAGCATCGGCGCGGCCTACGGCGGCGATATCGTGCGTGCGGACCGCATCATGCACGGGAAGGTCAGCGCGATCCGCCACACCGGCGACCGGCTCTTCGCGGACGTGCCGTCGCCGTTTACCGCCACGCGGTATCACTCGCTCATCATCAAGCGCGACACGTGCCCCGACTGCCTCGAAATCACGGCCGAAACCGCGGACCAGGGCGAGATCATGGCCGTCGCGCACAAGGAGCACCCGGTCTGGGGCGTCCAGTTCCATCCGGAGAGCATCCTGACCGAGTGCGGGAAGCGGATTATTCGGAATTTTCTGGCGGTGAAGCGGGCGGATCTCGACCACGAATGACACGAATCTAACGAATCTGACTTGAACGGGGCCTACCGGCAAGCACAGATGAACTTCGTCGATCATCGTCCTCACGCGATCCCAGATTCTCTTGCCGCGACGGATTTCGCGGGCAAGAAGGAGACCGGTCATGGGAGTGCGGTGACATCGGCGCCCCACCAAGGCCTTTCCTTGATATTGACGACGCGAGCGGAAAGTAGTACAATCATCATAGGTAATGCATAGTCTGAATGTAAGGACTCAGGGCAATGACCTCTGCAGCGGTCAAGATTACACGCAAAGGGCAGGTAACCATTCCGAAGGCAATCCGGGAAACACTGAACGCCAACGCGGTCTATTTCGAGGTAGAGCACGACGTGGTGATGGTAAGGCCTGTGCGAGACGCCGCCGGTTCTTTGCGCGAATACGCGCGGAATGCCGGGCGGGGCGCCTCCATGAAACAGATGAGGGACAAGGCGTGGCGGGAGGCGGTGCGTGAGAAAGCCGGAAAGAAGCGTTCCTGACACGAACACCATCGTTCGTTACTTGGTGGGAGACGATCCGACCCTCGCCGCGGAGGCGGTGTCATTCTTCGACGACGTAAGAAAGGGCGATCTGAAGGCCCTCATCCTCGAGAGCGTGATCGCGGAATGCGTTTACGTGCTCACCAAAATTTACCGGGCGCCGAGGGCCCGCGTCGCCGCAAGCCTCATCGATATGCTTCGCTACAAGGGCGTCGTCAATGAGGACCGCGAGGAACTCATCCGGGCGTTGACGTTGTTCTCGGAGAAGCGTCTCGACATTGTAGACTGTGTCCTGCTCGCCAAGGCCGCGGCAAGGGGCGACCGCCTGTTCACTTTCGACGCGGACCTGCGCAAGCTCGCGGAGCGCGCCTGACGCGCCCGCCCGCAACTATCGTTCCTTGGAGACCGCGGGAGACCGGCCATAACGGTGGAGACCTACGGTCGGGCCGGTGGCGCGGTCCCAGCCTTCGCGAAACGCTTCGGCGTGGCAAGCAGGAGACCGGCCAATGGAGACGCATGGAGCCGAAGCTTACCCTCGGCCCCATGCGACAAGGCAAGTAGCGTACGGATTAGAATAGCGAGATCAGACCCGCGAACGCCCGCGTCACGGGGAAGTCCGTGGGGTACCGCAGGAACCTTACGTGTCCGTCCAGGTACAGGACATTTGACCCGCCCGGAATGTGGTTGAAATCGCCCACGTCCGTGCTGACCAAATCGAGAAACACCGGCAGGGTGCTTTGCGCTTCGACCGACGCCGCAGGGTTGTTGATGTCGGTGATAAAGAAACGCTCGATACCCTCGCGGAACCGATACAGAATGCGGTCCTGTCCGCTGCTGTTCGTGAATTCGATGTCCTCGTCATAGCGATTCAGCAACGGGCCGGTCGCCACCTGGCTCATGATGACTTGCGTGAGCTTCGTCAGGAAGCCGCCATCAATGTAACTGGTGACATTCGTGGCCGTAATCGCTATGTTGTTCTCGTCCACGCCGAGGCGCAGATAGTCCTGGCCGGGTCGCCCGTTCAGCGCCCAACCGAGATACAGGTACGACTCCGCGGTGAACGCGCAGGGGTCGGGTTCTGCCAACTCAATGTTCTGATTGACAAACCACCGGCCTTCTACGTCCACGTTGGTTGCGGCACTCGAGTCCGACGGACACTTGAGGATGTTGTAATCGTTCAAGTACTCGGGGTATACGCTTTTCCCGTCCCACACGAACTCCGCGTCGCCGGTGCCCAACGGCGCGGGGTTGGCCGCCGGATTGGTGTAATTGCACGGAATCGTCTGGGAGTAGTCAATCTGCGCGGGGAACACCACGTTGTGGGAGATGCGACAGGCCATGGGCGGGAATCGTTCTCCCGGATCCTCGTTGGAGTACATCTTACAGACGAGTCCGAGTTCCTTGAGGTTGTTGGCGCACGAGGAACGGCGCGCGGATTCGCGTGCGCGCGCCAAGGCGGGGAGCAGAATCGCCGCCAGGATGCCGATGATCGCAATCACCACCAACAGTTCAATGAGTGTAAAGCCTTGTTTTCGCACGTCAGTTTCCTCCTCTCTGAGGTTATGATTTCACTTGCGCTATGGGAACCCGCTTCCCCCCGGCACGATGAGTTCACGTGTTCTGTTCGTGTGGTGGTTAGGTGCGTCCTCCTCTTTTGTGGACAGGTCGTTCCGCCCCCCCGGCCACACCCGTCCTTACCTTGGTTCACAGGCCGCGACACCCTTATTGATGTCGCGCCCATCATGCCCGGTGAAACCGCCACCGTGAAGCCAGTATAGCTGTCCCTCGTGAACCTGTCAAGAAGAATTTCCGAGATACTGTTGTTATTACGAAATTCTTACTGCGCACAATGCTCAAATCTCTTTTGATTTCATCTTTTTTCATATATCGCACTTCGGTGCGGAACTCGGGAGACGCGCTATCGCGTAATCGGCCAATGATACTGCAATTTTCCGCTTTTCTACTATCTCTACGAGAATCTCGCCGGGGCCGGACTGCGCGCCGCATCGGTGAAACCTCCACCGGCGACAAGGGGTCGAATGGGTATCTCGCCGGGCGTGGGAGTCTCCAGGTGTCCCCGGGGCGCGGTGCTATCGGCGGGACGGAAGCAGCGGCAATATGCGAAAACTCAAAGGAGAACCTCAGATGAAGCGCGCTTTTCTAGTAGTTGCTATGGTATCCGCGACACTTGTCGGTGGCGCGGCGTCGGCGCAGGGCGACCAGGCGTTGCTGCACAAGGCGTTGGTGTTGGGACTGGCGGAGGACCTTGGTCTGGACGCGGCGCAGACGGTGCGGTTCTACGCCGCTTACAACGACTATGCGGCTCAGGCGGCGGCCCTCGACGGGACGCGGGCTGAGGCCGCGGATTTGAACAAGCTGGCGGAGTTGGACAAGCAGCTACTCGATTTACGGGTCAAGGGAGCGGAGCGGATGAGCGCGGGACTCCCGGGCGACCCGAAAACCAAGGTGTATGAATTCCTCGGCGAATTGCCGGTCCTGGCGGCCGCGGCATGGTCCCCGGCCCCGGCGAGTTGCCCGATGGCGGCGGCGGCCATGGCCGAGGCGGCGGCGCCGGCAAGCGCCGCCAGCGATGAGGAACTCATCAAGACGACGGTCGCGGCGCTAAAGAAGGCGCTGGAGGACCTCGACCTGGATGCGCTGCTGGCGACGTTTTCGGACAACTTCCACCATCGGGAGGTGGGCGGCAAGGAAGAGGCGAAGTACATGCTGCAGATGGGCATCGACATGGGCTACGCCGACGATGGCGAGGTCTTCGTCGACGATATGGAAATCGAGATTGACGGCGATGAAGCGACGGTGTATCCGATCGAGTTGAGTTCGCCGGCCGGTGCCATCTCGGTCGAATTGGTCCTCGCCAAGGAAGGCGACAAGTGGCTGATCACGACGTTGAATCCCGACGGGCTGTGAAAGCGGCCTGACGGCCTTTTTCGATACATTACCGCCCCGGAGTCGCGCCCGCGACGCGGGGCGGCTGCTCTTGCGCGGCGGTGAGGCGTCCCGCCCCGATCCAGTTTCGGGAGCAAGATGCTCCGAAGGCGGCAATTCGGCGCATTGACGCACCTGACCCGCATTTGGTAGAGTGAACGCGGCAAACCGTGGGCGGTTAGCTCAGCTTGGTTAGAGTGCCACGTTGACATCGTGGAGGTCGCTGGTTCGATCCCAGTACCGCCCACCAATCCGTTCTCTGTAATCCTCTGCTGTGCGAGCATTTCCGTATTCTTGCCGGAGCCATCCCTTTTCGTGCGGGGGAGGGGGTGGTTCCCGGGTAACCGCAGTGTCTGCTCCGTGGCCGGTGAGAACGCAATTGGCGCGACGATACCGGCTCCGATGGGATTCTTGGTTGGCTTGACAGGACGTCTCGTCGCCATCCTCGCGGGTGTCATCGTAATCGCCTCGACCCCTCTTATGGCCGATCGACATCCCTCACCGCCGCGCGCAGCGGCGCGCCGTCCTCGCCGTAGGCTTCGAACACGAACTCCCACTTCGCGCCGCCGCCGTCCTCGACCTTCACGAGCACCGGATTCCAGCCGGGGGCGAGGCTCGCGTTGAAGACGTCGATGCCAGGTTGGCATTGGACGCCGTTGGACGAGAACCGGCGGTATGCTTCCCCGCCGTTCACGAAGACCTTGCCGCCGTCGTTGAAGCCCGCGTCGAAATACGCGGTCTGGGCCCGGTCGGAGTACAGGTACGTGAACGCATAGGCCACGCGACGTCCGACGCCGTACAGGTCGCGGAGGTCGAGGAAATGCCGTTTGTTGCCGCGGAGAGGCCGCGCGGTCGCCGTACGCGCGCCGCCGTCCGCGTCCGTGTAGCCGACGCGCGTATCGGGGGTGATGACGGCCCTTGCCTCGCCGCCGAGTTCGCGGAGGTAATCGATATCAATACCCGCGCGGGTCGCTCCGTCCGGCGTCGCGGGCGCGACCTCGGGATTCGGGAACGGCCCGAGCGACAGCCACTCGGAGACGTAGTGGGGCTTCGGGCCGACGGCGTTGAACCCGATCTGGATATCGGCGTGCTTCCATGCGTTGTTGATGATGTTCACGCCGCCGGGCATCGTGTTGCCCAGGACCACCGCGGCACGGACGCGCGGCCCCAGGCGCAGGACCTGGTGATCGTCCCGCGTGGTTGGGAAATCGCACGCGGAAACGATAAGGCGGCTGTTGTTCGCGTCGATGCACGGCGCGCCGGCGCCCGCGCGGTCCCAATCATTGAACTGGCACCCGTTGAAGATGACCGCGCCGCGTCCGTCGAGCGTCGCGTGCGAGGCCAACTCCCGCGTTGCCCAGAAGCCGCACCCCACGAACTTGACGGGGCCGCGATTCTTCGGCCCGACCACGACGTTCGACATGATGCTGCCGTTCACGAAACTGACGCCCGCCGTGTCCATCACGGCATCCACCTTGATTGCGCACGGCGACACGTCGAGGTAGCAGTTCGTGTACATACCCGAACCGGCGGCATAGCCCGTCACGTTGCCCGCCGCGTCGTATATCGGGCCGTCGATGAAGTGCATCCCGACGTTGTAGAAGATGCAGAACAAGCCGTTGGCCATCTCGCCGTCCGTCTTACCCAGTATGAACGCCGTGGCGCGCTCTCGTGTGAATTCCCAGAGCGGGCTGTTCGGGTCCAGGTCCCAGAACGGCCAGAAATGGATGTTCTCCAGCCGCCCCACGTCGTAGCACTGATTTACGTAGAGGCCCTTGAACAAGGCGTAGGCGTGCAGGTTGCGCACGAGATGCCGCCCGCACGGCTTCGTGCCGAGATCGACCGCCTGATACGAGTTGATCATCGTCACGTCGATGATCGCGATGTTGTCCTTCCCGTTGCCCCGCACCGTCCAAGGATACGGAATCGGCGGGTTCGCCCGGACTTGTTCCGGGTAATAGACGGTCACGCCTTTGAGCACGCTGTTCTCGTTCATCGTGAGGAACGGGGGGCCGTCGGGGTCGCCCTTGCCCGCGAAGGCCAGCAACACGCTGCCGTGTTGGTCCGGCGGCTCGCCCCGGACCGGTGCGCGCCAGACGCCTTCGAGGCACACGTGGTCGGGCACGTTCAGCACGCCCTCGACGCGGTAGCGCCCTGTGGGCACGTGCACCACCCCGCCCCCGCCCGCCGCGACGGCATCGAGCGCGCGCTGAAACGCGCCGGTGCAGTCCGCCGACCCGTCCGGCGCGGCACCGAAATCCCGCACGCTCACGGAATACGCGCGCGGCGTCGTCCCGGGGAACGACACGCACCCGGCGAGAGGGATCAGCGCCGCGAGAAGAAGAAGCGAGAGCCCGGGTATCGCGTCGAGAAGTGAGGGAAAACGCATGTTGAAACCCTGTATTTGGCGGCTACACGCCTACCGCGTACTTGAACAGAAAGACACACGCTTGTCCAAGATAGTCTCTCCTGAACGGGATTCAATCTATCACAACCGCGGACTCAGCGGAAGTGGAAGTGATTGTTCAATCCGAACACTCGATGCGGCACAAGAACAAACTCGCCGTAGCGCCGCCGGTGTCGTCTTTCGCTTCCGGAACGAGCGCGCGGGATTTGTCAGCGCGTTGCGCGCAGTCGGGTGGATATGAGGCCCACTTGACCGAATTGGACGCCCATGTGGCGCGCCACGACTTCGCACTTGGCTTTGAGGATGAGGAAGACGTCGCCGTCGAAGTCGTCGATGGTTTCGTAGTGCCCCTGCCCCTTGCCGACGATCACGTCGGCGCGGCGCATGCGTTCGAGGAATGCCGGGGGCGTCTGATCGAGCGGCGCACCGACGAAGGGCCCGCCGACGTCGATGACGTCGCAGACCGCCGTGAGCCCGACGGCCTTGGCGTCCTCGAAGAGGGCGTCGTTGAGGATCGGGGCGGCCTTTACGACGGCGGTGACGCGCGTATGACGGGCGAGTTCCTCGATGAGTATCTTGTCGAAGACGATTTCGCCGGCGTTGTCCAGGAGATACAGGAGGTCGCGGCATTTCGCGAGCGATTTGCGGAACGCCTCGGAGTGGTCCACGGCGAAGCGCTCGCGCAGTACGGCGTCGAGCGCGGCGCGCACGTCGATGTCGTCCTCGTGCTGCGTGCCGAGGTCGATGACGTTGCCCGCCGCTGCCACGTGCAGCGCCGTGTCGAGCGGGTCGGCGCTCTCGCTCACCAGGCGGCGCAACTCGGGTTCGAGCGCGAGCGCCAGCGCATTCTGCGCCCGCTTGTGTTCGCAATACGGGTCGGGCCTGCCCGAGAAGAGCGCGGTCAGCTCGTAGATCACCTGGGATAAAACAGCGGGCGACTTCGCAAGGTCCATCTCCGGGATGCGCCGCGCCGTCTCGTCGAGGATGCGCCGGTGCACCGCGGGGTCGTCGCTCGCGATGCGGGCGGCGCGCAGCGCCTGCCTGAGAAAACATTCGAGGCAATCCAACGTCGCCTTCACTTCATGCATTCCTTCCGCTGTCCCGGGCGGGACGCCTGTGGTACGTTGCCGCAACCTTTAGCACAGCGGGGGCAACCGGGTCCAGCCCGCGTCGCGCGGGTCCGCCGCTGCCGGCATTTCGGCTAGACACCTCTTCGCCCCATTGACTACACTGCGGCCACATCAAGGATGGACGATGAAGCACGTGTTTCTGATCATCGCGTTGGGCCTTGCCGCGCTGAGTCTTGTCGCCTGGCGATGGCGGCCGCCGCAGGCGCCCGACTACCGCCTCGCGATGATCGAGGCGGTCCTCGATGCCGCCGGCGCGGAGGGGCAACGCGGCCTTGCGTGGTCGCAGTTTCAGTCGTTCATGCGCGAGGCGGACGCGAACGGCGACGGGGTCATCACGTTGATGGAGCTTGCTCACCGGCCCGGCGAACCCTTGTGGCGCACGCGGCTGCGGGTCGCCTTTGATCGGATAGACGCCAATGCGGACGGGGGGATCGACGCGGCGGAACAGCGGCGCTTGTTCGATAGTCTGGACGCGACGGGCGACGGCGTGCTTACCCCGCATGACCGCCCGGCGCCGCCCACGACGCTGCTGTGGGCCACGGACGACAACCCGGTGCGGCGCGAGCAGATGGACCTTTTCAACGCCTACCACCCCGAGTATCGGGTGGTGCTTGACCCGATTGTGGGGACGATGGAAAAGGTGATAGTGCAGTGCATCGCGGGCGTGGGTCCGGACATCTTCGACTGCTACTCGGGCGCGCAACTGGCCGCGTTCGTACGTTCCGGGATCGCCTACGACGCGACGGAGGCCCTCGCCGCGCGCGGCGTCGATGTCAACGAGGTCTGGCCGGCGGTGCATCCGCTGACCCTGCTTGACGACCGCCTCTACGGGCATCCGGGCAACACGAGCGCCGACGCCGTGTGGTACAACAAGCGGCTCTTCGATGAAGCGCGCATGCCGTATCCGCCAGACGACTGGACGTGGGACGAGTGCATCGCCATCGCGAAGCGCCTGACGAGGCGCGACGCGCGAGGGCGGCCGGTCCAGTTCGGACTCATGACGGGACGCTTCGCGTGGCGCACGACGTTCGTGCCGCAGTGGGGCGGGAGCCTCTACAACGAGGAAGGCACGCGCTGCGCGCTCGATGCGCCCGAGGCGCGCGCGGGCGCGGAGTTCCATTGCGACCTGATCTACAGGCACGGGGTGTGTCCTTCCGCGACGGAAGAGATCGCGATGGCGAACCAGGGCGGCTGGGGCCTCGGCGAGCAGAATTGGTTCGCGACCGAACGGACCGCGATGGCGGTGGGCGGGCGGTGGTGGCTCTGCACCCTGCGGCGGCCCGCGTTCAAGCACCTGCGCTACGGCGTCGCGCCGCTTCCGCGCGGCCCGTTGCGGCGCGGCGTGGGCGGCGGTCGCGCGAGCCTCGTCAACAGAAACAGCCCTCACCTCGAGGGGGCGCTTGCCTTCGTTGCATTTATGCACGGCAAGGAATGGAACCAGTTGATGAACCGGCAGGCGGACGCGCTCGCGCCCGTGTTGAAATACCATTACGGCGACTACGCGGATGCGTTCCTGCGCGACCCGCGGCATCCGGACGAAGATTTCAACGCGGTCTGGCTCGAAACCCTCGAAAACGCCATTCCCGAGCGGCCGAGTCCCTTTGTCATCGGTCAGCGCGTCGAGCGCATCATTCTGAACGAGTCCGACTTAATGGCGGGCGGGCTCAAGACCGGGGATCAGGCCATGCGCGACGTCGCCCGCGACATAAACGAGGCCATCGTCGAAATGCTTCGGCTCGATCCCGAATTGCGCGCGCGGTACGACGCTTTGCTCGCGCAAGGCGCCGCGCCGGCGTGGAACAGCGAGGCGGACGCGCCATGAAACAGCGTTCCGATCTTCGCGTTGCCTTGTTTTTCCTGATCCCGAATTTCGTCGGATTTTCGGTCTTCATGCTCGGTCCCGTAATGTTCTCGTTGGGCGCATCCTTCACGAACTGGAACCTGGTGAAGTCCGTGCCGTTTCGTTTTGTGGGCCTGGAAAACTTCGGCACATTGTTTCAATCGCAGGACTTCTGGCTGTACAGCATCAATACGCTGTATTTCATGCTCGGCATGCCGGTCGCCATCGCCGGGTCGCTATTTCTCGCGGTCCTGCTGAGCCAGCGCCTGCGCGGGGTCGTCCTGTACCGCACGCTATTCTATCTGCCCAGCTTTACCGCGGGGGTCGCGCTGCTCATCCTTTGGAAAGCGCTCTACAACCCCTCTTTCGGTCCCATAAACGAATTGCTGAATGTGCTCCTTGAACCGGTGCGCGCCTTCGCCGACGCGGTATCCGCCGCGGCCTTGTTGCGGGAACGCGGGCCGTTCGGCTGGATCGCCGCATCGGGCGACGCCTTGCCGTTCCTCGCGGGTCTGGCCGAGGCGCAGCCGCCGGAATGGCTCGCCTCGACGCGGAACCTGTTCGCGCTGCGACCGAACGCGGTGGGCGTGGACGCCGCGCAATGGGGGTTGGGCGCGCGCGACGCCATCATCTTCATGGGCGTCTGGACGGCGGTCGGCGGCGGCAACATGCTCTTGTATCTCGCGGGCATCTCGAACATCGCGCCCGAACTCTACGAGGCGGCCGAGATTGACGGGGCGGGCCGCTGGGCGAAATTCCGCCACGTTACGTGGCCGCAATTGGCGCCGACTACGTTCTTCATCGTGATCATGAGCTTCATCGCGGGACTCCAGGGGGGCTTCGAGCAGGCGCGCGTCATGACGCTCGGCGGGCCCGCGGGCACGACGACGACGCTTGCGTACTACATCTATATCAAGGCCTTCGAGGAGTTCCAGATCGGCTACGCCTCGGCGGTGGCGTGGGTCCTGTTCAGCATCGTGTTCGCGATCACGCTCGTCAATTGGCGTTTCGGGAGCCGCTATGTCAACTACTAGCGCACAGCGGACTTTCGCCGCGTGGTGGTTCCGCGCGGGGCGGTTCCATGTCTCGCACGCCTTCCTGGTCGTCTTTTCGCTGACGATGCTGCTTCCCTTCCTGTGGATGCTGCTGGCCAGCGTGAAGCCGCAGAACGAAGTCGAACTGCTCAATCCGTTTCCCACGGTCTGGCAATGGGAAAACTACCTCGAGGTGCTCACGCACAAGGACATATCGTTCGGGCGCTACTACTTCAACAGCCTTTTCGTCGCCGCGTGGGTTACGTTTCTCGCGTGCTTCACCAGTTCCTTGGCGGGCTACGCCTTCGCGCGGCTGCGCTGGCCGGGCCGCGACCACGTTTTCAAGTTGTACCTCGCGACGATGATGGTGCCCGGCGTCGTCACGATGATCCCGAACTATACGCTCATGGTGAAGCTGCACCTGCTCGATTCGTATCTCGGGCTCGTCATTCCGGCGTCGTTCACCGCCTTCGGCACCTTCCTCCTGCGGCAGTTCATGCTAACCATTCCGCCGTCGCTTGACGAGGCCGCGCGGATCGACGGCGCGTCGCACTGGCGCATTTTCTGGGATATTATCCTTCCGCTGTCGCGGCCCGGGTTGATTGTCCTCGCCATTTTCACGTTCATGGGCAACTACGGGAGCTTCTTCTGGCCCCTCGTCCTCATCAAGAGCGAGCACCTGCGCACGCTGCCCATCGGCATGCTCTTCTTCGACACCATCTACGGCAAACAGACCAACCTGATCATGGCGGCCTCGGTCATGAACATATTTCCCCTTATCCTGCTCTTCATTGTCTTGCAGAAGTACCTTGTGCGCGGCATCCAACTTGGCGCCGTCAAAGGGTGAGCCGCGTCGCCAGTCGCGCCGTGTTGCCGGCCTGTCGGCGCGTCGCGGAAACGGGGCGGGGAAATGATATAATATCGCCGGGGGACAAAGGGTCCCGAGAGGATGCGCACATGAAGATTCGGTTTGCCTGGCCGCTGTCCGTGTGCTTGATCGCGTGGCTGTGCGCGGGGGCGCTTGCGATTCCCGCCGCGGCGACGCCGCTGGACGATTACGTGGCGGTGCCGGATGCGTCGTATTCGTACAGCATCCAGAGCAGCGCGCACGTGGGCGCGGCCCCGAACGGGTACACGCGCTACGTCGTGCGGCTGAATTCGCAGACCTGGCGGTCGTCGTCCGAGTTGAACCGCACGCTTTGGCAGCACTGGCTGACCATCGTGGTGCCGGATACGCTGCTGTTGGACACGGCTATGCTGGTAATCAACGGCGGCAGCAACGGCGACGGCGCGACGGACCTCGAACCGTACCTTGGCTACATCGTATCCGTGACGGGCAGCGTCATGGCCTTTCTCGAACAGGTGCCGAACCAGCCGCTGCGGAGTCTGGAGGACAATATCAGCCGTTCGGAAGACCACCTCATCGCGTGGAGCTTCGACAAATACCTGAGCACCGGCGACGCGACGTGGCCCGTGCTGCTGCCTATGGTCAAGAGTGCCGTCCGCGCCATGGACACCATCGCGGCCATCGCGGCCGGCCACGGCGTCACCGCGGACAAGTTCGTTGTGGGCGGCGGATCGAAGCGCGGCTGGACCACGTGGCTCACGACGGCGGTGGACCCGCGCATCGTCGCGTGCGCGCCCGTTGTGATCGACGTGCTGAACATGCAGCCGTCGATGGAGCACCACTGGAAGTGCTACGGCGCGTATTCGAGCGCGGTACACGACTACGTGGACTACAACATCTTCGACCGCATGGACACGCCCGAGGGCGCGGCGTTGCGGGCAATCGTCGATCCCTATGTCTATCGCGAGCGATTCACCATGCCCAAGTTCATGGTCAATGCGACGGGCGACGAGTTCTTCGTGCTCGATTCGGCGCAGTTCTATTTCCATGACCTGCCGGGCGTGAAGCATCTCTATTACGCGCCCAACAGCGGCCACGGCATGGACGTCGACATCAGTTCCATCGCCAGCCTCATCGTGTACTACATGGCGATTGCGCGGAACGACCCGCTGCCGCGGTTTTCGTGGACCTTCGAGGGCAACAACAGCATCCGCGTCGAAACCGAGGACCCGGTCGACCTCGCGAGGCTCTGGCAGGCCACGAATCCCGATGCGCGCGACTTCCGCTGGTACAGCGGCGCGGGACCGCATTGGACCGGCACGACGCTCACCGAGCAGACGCCCGGCAGCGGTGTCTACGTCGCCCAAGTGGCCATGCCGCCCGTGGGATGGACGGCGTTCTTCGTGGAATTGAGCTTCGAGAGTAATCTCCGTTTTGCCACGGAGGTGCGCGTGATCCCGCGTTGGCTGCCGTTCGGCGGCGAGGGTGAAGGCGAAGGCGAGGGCGAGGGCGAGGGTGAAGGTGAAGGGGAAAGGGAAGGGGAAGGCGAAGGGGAAGGCGAAGGGGAAGGCGAAGGTGAAGGCGAAGGGGAAGGGGAAGGCGAAGGCGAAGGGGAAGGCGAAGGGGAAGGCGAAGGGGAAGGGGAAGGCGAAGGAGAGACTGTGTCTGAACTCGTGCTTGAAAGTTCGCTCTGGCCCGACTTCAGTATGTTTGTTCTGGATCCCCCGCCGGTATGGACCGTCCCTGTTCTCGACGGCAAGCTCCACGCAATCTATTACGGCAATACTCCCGTTAGCGTTTTCGCCAATACGCCTCACAATGGCTATCAATTCGCATATTGGACGGGGACGGACATTCCTGACCCGGAAAGCACAGAGAGTAATCCGCTAAGTGTGGTTATGGATAAAGATCGTTCGTACACCGCCCATTATTTCGGGATAGGCGAGGGCGAGGGCGAAGGCGAAGGCGAAGGAGAAGGGGAAGGGGAAGGGGAAGGGGAAGGGGAAGGCGAAGGGGAAGGCGAAGGGGAAGGCGAAGGGGAAGGCGAAGGGGAAGGCGAAGGAGAAGGAGAAGGTGAGGGTGAGGGCGAGTGGGAAGGAGAGGACGACTGCGTCGGCAATCTGTTGCTGGATCCCGGCTTCGAGTCAGGCGACCCCACACTGTTCTGGAATGACTCGCCGTCATCGCCGACGAATTTGATTTGCTCGCTGGCCGCCTGTGACGAGGGCGCGCCGCGTTCCGGCGATTACTGGCTGCGTTTCTACGACCGTTTTACGGATGATGTGCTGGCTATCGGCCAGGCCGTGGCGATCCCTCTCGCGGAAAGCGCCACGCTGCGGTTCTATCTGCGCGTTCCCCCGGCGGCCATGGGCTCGTTATACATCGCCGTCGATGGCGAAGACGTCCGTATCCTGGAACTCGCCGGTTCGGTGTCCTCGGACGACTATGAGGAGGTTACCGTTGATCTGACCGCCTTCGCGGATGGACTCGAACATCTGGTGGAGTTCGTGAATCCGAGCCTATGGGGCGCGGACATCAACATCGATGATGTGTGCCTGACCGTCGTGGGCACGGGGCCGGGCGAGGGAGAAGGCGAGAGCGAGGGTGAGGGTGAGGGTGAGGGCGAGGGTGAGGGTGAGGGTGAAGGCGAAGGCGAAGGCGAAGGCGAAGGCGAAGGCGGAGGTGAGGGTGAAGGCGAGGGTGAGGGTGAAGGTGAAGGTGAAGGTGAGGGTGAGGGTGAGGGTGAAGGTGAAGGTGAAGGTGAAGGTGAAGGTGAAGGTGAAGGTGAAGGTGAAGGTGAAGGTGAAGGTG
>JAKQEQ010000028.1 GCA_029556545.1 Candidatus Hydrogenedentota bacterium
CGCGGCAGAATGTTGACCACACCGCCGAGAGCGCCTGAGCCGTAGAACGCCGAGAGCGGGCCTTGCACGACTTCGATACGCGTGGCGTCGCCCAACGTGTCTTGCCCGGCGTCGAAGATGGCTTCGGGCGTAGACGGATCATCGATGCGCGTGCCGTCGAACAGGACGAGCGTGTGGTTTGATTCAAATCCGCCGCTGAAGATTGAAGTCTGCTGACCGACGGGGCCCGTGCGTGGGACTTGGATGCCCGGCGTATCTTGCAGCGCTTCATCAATGGTGAGGCGGCCACGCTCCCGGGCTTGCTCGACATCGATGACGTCGACTTGGGCCGGCAGATTGTCCACGCGCGTCGGCGTTCGGGTTGCGGTGACGACGACTTCTTCGTCAGGCGTTGTCTGCGCGATGGCCGGCGAACAGAGCGCGGTTGCAGCCAGCAGCGTGATGATGAACTTGCTTCGCATTGGAAACGTCCCTTCACGCACCCGACCCCCGAGGGCGCGCACAAACAGCAGCGGAAGCGGGACGCGAATGCGCGTCAGGGCCGCCCGCGTCGCTGCTGCGGAGACAATTCCGGTTTGTGCGGCTGGACCCGGCCGTCAAACGAGCGACTGCGACGGCAGGTCTCCTGGCTCACGGCTCGATCGCTTCTCCGCCGCCTTCCCATCCGGTCGAAACCGGGCAGTGGCGTGATGGCGGAAGAACTCGCCGCTTACAGTTGCGGGCACAGCCGCGGAGTTGGGGTTGGAATCCCCGCACCGCGTTCCCATTTCGCGTCCTCGCGGACGACCGTCGCGAAGGGACCATTAGCCGCGCTCGTCTGCGCCGCCAAGGCCGTGAAGGGCTTGACGTGGCCCAGCTTGCGGCTAAAGACCCGCACCTTACGCGCGCTTCGGCTTGGCCCTAGCGCCGACGAACTATTTGACACACGCCGGAGAGACAGGACCTCACAATGGCCAAGGAAAAGTTTGAGCGGAACAAGCCGCACTGCAACATCGGCACGATCGGTCACGTCGACCACGGCAAGACCACGCTCACAGCGGCCATCACAATGGTTCTGGCGAAGAAGGGCGGGGCGAAAGCCATGTCGTACGCCGACATCGACGCCGCACCGGAAGAAAAGGCCCGCGGCATCACGATCAACACCGCGCACGTCGAGTACGAGACGGCTGACCGTCACTACGCGCACGTCGATTGCCCCGGCCACGCGGACTACGTGAAAAACATGATCACCGGCGCCGCCCAGATGGACGGCGCGATCCTGGTTGTGTCCGCCGCTGACGGCCCGATGCCGCAAACGCGCGAGCACATCCTGCTCGCCCGTCAGGTCGGCGTGCCGGCGCTGGTTGTGTTCATGAACAAGGTCGACATGGTCGATGACCAAGAACTGCTCGATCTCGTCGAAATGGAAGTCCGCGAGCTCCTGAGCTCCTACAGCTTCCCGGGCGATGAAATTCCGATCGTGAAGGGTTCGGCTCTGGCGGCGGTTGAAGGCCGTGATGCGCCGATCGGCGAAGACGCGATCATGAGCCTCATGACCGCCGTCGACACCTACATCCCGCAACCGGCGCGTCCACTGGACATGCCGTTCCTGATGCCGGTCGAAGACGTGTTTTCGATTTCGGGCCGCGGCACGGTTGTTACGGGCCGGGTCGAGAAGGGTATCGTGAAGGTTGGCGACGAAATCGAAATCATCGGCATCCGTCCGACCACGAAAACGACCTGCACGGGCGTGGAAATGTTCCGCAAGCTGCTCGATCAGGGTCAAGCCGGCGATAACATCGGTGCGCTGCTCCGCGGTGTCGACCGT
>JAKQEQ010000029.1 GCA_029556545.1 Candidatus Hydrogenedentota bacterium
CCTTCACCCTCGCCTTCGCCGCCGCAGGGGTCCGGATCGCCCGCATTCACTGTTACACCGCGGGCGCGTAGTTCGGCGACTTGGGCGCAGAGTTCAGGCGTAAACGTGAGTCCCTCCGCGTAGATGATGTCCCCCGCGCCGATGCCCGAATTATTGACGAAGGGGGTGAAGTCCGTGACCTGCGTGGCAATGACGCGGACGATGTTGAGGTTTGTCAAACCTTGGAGAGGACCTATGTCGCTGATCGGGCAGACGGACAGGTCCAATTCTTCGAGGGCGGCAAGGGCAGCCAGCGGTCCGATGTCGCTGAGGCCGAAATTCAACGACAGATTCACGTAATCGAGCGCCGTGAGACATTCCATGCCGCCCAAGCTGGTAATCCCGGCCTCGCGTCCATTGAACCGATGATAGTCGACCACGTCTTCAGGCAGGATATCTCCTGCCGGCTTGCTGATATCAGCGCGGACAACCGCCTCGACCGCCGCGTCCGCGAAGGTGAGCGGTCCGTCACATTCACCCTCGCCTTCACCTTCACCCTCGCCTTCACCTTCGGCCCCAACAAGCACGCCCACCACGTTGCTGTAAGTGAGCGCCTTCGTTTCACAGGGGTCCTTGATTTCGCACACGTAGTAGGTTAGCCCCGCAAGCGTGCTCGGCGCGTTGTAGGTTCTATCCGTCGCGCCACCGACGGGATTGAACGGTCCGCCGCTATCCGCGCCGGACATCCACTGATAACCGAACGGCTTCGCCAGGTCGCCGCTGTCAACGGCGACGCTCAGCGGCCACGGCGGCCCACCGTAGGGCATCTCCACTTCCGGATCGGGAGCGACGTTGCCGACGGGTTGGAGGTCCAGCACGATCGGGTCGGGATAGGTCGCCCATTCGCGATGCAGAAACAGATCCCGGTCCCCGAGCGCCGCGGCATACGTGTCGAGGTTGGTCCCCGCGTTGCCGTTAAGGTCGCCGGCGGGGGCTTGCGCGGACAACAGCGCGCCCTGGCAGTCGTAGTTCGCGCACGTGAACGAATTCAGGTAATTGGTAATCGCGGTGCATATGTTCGTGTTCGAGACCCGGATGCGCACGTTGATGGTTCCGATCACGTCGATCTCCACCGGCACGGTTACATCGAGACTTTGCAGGCCGTCACAGTTCCAGTTCGTCGCCGCGCCTTTCGCCGCCGCGCCCGAAAACGCCTGCGTTGCAAGCCCTTCCATGATGCCGCGCTGGACGCCGTCGCCGAACGCCTTCGGGATGGGTGCGCTCGTCTTGAGGTCCGCAAGCAGCCGCGGCAGTACGTCCACGATGACCCGCTTGATAATCACCGCCTGCAAGTCCTGCCAGTAATTAATACCGTACTGGTCGCCGAGGGTCATAAATCCCGCGCCCAAATCAATGCTGTCCTGGAGAAAATACGGATACTCGTCGTCTTCGAGAAGCGAACCCTCCGCGTAGTCCGCGTTATACAGGCTGGGCACGTCAAAGCACGTAGTGCCCACAAGAGGCAGACTCGGCAGACAATTGGTGGCCCCGGTCGTAATGGTTACCGTCTGATCATAATCCCAGATAAGATAAGTGAAGGTGACCCGTACGCCGGGCAGTGTCAATTCCGTCGCCTTGATCGTCGCGCGGTTCGCGTCGTAGGCTGCTTGGACCGTGCCGGCCGGCACGCCCGGCGCCACGCACGAGGCGCCGTTCGCCAACGCTTCGAGCAGCGCGAAATGGTCGTCGTCCTGGATGCTGTTCGCGTCGTTGTCGACGCCGACGAACTCCGGCGTAACCTGGGGCACCTGCTCGTATGCCGGTGGCGTGCCGTTCAGCCACAGGTTGGTGCCGCCCTGGTCCACGAGTAACGCGCCGATTTGCTCGTCATACCGGTCCAGCGACGTATCGAAGTCGACCGGCGGGGCGACTTGTGCATGCGCCAGACCCGCGCAACACAGAAGCACCGTTGTCAACATGATGATTCCCAAGCACTTGTTCATGATTGCCGCCTTTCTGTTACGAAACGATAAGACCTGTGTCAAACCACTGGATTCAACATGACACACCGCCGCCAATCGCGACAGCGCCATAACCCGCCGCAGTGTTTGCTCCCTCTCCACGAGGCGAATATCGCCTGCCCCAGCCTCGTGGATAATACCCGCCGCTTCGGGCTCTCCATACGCCGCCTAATCCTGATTAGCCTGAACCATGAACACCATACAAGATGGCCACTAATCTGTCAAGATTCGGATGTTGATCCGAGCAGCCTGAGGTCCAGAGTCTCGATCTGTTCCGCGACAAGGTCCGGGCGATGTTCAGCGAGGATGGTTTCGCGCGCGTTGCGTCCCAGTTCCGCGCGCAGTTTCGGATTTGTGACCAATTCATGTAGCGCCTCCGCGAAAGCGGCCGCGTCGTTGTCGGGAACTATAAGCCCGCTCACGCGATCGAGTAGCGGATACGCCGCGCTCTCGCACGCTACAATGGCTTTTCCGGCCGCCATCGCATTGAGCAGCTTGATTGGGTAGCCGGACCAGGACACCCGAGGTACGGCAAAGACCGAATCTTCCGCGAGCAAGGGCCTCAACGCGTCAAAATCGGGCGTATACACGAATTCCGCCCGCGGCGTTTGCGGCGCTTCCGCGCTCGCGATAAGGAGGCGCGCCTCCGGCAGCCGCGCGCGGAGCCGGTCCACAGCCTCATACAGCAGTCCGAGATTCTGGTAGGGGTCCAAGTTGCCGGCGTAGACCACGGGCGGTGTCGTCTTCCCGACGGCACACTGCTCGAAGGCCGCCACATCGAGCGGCGGCGGCACGATGGCCACCCGCGCGGGGTCGCAGCCGCGCACGATCAAGTGTCCGGCGAGCCGCCGATGCGGCGCGATAACGCAGTCCGCGCGCGACGGGAACCGGCGATCAAGCCAGCGGCCCGCGCGGGCGGCGGTCCGGCTGCCGTGGAAGTAGTAGGGCAGTTCGTCGGACATGGCGTTATGCGCATGATAGACTACCGGGCGCTTGCGGGCGCTCAACGCCACAAGCAGCGCCTCGTAGTTGTGCGCATGAACCACGTCAATCCGCTGCTCGCGCACGACCCGGCGCAGCACACGCACGAGATCAAGGTCCAGTAACGGCTTCATGGGAAACGGCCCAGCGGCCGTCCGTTGATCGCCGGGCAGACGCCTGCCGCGATGCACGGGCAACCCGGTGCCGTCGTCGCCCAAGCCGCTTCCATACACTACCAGGTGTACCTCGTGGCCCCGCGCGCGCAGCGCGAGCGCGGTGTCGCGCAGCAGCACCTGCGAGCCCTGCGGCACGGGGTAGGGGCATGCGCCCACCATGGCAATACGCAGCGTCATTCGTAGTATCCCAGCGCGCGCAGCCGCTTCTCGACGGTCCGCGCTTCGTCTTCGCTATACGGACACACCTCCCGCGCCACGCGAGTCCCCTCTCCCCGAGGAAGAACTTCGATGTGAGGGTGGAGCAGCGCCTGCCCCTCCATAGGAGGCGCCGGTACCCCCAGCGTCGCGAGCACCGTCGGGGCCACGTCTTCGAGGCGCGCCTCCGTCGCCGCACACGGCTCCGACAGGATCAGCATGCCCGTGGGACGGTGCGTCCCGTTCATGCCGCGCTCCTTGCCGCCGAAGTATTCCTCATCCCGCAAGCGGCGGAAGCCGGGACCGCCCCGCGCCCGGAGGCATGAGTGGGCATAACCGTTTTCGAGCGCCAGTTCCAAGATGATGTCGGGCGCGCGGTCCACGTGCGGACCGTCATAGAGTTCCGCGCGAGGCCACGCCCGCGCAACCGGCCCCCAGTCCTCAAGCTCGTGGCAAAGGTCGCGCACAAAGGCGTCATAATCGCGCGCGCGCACCTGCCCCTTCGGCTCGCGGCCCTCGAGGTTCACCCGCACCGAAGGGAAGTAGTTCAATTCCTCGGACCACGCGGCGGTGGCCGACCAATCGATGCCCCCGAAACGGGAGCCGGACTCGGCCCGCGCCGCGACGCCCCGGAATCGCCGGAACAGGCCGCCGCGCCAGTGCTCCGGCACGCAGGCCATCGCCGCGCGCTTGATCAGGCCGCCGTTCGTGGGGCAAAAGCGCAGGTAGCCCCGCTCCGCGAGCCAGTTATTGAGGTGCACCACGCCCGTGCCCGCGCCGCCGAATCCATGATCGCTCACGACGCCCACGACGACGTCTTCGCCCGCCGCGCGCACCAACGCGCCCACGGCGTCATCGAGCCGCTCGTAGACTTCGCGAATCGCGTGCTCGCGCCCGCGCCGGTAGCGTGGCGAACGCGGATCGTGGAACATCCAGAAATGGTGGGCGACCGTGTCCGATTCGCCGAAGACGACCATAAAGAAGTCCCAAGGCTCCCGCGCGAGGAGCCGCACCGCAATCGCCGATTTTTCATCGACGGCGCGCAGCAGGAGCGGGATCGCCCGATCATGCCAGCCCGGACCGATATCGGATTCCTGGAAATCCGCGAATCGCCATTGCCGCACTTCGGGATATAACGCGGGCGGATGGACGAATGAGGCGTCGATGCGCGTGGCAACGGGCGAATCGAAACCGGAGACTATGAACCCGTTGACCGGCTCGGGCGGGTACGTGCCCGGCACGCCCAGCACGCCGACCCGCTTCCCCGCGTCCGACAGCACGTTCCACAGCGCCGGGGCTTGGCGGAACGTGCCGTTCGTGAATCGGATCGCGTATTGCCCCCGGATCATTTCCGTGAAATCGATGAGCCCGTGGCGGCCCGGTCCCACACCCGTGACACAGGTCGCCCACGCCGGGAACGTTGCGCACGGCACGGTGCTCGACGCGCGCAGAAACGTGCCCCGCTCGGCGAGCCGCGCCAGGTGCGGCAGGCGGCCCTCGGCCATCCAGGGCCCGATCAGCGACGGCTCCGCGCCGTCCAGACCTATCAGAAGAAAGCGTGGCATGGGCTGATTGTAGCAGAGCGGTCGCGTCTATGCTTCCGCGCGCACCCACTCCGCGCCGCGCAGGAACACCACTTCGCGGCGAATCCCCGACGGCGTGACGTGCAGTACGACATAGTGGTGGACCCGTCCCGCCGCATCGATCCTGCCGCTGAGCGGCGCGCCGCCGCCGGCAGTCAGCGTGTAGCGCACGCCGTCGATCACCGTCGTGGCGTAGCCGTGAATGTGCGCCATGAACGCCTCGGTCACGCCGTGGCGCACGAACAGCGCGTGCAGCCGGTTCGCGTTCTCCTTGAATCCGCGCCGCCGTGCGTCTCTGGCGAAGGTGGTCTCGAAGAACGCCGGCGGGATATGGAAGAAGACGAACCGGTGCCGCGCGCCGGGTTTCGCGAGTTCGGTTTCGAGAAACGCGAGGTCCGCCTCGGTGACGCGCCGGCCCCGGCTGTTGTTGAACCCGACAAAGCGGCACGGGCCGAGGTCGAACGCGAACTTGTCGTCGCCGTACAGCGCCCTGAACGCCGCGAAATCGCGCCGCGCGCCGCGCTCGTGGTTGCCCGGCACGCAAAACATCGGTATCGGATCCACAATCGTCTCGAGAAGCGCCACGTGGTTCTCGATGAACTCGCGGGCGGTCCCGTGCCGGACGATGTCGCCCGTGTGGAAGACCATGAGCGGCTGCTCCGCGGCCGCGCCCTTATAGACCTGCGCCGTGATTCGCTTGCGGTTGCGTGTATCGCCGAGGACCACGAACGAGAACGTCTCCGCGTCTCCCAGACGCGACCGCGCATCAGAGACAAGCCGCGCAAGCCCGTATTTCGCGCGCAGCGCCGCGAGACGGTCGAAGCCGCGGTGCGCCCGCGCGTATTGCAGCAGGGACAGGCCGCCCAGCATGATCACAAGCAGCGCAAGCCCGCCCATCGCGAACCACACGCTGTAGGCAATGCCGACGTAGACGGCCGCAGCCAGAATGATCAGCATGGCGATACGTTTCTTCTTGAACATGAGTAAGCACAATCCGAAGTCAGGGGTGTTGACGCCCGGTCGGGCGATGCGAAACGCTACCACGAACGCCGCGACAATGCAACACGCGCGGCGGCGGCAATTCTCAAAGCGGTCTAGGGTTCTTCCGCTTCTTCTTTGCCTTGACCCGTTCCCCAAGCACCCGCCGCCGGCTCACGTCCACCAGGAAATCCCGCGCGAGCGCCCTGCGGCCCAGGAGCATCCGGTACAGCATGCGCTCCCGCGAGACGAGGGACAATTCGATCTCTTTTTCGACGGGTCCGAGCCGGATACGGGTCTTGACAAAACAGCGCACCGTGTAATGCCCGGTGCTCGAACGCACGCGCCCCCATTTCACGACCGGGGCGCATACCTCGATGTGGCGAAACGGCGGCTTGCGCCCCGTGATGACCCGGAACCGCACGCGGCCATCCCCCAAGGATTCGATATCCTCGACGTGCAGCGCGCTCGTGCGCGCGCCCGTGTCCACCTTCGCCCGCATCCCCGTGATGCCCCACTCCGGGAAATCCACGTATTCCGACCAGCCGATCACGGTCCGGGACTCGGGATGTTCGCTCTCCGGCTTGGTGCTCACGTTCGTGGCGCTTCCTCCGCTCCGTCGCGTCCTTGCTCGATGCCGACGGTGTACCGCGTCGGGTTGCGAGCCTCGATGTATCGCCATTCACTCCAACAGTCTACCCGAGTGGCCCTGCCCGCACAAGGCTTGACGAGGTAGTTGCAATAATGCATAATGAATGCATAATTGCATGGAGTGTATCGCGTGGCGCCGTACAAGTACATCGCGCGTTCGCTGGAAGGCACGCTGAAGCGGGCGGCGCGGGAGTTTCCGGCGATCCTGTTGACGGGCCCGCGGCAGTCGGGGAAGACAACGCTCCTCACACACCTGTTTGGGGCCAAGTATCGCTACGTCTCCCTCGATGCCCCGGATATCCGGCTGTCCGCCGCTTCCGACCCGAGGGGGTTCCTGGAAATGCATCCCCCGCCCGTCATCATCGACGAAATTCAATACGTTCCCGATCTGCTCCCGTACATCAAGGAGCGGATTGACGCTGAGCGCCGCAAGACCGGACGGTATCTGCTTACGGGGTCCCAGAACATCCTGCTTGCGGAGAAGGTGACCGAGTCGTTGGCGGGCCGGGCGGCGGTCTTGCGATTGTTGCCGCTTTCCCACCGCGAGTCCGCGGGGCGCCCCGCGGCTCCCCTGTGTTGGGAGCGGTCCGGCGCGAACCGATCGCCGAAGCCGGGCGTCGCCGCGTTATCGGGAAGGCGCCTGTGGAAAGCGTTCCTCCGGGGCAACTTCCCGGAACTGGTCGCGCGTCCCGGCAGGGATTTTTCGCTGTGGCACAGCGGTTACGTGCAGACCTATCTCGAACGCGACGTGCGCTCGCTGCGACAGGTTGGCGATCTCACGCTTTTCCAGGGTTTCCTCAAGTTGCTTGCGGCGCGAAGCGGGCAATTGCTCAGCCTCGCCGATGTCGGACGCAACTTGGGCCTCGCGCTCAACACGACTAGAGCGTGGCTTTCGGTGCTCGAGGCGACTCACCAGGTCATCATTTTGCGCCCATATCATGCAAATATCGGCAAACGCCTCGTGAAGACGCCGAAGGTGTATTTCACCGACGTCGGAACCTTGTGTTACCTGGTCGGCCTGAGGACGGCCGACCACGCGGCTTCCGGCCCCATGGCCAGCGCCATCTTCGAGACCGCCGTGCTTTCCGAGATCGTGAAGACCTGCTTGCATCGCGGTGAAGAGCCCGCGGTGTACTTTTGGAGGACCGCCGCCGGCGCCGAGGTGGACTTTATCGTGGAAACACGGGGCAAGCTGGTCCCCGTCGAGGTGAAACTGTCCGGAACGCCCAACCCGAACATGGCGAAGGGTGTCCAGACGTTTCGCGCGGACTTCGGGACTCGCGCCGGGCGGGGCTACGTGGTCCATCCCGGCAAGATGCGCCTGCCCTTGGCGCCGTCGGTGGAAGCCGTACCCTTCGGGGAACTGTGACGGGGAGCGGCGCATGCGACGGCGGGACGCGGCGACGCGCGCGTTTCGGAAGATGCGGCGCGCCCACGGTGTTCCTTGACGAGGCGCCATCGCGCGTATCGACCTAATTGGCGACGCCTGCCCGGCGGCCACGAAGCAAGGACTCGGGAATCCCCGGGCGTGAACGAAAGAAACTTGTCTTGTGAACTACCTTCTCGACATCGTCATCGGCGGCTGGCGGGTCGCCGCGGAGATGGGGCCGTACCTCTTGTTCGGCTTCCTGGTCGCGGGCGTGCTCTCGGTGCTGGTGGCGCCGGCCTGGGTCGAGCGCCATCTGGGCGGCCGGGGCCTGCTGCCCGTCGTGAAGAGCGTCCTGTTCGGCGTGCCGCTGCCGCTGTGCTCCTGCGGCGTCATCGCCGTTAGCGCCTCGATCCGCAGTCACGGCGCGAGTCGCGGCGCGACGGCGGGCTTCCTTCTCGCCACACCGCAGACGGGTGTGGACTCGATTTTCGCCACGTGGGGCATGCTCGGGCCGGTGTTCGGCGTGTTTCGTCCCCTCGTGGCCATGATCACCGGGATCGCCGGCGGCGCGCTGGTGGATGCACTTGATCGCGAGGAACCCCGGAACGGGCAAGCGGCGCTCGCGGTGGTCCCCGACCCCGTCGAGGAATTTCCCTCCGGCGAGCCGATTACGAGTACGTTGTGGCGCGCCTGGCATTACGGCTTCTTTACGCTGCCGCGCGATATTGCCCGCCCGCTGCTCGCGGGCATCCTGATTGCCGCGCTGATCGGCGTGCTGCTGCCCGCGAATTTCCTCGACCGCTACGTGGGCGGCGGCATGCTTGCGATGCTTGTCATGATCGCCATCGGCATCCCGCTCTACGTGTGCTCGACGGCCTCGATACCGCTTGCGCTCGGGTTCATACACCTCGGCGCGTCGCCCGGCGCGGCCCTCGCCTTCTTGATCGCGGGACCCGCCACCAACGCCGCGACCATCGCCACCGTCTGGAAGGTCCTGGGGCGCCGCACTGGCATCATCTACCTCGGCACGGTCGCCGTCGGCGCGTTGTGCTCCGGCCTCGTGCTCGATACCCTTTACGGCGCGCTCGACGTGCCCGCCGCGCACATGGGGCTCCACGATCACGAAATGGAGATCGGCTGGTTCAGTCATGCGAGCGCCCTCGTGCTCTTGGCCGTCCTCGCCAACAGCCTGATTCCACGCCGCCAAATTCTTGAAGAAGCCCCCACGACCGCACCCGCGACGGAGTCGCTGACGCTGCGGGTCTCCGGCATGACGTGCAGCCACTGCTCGAACACCGTCGAACGCGGCCTCAAGGAAGCGTCCGGCGTATCGAGCGCCCGCGTCGACCTTGACTCCGGGCGTGCGGTCGTGACGGGCGCGCGGCTCGACGGCGAAGCCCTATGCCGCATCGTGCGCGGCTTGGGCTACGAGGCGGAAGTATCCGCCGGCTGAGGCCCCCCGCGGAAGTCGCGCGCCGCGCAACCAGACCGGCTTGACTCCCTCGAAACGGCTATGTTAGTCAGGCAAGGGCGCGCTGGCGTCCACATGAGGAGCGATCCCGACCGATGCGCGTATACTGGTGCGAATGCGGACAGAAAATGCGCGTGCCCGAGGACCGGCTCGGGCAGGTGGGGCTCTGTATTCGCTGCGGCAAGACGATCTCGGTAACCTATGGGAACACACGGAGCGCCGACGCTGCGCCTCCCCGCGCGCCAGGAGGTTCACCGCCCGGCACGTCATTTGAGGCGTTGGGCGGACCGGACCTCGTAAGACCGCCTCAGTATCCGCCGCCCATGCCCGGCTATGCGCCGTCCGGGCCGCCGAACCCATTCGGCGGGGCCTCCGCCGCGCTGCCGGGCGTTTCCGTCGCCATGCCGTCGCCTGCGCCGCAGCCCGTGGCGTGGATGCCCCGGACGGACGCGGAGGAGACACCCCTGCCCAAGGAAGACGGCGCTTTTCCTCTCGGCGCCTACTTCTGGCTCGCGACGCTGCTTTTTCTGGCGTGCCTGTTGCCGCGCGTATCCGCGGGTTTTCCCGCCGAGGGCGCGCGGGTTCACTTCGTGAACTTCGAGGTCATGCTCGACGGCGCACAACCGATCACGGCGCGCCTCGCAAGCGGATTTCCGCTGCTTGCCGGCTTCCTCATCATCCTCGCCGCGGCCGCGCTGCCCGGCGTCGCGCGGTCCCTCGTGCTGCTCCTGCCGGGCGCCGCATACCTGCTCCTCATCGCTGTGGACCCCGAACTGCGCCAGGACACGGGCTCCTGGCTCCGCGAGACGTTCGCGCCGCTCATCCCCGCCCTTCTCGGAGTGACCGCGTCCTGGATAGGTATTGCGGGACTGTTCGTGGGGAGCCGCGCGCGGTATGCCCGGCCGGCAGGCCGCGCCGCTGGCAGGATCAGTGCGGCGGCGGCGGGCGCGTACCTCGTCGGACTTGTCGTCCCAGTCGCGCGGCCCGCCATGCCGGGATTCGCCGGGTTTCTCGCGCACGGCACCGAAAACGGCGTGCTGTCACGGATTCCCTTCATTTCGCCGCTGATCATATTGAGCGACAGCGAGACGCCGTGGCAGTATCGGGCGACTGCGTTGACCGCGTTTCTTGCCATATTGCTCTTATTGTCTGCCTGCGTCCTCGCCTTCTTGAACGCCGGACCGCGACCCGGCGCCCGATCGCGCGCCCAAGGCGCATTCTGGCTCTGGATGTGTCACTTCGCACTGATATGCGTCGGCTGGACAGTACTTGCCGTCGCCATCATGCTTAAGATCAGCCCCACGCACCTGCCCGACGACCTCCTCTACGCGCCCACGCTGGATATCCCGCTCATGCTCCTGAAGGACTGCGCCTTCCGATACGGCATCGTCTTGCTCGCGCTGATGGGCGCAACGGACCTCGTGGTGACACTTCGGGACCGCGATCAGGAGCGACGACGCGTGGCGGCCTATGCCGCGACCTTATAATGGTGAACGGCCTATGACGACACCGGCTGAAGAACCTCCTCGAATTCCCGAGGGCGACGTCGAGTTTACCTTCTTCCGCAGCCGGGGACCAGGCGGCCAGAAGAAGAACGTGACGGATTCCGCCGTGCGCGCGCGCCACCTTCCCACGGGAATCGTCGTGGTGGCGCAAAGAGGGCGTTCACAGCACCAGAACAAGCGTCTCGCGCTGATGGAACTCGAACGGCGGTTGGCGGCGGTGCGGCGCAAGCCGAAGCGGCGCGTGCCTACCCGGCCTACAGGCGCGGCGCGCGAGCGGCGACTCGACGAAAAACGCCGCGTGGCCCGAAAAAAGGTCGACCGGCGGCTGCGCGACGACGACTGATGGCACGCAATGCAAAGCCTCCGTCACCCCGCGCCAACACGCCCGCCTCACAATCTGCCACTCGACCGGACATCATGCCACGCTTGCCCAAGGGTTTCTATTGGAACAGGCTGTGCCCGCTTCACCGCGACAGACAACGCAAGTTGGTCAACACGATACACAACACCACCCTCCTTTTGATTTCGCAATCATCGCTGTGATATCCTCATTCCATGACTGTTACGGGAAAGTCGCAGTCCATGACGGCGAATTGAACATCCCTCATAAGCCTGTCTGTGTAAACACCTGAAATTGAAGGGGTTATAGGTTCTTCGGGGCTGTAGCTCAGTTGGGAGAGCGCATGACTGGCAGTCATGAGGCCAGGGGTTCGATCCCCCTCAGCTCCACCATTGACGACAAAGGACTTACGGATATCCCGTAGGTCCTTCTTGTTTCTCGTGGATCCCTATTTGATCATGGTCCAAACGGTGGACTCACTCAACGGGAACCGCTCACGATGCGTTCGCGCGGAATAAGGGTGCAATCATCGTCAAACGCCGACGGGGCCCTGGAGGGCGCGGTTGTCGTCTGGTTCCGGCTGGACCTGCGCCTTGCGGACAATCCGGCGCTCGCTGCCGCTACGGCGCGGGGCGGCACTATAGTGCCTGTTTTCGTTTGGGCGCCCGATGAAGACGGCGGATGGCCGCCGGGCGCGGCCAGTCGGTGGTGGCTGCATCATTCGTTGCGCGGGCTCGATGAGAACCTGCGGGCTCGCGGCTCGCGGCTCATCCTTCGTAACGGACCCTCGTTACAGACATTGCGCGAGCTTATCCGAGAGACGGGCGCAATGGCGGTGTATTGGAATCGGCGCTATGAGCCGGCCGCGCGCGAGCGGGATGCTGCCGTCGAGGGAGCGCTGCGACAAGCAGGGATCGAGGTGCGCACGTTTAACAGCGCACTCCTGGTCGAACCCGGCGACTTGGCGACGCGCGCGGGCCGCCCGTTCCAGGTGTTCACCCCTTTCTGGAAGGCCGCCGCAACGCTGGAACCGCATGCGCCTGTCGATGCACCGAGTCGATTGCCGGCGCCGCGCCGTTGGCCTCCCGGGGTGCGGCTCGACCAGCTTGCGTTGCTTCCTGAAGTGGACTGGGCCGCGGGGCTGCGGGCGGCATGGACGCCCGGGGAGTCGGGGGCCCATGCGCAGGTGCGCATGTTCTTCGATGAGGCGGCGGGGTACACCGAGGCGCGAGACCGGCCCGGCGTAAGGGGCACATCGCGCGTTTCGCCCCACCTGCACTTCGGCGAGATCAGCCCGCATGCGGTATATCACGCCCTCCAGGAACAGGCCGCCGCGAAGACCTGGTCTGGCGTCGTGCGCGGCACGGAGGCCTTCCTGCGGCAACTCTACTGGCGGGAGTTCGCGCATCATCTGCTTTTTCACTTTCCCCACACGACCGACGCGCCGCTTAACCCCGCGTTTCGGGAGTTCCCATGGCGATCCGACGCGAAGGCGTTCTGGCTCTGGAGCAAAGGCAAGACCGGCTACCCCATCGTGGACGCCGCGATGCGCGAACTATGGACCATCGGCTGGATGCACAACCGGGCGCGGATGATCGCAGCCTCGTTTCTCGTGAAAGACCTATTGCTACCATGGCAACAAGGCGCGCGCGGGTTCTGGGACACACTTGTTGACGCGGACCTGGCGAACAACACCCTCGGTTGGCAGTGGGTCGCGGGCTGCGGCGCGGACGCCGCGCCGTATTTCCGAGTCTTTAACCCGGAATTGCAGTCACGCAAGTTTGATAGCGACGGCGCATATATTTGCGCCTGGGCGCCGGAGCTTGCCCGATTGCCAGATGCCCGGCTGCACGCGCCGTGGACCGCGGCGCCCGCGGAGCTGCACGCTGCGGGCATCATCCTGGGTCGAGACTATCCCCGCCGCATGGTTGACCATAGCGAAGCACGAGCGGACGCGCTGGCGGCCTACGAAGTGATGAAATCGCAACGCCGGTCGAAACGATAGCACGTCTGATCTCGCCGGGCCGCGACGGATGAGACATCGGACTCTCTGCCCGGCAATGGCGCCGCCACGCCCGTCCCACGTGTTCGAGGAACGCCGTCAACTACGCTTGCCCCGGGCAGAAGCCGTCTTCCGTACCTTCCTCCGGGCAGAAATGGTAACCGTTGTATTGGTAGAACTGGATTGTTCGCAACAGCCCGGTCAGGTGGACCATCCAATCCACGCGACCATCGCCGAAATCCGCGGCGTGAGGACAGCAATCATGATTCGTGCCGGCCCCCGGCACGTAGCCGTCTTCCGTTGTCGCCGGGTCGTCCGCACAGTGGAATCCGCGCGAGTTGTAAAACTGGATCACGCGCAACAATTCAGACATCTCAATCCGGTAATCCCGCGACAGGTCCGCTGTGTAATACTCGCTGTAACACGGATCACCTTCACCTTCACCTTCACCTTCGCCTTCACCTTCACCTTCGCCTTCGCCCTCGCCTTCGCCCTCGCCCTCACCCTCACCCTCACCCTCACCCTCACCCTCACCCTCGCCTTCCCCTTCCGCACCCGGACCGCTGGATACCACGAGGTCCACCGCGCTGCCACACGCTGCCAACTCCCCTGGAAGCGGCATCTGGCTGATAACCTCCCCGGCGGGAACCGTCACGCTTGCTTCCTCCGTCACCGTGCCTAATACGAGGTTGACCTCCGCGATCGCGGTCTCCGCCGCCTCGAGCGTGAGCCCCGTGAGGTCCGGCACCGTCACCTGGCACGGCCCTAGCGACACGACCACGTCCATCGGCACACTGCATAGGATCAACTGCTCGGGAAAGGGTAGCTGGCTGATGATTTCACCTTCCGGTACGGTTTCATTCGTCACTTCCGTTACCGTGCCCAGAACAAGATGCAGCGACGCCAAGACCGCTTCCGCTTCCGCGAGCGTCAAGCCGACCAAGTTTGGCACCGTCGCATAGCAAGGACCCACCGAGATTACGATGTCCACGGGCGTCGCGTACGGCACAGGTTCTCCGGCCGCTGGATTCTGGCCCATCACACGGTTCTCGTCCACGGTATAGCTGTAGTCGTAGGTTACTGCGCCCACCGCCAGCCCTGCCGCGAGCAGCGCGTTTTCCGCCTGAATTGGCGTTAGCTCGAACAGGTCCGGCACCGGTACCGCTTCGGGAACGAACTGGGCAATGATCTCTCGATTCTGAGTCATGAATCCCGATACGGTCGGCGAAGTCGCGTCGAAGCCCTCGGGCAGGTCGCCGTACCAACGCCAGAACACGCGCTCGGCCGCCGGGATCGCCGTGATGCTGAACGGTTCGCCGTCCAGAAACCAATAAACATCGGGCAAGGGATCGGTGGTCCCGCCGCCAATCGCTTGAATGTAGAGATACCAGTCCGCCGGGACGAAGTGCGCCGTGATGTCGCGAGCCTGGTCCATTACCAGCGGGAGTTCACGATTGTAGATGTTCGCGCCCTCGGGCACGTCCCCGGACCAATGACTGAAAATGCCGCTACTGTCTTGAATGGCCCGTAACGTGGGCGTCGCGCCTGTCGTGTACCCTGTGGTTCCGCTCGGTGACGTGGAGCCTGCCCCGTCTACAGCGGTGCTCAGGTAGAAGCCTGTCGTCGTTACCGTCGGCGTCACTGTCTTATTCGCGTCCATCGGGACAGAAAACACAAAGTCATAGGAAGCCACATCGCCGGACCAGCCGCCCCAGAACATGCCGGAATCGAGGCGGAGTTCCGCGCGGGCGACCCGCCCGTCGAGGTACGCATAGACGCCGGGAGTTGGGTCCAGCCACGACGAACCGCCGCCCGTAATCGGATTGACGGTGAAGCTCCAATCCCCGGGAACGAACTGCGCGGTAAGCACACGGTCCATGGTCATGTACACCCGATGATGTGTTTCCTCCGGGTCTTCCTCGCCGGGCAGGTCGCCCAGCCACCGATCAAACGCATCGCCGCCGTCCAGCAACTCCGCGCCGAACTCGGCCTCCCCGTAATCCACAAAGCCGTACACACCTGGCTCGGGGCGCGTCGCTCCGTTACCCGTGAAACCCAAAGTAAGTTCCCAGTTCGCGTCAATGTAATGGGCCGTGATCACCCGATCCATGTCCATCGACAGACTCAGGCGGTAACTGACCGGACTGTTCGGCCAGATATCCCCGCTCCAGTGACTGAACGCCCAGCCGTCTACGCCATAAGACGCCTCGACCGTCGCCGTGTCGCCTTCCGTGTAGGCATACTCCGTGCCGGGGGCCGCGCTGCCTGCGGGATTGGTCTCGCCGACACCCTCGATCATAATGGTCAGCGTTCTCGGCGGCGGCGGGACAAAGACTCCGGTAATGGCGCGGTCCTGGTCCAGCGTGACGTCAATGGGGTTATCGGTCGCCTCGACGCCGTCCGGCAGGTCGCCTTCCCAATGATCGAACGTCCACCCCTCAAAACCCATGGCGCTTAACGCGATCACCGCTCCCGCCGCGAATTGGTACGCACCCGGATTGAAATTGAGCACGCCGTTGCCGCTCACGGCTACGGTAAGCGTGTAGCCGCTGTCCGCGAAGGTGCCGGTGACGGTCTTATCCCCGTCCATCGTCAACTCCATGAACAGACTGTAGCCGGAGACGTCGCCCGACCAGCCGCCCCAGTAGCTGCCTGGGTCCGGATTCGCACTCAAGTTCACGGTCCGGCCCGTCAGGACCGCGTGTGCGCCCGGCAGGGGTTGGAGCCAGCCGCTGCCCGCCCCCGCCTGGACCATCGTGAGCGTATGGTCGCCCGGCGTCACAAACACCGCCGTTACCGTCTTGTCCGCGTCCATGATGATCTGCATGTTCGGGCTCAGACCGGATGCATTCCCCTCCCAATGCGAAAAGGCGTAGCCGCTGTCCGGGACCGTATTGGCGCTGATCCAGACCGCTTCCCCCGCGTCATACGGATACGCGCCCTCGGACGGAAACGTGGAACCCGTGCCGGTCACGTTGATGGTAAGCGTGTAGGTCTGCGCGAGGGCCACGTCCGCCCCGCCCGCCGTTCCAACAACGACCACAAGCCCCGAGAGGACCGCTGTCAGCATTCTTCCCCGTCGCATAGTGTGACCCTCCGCTCTGCCGTTCAATCAATATCGCCGTATAGTCATCGAGAAGCCAGAAGTTGCCGGCCACATGCCGCAAACGCACGACGATCTCCGCCTTATTGCCGGCAGACTTGACTTCGCGAACCGATCGGACACTATATCACCCCGTAGTCTTACCCATTGGGAAAATCTGCGGGAAAACCGCCGAACCGGGATGTCCCATTCATTGTTGAAGCCGCCGACGGCGTCCACAGCATCGTTACTCCAATGTAGGCGACGCTGAACCGCTTGTCAAGCTGTTCTTGTTACATTTCCGTTGTATCCAGCCTATGCGCGGTGCTGTTCGCCAAGAGGATAGGTCAATACGGAGACACGACCTGAGCGCCGAGGCGGACGCCAAGACGGATGGACCACTACTCGCGGGGCGGCCCTTCTAGTTCCTCACGCCACCGGGCAGCCTCAGACCTCCTGGGTCCTGTCCACTGCGGCGGAGAGGATGTTGATCCTCATTCGAACCGGTTCCTGAGTTCCCGCTTGGCCTCTTCCCATTCGGCAATAAGCGCCTTGCCGTCAGCGACCCTGGCTGCCGTCTCCTTGAGAGCTTCCTCATGCCATGGAGGCGATTCCACCTCCGCGGCGTTTCTTGAAAGGTCGGCCCATAGCGCCTCCATGGCCTGAAGCTTCTCTTCTCGAGACATCTGCGCAATCTGCTCTGTGGTTATCATGATGATTCACTCCACCCTTTCTGGAGCGCGGACTCAATTCCTGCCAATGCTCGTCGAAATGATGACCATTCTTTCGGCCTTCTGTTGAACGTTCGTGCAACCATCATATAGGCTTCCCCTTGTCTCTACAAACCCATGAGACGGGGGGGGTCCCGGGATGGAGACGTGGGGGCGCGCGACGCAGCCGAGTGTCTCTTGCGTTGGGGCGTTAGGTTGGTGTTTTGCCGGCGCGGATTCCGCACAGCGTCGGGAGACAGTGGACGGGACCAACGGGTCAGAGGGGCGACATATGCCGTCAGCGTTACGGGATGACACGGCGGGTCCGGCGCCGGGCGCGCCAAGAACGGAGGCGCAAGCAGCCGGTTTCGACGATGCTTTCGTGAAGCGGCTTGTCACGTCGCGCCGCATAATTATGCTTGCGGGGGCGTGGTTCGCCCTATTCGTCATCGTGTCCGACGTATTGCCTTTGGCGTTCGGGCTCTATTACCAGCATGTGCTCTCGGCCATGGAGGCGGTCTCCCTCGTTATCCTGGCAAGCATCACGGTGTTCTTCGCCCGACAAGTCCGGGGTTTTTCCACGGTCATACGACCGATGCTCCTTGGCCTGGTCCTGTTCGCCGTGGGCAACGGCCTGCTGATCATCGCAAGTTACCCTCCTCTTGTCTCGCCCCTAAACTCCGCGACCGTCCATGCCCTCTACGTCGCCGTCGCGCACTTGCTCCGCGGTTGCGGCGGCGTCGCCCTCGCGGCGGGTTTGCTGCTCGGCATCGTTCAACTCGTCGTCGAGCGGCAGCGGGCGGAGCAGGAGAGACGCCGGCTGTCGCACGAGGTAAACGAGCGCGTTCGCATCGAGCATGAGCTGCGCGCGGGTGAGGAGAGGTACCGGTTCCTCGTCGAAATGCTGAGTGAGGGAATCTGGACCATCGACAAGGACGAAAAGACGACATTCGTGAACGCCCGTATGGCCGAGATGTTGGGCTACACGGTGGCCGCGATGATGGGCAGGCGCCTCTTTGATTTCCTGGACGCTTCGGGGATCGCGCGGGCCAAACAGTACTTGGCGCGGCGGAGGGAGGGTATCCGGGAGCAACACGATTTCGAATTCGTGAGAAGCGACGGATCACGCATGGTTGCCATGATCGACACCGCGCCGATTCTCGACGCGGACGGACGATACAACGGGGCCATAGCGGGGGTGGTGGACATCACGGACCGCAAACGCGCCGAACTCGAGCGTGTGCTCCTGGCCGCGGGCATCGAGCAGGCCGCCGAAGCGGTCATCATTACGGACGTTTCCGGCAAGATCGAATACGTTAATCCCGCGTTCATGCGCATCTCCGGATACACGCGCGAAGAGGCGATCGGACGAACGCCGATGTTGTTGAGTAGCGGCACACACGACGAAGCTTTCTACGAGGCTATGTGGCGGGACCTGGATGCCGGCAAGGTGTGGCAGGGCCGCGTAACGAACAAACGGAAGAACGGCGAACTTTACGAGGAGGATGTGACCATTTCGCCCGTTCGGAACGAAGCCGGCGAGACGAGCCATTACGTCTCCCTCCAGCGCGACGTCACGAAAGAGGTCACGCTCGAACGGCAATTTCGGCAGGCGCAGAAGATGGAGGCCATCGGCACGCTCGCCGGGGGCATCGCGCACGACATGAACAACGTCCTGTCATTAATTCTCTGCCACTGCGAATTGGGTCTCGAACAGGCGCCGAAAGAGGACGTCTCGCGGGCTCACCTCGTGGGCATCGAGCGCGCCGCGCGCCGCGCATCGGACCTGGTGGCGCATATATTGACCTTCAGCCGCCGAGATGAACCGTACCTGCGCCCGGTGGCCGTCGCCCCGATGATCGGGGAAACGCTGCGTTTTCTCCGGCTCTCGCTCCCGCCCAACATCCGCATTCGCCAGCACATTGAGTGCGAAGACGCCTGGGTCCTTGCCGAGCCGACCCAGCTCCACCAGATCGTCATGAATCTCTGCACGAACGCCTATCACGCCATGCGCCAGGAAGGCGGCCTGATCGAAGTCACCGTCGATGCCCCACGAATCGAGACGCCTTTCGTAGGCGACGTGGGTGTACTGGATCTCGGCGACTACGTCCGCCTGCGTGTCCACGACACGGGTCACGGCATGGATACCGACGCCGTCCAGCACATTTTTGAGCCCTTCTACACCACCAAGCAACCCGGAGAGGGTACCGGTCTTGGCCTGCCCACCGTTCACGGCATCGTCATGAACTGCAGGGGCGCCATCACCGTGCAGACGGCGCCCGGCATGGGCGCCGAGTTCTCCGTTTACTTGCCGCGCGTCGAAGGCGAATTCTCGAAGCGCGGGGAGCGAACCGCCCCGCCCGAAGGGCAGTACGAAAGCGTTCTCGTGGTGGACGATGACCAGCGGCTCGCCGAGGTTGCCGCCGAGGTGCTTCGGTCGCTGCACTATCGCGTCGAGGTCGAGACCCACAGCCCGCGGGCGCTCGAGCGTTTTCTTGCGGCTCCCGAGGTCTTTGATTTGATCCTCCTCGACAATACGATGCCACATATGGATGGGCTGCAACTGGCCGTCAGAATACACACCGTACGGCCCGACCTGCCCGTCGTTATCATGACCGGCTTCACAGACAGCCTGTCGCAGGAACTGGTGCGGGAATTGGGGGCCACCGATCTGATGATGAAGCCGATCGACAAGGACAAGCTCGCCCGGACGGTACGCCACGCGCTCGACGGCGTCGCATAGCACCTTTGCGTTGTCCGTGACCGAGGCGGTTCCCACATTCGTGTTCAAACACTGCGATATCCCTACCTCGCCGTAGGTTTCCCGCCGGATAGATAGTGGGGCAGGACCCGAATCCCAGCCGGCGCCGCAATCCGTGGCAACACAGGCCTTCCACTCTAAATGCTTGCGAATGCGGTTTTTATCGACTATTCATCGAATCTTGGGCGGCAATTTTTCAAGTGGGCGAACACATATTGGCACGTATGTTGCTCCTCCACGCGCCAGTATCCCTGCGCGGAACTTGCGCGGTAACGTCGAGGCGCCGCAGGCGTGGCGCCGTGTCGCTACGTCACACAACAAGGAGGCTGAGAGAGTCGCCGTGAAAAAAATTGAAGCCATCATAAAGCCTTTCAAGCTCGAAGAGGTCAAGGAAAGCCTGGCCCGCATCGGGGTGCAGGGGCTTACCGTCACCGAAGTCAAGGGATTCGGGCGACAAAAGGGACACAAGGAATTGTATCGCGGCGCCGAATACATCGTCGAGTTTCTGCCCAAGATCAGGCTGGACATTGTCGTATCAGACGACAAGCTCAAGGGGACGCTCGACGCCATTGCGAAGGCGGCCTCCACCGGGCGCATCGGCGACGGCAAGATTTTCGTGCTGCCGGTCGAGGAGGCCATTCGCATTCGCACGGGCGAGACGGGCGACGCGGTTATCAGTTGAGCGTCGGCGCGCATCCACCATACCGAATCAAGTCAAGAACCGATCGTTTTTGGACAATCCTGAAAGAGGAGGACGCTGGGCATGAAAAAGTTGCTTTCTACAACGCGCAACGATGGGATTCGGGTCGGGCTGTTGCTCGCCACGTTGCTGTTCGCGTGGACCCTGGACGGCGCGGCCCTGCCGACACCGGAAGACGCCGTCGCGGCGCTAAAGGAGGGCTTGGTCGCGGGCGCGGACGTGGCCGCGCTGGTCGAGGCGGCAAAGGCGAAGGCGGAGGAGATTATCGCCTCCGTGGGTGAAGAGGCGGCGGCGGCGGCCTTGGCCGCGCGGCTTTCCGCGAGTGAACAGGCGGCCCTGGTCGTGGGCAATCTGGCCGACGACGCGATGGGCGCGCCGCAGTTCGCGCTCGACACGATCTGGGTCATGATTGCGGGCTTTCTGGTCTTCTGGATGAATGCCGGGTTTGCCCTGGTCGAGTCGGGCTTCGCGCGCGCGAAGAACTGCGTGAACATCCTGGCGAAGAACTTCATCGTGTTCGCAATCTCCGCGATCACGTTCTGGATCAGCGGCTTCGCCCTGATGTTCGGCGACGGCAACCTGGTGGTCGGCCTGCGCGGCTTCTTCCTGAACGGCGTCGACTTCAGCCCGCTCATGGACGACTTGTACATCGGCGTCTACTCGTCGATAAGTTGGGCGGGCGTGCCGCTCGAGGCCAAGTTTTTCTTCCAGCTCGTGTTCGCCTGCACCGCGGCAACGATTGTCTCGGGCGCGGTAGCCGAGCGGATCAAATTTCAGGCATATCTTATTTTCGCGGCCATCCTGGTTGCGGTCATGTACCCGATTACCGGCCACTGGATTTGGGGCGGTGGCTGGCTGGGCGACATCCTGGGCACCAATTTCATGGACTTCGCGGGCTCGACGGTCGTCCACAGCGTCGGCGGCTGGGCCGCCCTGGTCGGCGTCCTGTTTCTCGGGCCGCGCCTCGGCAAGTACCGCCCGGACGGCGGCATCAACGCGATCCCTGGCCACAACATCACCTCAGCCACGCTGGGCGGGCTAATCCTCTGGCTCGGCTGGTTCGGATTCAACCCCGGCAGCACGATGGCCGCCGACGGCGGCGCCATCGCGCATATCGCGACGACCACGGCGATGGCGGCGTCCGCCGGGGCCGCGGCGGCGGCGTTCTACGCCTGGGCGCGCCTGGGCACGCCGGACCTCAGCATGATCATCAACGGATCGCTGGCGGGACTGGTGGCGATCACGGCCCCCTGCGACGGCGTCAGCATCTTCGGCAGCCTCGTTATCGGACTGATCGCGGGCGTGCTTGTCGTCGAGTCCGTGCTCACCTTCGACAAACTGCACGTGGACGACCCCGTCGGGGCCACGTCCGTGCACCTCGTGAACGGCGTCTGGGGCACGCTGGCCGTCGGTCTCTTCAATACCGAAGTCGGGCTGTTTTACGGCGGCGGCGCGACGCAACTGATCGTGCAGGCCATCGGCGTGGCGGCGGTCGGCGCATTCACGGTGATTGCGTCGGTCATCTTCTGGGGCGCCGTGAAGGCGAGCGTCGGGATGCGCGTCACGCCCGAGGAGGAATACATGGGTCTCGACCAGAGCGAAATGGGCCTCGAGGCTTACCCGGAAGACGCGACAACCTCCGAGTACCGCATGGCCCAGGCCTGATCCAATTTCCCGCTCCCCTGTCTGGTCGCGCCGCCGAACTCCTCCATCGGCGGCGCGACGGCTTTGGGGAGGGGACCAAAAGGACCCAGAGGACGAAAACGGCCCAAGGGGCGAAGAAGCCCCAATGCCCTACCGGACCCATGTGACCCATAGGACCCAAACAAGAAGACGGCACGCGCGCGTGACCGGCCCCGGCTCTTCCGCCCGCCTACCGGCTTGCGGAGTCCGCGGCGGCGATCCAGTCTCGGAATACGGCGAGGTCTTCTTCGCTCAGCGGGTCGTCGCGATACGGCATCCGCGGCTGCCGCGTCCCTTCAAGGTACTGGATAAGCACGCTACTGTCCGGGTCTCCGAGGACAACCGTGGGGCCGCCCTTATTGCCGCCGCGCAGCAGGCCCTCGAGGGTCGAGAGGTCCAGCCGCGATTTCGCCTTCTCGCCCGCGTGACAATCCAGGCACCGCGCCTCGATGATGGGCCACACCCGCTCCTGGAAGACGACTTGCGAGAGCACGGCCGCGGTTTCCGCCGCCGGCGCATCGGAGGCGTTCGCCGGAGGCGCGGTCTGGCCCTCCGCCGCGGCTTGGGTCACCACCAACGCCGTACCTACGCCGTGTTCATAAACCAGCATGGCGCCGCGATGGGCGGTCATGCCGACCAGTCCCACCGTGGCCAGACCGGCTACGCACGTGATCAGGCGCATGATCAGGCCGGTTCGCGCGTGTGGGATAAACGCCAACAGGGCAAACACCGCCGCAACGGCCGCGGCGATCCAAACCGTTCCTGCGGCCGATTCATGCGCCTCGATATGCGCCCACACCTCCTCCGGCAAGGTCTCCGGGGCGGCGCTCATGGCGCGTTCGCCCGTCCAGACAGTAATCAAAGCAACCGCGACCAACGCCGCGTAGGCGATTGCGGTCAACCATAACAGGGACTTCCGCTTCGCGAAAACCGCCGCGCACAGCGACAATGCCGCGCCCGCGACGGCGAGGACGATGGGGAAATGCACCGCCATTGCATGGAGCAACGGGGGATGCCGAAGGGCCTCAATGAAACTCATGGGAAGTTCCTCCGCTCTCGATTCAATCGCCCGGTCCTGCCGGATAGACTGGCGTTACCAGGAAATTCATCGCATTACGTTGCGCTTAACGCACCTTCTTGGCGAGAAAAGGCGCGCCACGCGCCCATCGAACGCGTAAGGTGTTCGCGCGCATCGCCCGGAATGCCGTAACACTGCAACCCCACCGGGCCGTCAAACCCGTGCTTCTCGAGCACCGACAGGAACCGCCGCACGTCGAACGAGCCGCTGTCGAGCGGCTGAATCCAGTTGCCGGTTCCCGCGTGAATCTCGGAGGCGCGGTCCGCGCCGTGGATGCTCACGGCGTAGAGAAACGGCGCGGCCTCGGACGCGACGCGCTCCAGATTCTCCTCGTCGTCCACCTTGAGCCAGTGGCAGAGGTTGAACATGACGCCCACGTTCGGCCGCTCGGCTTTGCGCGCGAGGCGGACGCAGTCCTCGACCCGTTCGAGCCAGTCGTTCGCGTGGGGGTACAGCACGACGCGCACGCCGAAGGGCCGGGCCTTGTCCGCAATCTCGCGGATAAGCGCGACGCCGCGTTCGTCGCCCGCCGGGTCCGACGGCGGCGCGCCGGTCATGAGCAACGCCAGCATAACGTCGCGTCCGGCGAGGATCGGCAGCGAGCTATCGAGCCGCGCGTCGTAAGGCGTGTCCTGTGCGCCGATATCGACGCGCAGGTACACCTGAAAGAGTTTCAACCCCGCCGCGTCAAGCGTCGCGAGGCGTTCATCGAGATGGTCGAGCCAGAGATGTCCCGCGCCGTCGAAGCCCAGTTCTTTGAGCAAAGCCGCCTGCTGTTCGAGCGTTCGTTGCGCGCTGTCGTGGGTATCCATGCAGAAAGCGAAGAAGGGATGGCGCGGCGGTTCCGCCGCGCAAACCGAGACGCACGCGATAATCGTGACCGCGACGCCGGAAGACCGCCCAAGCCGTGAACGCATGTCGAGGCTCAGCTTCGCCACGGGCGCGTCCGTTGCACCCCCAACAGCGCCTCGCGAATCAGCGCCGCGTCCTCCTCGATCTCGAAATCGAACATGCCCGCGAGCACGTGGTCCGCGCCGTTCTCGAAAGCGTGTGCGAACGCCTCCTTCGGCGGAATCGCGCCCGCCGCCATCACCTTGAAGGCGATCCACGGCTTCTCGACGCCCTTCATCGCCTCGATGGTGTCTTCCGGGTCGCGACACCAATAGCCGGGAATCTCGCGAATCGGATCCGTAAGTTCCTCGGGCCGCGGCGCGGTCGGATAATGATGATGGTGATACGTCTTGATATAGAAATCCGCCGGGACGCCGCGCGCCTCGCATTCCTTGATCACGCGCAGGTCGTGCCCGCCCACGCCCGACGGCAGGCCGTGCCCCTTCACCAGCTCGACGGCCTTCACGATCGCGTCGTACTTCTCCTCCTTCACCAAACGGTCGGCGCTGACGCCCCAGACGTAGATCGCCTCGATGCCGTTCTCGACCAAGCCCTCGACCTGCTGCACGTAGGCGTCCCACTGCGCGTCCGGCGCGGCGGTCGGGCAGATGATCCATTGCATCCCGCCGCCGCGCTCGCGGTGATGCCGCACAATGCGATCGACCGACGGCACGGTGTGGATGACCGTCGTATTGACGCCGTTCCGCACGGCGAGATCGAGCGTATCGAGTATCTTCTCATGCGTGTTGTAGTGCGCCGCGAGGTCGTACACATACATAAGGTCGCGGCTGTGCGTGAAATGGGTAAGCAGGTTCCCGCCCAGCAACAGGCGGCTTACGGACATCCCCGCAATGTTCCCTCGCGGCATCGCCGCCGCCGACTCCGTCACGACGCCCTCCTGCGTGGCAGCGACGCGAGCGCCCAGCGCGGCCACAGCCGACAAGCCCAACGTCTGCTTCATGAACCCTCTGCGACTGGTTCCCTGTTCCATCGTGCGATTTCCTTCCATTGCCCGCCGTTGTGTCTCTTGCGACCCGGTTGGCTGCCGCCACCGCTTCGATCACGATTATACGCCTATTCGACCTCGACGACGAACGAGGCCGTCACGGACTCTTTCCGCGCGCCGGTGGCGGTCAGCGTGGCGGTGTACCGGCCAGGCGCGTCATAGGCGAACGATACGGCGTTGCCCTTGACACGCTTGCCGTTTCCGAAGTCCCACTCCGCCTTGCTCAGGACCGCCGCCGCGTCGAACGAAACCCCGGCGCCGAGGGGGAACGCCTCCGAGACCGCCACAGGCAGCCGCCCCGACGGGCAGCGCAAGACCGCCCCCGCGTCGAAGGCGCTTGCCGCGCCCGCGCGCAGCCGCACCGGCTCAGGTGGGACCGAAGCGCCCAGCGGCGCATCGCCAAAAAGGACATCGGCAACGGCGCGGATGCTTTGGTCGCAATGCTGGGGGTCGCAGTACGCGATCAGCACGGCGTCGGCCTGGGCAAAGCGAGGCAGTCCGTGCGGATAGCCGATCAGCACGACCACGACGCGCCCGCCGGTGGCGCGCAGTTCGCTCACCAGTTTCGCCTGGCCCTCGGTAAGCAGGCTGCTCGATAACAGGCATACGATGGTGCGCACCCCCCGATTGCGGTCCGTAATCCGCTTGATCTCGAAGTCCTGCACCTCGCCGAGGTGCAGCGCCGTGGCGATCCGCTGCTGCGCCAGCGGCTTCATCTGCTTCTTGAGCAGTTCGTACAACTCGTCTACGCCCGCCACCCCGGTCACCAGCAGCGGCCCCGAAGTCTTCTTGTTCAGCGGCAACACGCCCCCCTCGTTCTTCACGAGGGTCACGCTCTTGCGCTCCGCCGCGTAACACAGTTCCACGAAATCGCGCCGCGAGGCGACCTTCTCCGCGTCGCGCTCCTTGATCGGCGCGACCGTCGGCTGCCGATGCGCGCGCTTCGCCTCGATCACGCGCCGAAGCGATCCGTCCAGCGCCTCCTGCGACAAGCGGCCCGATTGCAGCGCGTCGCCGATGCGCCGCACGGCCTTGAGCATCATCGGGCCGGACTGCTCGAAATACAGCATGTCCGCCCCCGCCTCAAACCCGAGCACGGCCGCCTCGGCGGCGTCCGCCACCTGCGTCACCTGACGGCTGTCCATCGGCCCTGCCACGATCACGCCCTGGAACCCGAGCCGCTCGCGGATCAGTCCGCGAATCACCTGTTCCGACAGGCACGCGGGACGTCCCAGCGGGTCAATGGTCGGCACGAGCGTATCGCCCACGTGGATAAGCAATACCCCGCTCTCGACGGCGCGGCGATAGGGCAGCAGGTCCTGCTCGCCCAGCAGCGCCTCGGGCGTCAACAGCACCGCCGCCGACCCCGCTTTGCGGTTCGCGCCGCCGCCCGGGAAGCCCATCGGCATCGCCAGGACACCCGCCTCCCGCGCCGCGCCTGTGAACACGGCGGCGGCCTCCCCGGCGAACACCGGATCCGCGCCGAAGCAGTGGATGGTCCCCGTTGCGCCGGGCAACTCCGGCGCGAGTTCAAGCGACGGCCCGAGGTACAGGTCGAAGCCCATGCCGCGCATGTGCTCCGCGATGACCCCCGCCACGTCGCGCACGGCGGCCATGTCGCGCGCCGCGCCCAGTGCGAGCATCGAGGGAACCTGCATGAAAGTACTGACGGCCCCGCGTTCCCGCTGCGCCAGCCAGTGCAGGTTGCCGCCGATCCAGAGGGGCAAGCCCGTGCGCAATTCGAGTCCGCGCAGCCGCGCCGTGTAAGACGCCGCCGCCCCGGGACTGTTGATCTGTTGAATGATTACGCCGCCCGGCGAGCATTGTTCGAGGTAGGCGAAGTCGCTCGTCGAGGGCCGCGTGCGCCCCTCGGCGGTTACGATCATGAGTTGGCCGATGCGCTGCGGCGGCGTGAGCTTCTCGACGGCGACGGCCAGCGCGTCTGACGGCGGATTGGAAACGACCCCCGACACATCCTGCGCGGGAAGGGACGGGGCCGCCACGGCGATAAGCAGGAAGACGCGAATCGCGCACCGCGCCGCCCGCATGCGTATTCGGCCCGCGCCAGTCATGGCGGCGTGCTCACACCTGTTCGAGGCACGCCAGCGTGGCGCGCAGCGTGTCCTCATAGTTGCCGCTCGAGTGGCCGCATTCGAGGGCCACGAAGCCCTTGTAACGGGTCCGCGCAATCGCCTTGAAAATATTCACGTAATTCAGTTCGCCGGTGCCGGGTTCCTTGCGGCCGGGATTGTCCGCCACGTGGAAATGGCCGATGTTCCTGATGTTTCCGGTAAAATTGCGGATGACGTTGCCCTCGGTGATCTGCTGGTGATAGATATCGAAGAGCATCTTCAGCCGGGGGCTGTCCACCGCCTCGACGATCTGTATGGCGTGGTCCGTGCGGCACACAAAATAGCCGGCGTGATCGACAAGCGGGTTTAATGCCTCGAGCACCAGCGTAACGTCGTTGTCCTCGGCGATGGGCACAAGCCGCTTGAGACACGCGATCACGTGTTCGGTCTGTTGCTCGCGCGGGATGTCGTCGCGCTCGTTGCCGCTCAGCGCCACGAGCCGCTTGCAGTTCAGGCGCTTTGCCAGCGCGACCCGTTCCTTGAACTGCGCGACTACCTTTTCGTGGTCGTCCGGGTTGACCATGCCGCCCGGTGCAATCGCGCCCGCGCCCCCGATACAGCTCAATTCGAGGCCGAGCGCGTCCGCCCGCGCGCGAATCGCGTCGAAATCGCCGTCAGGCCCGAGCCACTCGTACGCGGGCAGCCCCCACGCCGCCACGTGATCCAGCCGGTCCTCCGGCTTCTCGCCCGGGAACCAGTCCAAGGGCGCGGACATGCGGAGTTTTGCATTCGAGAAAGGCTTATCCTCCGGTGCGGCGGCGAGCATGGGCGCGCCCTTCAAGAACCCGGCCCCGAATGTGGCCGCGGCGCACGCGCCGACAAATGTGCGACGATTCATGGTCGTGGACTCCCTCGTTGGCCGCGCGAGCGGCTGCTTTCGTGATGTAGGCAGTCTATCCGCACCCGTCGCGTCCTTTCCAGTTGACGATTACGCGGCGCACGGCGAGGGCCGGTCATTTTGTGCAGCGGAAGATCACCTGGCTCCGCGGGATGCGGTAACGGTCGATTTCCTCGGGACTGAGGAAGTCTTTGGGATCGATTCGTTCATAGGAAAAGACTTCAAGCCGCTCCTCGAAGTCGAGGGGAGAATAGCCGCGGTAATGGTCGTAAATCTCCGGGTCGGGCGCGCCGAACTCGACCGACTTCTCCCAGCCCATCATGAACGGCACCATGATATACGCGGCGCCGCCGGGCCGCAGCACGCGGCGCAACTCCGCGAGGCCGCGCCGGTCGTCCGGCACGTGTTCGAGCACGTGCAGGCAGAAGATCACGCTGACGGAATCGTCGGCCAGCGCGAGGTGCTGCATGTCGCTTTGAAACGCCGTGCCGCGGTGGTGGCGGATCATCTCAATTGCATAGTCCGTGTGAATAGCGCGCAGCCCGGGACGATCCCGTAAGATCGCGGATACATGCTCTTCCGGCGCGAAGTGCAGCGCCGCGCCCGTGATGTGCCGGAAGACGGGGCAGTGCCGCGTGAGATAAATGTGTAGCATGCGATGGCGTTCATGGCCGCGGCAATGGGGACATTCCGCCCCCGGCACCGTGAAGGTACCGCAGTCGATGGTGCGGAACTCGTAGCCGCGCCAGCCGCAACACGGGCACGCGACGCGCGGCCGCCGCGCCAGACGACTGCGCACGCGCAGATACGCATTCGCGACAACGTACCGGGCATAGGCGCGCGCGGAAACGACGCCGCTCCGCCGCAACCGATGAAGAAGTATCTTTCCCGCCCGCGCCATGCCGCGGGCGACGTCCGCTACGCGCAATCCCTGCGTCTCCTCTCATCGCCCCGTGAGAACCCGCGACACGATACTAATTCCCCGAGAACGAAGGCAACGCCGCGCGTCAGGGTCCCGTCAGCGCGGGAGGCGCCGGCAGCAGTACGCCGCTCAACGCGAGCCACGCCACCAGCAAGGTCAGCGCAAGATTGAAACTTTGCCCCACGCCGTACAGCGCCACGGCCCGCCCGCCCGCCGCCCGCGCCTGTACGCGCGTGGCATGCAGGCGCTCGGTGAACCCGCCCCGAGCGAGGAAGTCGCGCGCCTGCCGCTCGATCTGCCGCCGCAACAAATAGGCCGCCTGATGGACCGCGCAGAGCATGGCATTGGCCGCCACCTCGGGCGGCGCTTACGCCACGAAATCCGGCAACCCCGCAAGGCCTGACAGCCGCACCTTGCCGTCCGGCCCGCACGCGCGCCCCGGCGCGCCCTCCTGTTGCAGGCGCTCGCGCATCGCCCGCGCCTCCCGCGACTCCTTCGGCCACACCCGCAAGCCGCGCTGGACAAGGAAGCTCTCGTAGTCCTTGATCAATTCGTTCGACAGGCTCGCGCGCGCCGTATTCGTCAGCTTCATTTCGGACTTGCGCGAGGTTGCCGACGCGCCGCTGCCTTCACTGATATTGCGGACGCCGCTCCGGGCCGCCTGCACCATCTGATCATGCGTGCGCGACCGCTTGTCAATGAACCGATCGCAAAAGACGACCGTCGCATCATACACCGCCGCCGCCACCTTGTAGCTGCGCAGCTTCTTGTAACCGCCGTGCGGCAACAGCGGCCCCTTGTCATCGCTCATCCCGCGTCCTCCCGAACCCGGCTCCGCGTCCTCTCGATCGCCCTCCGGAAACTCCGATCCCTCCGATACTACCCGTTACGAATACGGCCGCGCCACCGGCCCGACGCGCGGCGCAGGCGCTTACGTCGCGTGCCGACGGTTTCCAACAAAAACGTTGTGTTTCCGGCGGTCCTTGCATCGCACGGTTATGCTGCCTGCAAGGGAGATCGCAGTCGAAACACCCGCAAGGGCGGAAGATGCGGTGTGTCGCACCGCGGCAGAACGCACCGTTGTAGTTGACGGACGGCCATTTATACGTGTATTATACGTGTAAGACTTAGGAGGCGTGAAATCATGCAGAAAAAACTCACGCTGACGATAGACGCGGAGGTATACCGGGGCTTGCGCACGGTCATCGGGCCACGGCGGGTCAGTCGATTCATCGAGGACCTGGTGCGGCCACACGTGCTGCGGCAGGACATGTACGCTGCCTACCGGGAGATGGCCGCGGACGAGGCGCGCGAGGCCGAGGCGCGAGAATGGGCCGAAGGCACCTATGGGGACGCGGCGGATGAAACGCGGTGAGGTCTGGTGGGTGGGCTTTGCAGGCGCGCGTGGCGGAGAGATTCGCAAGGAGCGGCCCGCGGTCATCGTAAGCAACGATGCGTCTAATGCGTTTCTAAATCGGGTGCAAGTGGTGCCGCTCACGTCAAATGTCGAACGTTTGTACCCGAGCGAGGCCTATGTCACCTTTCGGGGAAAACAGTCCAAAGCGATGGCGGACCAACTGACGACCGTGACGAAGGAGCGGCTATTACGGCGGGCCGGCAACCTGTCCGTGGCCGATATGGAGACGGTTGCGCGCGCGATCCGGGTGCAGCTCGACCTTTAGCGCGCAGGTGGTTCAGGCGCGTCCCGGCGGCGGGCGCGTTCGGCGCGGCGGCGGATGCGCCCGCGGCTCGCGATGCGCACAGCGAAGCGCAGGGTGCGGGGGAAATGGCGGTTCATGAACAGGGCCAGGCGGGCCGCGTTCGTCAGGACCAGTTCCGGCCGGCGGCGGTATAAGGCGCGCGCGATCCGGCGCGCGGCCTTGTCCGCGGGCATGACGAAACGGGCCGGCGCGGGGTCCGGCTTGCCGGTGTAGACGCCCTGGTTATTGACGCTGCGGATTTCGCTGGCGACGAGCCCCGGATTGATGATCGTCACGGATACGCCCTTGATCGCGAGGTCGTAGTAGACGGCCTCGGTGAACCCGACCACGGCGAATTTGCTCGCGCAATAGGCCGATGCCGCGGGCATGGCCATGCGGCCCATGACGCTCCCGATGATCCCCAGCCGCCCTTTGCTCGCTTCGAGGTGCGGCAGCACGGCGTACACCGTGTCGATCACGCCGAAGACGTTCGTCTCGAACTGCCGCCGGTAGTCGTCCGTCGCGAGCGCGTTCACCACGCCGTCGACGTAGAACCCTGCGTTCGCCAGCGCCACGTCGATGCCGCCGAAGGTCTCGACGGTCCGCGCAACGGCGGCATCGAGGCTCGCGCGATCGCGCACGTCGCACACCACGGCCAGCGCGACGCCGCCTTCGGCCTCGATGGCGACCTTCACCGCTTCGAGCCGGTCCGCGCGGCGCGCCGCGATCGCGACTTGCGCCCCTTGCCGCGCCAGTTCGCGGGCGACCGCCGCGCCGATGCCCGAGGACGCGCCGGTGATAAACGCCGTCATGCCGTCAAAGGACCGCGCCATGTGCCTGCTCTCCCGCCTCGTTCAACGTTTCCGGGCGACTTTACCACAGGCGCGCCGAGGGCACAAAGCCGCGCAATGAAGAATTGACCGGTCGCCGCAGGCGCATATAAGATGGGGCCGTATCGAGCCATTGGAGCCTTCACGGACCTGGGGAATCTACAGGATGGACATGCAGCGGTATCGGGAATTGCTTGCGAATTTCCAGAACGTGCGCGTTCTGGTCGTCGGCGACATCTACCTCGACGAGATGGTCGAGGGCGCGGTGACCGAGGTGAGCCTCGAAGCGCCCATCCCGGTCTTCGAGGTGCGCGAGCGCCGCCACAACCCCGGCGCGGCGGGCAACGCCGCCTGCAACGCCGCCGCGCTCGGCGCGACAACCTACATGGTGGGCGTCATCGGCGACGACACGAACGGCGAGATCGTGCGCCGAGAGTTCGCGCTGCGGCGGGTGGATACCTCGGGGATCGTCATCGACCCGCATCGCCCCACGAGCACCTACGGCAAGCTGCGGGCGGGCGGCCACAACATCCCGATGCAGGAAATCCTGCGCATGGACACGCCGCGCCCGACGCTGATCTCCGGCGCGGTCGAGGATCAGGTCTGCGAGAACATCCGCGGCCTTGCCCCGAAGGTAGACGCCGTCATGATCGGCGATCAGGTGGCCTCGACCATCACCGAGCGCGTGCTCGACACGATTCGCGACTGCGCGAAGGATCACGGCCTCTTCACGCTCGCCGATTCGCGTGCCCGCGCCGACATGTTCCGCGGCATCGACGTCATCAAGCCGAACGACAAGGAGGCCGCACTGGCCTCGGGCGTGAGCATTGTGGACGACATCACCCTGTGCGCGGCGGGCAAGAAGCTCCTCGAAATCGCCCGAAACGTGCTAATCACCCTCGGACCGAAGGGTATTATGGTCTTCGGCGCGGACGGCACGGTCGAGAACGTCCCCGTGCTGCCGTGCGCCGTCGTCGATGTCACCGGCGCGGGCGACACGGTGGCGGCGGCGGTCACGCTGACGATGTGCAGCGGCGGTGCCCTGCTCGAAGCCGCGTTTCTGGGCAACGCGGCGGCGGGCGTCGCCGTGGGCCGCGAGGGCGCGGTAACAGTGTCCCTGGCGGAACTCGAATCGGTCGTGTTCAGTGAGCGGCGCTCGTTGAAAGTAAAGACGGCGGTGCAACTCGCGCCGATCCTCGATGAACTGCGCCGGAAGGGCAAGCGCATCGTCTGGACCAATGGTTGCTTCGACCTCCTCCACGTCGGCCACATCACCTACCTCATGCACGCGAAACAGAAGGGCGACGTCCTCGTCGTCGGCCTCAACAGCGACGCTTCCGTGCGCGAGAACAAGGGTCCGAGCCGGCCCGTCATCAACGAGCAGGACCGGGCGCTCGTGTTGTCCGCCCTCGAATGCGTCGACTTCGTGGTCATCTTCGACGGCAAGACGCCGATGCCGCTGCTCGAAGCGCTCAAGCCGGACGTCTACGCCAAGGGCGGCGACTACACGCTCGACACCATTGTGCAGGAGGAGCGCCGCCTCGTCGAGGGCTACGGCGGCGAGATTGCGATCATCCCCGGTGTCGAGGGCCATTCCACCACCGCGATCATCAACCGCCTGACCCAAGACGCATAGCGATCGGGTCCGACGGCGCGGTTATCGGCGAACGGGCGAGGGGCCGTTCAAGGCGCGGAATGCGGCGGCGCACGCCCGGTAGTTCTCCTCGGACATGCCCATGCACCCGTACTCCTCGACGTAACCAATAAAGCCGCCGTCAGCCGCGCCCAGCGTGTCGTGGAGACGGCGGGCCTCCGCGAGAATCTCGGCGCGTGTGCCCGAGATCGAGACGGTCTGGTAACTGATGGGCGCAAGAAAGCATTGCGCGCCGCGCAGCCGCGCGCCGATGGCTTCGATGGGGTTCACGTTCGGCTGCGACACGTTCATTACATCGACGCCGATCTCGTGGAAGTCGTCGAGGATGTCGTCCACGTGGCCGCAACTGTGAAACCAGACGTGCAGACCGAGCCGGTGCGCGTGCTCGAACTGCCGCCGGTAACGCGGCTTGAACCACTCGCGCCAGAGCGCGGGCGCGATAAGCAGACTCTCCTGACCGCCCCAGTCGTCCGCGAAATGGACCCCGTCGAAGCCGGCCTCGGCGGCCAGCGACGTCAGCCCCATCTCGAAGTCCATGATGCGGTCCATGAGCGCCATGGCCCGCTCCGGCTCGGCAATGAAATCGAGCATGGCCTCGCCGAATCCGCGCAGAAACGTGTAGAGATTGAAGCCGGTGATGCCCAACCCCGCAAGCAGGTAATACCCTTCGCCTCCCCGCACGAAGTCCGCCGCGCCCGCCATGCGGCGCTCCGGCTCAATCCGCGGAAACCTGAAAGTATCGAGCGCCTCCCACGTCGGGATCACCGCCGCCTCGGGCTGGCCCATCGTCCCGTTGCCGAGGCTGCGCATCCGGTAACCCCATTCACTCGCGCCGTCCGCGTCCAACGTCAGGCTGTGGATGAGGACGTCGCCCTCGCGCTGGTCCCGGTTCCAGAAGAACAAGGGCACGCGGTCCGGGCGCTGAAACAAGATCGCCCGTCGCACTCGTTCGTTGCGGGTCATGGCCGCCTTCCGTAGTGACTTAGCGACAAACTGCGCGTTACCGGCACGCGCTGCCGCTGTCTCCGCCGAGCCCCCAAGGCCGTCGCGCCCCTTCCCTCCGTCTCGCGGCCAACAGCATCAGGCCGAAAATGAGGCAAAGCACCGCCAGCCGGTCCGCGGGCGCGCGGCGGTCCGGGGCGATGCTGCCGCAGCCCCCGCCGTTGCTCGGAGGCGGTGTCGCGCTCTTTCCCGTGCCGGCCAACGAGAACGTTACCGGGCCCTCCGATCCGCCGGTAAAGGTAACGGAGCCCGAAAAACCGGCCTCATTCGGCGGCGCGAAGCGAAGCGTCACTTTCGTCTGGCCGCCCTGCGCCAACACGTAGCTCGGGTTGCTTGCTACCTGGAATCCGGTTCCGGAGACGCTGGCGACGCCTGAGATCTGCCCGCCGCCCGTGTTCGCGACGGCGAAATCCGCGTCAATGACCGCCCCGACCGTCGCCGTGCCGAAGTCATACGTGGCCGCGGGTGTGGGCGTAACGCCGATCTTCGCCGCCGGGAACGGCTCCATCTGCAACGGAATCGTGACCTGCGTCGTAACGTTGGTGACGCTGAAGTTGCCGGACTGCGCGGCCTTGTAGCCCGTGGCGGTCGCGGCCACCTTGTAAGTGCCCGTCTGCGTCACCGTTCGCGTGTAGTTCCCGTTCCCGTTGTTGGCAAATGTCTCGTTGGTCGGGTCCAGACGGACCACGCCGTTCTTGATTGTGAGCGCGGATACGGAATCGCGCAGTTCCACCCGCACCGTTGTGCTCGCTTCGCCTTCACCTTCACCCTCGCCCTCGCCTTCGCCCTCGCCGGCCGGATCGGCCTGGACAGCGTTCGTGTACCCGAGGTCGCGTATTGCGCCCAGGTCCACCGGCGCATACTGCCGCCGCATCAATCCGGTTGGAAACGCGTGCTCCATGATGGCGCCGCCGACGATGTTCCCCGTATTCCAGTGGGCCAGGCTGCTACCCAGGCTGAACGGATTCGGCGCATAGATGCCCGGCAACAAACCCTGGTTGTACAACGCGGTCGCGTTCACGGCGTTCAACGCCAGATCGTTGCTGCGTAAGTCGGAGGCCGTCCCCTTGAAGGAGGGCGGCGTGCCTGAAAACATGACTTTCATGCCGGTCAGTCGCACTATCATGCTGTCGAGCTTCGAGTAGACACCGGAGGCGGCCAGGCTTGCGCCCGAGTCGTTCGACAAACTGAGAAAGCCGAGCCCGTGGGTCAATTCGTGGACCAGCACGGTCAGGAAATCAAACTGATTCGACGCCGGCGCCGCCGTGCTGATGTTCCAGTTATACCCGAAATTCGCGACCATGCGGATTTCGGGGAAGCTCACGAACGGTTTCGTGCCCGTCGACAGGCGCGTGAAGGCCGTTCCGTTCGTGAAGCCGGGGGCCGCGCTGAAGAACGTCCCCGCCGAGGCGAGCGTGCCGCTCGCCACGTTCAGCGACGGCTCGACGCGCACCTCGAGTTGGCCGGTCAGGTTGACCACATTGCTGACGTAGAGAAGCGCATCCTCGAGTCGGGCCTGGCGCTGCGCGCCGAGCGTAGTGTGGAAGAATCCTTGACCTACATTGTCTTCGTAGACGATATCGAACGTGATGTTCGGCGTCGTAAGCACCTTGTACAGGCCCGGCGTGCCCGTGCGAAATTTCAGCGCGCCGACCTCGAACCGCTCGACGGTCCAATGCGGCCCGACGAAGACAACCGATTCCGCCGCCGCCGGCTGCGCCCAGGAAAAGACCGCCACGGCCACAAGCAGGATCGTCACTATCGCTGTCCGCGCTTTGTGTGCCATCTCTCTCTACCATAACGGCCCGCTCGAATCCCGGGCCGTAACCACGCCTTCCCGCCCGGGACGTCGCCCCCTCTCAGACGCGCCCATACCCGATTCGCGGACTACGAAGGCTGCCACGTTCAATTATACACAAGTTGCTCGAACCTGGAAAAGTCCGAAAACCCCGCGAACGGGCTGCGTCGCTCACGATGTCCCGCTTCCCGAAACGACGGACCGCCGATTACTCGGGATCGGGCGCAACGGCGGCGGGCAGCAGCCGTACCGGACCCAGCAGGCCCGAGTCCAGGAGCGGCCAGTCGGAAGCGTCGAACGGTTTGTACCGGATGTTCACGAAATTCGCGTCGTGGAACTTCTTCCATGCAACGTTGCGCCGGTCCATGTCGCGAATACGGTTCGCCGCAAGGTTGGTAACCTCGACAGCGAGCGAATTCTTCCCCGGACGCGCGAATTCGCCGATGAACAAGCGGAATGGCAGACTGAAAAGCGTTCCGACGTGTGCGCCGTTCACGTAGACGCGCGCGCTTTCGCACACCCGCCCGAAGTCGAGCAGCCAGTCGGCCGCGCCGTCCTCGGGAAGCTCAAACGTCGTCTCATACCGGGCTGTCCCGGCGAAAGTCTCGGCCGCGCCGCCGCGCGTGGTCCACGACGCAAGCCGGTTTGTCTCGAAACCGGGCGGAAGATCGGGCCCGCCCTCGATGAATGTGACGCGCCACGGCGTGGCCGGCGCCACAGCGGGCCGGTCCTCGAGGACGCGCCGATACGGCCAGGCTCGCCCGGCAACCTCCCGTTCCGTGAACGTGCGCAATACGAGCGACTCGCCGGGCGCAAGCTGAAGATAACATGCCGTGCCGCCGTCGGGCAGCGTGCGCACCGCCGCGACCCCGGCGCGGTCCACGAAGCACGGATCGAGGAGGACGGCGGACCGCGCCTGCACGCCAAGCGGGACCCAGCCGTCCAGCGTGTGATCGCCGAGATTGGTGAGGAAATAGTGGCAGCCCGCATCATGCCTGCGCCGGATGAACCGCACGCCGGCGTCCGCGACCACCTCGCGCCGCACGCCCGCCGCCGTCAGCAACGCTTCGCAATCCGCGCCTACGAGGATGCGGCCCGCGCCGAGGCGCGCCTCGCGGACACCGGGCGTGTTTGTATCGGCGAAGGCAAGGTCGCCGACGAGGCGGTCGTATTCCGCCTGGCGTCGCTCGAAATCGGCATAGCCCGGCGCGGAGGACGGTAACGCTTCGAGGGCGATCACCGTCGCGCCGCTCCGCGCGAGTTCGAACACCTTGCGCAGGGTCTCGAGCGGCAGGAACCGGCACGGGGGCAGGACGAGCACTCGGTACGCGCCGCCCGGCGCGCGCAAGCCCTCCCCGTCCGCCGTCACCGACGCGAGCAGGCGGTCCGAGACGTAGTCGAACCCGTAGCCCCGCTCCCAGAACAGCCGCGCGACGACCCCGAGTCCGCCGCACGCCAGCCAGCCCGAGATGTTGTGCACTTGAAGCGGGCGCAGCGTCGCGCCGGCGGCGGCGTCATGCCAGATGTCGTACATAGGGAAGTAGAGCAGCACGTCGTTGTCGGGCGCGCCCGACTGGAGCACCGACTGGCACCGGGCGATATAGGCGTTCAACGCGGGCAGATCGCGCCAGATCGTGTTCGACGGCCCGAAATGCGTCGAGGCGTAGAACAACCAACCGGGCCAAGGATCGTCCGGCGGCGAATAGGCGATGCCGTGATAGAAGACGTGATTCACGCCCGCGGCAAAGAGTTGGTCGATCTCGGGCTTGGCCTGCGCCAGCGACTCGCGGAAATGTTCCGCGAGCCACGTGCACGACTCGGACGCGATGAGCGGCTTCCCCGCCACGTGCGCCGCCGAAGACGCAAACTTGATCATCAACGGCGATGGCCGGTCGCCCTGGAAATCCGGGTCCGTGCGCAGCCCCGGAATCTCGAACCCGCTCGCCCCGAAAATCTCCGTCTCCGGGATCGTCGCGGCGGCGTACAAATCGAGGATATTCCCCGGAGAGCCGTGGGCCTGATTGCGCGTCTCGCAGCCGAGCCGCGCTGACCAATCCGCCCATGCCGTGATGTAATCGAGCAGCAACTCCGCCACCGTCTCGCGATAGTCGCTCGTGATCCGCGCCGCAGTGTCATCCGGCGCGTCATCGAGCAGCGCGGGTAAATGAGGCAAGAGGTCGTAACCGCGCCGATCTCGGAACGCGGCGAGGAAATCATCCGTCCAATTTGTGTGGTAGTACTCGAATGAATCGTGATACTGCGCGCGCGGCTTCGGTGCCCCATAGCCCGCGAACGCGGCGTCGAACCGTTCCAGATACCGCCGCAACGACGCCGTCGAATACGGATCGAGCACGTTCCCCTGACCGCCCGGCGCCGCACGCTTCACCTGCTGTCCCGTCGGCAATTGCCGCACGATGTATACAAACCCGGGGACTGGCACAAGCGAGCGAGTCTTCGAGCGAGACGTGCCTGTCCCCGATCCTAGACGTGCCCAAGCACTGGTAAGGTCCACAAACTCACCCGCGCCCGAAACCGCCACGACCGCCTGCGGCATGGGACCCTCCGCCGGCAAGTCAATCTGCTCTCCCGGCGCGGTCTCGATCACCTGCACATCGAGTTTCGCCGCGGCCTCGTCCGGGCCGACCTGCGGCCCGCCGAAAGGCCAGCCCGTGCCGGTGCTCATGTCCACGCCCAAATCGAGCCGGTCCGCCGTAGCGACCGTGAATTCGAGCATCGTCATCCATTCCGGGCTGAGATACGCGAGGTAGGCGTCCTCCCGGCCCTTCACGCCGTAAATCGGGACAATCGTCATGCCGCCCATGCCCGCCTCGCGATACAGTTCGAGCACCCGCGCCATGTTCTCCCGGTCCACCGCGTTGCCCATCCACCACCAATACGTCCACGGCCGACACACCCGCGTCGCAACCGGCCACCCGAACGGCTCCGAGTTCACGTCCCCTTGCGCGACCTCACGCCCCGGCGGACGCTCCGCCGGCTCCGCCCCCGCCCCCTGCGCCGTAACCAGCACGACCATGACGCACCCCACGATTCCAACCACATAAGGCGGCATGTCACGTCTCCTCGTTCCCAAGTTGTACTTGGGAACGCGTTTTTCCACCGAAGCTGTGCTTCACCTCCCATCAATTGCATCCACCTCCAGCACCGAATGATCACCCAGCAAGTAGTTCCGCGCCGACGAATACCGCCAATGTTCCGGCGCATCCACCCACCCCCGCCGCACGGGGTTATAATGAATGTAATCGATCTTCTGCTCGCGCATCGCGTCGCTCTGGATCAGTTGCGGATGCACCCCTTCCTGCCAGACCTGATGCCCGCTTTCCCGCTTATAGCGCTTCCGCCAGTACGAGAACTGGTTCAAGAGCCAAGTCTTATTCTCAACCTCCGCCAGCCGAATCAATTCCTTGGCCGTGTGCCGCTTGAAGTCCCGCACGACTTGGCCAAGGTCCGGGGCCTCGGCCACAAGGTGAATGTGGTTTTCCATGACGACGTAGGCGTAGAGACGCAGCCCCTTGTGCGCCCGGCAGAACCGCAGCGCGTCGATCACGATATCGCAAGCGTCTTGACCGATGAAGACCGGTATCCATTCTATGATGGTGGCCGTGAGAAACATAGACGCCTTCGGCTTCTACAACGGTGTACCGCGAACGCATGGGGCGTAGGATACCGCAAAGCGCAGCTTTTTGTGAAAAACGCGTTCCCAAGTACAACTTGGGAACGAGCGCGCGGGGGGACAACTCGGGAACGAGCGCGCCTTCCCGCGCCTCAGCCGACGGCTTGGCGGCCCCAGACTTGGCTGCCGATGCGCAGGGCGTCCCCCTCGTGCCAGAAGAAATCCACGTCGCGCGAGTGGTACATGTCGGGCCGCTTATAGATGCGCAGCGCGGGGAAGTCGCGTTTCACGGCGTCGGCGGCGTCATGGTAGGCCGCGTCGGTGATGGCGAAGCGGTCGGCACTGCGGCTCCCGCCGCGGCCTTCGGGGATGAACTTGTAGAGGTGCCAGGCGTGGACCGCCGCGCCCGCGCGCCGGTACGCCTCGATATGGCGCGCGATGGGCGGCAGGTCGTCGATGTTCTCCGCCGTGACCAGCGTCGAAACCGTGACGGACTTGCCCGCCGCGCGGAGCGTTTCGAGGCGCTCGAGGATCAGCGCGTGGTGGCTGCCTTGCCTGCCCCGGGCGAAGGGACGCATGCCGTCGTGGATGCGCGGGTCCATGCTCTCGAGCGGCAGCACGTAGCGGTCGATACAGGCGACGCGCGCGAAGTCGCGCGGCAGCGCGACGCCGTTCGTGCCGACCTGAACGAAGAATCCCGTCGCTTTCGCGGCCTCGCTCAGCGCGAGCACGCCCGGTCCCCACAGGAACGGCTCGCCGCCGCCCAGCACGACGTTCTCGAAGCCTTTGGCCTGGAGACGGACGAGCAAACCCCGTGCCTGCGATTCCGTCATCGACGAGACCGCCGTGCCGGTCACGCAGAAACGACAACTCATGTTGCAGCCCGGCAACAGCATGATAACCGCGATGCGGCGACGGGAACGTGTCATTCGATGCTGCTTTCCGTGGACGTTCGAGAAAGACTCGCCGCGCGGGCGAGTCGTGGAAGACGCCGGGCGTCTTCCGGCGTGCGCGGCGTAAGATACCGGAGCGCGGCAGGGCAGTCAAGGCGCTGCCCCGTCCCGCGCGCCGATCAGTCTTCCGGGCGTTCGCCGGCGGGGGCCATCTTGACGATACGCGGCTGGAACCGGGCGAGAACCTCGACGAGGTCCGCCTGCGCGGCCATGACTTCGTCGATGTCCTTGTAGACCATCGGGACCTCGTCGAGGCCCGCGGACAGCAGCGTGACCTTGCGCGCGTCGAGCAGCCGGCGCGCCTCGTCCCACGTGAACCGTTTCTTCGCCTCGGTGCGGCTCATGACGCGGCCCGCGCCGTGGGAGGCGCTGTTGAGCGAGGCGGCGCTGCCCCGGCCGCGCACGATGTACGCGGGCGTGGCCATCGATCCGGGGATAATCCCGAGTTGGCCCGCGTCCGCGGGCGTGGCGCCTTTGCGATGGACCACGACGTCCATGCCGTCGTGCGTCTCCTTCCAGGCGAAATTGTGGTGGTTCTCGATGTCGAGCAGCGCCGCGACGCCGAGGTTGCGCGCGATGTGGCGGTGGATGCACTCGTGGTTCGCGGCGGCATACGCGCCCATGAGTTCCATTGCCGCCCAGTACTCCTGCCCGGTGTGCGAATCGAGGTCGAGCCAGGCGAGGTGGCGGCTTTCCCGGGGCAGGTCGCGCCGCTTGTCCATGGCGATGCGGCTGTAGTAGCCGCAGACCTCCGCGCCCGTGCCGCGGCTGCCGCTGTGCGTGAGCAGCGCGAGGTAGCGCCCGCGCGGGATCGCCAAGCCGTCGGCGAGAACCTCCAGTTCGCCGAACTCGACGAAATGATTGCCGCTGCCGCTCGTGCCCAATTGCGCCCACGCCCGGTCCTTCATGCGCAGCGTAATCGGCGACACCGTCCAGTCGCGGTCCATGACGCCGTGGTCGCGCCGGTCCTTGAAGCACGCGCCCACGCCGAACTTCGTTTCCTGCTCGATGGCCTTCCTGAGCCGGTCCGGCGCGTCGTCGATCGTTGCCGCCGGCAGATCGAGGGCGGTCAGTTTCATCCGGCACGCGATATCCACGCCGACCGCGTAAGGGATCACCGCCTTGTGCGTGGCGAGCACGCCGCCGATGGGCAGGCCGTAGCCCACGTGCGCGTCCGGCATCAACGCGCCGCGCACCGACACCGGCAGCGCGCAGGCGTTGTTCATCTGCTCGATGGATTTCGGGTCCAGGTTCTCGCCCCACTGCCGGAACGGCGCGCGCCCCTTGCGATGCGTCACCGCCGCCTCCGCCGCCTGGTCCGCCTGCAACGCCCGGGCGAGTTCCGCGAAATGCGGGTCGCTTACGTGCGCGGCGGGGTCGCGCGCCACCTCCTTCAGAATCTTGCGCACCTGCTTCTTGCTCAGCCCGCCGCGCACGGCGCGCTGCACCGCGCGCCGCGCATGCTCGATGCCGCCGCCGCGTTTCAATCCCAGTTCGGTGAGTTCCTTGTCCCGCACGCGCGTCGCTCCAGCCGGGGTTGTCCCGAATTGCGTGGAGGGACGGATCGCTCCGTCCCTGCCGTAGGTAGTGTACCCGTTCGTGTGCGCGCCGCGCAGGCCCGGACGGGATCGCGGAGACGGGATTCAAGGAGTGCGGCGAGAGACCGAGTCACCAAGTGGACCCGGCCATGCAAACAGGGACCGTTGGGCGCTGAGCTTATGGCGCGGGCGCGGGCGGCAGCGATTCGACCCGCATCTTCGCGGGAATGATTATCCGCAGAAGACTCTCCGCCTGCGCCTCGTCTGCGGGGCTATTGTCCGGTCGGGCAAGCCGCTCGTGAACAGCGGCCTCGGCGAGGGTTAGGTGTTCGCGCGCGCGTGCCTGTAGTTCCCGCGCGTCGTGCCTCCCCTGGTAACCGAGCAGCGCGAGGCAGAAATCGAGGCGGGCCTTGATCACGCGCCAATCCAGCGCGTCATGATTCGAGAAGACGGACTCGTAGACCGATTCGAGGTCGGCGAAAGACGGCTGAAACTCGGGATTACGGCGATGACTTACAATCTTCGCCATTTCGAGACGGATATCGAGGGCCTTCGAGTCCTCCGGGTGCTCCGCGAGCCAATCCCCGCCCACGCTGATGGCTTCCCAGCCGCGCCCGGTCATGCCGTAGACCTCGATCAGTCGGCACGCCGCCCAACGCCGCAATTCCAGAGGCGCCGTGGCGTCGGCAAGCAGCTTCCGGCTCGCCGTTAGCACCGCTTCCTCGACGCCGTCGCCCGCAAGTTCTTCCGCAGCCGCGACCCAGGCGTCCTGCTCAAGCGTCGTCGCGTCGTAAGGAAGCTTCGGCTTCGGATTGAACTTCTCCGGCCCTTGCGCCGACGTCGATAGCGTTGTCAGGAGTAGTACTGCGAAGGATACCGCGGCGGTCACCGCCTTCTTGCCTATCAAACGTGTAATCATGTTCTTTCACCCCGTGTCTCTTAATCTCACGAGCCACCGGAATTTCCACCTCTTCTCAAATTCACTCTCCGGGTGGCGTAATCCCGAGTTCGCGAAAGATTTCCCGCGTTCGCTCCTCGCCGAAGTTCTCAACCCCGAATTTCCACTCCGCCTGTCGCGCCTTTTCCTCGCCGTATTCGGCTCTGTGCATGTCATAGCCTGTTCTGATAACCCGCATGTCGAGGGGCATTCCTGTTGCCTTCATTACCTGTTCCGCCGCATCGCGCTGCCACTGCGGCGGCTCGCCCACGGGGAGCCCTTCACGCCGTCGCACCTCGTACAACTTCGCAGCGATGTGGAAGCCCGCGCCCATTTCAAAACGATACTCCTCCGTCGGCGCGGACTGGGGCGGCGCGTCGGGATATTGTTCCTGCAGCCGTTCAAGGACGGGCAGCGAGATCGCCCCCGGCGCCATGGCTATCCCGTCCACGGCCCGCGAACGCAGCTTCGCCAGTGACGCCTCTGTGTGCCGGGCGAGCGTCGCGGACCGCATCGGGTCGTTGCCCCAGAACTCGCGGCTCACGCCCGCTTCGAGCAATGCCACGGCTTCGGCGGTCCTGTGTTGTCCAAGCATGGCCATTGTATCTTCGAGCGCACGCCCGTGGTCGTCGCTGATCTTTTCCCCGCGCGGGGCCGTCAGCGCCCGCCGCGCCAGCGGGACCATCCGTGGGTCCTGCTGCATTCCCGCCTTCATTGCCCAGATCGCCACGCGATAGAGATTCCAGTCCGGCGGCGTGCTGTCGAGCGCGCCGTTGGCCGCCGCGATGAGGTAGTCGCGGTCCTCCGACGATTTCGGGGTGCTGACAAACCGTTCACGCGCGTGGACTTGCTCGGCCCTCCCCAGCGTGGCGTCGACCTCGCGAAGCCGGAGAACCGTGTCTTCGTAGAGTTGTCTTAGTCGTTCATCCGCCACGGTGTCCAGCGTCGGGTCCGTAGCGAAGAGCGCCTCCGAAGCATCCCCTCTCCGGGCAGCATGCGCCAGCGGAACCGAAGTCGTCAGCGCGACCATCGTTCCAACAAGAACCAAACACCAGCATCGCATCGTGTTTCTCCTTGATTCGTATCCTCAATCGTTCCAGTTTGATGAGCCATCGGCCATTTTTGCGGATTGATCGAACATGATATTCACATCCATGCCCATATTTGCATAGATACTACGCATCAAGTTCTTAGGGAAAACAGGAGGACCGGTTCCCTCATTGACCTCATTGTGCCTGAGCCCAACACAGTGACCGATTTCGTGAAAGAAGACTTGTTTCGTGTCAACGCCATCATAGGCGATTTCCCTGGCGGCCATAATGATAAAGTCGATGCTGTCTATCCCCACGGCGTATACGCCATTATATTCCGGCCCATCCGGCGGAGGGCGATCCTCGACATCATAGATGTGATCGACTATAAAAATATCGTAACCGAGACCATTAAAGTACTCAAGCATAACGCGATGCCAAAAGCTCATGAAGTCCAAGTTTATTGGAACTAAAGTGTTTTCTGTTTGCGAGACAACTCGATAGTCGACGCATACGGAATTATCACTGGTTTCCGAGACTATCTCATGAAGATAGGTCTGCGGCCCAGCCTGCGGATTCTCGGCCATATCTCGACGCAAGTCCTCCGATCCGTCGCTGTCTGGTCCCGAGAGCAGGAGATCTGCTGCATCTGGATGCTTTGCGATGGACATGGTATAGCGTGGCGGCGGCAGTACCAAGCCATCAAAGCGGCGCTCTGCGAAGTTCTCGCCGTATAACTCAGACTGAGAGGCGCCGGTCCGACTTGCGATTACGTGGAACGGCGTGTTGACGCCGACGTATTGATAGGGTGCCCGCATTAGCCAGGTGTGAAAGAGGGGCGCCGTGTTCAAGTGAGGTTCCACCGCATCGAGGTAACCGCCCCATTCAAGAAACACGTACGGCGTATCCAGATTGCCCACAAGCACCGAGCAGGCGCGAGCCCCGTTGCCCCAGAGATTAAAGCACTCCTGGCTGGGCGCGCAGCCGCCTCCGCAGCCATCAAGCGGTGGCACCACATCATTGTAAACAACGTCCTGATCGTTTCCACCCTCGACTTGGATGCCACCTATTCTTCCCGAACACATGAGAAAGGACCAGAGCCCCACCGGCTCAATGGCGGTGATGTCTGTGCCCCATGTAGGCCACCCTATTTGATTCAGTGCCTCAACGCAGACACATGACTGCGAGATCCCCACATCCGGACACCCCGGCAGTAGCGCCACGACAAGCGGCAGCAACAGCCGGAAACCCGGAGGGAATCCCCGATTGACGGCTGGTGTGACGTTGATCTTGCGGACGCAGGAATTCCCCTGCTTCTTCGACACAACGTTTGGCATGACTCTTGTCCCCCGAGTTATCGCCGTTTCTTACCCTACCAGACATTTCCATTGGTTGGTGGCGTGCAGACCGCCCCTATACAAATCAAACCATGGTATTTTCTACCATTCTTGCTGGAGAATGTCAATACTGAAATTATATTCAGTATATTGCTTCCGGCTTGATCAATAAGGCGCGGGGGTATGTGTTGACTTGCTTCTTGTCTCGTCCGCCCTCGCGGAATGCCGACTCACGCGCGGTAAGTCTGCGAATAGGTCCAAATGACTGGGCGCGGCGTGGAGCACTACCGCGCCGGGCCGGGTATTCGGTAGAATAGCCGTCCGCCGTCGCGTGCGGCGGCTTCACACGCTTGGCGATTACGGGAGCGGACTATGAGTACGGGAGTGGAAACGTTCGAGTTCCAGACGGAGGCGCGGCAGCTTCTGGACCTCATGATTCACTCGATTTACTCGAACAAGGAGATTTTCCTCCGCGAGTTGATCTCGAACAGTTCGGACGCGCTGGACAAGCGCCGCTTCGCGGCCATCCACGCGCCCGAGTTGCTGCAGGCGGACACGCAATTGGCCATTCGCGTCGACGTGGACAAGGCACGGCGCACGATCGCGGTGGCGGACAACGGGATCGGCATGACGCGGCAGGAAGTCATCGACCTCATCGGCACGATCGCGAAATCGGGGACCCAGGAGTTTCTGAAAGCGCTCAAGGCCGCCAAGGCCGAGGACGTGCCGCCCGAACTTATCGGCCAGTTCGGCGTCGGCTTCTACTCGTGCTTCATGGTGGCGGAGAAGGTCGAGTTGCTGACCCGCCACGTCGGCGAGGAGACGGCCACGCGCTGGGAGTCGCGCGGCGAGGGCACCTACGCGATCGAGGCCGCGGAACGGCCCGAACCGGGCACGACGGTCACGGTGCATCTCAAAGCGGCGGACGAAGAGGAGGGGGTCGGCGATTTCACGGACGAGTGGGTGATCAAGCGCATCGTGAAACGGTACTCGGATTTCGTGGCGTACCCGATCCGCATGGACGTCGAGCGCACGCGGTCCGATCATGACGACGCGGGCAAGCCCGTCCCCGGCACGGAAAAGAAGGTCGTCGAAACCGAGGCGCTGAACTCGATGAAGGCCATCTGGCTGCGCGACAAGGACGCGGTCGGCGAGGAGGAGCATAACGAGTTCTACAAGCACGTCTCGCACGACTGGAATGATCCGCTCACGCGCATCCAGGCGAAGATCGAGGGGACGCTCGAATATCGGATGCTCCTGTACGTGCCGTCGAGGGCGCCGTTCGACCTGTATTACATCGGCGGGTCGCGCCATGGCGTGCATCTGTACGTGAAGCGAGTCTTCATTATGGACGACTGCAAGGAACTGCTCCCGGAGTACCTGCGCTTTCTCCGGGGCGTCGTCGATTCGGAGGACCTCCCCCTCAACATCTCGCGCGAAATGCTCCAGAAGGACCGCCAGACCGAGCGCATGCGCCGCGGCATCACGGCGAAGGTGCTCGATGCGCTCGGGCGCATGCGCGACGCCGAACCGGAGAAGTTCCAGACCTTCTGGCGCGAGTTCGGGCGCACCCTCAAGGAGGGCCTCTTCCAGGACGCGGAAAACCGCGAGAAACTGCTCGACCTGTGCCAGTTCGCGTCGACCGCCGACCCGACGAACCTGACGCGGCTCGACGCTTACGTGGACCGCATGCCGCCGGATCAGGACGCCGTCTACTACCTCACGGGCACGACGCGCGCAAAGGCCGAGCAGTCGCCGCATATCGAGGCGTTCCGCGAGAAGGGCTTCGAGGTCCTCCTGCTCACGGACCCCGTGGACGAGGTCTGGACCCAGGCCGTCTTCGAGTACCGGGACAAGCCGTTCCGATCGATCACCAAGGGCGCGGTCGAACTCGGCTCAGAGGAGGACAGGAAACAGGCGGAGGACGCGCGCAAGGAGAAGGAACAGTCCTATGCGTCGTTGCTCGAATTCCTTAAGGATAAACTGGCGGACGAAGTAAAGGACGTGCGGCTTTCGAGCCGATTGACCCAGTCGCCCGCGTGCCTCGTCGGCGACCCGAGCGACCTGAGCCCCCAACTCGAACAAATGATGCGCGCCCTCGGGCATGACGCGCCGAAGGTCAAGCGCATTCTCGAACTGAACCCGAGTCACCCCGTACTCGAACGGCTGCACGCGCGCTTCGAACGGGACCGGAACGACCCCGCCATCGCCGAGTGCGCGGAACTCCTCTACGGGCAGGCGCTGCTCGCCGAGGGCAACGCCCCGTCGGACCCCGCGCGCTTCGGCAAACTCGTGGCGGAATGGATGGCGAAATCGTTGTAACCGCGGTGGCGGGCACGAGTACGAAATTGGTGGGAGACACGGATGATCATGTTATGTGTACTTGCATTTTCGCTGGGGGCGTCTCCGGCCTTGCCGGAAGAGGTCCAGATAACCTCGACGCCGAAGAACCACAATCTAGACAGCAATGACAACTTCTCCGCGGATGGGCGGTTGCTTTGCTATGACACGCGCGAGGGTGTCGGGCCGGGCATCGGTAATAGCCAAAGCATCGAGATGGTCGAGATCGCCACGGGCCGCGAGACGGTGCTCTACGCGCCGCGCGAGACGCGCACCTCGCCGGATGAAACCCGCTCCGCGCCCGGCGTGGGCGCGGTGTCGTTCTCGCCCACGGCGCACAAGGTCGCGTTCATCCACGGACCGCTTGTCCAGGAAGTTGCCGCCCTCGGCTACTACGGCAAACCGAACCGGCGCGGCGCGGAGGTCGTCGCCGACGGGAGCGGCGCGTTGACGTGGCTCGATTGCCGCGATACGGCCACCGACCGCGACACGCTCCCGGGCGCGCACCGCGGCGGCACGCACCGCCACGAATACAGCCTCGACGGCAAGCGCGTCGGGTTCACCTATGACGACGCCCTGCTCCCGCAATACGGGCGCACCATCGGTTACATGGAGGCGCACCCGGACGCGCCCGGCGACGCCTCGCACTACTTCGCCGTCCTCGTCCCGGTCGCGCCCGCGGGCGCGGCGAAGCCCGGTGACATCGAGACTGCCCTCGGCGATTCGTGGGTCGGGCGCGAGGGCCGCGTGCGCGCCTTCATCGGCAAGGTCCGCGAGGACGACGGCGAAACCTACACCGAATCACTGTTCACCGTAACGATCCCGCCCGACGTCGATATCACGACGGCGGACGCCGGCAGCCCCGCGCGATATCCCGCGCCGCCCAAGGGCGTCAGCGTCCGGCGGATCACCCACACATGGGCCGGCGGCATCGTGCGCGGCTCTTACGCGGGCGACCGCATCGCGTATTACGGCAAAGACGCCGAGGGCCGCACCCAAATCTTTGTCGTCCCCACGGACGGGTCCGACCGCGACCCGGACCCCGCAAAGCGGCCCGTCCAGGCGACGTTGCTGCCCGAGGGCGCGGCGGCGGGGCTGCGATGGCATCCCTCGGGCAACACGCTCTTCTGCGCCAGCAACAGCGCCATCGCGGCCGTATGCGTCGCGCCCGGCCCGCGCTTCGGCGAAGTTGTGTTTCTCACGCCGGAGGACGGCGTGCCGCGCACGAACATCGTCGCATCGCCGGACGGCAAACGCCTCGCCTACAACAAGCCCGTGCCCGCGTGCGACCCCGACGGCAAACGCCTCTTCAACTACAAGGGAGAGGACTTCCTCCAGATTTTCGTGGTCGATTTTCCGGACGACGACGGCGACGGCATCGCCGACGCCAAGTAGCCGGAGCACGCGTGTGTTTTCCGAATTCATCGAGCCGGGCGTCCCGCACGTCGTCTTCTGGCTCTTCGTCGGGCTCGCGATCATCATTCAGGGCATCAGCAAGTCCGGCTTCGCCGGCGGCGCGGGCATACTTTCGCTGCCGCTGATGATGCTCGTCATGCCCGTCAACCTCGTCGCCGCCACATTGTTGCCGCTGCTGATCCTCTGCGACTTCAACGCCATCTACCATCACCGCCGGAACAAGGACTGGGAGAAGATTCTGCGCATCTACATCCCGGCTATTGTCGGCATCGTGCTCGGCGCGCTCGTGTGGTGGTGGGTCGGGCGACAGGGCGTCGAGCGCTACAGCCTGCCCATCAAGCGATTTGTCGGCGTCATCGCGATCCTCTTCGCGTTCTACATCGTCGCGAGAGAGGCGTCCATGGCCTGGGTCGAGCGACACCGCCCCGGCCCGGTCGCGGCCTGGATCTCCGGCGTGTCCGCCGGGTTCACCTCGACCATCGCCCACGCTGCCGGGCCGATAGTGAGCCTCTACATGTTCGCGCAGGGCATGGGCAAGTCCCTTTTCGTCGGCACCGTCGCCTGGACCTTCACGCTGATCAACCTCACCAAGCTCCCCTTCTACATCAGCGTCGGCCTCGTCGATTTCCACGTCCTCGCCTTCGACGCCCTCCTCGTCCCCCTGATCCCCATCGGGTCCTACCTCGGCCACTGGATGCACTTCCGCGTCTCCGAAAGCGCCTTCAACCGCGTCATCATGGCCCTGACCCTCATCGCCGGAATCCAACTCGTGCTCAACGTCAATCTGATTCACCTGCTGCTCGTCCGGCTCTTCGGATAGCGCGCGCGGAAGTTCGTAGTCCAGGCTTCAGCCTGCAAGTCAGCCTTAAGGCCGCACTCTGGACGGGGCCGCGCGCAATCGCGGACACAAAGCACGAGAACACAGAGACGGCAGCACTGCTGCCGTCCCTATGAGTCATCTCCGTGTTCTTCGTTCCTCTGCGGTAATCCTTACGCCGCCAGACCGGGGCAGAAGCCGTCTTCCGTCCCTTCGCCGGGGCAGGGATAGTACCCGCCGATGTTGTAGAACTGAATGATTCGCAGCAACTCCGTCAGCGTAATGGTCCAACTCGGCCCGCCGCCGTCATAGTCCGAGGCGTGGGGCGGACAACTCTGATTCGCGCCGGGGCCCGGCACAAAACCGTCTTCCGTGCTCGACGGGTCGTCCGCGCAGTGGAACCCGCCCGAGTTATAGAACTGGATCACCCGAAGCAACTCGGTCAGGTTGATCTGGAAATCGCCGTCCTGGTCGCCCGTATGCACGCCGGACTCGCCCTCACCCTCGCCTTCGCCTTCACCCTCGCCTTCGCCTTCGCCCTCTCCTTCGCCCTCTCCTTCGCCTTCGCCTTCACCTTCGCCTTCGCCTTCGCCCTCGCCCTCACCCTCGCCTTCGCCCTCACCCTCGCCTTCGCCTTCACCCTCGCCTTCGCCTTCACCTTCGCCTTCACCTTCGCCCTCGCCGCCGATGACCGGGCAGTCGATGTCCGCGCGAATCTGACCCGCCGGGTTCGCCGCGCTGTGGACGTTGATGTAGTGGCCGAAGGTCACGCTGTTATACTGCTCGATGGTCAGCACGAACTCGATCGGGCTCGTCGCGTCGCCCAGATTGATGACGATGGGGCCCGGCGCGCCCGGCGGGGCCTGGTGGATATGCGCCGAGATCGGACTCACCACGTCGTGAACGACCCGCAGCAGCACCGTATCATTCGGCAGCAGCGTAAAGGTGGCCGTGCCCGTCGCGCCCGTCATCGGGCTGGGCGTGGGCACTTCCTGGCTCTCATCCAGGAATTCCGTGCAGACGACGATGCCCTCGCCTTCGCCCTCGCCTTCGCCTTCACCTTCACCCTCGCCTTCACCTTCGCCCTCGCCTTCGCCCTCGCCTTCGCCCTCGCCCTCGCCTTCGCCTTCGCCTTCGCCTTCGCCCTCGCCTTCACCGCCCATGCAGGAAATCTGCCCGCGGATGTCGCCGTTGGGCGTCGTGTCGCCCGACGTCAACTCAACGTAAAGCCGTCCCTCGATCATGGCCTCGATGATTTCGAGATTTACCACTACCGTCTTGACGATCGGACTGATGCAGTCCACGAGGTCGATAACGACTGGCCCATTCTCTCCCGGCAAACCTTCATGCACGCGACAGGTCCAAGGATCCGGGATGTCGTGCGTGATTTCAAAGGTAGCGTCGAAGGTCGTCGGGTCGACGGTGACCATGCCGACGCCGGAATTTGAGGTCCCGGACGGCGGCACGACCATATCCGCCCCGAGCGCGAAGTCGCAGCTCAGGGTCTCGTCCGGCAGGAACTGCCCGGCAACGCCGTACAGGCCCGGCTCGCCGATCTCGATCGAGACGGTCGGATCCGCCGTGGGCAACGAGTAGGGGGTAACCGGGACCCAATGCCCCATGTCGGGGTCGTATTTCACCGGGGTGATACAGCCGGGCGCGAACAGTTCCCCGAGCGCCGCCGGCGCGGCCGGTAGTTCGAGCAGCGCCTTCGGGTCCACGGGCCCGGGAGGAGTCAACACATCCACCGCGTAATACACCTTGTTGATGGTCGGGCACGCGCCGGTTTCCGCCTTCACCATCATGATGGCGCCGTTATTCGGAATGACGGACACGTCCGTCAGTATCGGCGCCAGCAAGATCGGGTCCGGCGTGGAGAGGTTGACGTAGGATGTGATGCTCGCGCCGCCGGGGCTCTGCGTCTGGATGGGCACGTTCACGTCGAACGGCAGGGGCGCATCATCGAAAACGATTTCTTCGAGGCCCGACAGATCAAGGGCCTTGCCGCCGCCGCTGTCCGGGCACTCGACCTCCGGCTTGTATTGCGCCTTGCGGCCCGTGCCCGGCTCCGCCCAGAAGACCTGGAAGCAAAGCCAGATACACTTGCCCGCGGGTATGGTCGCCGGATTGGGTTGTTGCTGGACAATCGCCGTATCGCCGAAGACCTTGCTCCAGTTCACGTGTACGGCCACGTCGTGCTTGTTGTAATTGCATATCTTGATGCAGAATCGCGCGCCTTCGTTGCCCACGATCACCCGGTCCGGCATCCACTTGATCTCGATCTTATCGCACGGGTCCTCACCTTCGCCTTCGCCCTCGCCTTCGCCCTCACCCTCACCCTCGCCCTCGCCTTCGCCTTCACCACCACCGCCGCCACCACCGCCCTTCTTCACGCCAAGCCCCCAACCTTGCCAGAAGTAGTCCTCCGTTTCGCCCGTGGCAAACCCGCCCCCAGGGCCGCTGCCGTCCCAGCCGCTCACGCCGAACTCCCCGGCGCTCAAGGAAGACTGGGTCAAGGTCAACCGGAACCACGTGGGATAGGCGAACAGCAGCCCGCTGCCCCACCCGAACGCCGGCAATACGAAATCCTTGGTTTCTCCGGGCGCGATATCGGTCGGCACGCTGAATTGAAAGTTCTTGACGACCCATTCATCCACCGGGTTACCCAGGCCGTCGATATATCGCTCCCATTCCCCGTCCTGGTTCAGGTCCGCCGCCATATTGATGTGCCGCGTCCCCGAGGGAGCCCCCGCCGGGATGGTCACCCGCACGCGCGTGAAGCAGGGCACGGGAATCTGGACCACCAGGAAGAAGAACCCGACAAAACCATCGTCGAAGAAGTCGCGATTGATTACCTTCGCCGCCGATTCGCCGTCCACCAGGGTTCCCAGCGCTTCCTGGGTCAAGTTCAGGTGATACGGTCCCGTTCTGCCGGGAAATACTGTATTGCCTGTCGGGTTCTTCGTCGGGTAGTGCCCCTTGGTGAACCCGAACTGCCCCGACCCCGTCTGGTCCGGCGCGTCCCCATAATCCGCGTCCTGCGCCCAGACGACACCGCTCAGCCCAAGCACGCAGGCCACGACCATGGCGAATGCACTCAGACTCCGCGAATGATGATTAAACTTATCAGTCATGACACGTCCTCCTCGTGGGAAAATAGTTTTTTCCCTACCCTTGCAACCAGTGCCTCTCCAACCTGTCAGCCAACGTAACCCCACACTTGCAAAGGAGTTACAACTATATCAGGAACGAAAAACAAATGCGCACTTCCCGTTGGTACCGCCTTCCATCACCGTCATACTGCAACTTAAATGTACCCGATGCCGCATCGCTTTGTCAACATGTTTTAGCCTTATTTCCAGATCGGGGCCTGCCACAGACCTTACTCCGGACCGGCGACGCGTGCCTGCTTGGCTCCCCACAGCTACGCCAACCCACCTCGCCGCGTCGCTCCGTATCGGTGGCGCTTCGCCGCGGGATGCAACGCGACGGTGTGATATCCTAGAATGGCGGGGGAGGAGGGGACCACGATATGGGTTGTGTGAGGGAAGCGGCTCATGGCGGAACGAGAGACAGCGCGCGCGCTAGGGGAGGTCATCGAGGCAAACGCACCCGAGTTTGCCCGGGCCATCCTCGGGCATCTCACTGCGGAGCAGGCACGCGCCACAGAGCCGGACTTGATCGAGTGGATCAAGAGCGTCGCTGCGCTCCTTCAGGGCCAGTCGGGCCGGACCTACGAGTGGGTGGCCCGCATTGTCACCTGGGCGCGCGCCCACGGCCTCACCGCCGAAGCGCTGCTGGTGGAAGTGCACCGTCACCGTCACTGGTTCCTGGACTTCTGCCGCGCCCACCTTGAGAACGCGCCCGTCGTCAAAGTCTACGACGCGGTGCTGGACGTCGAGCGCGAGTACGTGCAGCACTTGACGGGCTTTTGGGCCGAAGCGGAGCGCGAGGTGCTCGCGGCCGAGCGACGCCGCCAGGCGACCATCGTCGAGGCGCTCGGCCGCCCCTGCTTCGTGCTTGACGCCGATGGCCAAGTAACGCTGTCGAACACCGAATGCGCCCACTTCATAGGCGCGCGCGCCGAAACCCTCATGGGTGGGACTATCGAACACTGGTGTATTCCCGAGACCGCCCGCGAATTTCGCCGCCTCCTCCGGCAGCGCCGCGGCGCGGCGACACACACCTTCGCCGGGGCTCTGCGGTCGCCGCAGAATACGGCGATCCCCTGCCGCTTCACGGTCCATCCCCTCTTCGACGCCCAGGGGCTGCGCTGCGGGCTGGCCGTGGCCGTCGGCGACCTCGCGGAGATTTCCTCGATTCCGCTTGAAGAACGGCTTAGACTCTTCGACGATCTGGCGGAGTCGCTCGGCATCGGATTCCAGTTGGTTGATTTGAACGGACAAGTTCTATTTACTAGTAGTGTGGCACGTGACATCATAGGCGACCAAGGCGATTCATCCGTGCCGTACTGCTCTCAACTGTTCCATGCCGGCCAGGACGCCGTCGCCGAACCGGTCTGGGCGGAAGTGTCGCGCACCGGCCAAATGCGCCGCGACGTGATCCCGCACACGCGCGGCGGCGAAGATCGCTGGATCGAGGTGATTGTCGCGCCGCAGCGCACGCCGATGAGTATCACCAGCCGCATCATCTGCGTCCTGCGCGACGTTACCCAACTCCGCGCCCTCGAACGCTCGCTCATCGAGCAACAGCGCACCTCGCTCGCCTCCCAGCTCGCCGTCACCGTCGCCCACCAGTTGCGGAACCCGCTGAGCGTCGTCATCGGTTTCGCCGAGATGCTGGAAATGGGTATGCCCATGGAAAAAGTCCACGATGCCGTGACACGCCTGCTGAGAAGCGGCCTCCGCTGCAAGCAAATCGTCGAGGACCTGCTGAACTTTGGCCAAGGACTCCCCAGCGACCGTGTTCACGTCGACCTCGGGGCCCTCCTGCGCGATACCGTGCAGCCCTTGTATCCGGAGACGGACCGCCATCACATCACATGGCACCCGCCCGACTCCCCCTGCGTCGTACACGCCGTAGCCGAACAACTGGCCCAGGTCTTCGACAATCTCATCAAGGGCGCCTTTGGCGCCGGCGCTACCGAGGTCGCTGTCACCGTCGAGCCCGGCGCCGAAGACGTGCGCGTCGCGGTCTGCGACAACGGCCCCGAGATTCCCGAGGCGGCGCGGGGCCGTCTCTTCGAGCCCTTCGCGCCCGTGCGCGGCGGCGGTGCCGCCACCGAACTCGGCCTGAGCCTCGCCCGCTATCTCGTTCAGGACCACGGCGGTCGGCTGTTTCTCGATACCGCCGCGGGGCCGCGAACGTGTCTCGTCTTCGAACTGCCGCTGGCGCAGAAGGATCACGCCGCGACCGCGCCGCGATCCGCCGAGGCGCCGCCGGACTCGAAACGACGCTTGCTCGTCGTGGACGACGAACTGGACCTCCTCGAGATGCTCCGCACCGCCCTCGAACCGCACGACTTCAAAGTGGACACGGCGGCCACCGCGGCCGAAGCCATCGCATTGATCGAACAAGACAACCACGACGCCGTCGTCATCGATGTCCAATTGCCCGGCGAGCTGAGCGGCCAGCACCTCTATCAATTCCTGCGGGGGGCGCACCCGGAACTCACTGAACGCGTGCTGATGATCACGGCCGACACCATGAGCTACGAGACCCGCAGGTTTCTCCAGGAATCCGGACGTCCTTTTCTTGAAAAACCGTTTCTCGTGTCCGACTTGCTCGAAAAGATCGAGCGCTTCTTCTAAAGGCGACGGCGTGGTCTCCCATATGCGACAAGGGGGCTTGCGGCGGCCCCGTGAAATGTTATAATTGCGAGAAACTGGGTGGGCCGCTCCCGTCAGGCGGTCCTACCCGCGCGACAATGACACGGCAAGGGACTACACAGGTCCAGGATTCTCGTGATTAGGGTTCGGGCACGGCGCATGAGGGCGTGAGGGGGCCCGAAATACGCCGAGAGGCCGCATGGGATTGCGGCGGAGGCAAACATGGCTACGTATGAGTATCACGCGATTCGGGCCGAGGGCAACGAGGAGAAATCGTTCGTCGGCGGCGTAGTCATCGCCAAGGACCGCCATGACGCCAAGGCCAAACTGCGCGAGCACGGGCTCAAGGCCACCATGCTCAAGCAGGCCAAGGGGATGATGGCCGTCCTCAAGTGGTTCGAGGCCGATATCCGCTGATTGCCCCCCGCGCGACGCAGTGGACCTTTCCTCAAGGCCTGTAGTACATTCCCCGTCATGGAAGTACGCACGCGCGGCATGTCGAGGGGGATACACCATTTCCGGGCCGTCATCCGGCGCGGGCGCCCGTACCGGGCGGGTCGAAGGCGCGCCGGGCCATGAGGCTGGTCTTCTTGGTCCCCGTCTTCAACGAGCGCGAGACCCTCGAGGCGCTGGCAGACGGCATTGCGCGACACACGCCGCAGCCGGACTACCGCGTCTTGTTCGTGGACGACGGAAGCACCGACGGCTCTTATGAGGTAATGCGCGCCCTCCACCAGCGCGACTCACGCATCGGCGTCCTCAAACTTCGGGGGAACCACGGGAAAACCCGCGCCCTCGCCGCGGGAATCGCGCGCGCCGAAGGCGACGTGCTCCTCACCATGGACGCGGACCTCCAGGACGACCCGCGGGAAATCCCGAAACTTCTCGCCAAGCTCGAAGAAGGCTACGACATGGTCTGCGGTTGGAAGGCGGACCGGCGCGACCCCTGGCACAAGGTCATCCCCTCGCGCGTGTATAACGCCGTCGTTGGCCGCCTCTTCGGTCTGCCGCTGCGCGACTTGAACTCCGGCTTCAAGGCTATGCGCATGGAACTCGCCAAGCGCCTCCCCCTTTACGGCGACATGCACCGAATGATGGTCGTCTTCGCCGCCAACATGGGCGGCAAGATCGCCGAGGTCCCCGTCCTCCATCATCCCCGCCGTTATGGCCGCTCGAAATACGGCTTCCGCCGCTTCTATGAAGGAATACGCGACGCCCTCGCCGTCTGGGTCATCACGCGACTGTCGCGCGAGACCGAACACCTCCTCGAAAGAGCGTGTATGGCCGCCGCCGTCGTCGCTTTCACGCTCGCGCCGTTCTTGCTGCGAGGCGGGAGCATCCTGAGCGCGAGTCTGCTTGTGGCGCTGGCGTTGTGCGCCATTTTCGCATGGCGGATATTCCACGTCGCCGGGCAGAGTCTCGATGCGGCGCATGCGGACCCGACGCGGTTCATCGAGCACGAACTCATGTAACGCGCGCAAGGGAAAGACGACCGCCCCCGAACACTCAGAGCCGGTGCGACTCCCGCGCGATGATCTCGTCCTGCATTTCCCGCCCCAGATTTACAAAGTAGGCGTTGTACCCCGTCACGCGCACAAGAAGATTGCGAAATTCCTCCGGCTGTTGCTGCGCCTGCCGCAGTGTGTCGGCATCGATCAGGTTAACTTGCAGGGCCGTGCCGCCCTCGCGCACGTAGCCCCGCAGGAACGCCGCCAGCTTGCCGACCCGTTCGGAATCGCGCAGCAGCGACGGAGACAGCGACAGCGTGTGCGACGCGCCGTTCGGCACAACCTCCAGCCCGAGGTGGCCGACCGATCGCGCCGCCGCCGTCGGGCCCTCCCGGTCCATGCCGCTCACCGCCGCGACCCCATTCGAGAGATACGTGCCGCGCTTGCGTCCGTCCGGCGTGGCGGCGGTCAGCGGCGCGTAGGCGACGCCGTAGTTCCATGAGAGATAGCCCGCGCGGTAGCGTTTTCCCGTGAGCGGCGTCTCAAGTGTCGCGGCTTCCTCGGCCCACCAGCGCGTCACGTCGCGCGCCATCGTGTCCGCCGCCGGGTCGTCGTTCCCGTACTTCGGCTGCATGTGGAGCAACTGCTGCCGCAGCGGCTCGTCGCCCTCGAAGTTCCGCTCAAGCGCGCGGACCAGCGCGTCCATCGCGACCTTGCCCCGATCGAACACAAGGTGCTTCACCGCAAGCAGCGCATCGGCCGCGGTGCCCAGCGCGATGCCCTCCACGGTAATGAAATTGAATCGCGGGCCGCCCGCCGTCACTTCCTTCCGCCGCTCGATGCAGCCGCCGACAATCGCGCTGAGATACGGCGTCGGCTCGTAGACGGCGCGGATGGAATCCGCGACGTTGTTCGCCTCAACAAGCCGCCGCAGGCACGCGGACAATTGCGCGCGGAACGCCACCGCAAAGTCTCCCCACGTTCGCATCTTGCGTGGGTCGGGCGTCCGCGGGCCGACCTGCTCGCCCGTCGCGAGATCGCGCCCCTGGAATAACGCCAATTCGACGGGCTTGGCGAGATTCAGGTTCACGTCCACCGTGCCCGACCGGTCGTCGCCCTGCCGCGTATTCTCCAGACAGCCGACCGGCGCATAATCCCAAAGCTCGCCCTCGGGCAATCCCTGGCGGCGCAGCCCCGCCATTGAGTGCTCGTCGAAATTGATCAGGAAGGGCGATCCCTGCGCCTTTGACAGCATCTCGCAGATACGCCGCACCAGCCGCTCCGGCGAACGCTGATGCAATCGGATATTCGGCTTCGGTTCGAGCAGGTTCATCTCCTCGATCACATCAAGGCAGAGGTAGGTGAGGTCGTTCGACAGGTCCTCGCCGTCGGGGCCGCACCCCGCCAGCGTCACCAGTTGCCCGAACGACGACGTGATGCCCTGGTTCCGCCCGACACGCCCCTGGAAATCGTAGGCGTAGTTCGGCTTAATCCAGAAGCACCGCAGGAGTTCCCGCGCCCCTTCGACCGTGGTCCGCCCCGCTTCGATATCCGCGCGCAGGTACCGATACAGGTACTGGTCGAAGCGACCGAACGAAACGCCCGCGCCCGGATAGGACTCCGCAGTGAGCACGAGCATGTGTGTGATCCACAGCGACTGCAGCGCTTCATGGAAGGTCTCGGCGGGTTCCCACGGGACTTTGCGGCAGATGCGCGCGATCTCCCGCAGTTCCGTCGCGCGCGCGGGCCCGGCCTCGACCGCCAGCCGCTCCGCTTCGTTGGCGTAGCGCGCGGCCAGGTCGCGCGCGGCCCGACACGTGATCGCGAACGCCTCGAGCGTCGCCCGGCAATCCGTGCCCTCCTCGTCCGCCAATGCCGTCTCGATCTCTTTCACGATGCCCCGGAACCCCACACGCAGCACCTTCGGATAGTCCGGGATCAGGTGCCCCGGTATTGCGCCGCAGTTCCCGACGCCGAGCGCGGAAAGATGCGTAACCTCGCGAAGGAACCGCGCGGCCAGCCGCGCGCGCCGCCGCTCTTCCTTGCGCGTGAGGCACAACGACAGCGCCGCGTTGAAATGACCGCCCACGATTAACTCGCCGTCGAGGATTACGACCGGGAGATGCTTCCGCAGCACTTCCCCGAAGAACAGCGCCGCCCGCTTGATGAGCGGTTCCCGCCAGAAACCCTCGGGCAAGGGCACGATGCGCGCCGCGGCGGCCAGCGAGTCCTCGTAGGCGTTCAGGAACGGCATCAACTCCGGCACGTTCGTCCACCGCGCCCGGGAGAAGACCACGTCCCACGGCGTGCCCGTCCCGAAAGGCAGCACCTCGTTATGAAACGCGCGTGACGCGCCCTCTCCCGGCCCGCCGCCGTGCGAGAAATACTCGTTGCGCAGCCGCTTTACGCGCTCCGACAGCCCGTCCGAAGCGGCCCACAGTCGCTGAGACGCCGTTTGCGCCATACACGCTATTCCTTGCCCGCCCTTACGCCGGGTCCCCGAGCGCCTCGACGTCGTCGCGCATGCGCACAACGTCCGCCGGTTCGAGGTCGAGGTCGCCCGCCTCCGCCGTCTGCATGATTTGATCGGCCGTGCGCGCGCCGCAGAGCACGTGCGTCACCCCGGCCTGCGCCGCGGTCCACGCCACCATCAGTTGCGCGAAGCTACAATGATACTCCTCCGTGAGGTCGTTCCAGCCCGAGAGCAAATCGAGCACCCGTTGCCGGTTCTCGATCTTGAACCACGGGTTCCAGTCCGCATTGCTCCGCCATTCGCCTTGGGCGAACTCGCGGTCCATGCCCACCTTGCCCGTCAGCAATCCCTGTTCGAGCGACATGTAGGTCAGCGTCGCGATATTGTTCTTGAGGCAGAAGGGCAGAATGTCCGCCTCGGGCTCGCGGTACAACATGCTGTAGCGGAACTGATTGCTGGCCACCGGCCCGCACGCCGCGTTCTCCTGCAACTCCTCGAGCGACACATTCGAGACGCCGATCGCGCGGATTTTCCCCTCGTCGCGCAGTTCAAGCAGGCACGCCATCGTGTCCGCAATCGGCGTCTTGTCCGGCGGCACGGCGGGCCAGTGCGTCTGGTAGAGATCGATCACGTCCGTCCCGATCCGTTGCAGGCTCCGCTCGACCTCGATACGGATCGTATCAGGCCGCAGACTCCGCATGACGCGCACCCCCTCGTAGTCCGTGAAGAATGAACCGCGATCATCCTCCGTCCATAGCCCGCATTTCGTCGCCAGCACTACTTGGTCCCGTTTGCCCTGGATCGCCTTGCCGACGACCGTCTCGCTGCGCCCGAACCCATACAATGGCGCTGTATCGATCAGATTCACGCCCATGTCGATAGCCGCATGAATCGCTCGGACCGACTCCCGGTCGTCGGGCTCCGCGCCCCACGTCGGCCCCCCGCCCGTGACCCACGTGCCCATGCCGACCACCGACGCGCTGATCCCCGAACTGCCGAGATTGCGATACTTCATGGCTTTTCCCTCCCGGACAAAAAGTTCACCTCTCGCGCGCCGCGCGCGCGCAGCATCCCTACACGGTACGAACTTCCCGCCCCGAAAGCAAGGGCACACCCCTTCGTTGTGGCCGGTCTCCCGACCGCGCCACCGCCCCGACCGCTCCTTTGTTGTGGCCGGTCTCCTGCTCGCCCGCCGCAGGCGGGACCGCGCCACCGCCCCGACCGAAGGTCTCCAAGGCCCTCACCACAGAGGCACAGAGACCACAGAGTCCCACAGAGTTCCGCAATCCGCAATCCGCAATCCGCAATCTGAAATCCCCCGCCGTCCCCACGCCTCATCCCAGGCGACGCCGCGTCATCACCCCGAAGAGTCCAACGAGCATCGCCAGCGCCGCAAACGAGATCATAGCGTTCCCGCCAAGGTCGCCAAAGGAGAATTGCAGCACCGCTGGCACGGCAAGCGCGATGCCCATCAACGCCTCCCCGGCGATGAGACCGGACCCGAAGAGCACGCCCGGACCGTGCGTCGCAGTATCGTCCCGCCGATCGGCGCGTCGGTCGACCCAGATGCGCACCATCGCGCCCGCCAGCATGGTCGTGGCCAACGCAAACGGCAAGTACATCCCCACGGCCACCGGCATCACATGCGCCCGCCACGCGACGCCGCGCCACGCGATCACGGTGTTCAGAACAAGCAGCCCGACGCCGACCCCCGCGCCCGCGATCACCATGTCCCACCGTACCGCGCCGTCGCCGAAGAGGCCCCTGGTCAGACTGGCGAAGAGCATGGCCTGCGGCGCAAGCAGGTTGCCGCTTCCGATAGTGTACGCCTTATGGAGCAATGTAAGCACCGGGGCAATGATGAACGCGGGGACCACCACCGCGACGGTCTGGGTCCACTGCTGCGCCGCGGGCGTCGCGCCGACGATGTGGCCCGTCTTCAGGTCCTGGGCGATGTCGCCCGCCGTCGAGACCGCGCAGCAGACGACGCCCGCCACGCCAAGCACACCAAGCGCCGCGCCCGGGCCGCTGATGCCGAGCAAGAGGAACACGCTGGCGGAAACCAGGAGCGCGCAAATGGTCATGCCGGAAACGGGCGAGTTCGACGATCCCACCAGGCCCACGATGTAGGTGGCCACCGCCACGAGCACGAACCCCGCAAGCAACATGATCGCGGTCGTCAGCAGCGCCAGCGGCAGCGTCCCCGTGAGGCTCCAATAGAGCAGGAACATGCCGCCGCTGACGACGGCGAATAACGCGGCAAGTGTCTTGAACGGCAGGTCCCGTTCGATGCGTTCGGTCACGCCCGCCCCGGTTCCGCCCCCTTGCGACATCCCCCCTCCGCGCCGCAGCAGGGCCAGCCCCTCGACAAGCCCGCGGCGCACGCTCCAGACCGCGTGAAGCCCGCCCACCAGCATGGCGCCCACGCCAAGGTACCGCACCTGCGCGGACCACACGCTCCAGGCCTGTTCGATCGGTGTCTCCGTTCCCCCGCGCGCCATCAACGGCAGCGCCACGCCCCAAGCCATGAATCCCCCCAGAAACACAAGCGACGCAACGCGAATCCCCACGATGTAACCGACGCCCAGGAGCGCCGGACTGACATCCGCGCCGACGTAAACGATGCCCCGCCCGACCGCCCACGCGGCCTCGATCGCGCCGCGCAGGAGGTGGACCCCGGTCACGAGGAACTTCACCGCCGCGCCGGCCGCCAGCCCGAACCCGATGAGGCGCACGCCCGCGCCGCCGCGTTGTCCCGTCGCCAGCACGTGCGCGCAGGCCACGCCCTCCGGGTACGGCAGGTCCGGCCGATTCACGATGAGCGCCCGCCGCAACGGGACCATCAGGACGACGCCGAGCAGGCCGCCGAGCATGGCGATCAACGTCGTCGGCCAGAATCGAAAGTCCTGCCATGCCCCGATGAGCACCAGCGCCGGAACCGTGAAGATGACGCCCGCCGCGAGACTTTCCCCCGTCGACGCCATCGTCTGCACAATGTTGTTCTCCAGCACCGTGCCCCGCCGCAACACCCCGCGCAGAATAGCCATACTCACCACCGCGGCGGGTATCGACGCGCTCACCGTCATCCCGACCCGCAGCCCGAGATACATGTTGGCCGCCAGCATAACCACGCTCAGCGTCACGCCCAGAATCACCGCCCGCGGTGTCGCCTCCGCTGGCGGCCCATCTCCCGCGTTAGATTGGGGCTCGATTCCCGTCTTGATTATGGCCGGTCTCCTCTGTGACGCGGGCGTCCCTCCCGCGATTGAATCCGCCCGCGACGGACACGAGCAAGACGCCCACGCCGCAACTACCTACGACCTTGCCGCTCCGAACGCAAGGGCCGCCCCCGATGCGTCCTACCCTACCGGAGCACAATCCCTCGCACTGCTCGTAATCGACTCCCTCTCCCTGCGGGAGAGGGTTGGGGGTGAGGGCATGCCCTTCTCAAAGAGCTTTGAGTCTTCATCTATTCCCTTCCCCAAGGCCTTGCCCCGGGGCGCGCATGTTGCGCGTGGTCCCTCACGGGCGCGACGCCCGCGCCACGGACGCCGCCGTCTCCAGGATTCCCGCCCAGCGCTCCCGCAGCGCGATCAATTCCGCCTCCTGTTCCGCGCTGAACGACCCAAGTCGTTGCGCATATACATCGATCCACGTGATGAATCGGGCCAGTTCCCCGCCCGAAAGCGCCACCTCGTGATGCCCGCCGGGCGCGGTCAGCATCGCCAGCAGCGCGCTGTTCGCGGCGAGTCCCTCGCCTTCCTTTGACGATCCCTCGCGATATTGCGCCAGGACCTGCTGCGCCAGCGACGGCTCCCCGAACTGCGTCAATGTCTCATACGCGACGGCGGCGGTCAGGTTGACCCGCGCCGCATCCGGTCGGTCCGAGTCGGGTCGATGACACGTCACGCAATGCCGGTCGAGCACGGGCTGCACCAGCGCGTCGAAACGGAACGGCCACGAACCGTTGGGCCCGGGCGTGATGCGCGAGGGAGCCCTGCGCGCCGCCAACGAACGCCGCGCGGGCGGGGCCATGTGACGCGACTCGTGGCAGCCGACACAGGCAAGCGTCTGCCCCGGCTGGAGGTACGTCGCGCTGCGCATGGTCCGAATCGCCATGCCCCGTTCGTCGAGCGCCTGGAAGAACAGCGTGACCCCCGCCGGCGCGTGAAAGTGCGCGGAACCGTCCGGCTCGACCGGCACGACGCCCAACACGCACTTGCCCGGGTCGTCGCCGATAAGCCCGAGATTCGGCGCGTTCATGGTCGGGTGCGTCTTCGGCGGCACCGCCACAATGCGCAGCGCCTTCACCGCGCCGGGCGCGGTCGCGTCGAGTCCCTCGTACACGTCCTGCAGCAGGAACCGCCCCTCGGCGACCGCTCCGCCCGCGCGCATGTCCGGGATCGCCGGCGGTCGCGGGCGCGGCTGCACGGCGATCGGGTCCTCGCACGTGATCTCCGGGTCGCGGTAAAGCAGTTCCATGAACCCCGACGCCTCGAAGAAATAAACGCCCATCGCGTTATGTGCGCGCGACTGCCCCTGACCGGGGGTCTTCTCCGGACCCCACGCGACCAGGTAGCGGGTCTCGGAGAGGGGCCACGGATTCGCGAAGAACGATTTCGGCCAGCCCTCGATCTCGGGGAACGGAATCTCCGGTGTCAGGCGCGTGATCGGGGCCGCGCCTTCCGCGCCGACCGCCGGGTCGAGCAGCACGAGGCTGCCCAGGGTCTGCGCGTGATGGCCCGATGCCGTGAAAATCACCCGGTCGGAATTCGGGATGGACTGCGCCTCGAACACGCAATGCGGCGCGTGCGTGTGGTTGCCATAGACCAGACGCGGGTGCGTGCCGTCCGGACGACAGGACCAGAGACTCATGTACGGCATGTTGTCGCGGTCGATATAATCCCACCGTGCGAAGAGGATAGTGCCGTCCCGCGCCACCGACGGCGTCCACTCGAACATCTCGAACGGCGAGATGGCGCACACGTCCGCGCCGTCCGCGTCCATGGTGTGCAGCGTATACACCGCCACGGGCCGCTCGGGACCGCCCCCGCAACGCACGTAGGCATCCGGTAGATCGGGCCGGTCCGGCGGCGGCGCGCCCGCCGCGCCGCACTGCGTCGCCTGGCCGCGTCGCGTCGACAGGAACACGATGCGCCCGTCCGGCAGATACCGCCCGTCGAAATCATCGTATTTGCCGTGCGTGAGTTGGCGCGGCGCGCCGCCGTCGAGGTCCATCTCGAAGAGGTGAAAGAACGCATCCTCCGGCACGTTGGCCTTGTTGAGCTTATCCGGTTCGTCGGCCAAACCCGGATAGTGGCGGCACCACGCGAAGAGGACCTTTCGCGCCTCGTAGTCGATGGCGGGCCGCAGGAAACTGCCCCCTTCGCCGAACGCCGTCGTGATGCATTCGACCTGCGGCGCGTCCTCTCGAAAACCCGTCAGCATATACAGGCCGCCGCCGGGCCGGGACCACCAGCCGTAATACTGATCCGACATATGGTTGAAACTGCCCGGAACGCGCTTGGTCAGCAGGATCGAGTCGAAATCCAGGCTGGGATGGGCAAGCGCAAGCCGCCGCCGCAGCCACCGCGCCCGGAGATACGCCTGCTTGCCGCTCTTGCCGTGTTCCAGGCGACGCGCCTGCTCGCGCACCGCCCCCTCGATCTCGGCAAAGTCCACGCCCGCCGCCTCGCGTTCCGCGAGCAGCCGACGGCAGTCCGCCAGCACGGCCCGCGCGCGCTCCGTCCAGTTCACGCGCGGGGCCGGCTGGTGGCCGGACGACCACTGGCTTGTACTGCTTTGATTTGCGGGACGCCCCAGCGCGAGGTTCATTTCCGGCGCGGACGGCCCGAACACTTCGACCTCGTCCAGATGCAGATAGTCCGTATCCGGCAGTTGGACCCGCACGAACCGCGCCGTTTCATCCGAGAGGACGATTTCGAGCGGCTTGTTGTCCGTGAAACCGTGGAACACGACGCCGTCATGCACGTAGACCGCGCGCCACGTCGTGCCGTCATCCGAGAGCAGCACCCGCAGGCGCGCGGCCCGCTCGCTCGACCCGTCGCAGCGATTCCACACCAGCACGCGGTTGACCACCCGCGACGCCTCGAGGTCCACCTGCCACCACGGCGCGGCCTCGTGCGCCGTATGACAGCCCCAGCGCCCGTCCTTCACGCCGTCGCACCCGCCCGCCGCGTCCGATTCCGTGGTAATCGCGCCCGTGTCCGGCGCGCGCAGCGTCTCCTGCGACAGCCAGTCCCGCTCGACTTGAGCGCGGAAATCGAGCGCCTGCGCGTAAGCCGCGAACAGGACCAGTGGCACGACCGTTACAATCCGCGTGGACATAATGCGCCCTCTCGCTTGCTGTAATCACCGCATATACTACCCGCGCGTCCCCCAGCACGCAACGCCCGTCGCGCGATAGAACCCTTCCCACCTTCGTCAAACTACCCTCGCTCTCGCGGAGAGAGAGAAGACGCTCTCGTCCATATTGTCCATATTGTCCATACCGTCCATACGACCATCGGCAAGAGCACGAACACGCCGACAACAGAGGAAGCCCGGCTTAGCGGCGGCTCAACCCAGCCGCTTGTGGAAGCAGAGCACGTCCTCGACGGCCTCATAGCCGAGCGCGCGATGCGCCGCTATGCTGGTCGTCCGGTCCGCGTCGGTATCCGAGGCCATTTCACGGCAACCCTGCGCGCGCGCCCACTCCTCGGCGGTCCGCATCAGCATGCGTCCGATGCCGCGGCGTCTCATGTCGGGATCGACTTGCCACCCCTCGATGTAGCCCACATGCGGCGTCTCGCAACCGAGGGCCGAGGGATGGATCGAGACCTCGACCATGCCGCACAGCCCGCCGTCGGGCCGCACCGCCACAAACACCGGTTGCCGCGGGTCCTTCGCGATGACGGCAATCTCCGCGCGGAGCCTCTCGGTCGCTTCGCTCGGCCAGAGCGCGGCGCGCATGCGGAGCCACTCGTCGTGGTCGCGCGCGGTCACGAGGCGTATGGCGATTTCCACGGCCATGTCCCTCACCCGCGCGACAACGCGCCCGGCGCGAGCCGCAGCGCCTCCTCATAGACCGCAAGCACGTTTTCGAGCGGCGTGTTGGCCTGGATGCAATGGGCGGGCGAGAAGATGTAGCCGCCGTCTGCGAAGAGCGCGAGGCGGTGGCGCGCCTCGGCCCGGCATTCCTCGACCGAGCCGAAGGGCAGCGTCTTCTGCGTGCTGATCATCCCGCAGTAGGTCAGGCGGTCCCCGAACGCCGCCTTCACTTCCTCGGGGTCCATGCCGGCGGGCTCCGGCTGCACCGCGTCGAGAATATCGAGGCCCATCGCGATGAAACGCGGCTGGAGCGCCCGCGTGCTGCCGCACGAGTGCATCATGGCCTTGCAGCCGAAATCGTGCGCGAGATCGATATACCGCTGGATGCGCGGGCGGAAGAACCGGTCGAAGACCTCGGGGTCGAACATGGGCCCGCGCTGGTTCCCCGTGTCCTCGCCGATGCAGAGAATGTCGACCTTGCCCTTCGCCGCGTCGAGCGTGCGCGCGGCGAACTCGTAATGGAAATCGCAGCGCCTGTCGATGATCGCCACGCCCACCGGGTCCTCCGACATGATATCGAGCAGCACCTGCTCCATGCCGCGACCGCGCCCGACCCCGTTGACGATGTCCGGCATTCCTGCGTGCCCCGCGCACACGGCGTAGTCCGCGACCGCGTCGCACAGCGCGGGAACCTGGTCGTAGTCGAACCCGTCCGGACTGGGCCAAGGGTAGGCCTCGAAGTCCTCCATCGTCGTGATCCTCGCAAGCGCGAGATGGTTCGGCTCGGGATACGCGCCCCCGTGCCCATGATCGAACATCATGTAGCCGACGCCCCATTCGTCCACAAGGTCCGACCCCGGCGGCAGGGGCGGCAGCGGCGCTACATACGGCGGGTTCACGCCGCGCAGGTCCACGCCCAGGATATCGAGCAACTGCTCCGGCGCGGCGACGCCGAAGTGGTCCATGAGCCGCTGCTCCATCTCCGGCGTCAGATACGTCTGGATCGGGAGCCGGTCCACGGGCCGCCGCGCCACGGCATTCAGCACACGTTCTTTCGAAGTCATAACCGGTACCTCACCGCCATCCTACGGCGGCGTCTCCCCGCGCGTCCAGCAACAGCCTCCCCGACGTGCTCCCCTCCCCGACAACACAGGAGCGGGGGCATCTCGTGCTCGTGCTCGTTCTCGCCCTCGCGGGCTTGGGGACAGGCACGTCTCCCCCGCGAGGCGCGGGGTCGCTTGTGCCAGTCCCCATCCGTCCTCGTAATCGATCCCCCATCGCCCGCCCATCGCGGCGGGCCCAAACCTCAAAGGCGCGATTCGGTCGGTTTGACGCGGGGCCGCGCTTAAGGCACTATATGGCGCTGACCGAGCGCCCGGGGGGATAGCACACAGGAGACTTCTTCATGAGGACAAGTGCCGTTGTTTCGCGCCGAGAGTTCTTGAGGCGCACCGCCGCGACGACCGTCGGCGCGGCGGCGTTTCCCTACATCATTCCCGCGTCCGCCCTTGGCCGCGACGGCGTGCCCGCGCCGAGCGAGCGGATAGTCATGGGCTGCGTCGGCGTGGGCGGTCAGGGCCGCCACAACATGCGCGGCTTCATGAATCTGCCCGAGACGCACATGGCGGCGCTGTGCGACGTGGACGCCGCGCATCTCGCCGACGCGCGCGGCGAGGTCGAGAGCTTCTACGCCGATCGCGCCGCCTCCGGCTCGTATTCCGGCTGCGACGGCTACAATGACTTTCGCGAACTGCTCGCGCGCGACGACATCGACGCCGTCATGATCGCGACGCCCGATCACTGGCACGGCGTCGTCAGCATCGCGGCGGCGAAGGCGGGCAAGGACATGTACTGCGAGAAGCCGCTGGCGAATTCGGTGGCCGAGGGACGGGCCGTCGTGAACGCCGTCAAGCGATACCGGCGCGTCCTGCAAACGGGCAGCCACGAACGATCGCGCGACAACGCCCGCTACGCCTGCGAACTCGTGCGCAACGGACGCATCGGCAAGCTGCACACCATCGAGGTCAACCTGCCGATCGACAATCACGGTCCCATCGACAACCAACCGGTCATGCCCGTGCCCGAAGGCTTCGATTACGACCTTTGGCTCGGCCCCGCGCCGTGGGAGCCGTACACGGAGAAGCGCTGTCACTTCCACTTCCGTTACATCCTCGATTACAGCGGCGGCGAGGTCACCGATCGCGGCGCGCACATCATCGACCTGGCCCAACTGGGCAACGGCACGGACCACACCGGCCCGATCGACGTGTCCGGCTGGGGCGATTTTCCGAAGGACGGCCTGTTCAACACCGCCATGAACTACAAGTTCGAGTTCAATTACGCCAACGGCGTCCACATGGTCTGCGAGTGCAAAGGCCCGCGCGGCGTGCGCTTCATCGGCGATAAGGGCTGGGTCTTCATTCATATCCACGGCGGCAACCTCGAAGCCGATCCGGAATCGCTGCTCCGCGAAGTCATCGGCCCGGATGAGATCCGCCTCGGCCGCAGCCCCGGCCATCACAAGGACTTCATCAACGCCGTCAAGACGCGCGGCGTCACCATGGCCCCGCCCGAGGCGGGCCACCGCACCGCGAGCATGTGCCACCTCGCCAACATCGCCATGCGACTCGGGCGGCCCCTGCGCTGGGACCCGGACCACGAACATTTCATCGACGACCCCGAAGCCGACCGCATGCTGTGCGCGTCCATGCGCGCCCCCTGGCACATCTGACAAGGAGTACACCACATGAAATGCCTGATCATCTGCGCGCTTGCGACGTCGCTCCTGGCGCAGCCACCGTCGTCCATGGACGCCGCCTTCGATGCGCTCAAGACCTACACCTTCGGCCAATCGCGCGAGGCGCTTTCCGAGATCGACGCGACGGTGCAGGCCGCCTACGGCGACGCCGACGCCCGCGCGCAACTCGAACAACGGCTCGCGGACACAATTCTGAGCGGCTGCACCGATGACGCCGCCCGCTTCGTCTGCCGTCAATTAGCCGTGATCGGCGGCGAGGCGTCCGTGCCGGCGCTGGCGTCGCTCATCGACCACGAAACGCTTACGGGCGCGGCAATCGACGCGCTCGAACGCAATCCCAGCGAAGCCGCGGGCGACGCCCTGATCGCCGGACTCTACACGCAGAACCCTCGCACGAAGCTCGGGCTCGTTCACGCCCTCGGCGCTCGCGGCGACGCCCGGGCCGTTGATCCGCTCAGGCAATGCTTCCTGGCGGACCCGCGCTCGCCGGTGGCCGCCGCCGCCCTGCTCGCCGTCGCACGGATCGGCGGGCCGGGTGGCAGGACCCTTATCAAGCACGTGTTGACCGACGGCCTGCCGGAGGTTCGGTCCGCCGCAGTGGATGCGTATCTCGTTTTCGCCGACGGGTTGCTCGTCGCGGGCGATACGCAAGGCGCGTGGGCAATTTACGACGTATTGATCGCGCCGGCGGAGGCCGGGCACGTGCGCGCGGCGGCGTTGCGCGGGCGCGTGCGGTGCGCTCCCGAGGATGCGTCGGGCATGCTCCTCGATGCGTTTGAGAGCGGCGATCCGCCGTTGCAGGCCGCGGCGGCGGGCCTTATCCGCGAATTGCCCGAAGACGCGAACCTGCGACCCTTCGTGAAGCGGCTGACGTCGCTCGACGCGGCGGGACAGTTACTACTCCTTGACGCGCTCGCCAACCGCCGCGCCCCTGTCGACGCGGCGGTCTTCGAGACCCTGCTTGCGGGAGAAGAGGCCGTGCAACTTGCCGTGATCCGCGCGATGCCCGCATGCGGCGATGAGCGCTGCGCGGCCCTCCTGGTCGATCAGGCGGCGACGGGCAAGGGCGAAGTCAAGCGTGCGGCCCGCGAGTGCCTGAGCGCCATGCCCGGCACGAAGGTCAACGCGGAACTGTTGTCCATCGCGCGGGGCGACGACGTGCCGCGCGCCGCGGAGGCCGTTCGGGTGCTCGGCGAACGCGGCGCGACAGAGGCCGCGGAACCCCTCATGCGTCTGGCAAAACGCGCCGCCGATCCCGTGTGCTCGGAAGCCTGGCGCGCTTTGCGTAACGTCGCGAAGGCTGAAGACGCGCCTAAACTCGTCGCCATGCTCGTCACGTTGAAGGAAGAAGCCGCGCGCGGCAACGCCGAGCGCGCCGTCGCCGCGACCGCCGCGCGCATCGCCGACACCGAGCGCCGCGCCGCCGCGGTGATCGACGCCCTCAATGAGACTTCGGACGAGGCGGCTCGCGCCTCGCTCCTGCGTGCACTCGGGGCCATCGCCACGCCGGACGCGCTCGTCGCGTTGCGAAACGCGCTAAACCGCGAGAACGAGGCGCTGCGCGCCGTCGTCGTCGACGCCCTCGCAAGTTGGCCCGACCCCGCGCCCGCCCAGGACCTCCTGCGCATCGCCGAAAACCCGAGTAACGACGCGGAACGCGCCAAGGCCCTCGAGGGATGCGTGCGCCTCATGCGTTCGCTGAAGGACAAGCCCGCCGAAGCTCGCCTCGACACCTTCAAGGCCCTGGCGGCTCTCGCCCGCGACGAGGCGGAGAAAAAGCGCGTCCTCGCCGCGCTCGGCGATCTCCCGGCGCTCGCGACCTTTGACCTGATCGATGCGCTCGCCACGGACCCGGCCCTCGAGGCAGAGGCGGCCCTCGCCGCGCTCAACGTCGCCAAGGTCGTCTGGGGCGCCTATCCAGAGGTCGTCAACCCGCGCCTCGAAACCTTGGCCGGCGGTTTGGACGACAACCTGCGAATCGAGGCGCAAGCCCTGCTCGACCTGATGCCCCGCACCGAGGATTACATCACCGCGTGGCGGGTGTCCGGCCCGCTCGCCGTCGAGGGCAAAGTCGCCACTACCCTTTTCGACGGCGCCGAGCCGCCCGACGACGCGACGGCGGGATGGCGCATCATGCCGATGGGCCTCGACCGGAACGCCCCGTTCGTCGCCGATCTCGGCCGCGCGCTCGGCGGCGCGGAGTGCGTCGCGTTTCTGCGCACCTTCATCCACGCGCCCGCGGCCGGCCCGGCGTTGCTCGAACTGGGCACGAACGACGGCGTGAAGGTCTGGCTCAATGGCGCGCTGGTCCATGCGCTGAACGTGGGACGCGCCCTGACGCCGGGCGAGGACAAGGTACAGATGCATCTCGACGCCGGCTGGAACACGCTCCTGCTCGCTGTCTTCCAGCACGGGGGAGACTGGGCCGCCTGCGCCCGCCTCCGCGCCCCCGACGGCGCGCCGCTTGCGGGACTCAGGACAGCCGTCACGCCCGAATGAGCGGCGTCTTAGCCCGCCTTGGCGAGCTGAAGAGTGGCGGCAAGCCTGGAACGCTCATCCCGGCGCGGCGCGGTTCAGATGCTTCCTTACCCCGCGAGCGCGACGCGGCGCCGTGCTTGTCGCGGCTTCCGCGGCGTCAACCAGAAGTCGCAGCGCCCGATTGACCGATTCGCTATCCGGGAACACCTCGGCAAGTTCCGGCGCAATCAAAACCAAGTTGGTTCCAGCGATTGCCTGCCCATAATACTTGCCACGGACCCCCCCCCGCAGTTGAGAAATGTCATACTCAGGCTGCAGATCATCCTCTGTCTTCTTTTTCGATGCCTTCTTCATATTGCCTGCGCTCTCCTTTGGTTGCCCTGCGCGCGCTGATAATTCGGATGCGGTCACCTCGCGGACAGTGCGAGACAAAGACGATCGCCCGCCGGTCGGTATGACCGATCGTAATCTCTCTTTCCTCCTTATCGGAATGGTACGGGTCCGGGAACGTAAGAGCTAGTGGGTCTCGAAACACGCTAACCGCCTCCTCAAAAGAGAGACCATGCTTGCGCGAGTTAATCCGTGCCTTGCTCGCGTCCCACTCAAAGAGCATGAATACCGTCTGCCTTGGCCAAATATGAACAATTGGACATTGCGTCCGCTTCGCCGCGAAACGCGTGGCAACAACTATGGCACAGCGTGTCTTTGATGGTCAAAAAGCCGCTGCATCGAGGACCGGGGCGCGGATGTTAAGCAATGAGTATTTGAACTGGGCTGGTAGACGTCGTGAAGACACGAGCACCTCTTGACATAGTCTCTTGCCGGTGAAGGGCGATTCTTCGGCGCAACCGCGTTGCCATGGCGGACATACCAACGTCTTGCGCGCGGACTCGGTTACTCCATTCCTCTTCTCGCGCGCGAGTTCCCGTGTTCCTCACGCAGGGCCGGGGCAGAACCCATCCTCGGTCCCCTGCTCGGGACACGGGTGGTATCCCCCGCTGTTGTAAAACTGGATGAGACGCAACAGTTCCGTCAGGCTTATCGTCCAGTCGGGACCGGAGGGGGCGTAATCGCTCGCGTGCGGCGTGCAGGAATGCTTCGCGCCGGGACCCGGCACATAACCGTCCTCCGTGTCGCCGGGGCTCTCCGCACATTGGAATCCGCCCGAATTGTAGAATTGGATAACTCGCAGCAGCTCCGTCAGTTCGATCAAGCCATTCCCGTTCTGGTCCGCCGAGTGGCTGACATGCACCCCTTCGCCCTCCCCTTCTCCTTCTCCCTCGCCTTCTCCTTCACCCGATAGATCGCCCTCTCCCTCTCCTTCTCCTTCTCCTTCGCCTTCGCCAGAGGGCGGATGCAACGTTGGGTCCAGCACCACCTGGACGTACACGGCCCGCTCGCTGCCCAAGTCCAACACCCACACGTATTCCTCGCCGTTCGTGGCGCCGTCGCCGTCCAGGTCGCCGGTTGCGGCGAAGGGTTCCTGCACGCCGGCCATCACGGGCGGGTAATCGCTTTGCAGGTTCGCGACAATCTCGATCGTGTTGCCGAAGTGCGCCCCCAACAAGGTGAAGCCGGTCAGCAGGTTCTCGTAATTCGCCAGACCCAGGCTCGTGTACGAAGCCTCGGCGCGCAGCATCGCCAGGTTCGCATCGAACCTTTGCCACGCCGCCAGATGGAGGCCGTGCTCCGGATCGCACATCACCGCGGCCAACACCGCCGTCTCCCAACGGTCGCGCAACCCGTTGCTGTCCAGGTCAATCGTGTTCCAATCGAGGCCGATCTTGCCGAAGAACGCCGTGCCCTCCGCGTCAAACGTTTCGCCAAGGTCGCACTGGAATCCGCCGCATACGCGGCAGCCGCCGCCGTCCGCCGTGGTTGCGCCGTCCAGCGCCGCCGCGACAAAGGCGTCGAAATCTTCGGGCCCCGCCACGACGGCACGGTATTCGCCCCGGTTGCACACGCCGTCGAGGTCGGCGTCGCCGAGCCACGCCAGGTATTGCTCGGACGATCGGTCAAAGCGGCTCAGCACAAGCGGCGGTATGCCGGGAATCCCAGCCAGCGCTTCGCCCACGATCGCCATCGTCGCCTCCTCGCCGATGGTCGCGAGTCCCGCCACGGCGCTCTCGAAGGTCGCGCGGTCGATCTGGGTGAACAGGTACGCGCCCAGCGGCGTCGCCGCGAGTTCATCCGCATAGGCGACGGCTTCCGCATGGTTATGCCCGAATGCGGCCATCACGCAGCAGTGCGTCGGCGCGTCCATCGCGAGCAGCACGGCGTCCAGCAGCCGCGCATGCGCCCGGTCCACGATGCCGTTCTCGTCCAGGTCCGCCGTGTCCGGGTCTTCGGCGATCAAGGGGTTGGCGTAAATGGCGACCAGCGCCGCCTCGAATCCCGCGTCGATCCCGACACTGTCACACTGGATTTCACACGGCTGCGTGCATTCCGGCGGAAACTCGCCCTCGCCCTCACCCTCACCCTCACCCTCGCCTTCGCCTTCGCCCTCGCCCTCGCCTTCACCCTCGCCTTCGCCCTCGCCCTCGCCTTCGCCTTCACCCAAATCGACACACTGTCCCGGCGACGGATACAGTGCCGCTTGCGACGCACCAAGCAGGTAGCAGCAACGGCTCCGCATGCGGAAGCACTCGTATTCCTCGGTGTTGGTGAAGGCGTCGCCGTCCGGATCCGCGTAATACGCGAGCACCTGCGGCAGGGTCGTGTAGTTCGCCATGTTGATCGGCGAGATGCCGAGGTCCGGCGCGCCGTCGCCGTTGAGGTCGACGTTCGCGCCCTCCTGCAACGCCCGCACGGGAATCCCAATCGAATCGGCGTCGCCGAGGGTCATGTACGCGGCAAGCACCATGTGCAACTCGGGCGAGATCGTGTTCACGAGCCCTGCCGCGCCGCCAAGGTCCGCGTGCATCCTGTTGCGGTTCTGGTTCCAGGCGTTGCACACGTTGGTGGCGAGCGCGCCGAACTCCGCGCGGGTCATGAAATGATTGATGAGCGCGAACTCGTCGCTGTCGAGAATGCCGTTGCCGTAGATGACGCCCGCGCCTTCGTCGTAGCCGCCGTTGATGTCGGCGATGCCCGGGTCGAATCGGTAGCCGCCAAGCTGATCGCGGAACTGGTCGAGGGCGCGGTCCACCGCGCGCATCAGCCCGTCGAAATCCACCGCGCCGCAAGGCCCGCCGTCCGGCTCGCACAGGCCGACGCAGCGGTCCACGTCGCCGCCAAGCGGCGTCTTCGCCGCGAGCACGTAATCCGCGCGCGTGCCGCCGCGCCGCAGGACCGCGTCGTACTCGAACTTGTTGCTCAGCGTGTCGCCATCGGGGTCGCCGCCGCCGAGCATTTCGACGCCGGTGACCGCGGGCGCGCGATAGGGATAGTAATACCCCGTAAGGGCGAGCACGTCCGAGAAAGTCTCAGCGAAGGTGCTGCTCACCGTCATCAGCGCCGCCAGCACGTGAACATAATCCTGGATAAGCGGATACCGACCGTCGTTCATCAGACGCCACAGGTTACCCGTGTATTTCTTGCGCGCGCCGAGGTAGTGCTCGAACTCGGGGTCGCATAGCACATCCGCGATGAGCGCCGCCTCCCAACTATCGAACATGCCGTTCTGGTCGAAGTCGGTCTCTACCCAGCCGCCCAGCGCGGCGTAAAGTGCGGTCCCTTCCGCGTCGATTACGTCGAGGATCGGGCAGGTCGCCGGTTCCTCGCCGTTGTTCTGCTCCTCGCTGTCGCAGCCTCCACCGTTCAGCCTGACTTCCGAATTCAAGGCATTCGCGGCGAAAGTGATATAGCCCGCCAAGTCGCGCGACACCGCGTTGAACTCGGACAGGTTGCACACCCCGTCATCGTCTGCGTCGCCCAAAGCCCCCAGAATCGGCCCGGCCGAGAGATTGAACAGGCTCGCGTCCACCGATATCCCGAATTCGGAAAACAGCGCGATCATCGCCGCGATGCTCGCGGGTTCCCCCAGCGTGACCAGCCCGGTAAGCGCGACTTCGACCTTGTCGGTATTCACGAGCAGACCGACGATTTGGTCCACGGGCAGTCCGTATTCAGCCGAAAGCGCGTCCCAGAGTTGGTTCAGGTACGCCTTCACCACGAATTCGTTTTGCAGCCAGGCGGCGGCTACGACCCCGAAGTGCGGCGCGTCGGCGCAGTACAGCAGCGCATCCTCGAGCAGCGCGTGCGCGTAGTCTACGATCCCGTTCTGGTCCAGGTCCGCGGTCATCGGGTCTTCGCAGATAAGACAGATGGGATCGACCAAAGGAATCTCGATCCGATGCCGGTACAAGTAGTCCAGCGCGCCGGCGAAGTCCTTGCGCAACCCTTCCGGGCACACCGCGTGCAGCGCGGCGTACACGTAATCCGTGCGGGTGCCGAAAAGGCTGAGCACAAGATCATATTCCTGTTTGTTTGTCTGCCCGTCCGCGTCAATGTCCGAGTTCGGCGCGAACGGCTCGATCCATGAGCCGAACACGTTCACCGTGAACGGGATATACGGCAAGGTAAGCGCGTCGCCGAGGCCCTGGCGCACTTTCGCGTTCATCGGACCACTCAACAGCAGGAGCGTGGCGACCACGTCCTCGACGGGGCGCAACAGCGCATTGTAGTAGAGTTCCGATCGGATACCGGCGAGCGTGACGTTGTAGGCGTTCTGAAGTTCCGCGTGCAGTGGGTAGCTTGCGTCGCACAGCACCTCCGACAGCACCGCCGCCTCCCAACTGTCGATCATACTGTTGTTGTCGAAGTCTCCCAACTCCCAGAACATCCCGAGATACGGGTAAAGCGCGCCGCCTTGCGCATCCAGCTTCTCGAGATGATCGCACGGCTCGGGCGGTTCCGGTGCGCCCGTGCCGATCATGTACCACTGCCCCGCCGTAAAGTGGTCGATGCCCGGGCCGCCCAGCGGCATCCACACGCCGTCGTAGATCGTGTTGTTGTCCATCAGGTCGATGCCGAGTAGGCCGTCGCCCGTCGGCACGGACACGGTCACTGTGTACACGCTGCCGCCGCCGCTCACGCTCTGAATCACCGCGCCCGACAGATTGCCGACCAAGTCCAGCGCGAAGTCGCTCACGTCCACCCCCGTAACGCTCTCCGAAAACGTCACCGTGAAATCGGCGGTCGGTCCCGTCGGCGGATTCGGCGCGCCCGCCGCCCGCGTGATCGAGTTCACCGTCGGCGGGGTCGAGTCCGCAAGCCAATTGAAATACACCTGCGCCACCGCGTTCTCCATCAGGTGAATGTATCCCTGGTCGTTCAGATGGATGGGGTCCAGTTCGCTCGCGCCGGCCATCGCTTGGCGCGGGCTGAACCGGTTGCTCATGCCGCCCGGGAAGTTGGCGTAGCCGTTGCCGGGTCCGTCCGGGAAGTACGCCGGATTTGCGGGGATGTAGAGGCTCGGGATGCCGTACCACCCTTGCATAACGCCGAAATTATGGATATACGTGACACGATTCATTTCGAGCGCGAGGTCTTTCTTGCGCCGCTCCAGTTCAATGAACACGTTGTTGACCTTGATCTGGTTCTGCTCGATTTGCTGCGGGGTCGTCCAGCCCAACCACGGGAAGTCCGGCAGAAACACCTGCACGTGGATGCCCCACGCCGCAAGAAACAGGGCGGTCGGGTTCTCGATGGACGCAACGTAAATGATGATCTCATAGGGGTTGTACGGGTTTTGCCACGTTCCCCACGTGTACCCCTCCGCAATGTTGAGGTAGTCGTACCCGCAGATGGCCACGCGAATGTTCGGCCGCACGCTCAGGCAGTGATTCACCACCGCGCGGATATGGTTCATGGTCTGCGTGATCAGGTTGTCGATGTGCCCCGAACTGAAATTGCCCTGCACGCCGACGTTCAAGTCATTCCCGCCAAGGCTGATGTGGACCGTGTCGATGGTGGGATACTGATTCAGTTTCTGCGTGATCGCGTTCAGAACGTCCGGCGCGTTCCAGTCCGCCGCCGTCGCGCGCAGCAGCGCGAGTTCCCCGTTCTCCTCATAGTCGCCCAACCCGACCTGCTGCAACACGTGCCGGAGCGCCTTCGGGCTCTGGTTCCACGGCGCATAGGTCCAGCTATCGCCCACGTACAGGATGCGCGGAATCGCGGCGTGCGCCGCCGCCGCCAGACACCATAATGCCGCGCATAGCAACCCCGCACTCAGAAAACGCCGTCCAAACCGTCCACGATTCGCCGCAGCAGCCATAAGTCCACCCCGCGCGTGAAAGTTGATCCGCCAAGACACCAACATTCCGCCCTAATTATACACCATAGCGCTGTGGAAGCAAAAGCGCGGGCAAGGCATTCTGCATGCAAATACTCGAAGGATTACAAATCACGACCGCTTTTCGTCACGCCCGCGAAAGCGAGAATCTGGAATCCGCCCTCCGCGGGCTCAAGTACACAACGTAACCGACCACGAATGGACAGCGCTTCTATGCGCTTGCGGGCGCGTTACTCCCCGGCGGGAGGCCGCGAGGCGCTCACGTAAACCGAGTTGGCGGCGCCGAGATTCAGGTTGCTGATAAGCACGATGACCCGGCCCAGGCCGGCGGGATCGGCCTGCTTATCGATCGGGGGCAGGTCGCCGCAATCGAAATACCCGTTGCCGTTCACGTCGATCAGGTCGAATAGTTCCTGCGTCAATGCGCCGCCGAACTCGGCCAGTTCGAGGTAGCCGTCACTATTGACGTCGAGCAGCGCGAGAAGGTCGACGCCCAGGACGGGCCACACGGCGAGCACTTCCTGCAACGAGAGCACGCCGTTGGCATCGGCGTCGGCAAACGCGAACGCGATGTCCGAGATGGTCGGGTCGAGCACGCGCACTTCCGCGAGGGACAGGCCGCCGTCGCCATCAAGATCAAAAACGAACCACAGGATGGGCAACAAGACGGCCGGATCATTCGGTAGCGGACACGGCTCGGCGTAAGGGTTCAACACAAGGGTCGAATCGCCCGGTTGCAGTTCAACGCCATCCTCGCCCTCAGGATAGACCTTGACGCCAACGCTGTTGCCCCGGCTGTCGATGTTCCACTCGTCGCGATTGAAACCGAACGTGAGATTGCGCGTTGTCGGATCCACTTCGAAGGCCACTGCGCGGCTGCTGAGCGGTGGAATATCGCGCAACGCGGGTTCTGTGGCCGCGCTGACGACGACCATGTCCTCGCCCTCGGCGAATGCGGCCTCGACCACGTGGCCTTCCGCGAAGCGGTCCTCCTGGAGCGTGAACGGAAGACGCGCCGCGTCACTGGGTCGGAGTTGGTTGGCCGCGCCGCCTTCCACGGCCCGCTCCCGCGCGAAGAACCAATACAGGGACGGCAGCGACTGACCGAAGAAGGCGCTCAGTGCGTCGTCCGCCGCGAGGCGCAGTTCATATTGCGCGCCGCTGAAGGTCATGGCGCCCATAAAAGACGCAAGCGCCACGCGAACACGCTCGAGGACTCCGGGACTCACAGGATTCGACGCGAACAGGTGCACGAGCGGGTCCACGTCGAACGCATTGGCCAAGAAGAGGAAGAAGTCTTGTGCCGCCGTCGCATAGCCGGGCGCGCTCGCGGAAAACGCCGAGAAAAGCGGATCGGACAAATTAGCCGTATCGCCCACCTCGAACGAGCGGGCCGTGGCGAAGTCATCGAGGAGTTGGCCCACGTATGCGCCGACGCCGTCGAGAAGCGGTCGCGTGAATGAAACTTCAAGCGGGTTGCCCGCGGCGTCCACGTCGCTCGGGCTTGCCGCCGCGACGACCGGATAGTCATAGCCGTCGAAGGACGCCCGGTACAACGCCTCGGCAAAGGCGCTCTCGAAGCTCAGTTCCTGCGCGCCGTCCGCGTTTTCGTCAACGTCCTCCGCGTTGTGCAGCGAGACGTTGAGCAACTGGCGCGGGTCCAGCGCAAGGGCGCCGTAGGCGTGCAAGGCCGGGGTGAGTCCGGCGTACCGTTCGTAGTCCGTACTGTACGCGCCCATGAGGTTGTAGAAGACCACTTCATACGCGCCGTTCCGCGCAACCAGCATCGGACTCCGCAAGCCGGCGGTCTCGAAGCGCCCCGTCGTTTCCTCGAGGCGTTCCTCGATGGCGGCGAGCGTGACATCGAGTTGCGCCTGCGAGAAATCGCGGCGGCTGTACGGGGCCGTGTCGTCGATGTCGCCGATGCGCAACGCGGTCAACTGTTGGAGCATGAGCGGGCTCAGACGCAGCCGCCACTGGCGCTGCCACGTCAGGCTGCTCAGGAGCTTCCCCTGCGAGAAATCCAGGGTCTTGCTGTAGCTGTCCGCGCGGTATACGACGCCAAAGACGGCCCGGCTCGGCAGACTCGCTACCGGCACGGTGATCCGGCCCCCGGCCACGTCGCCGAAAAGCGGCAGGGACATGCCGTCCTCCAATTGCATGAGGACGTGAATCTTCTCGCCGGTGCGGTTTGCCTCGGGCACGCCGCTCGCGATAAACGGCAGCGTAATCGTCGTCGGGGCCAGCGTCTCATCGGGATTCTGCGCCACGAATCCGAGGTCTTCGCCGTCATGCGCAATCCGAATCGCATCGGAAAGCACAAGCACCGACTCGGGAGGCTCCACGACCAGGAAGGGCGCCTCGAGGAGTTCGATACCCACGGCGGTCTCCGAAGCGCGCGCATTCGCCGGAACCGTCACCGTGGCGTCGCCCAACGCGACCGCGCCGCCCTCCGGGCCAATGTACCCGACCGCGCTCACGGGATTAACCGTGATCAGGTTCTCCCGGACAACCGTATCGCTGCCATAGGCGGTCTGGACCGAAAGCCGCACCGTGTACACGCCCGCGGCGGTGTATTGGTGCCGCGGGTTGGGCGTGTTCGCCAGGTTCCCGTCGCCGAAATCCCAGGACCAGGCGAAAATCGTGCCCGAGCCCCGCAGCGACGTGTCCGTGAACTGGACCGTGAGCGGGACCCACCCCCGCGTGGGCGCCGCCCGGAAATTGGCCTCCGGCTTATCGGGGTCGACGGTAAAGAAGGGACAACCGGTCAGTCCCAATATCGTAATACCGGCCAGAAGCGTCCACAGGATGCGAGATGAAGCGCGCAACATAGAAGCGGTCCTTCCCTCCGTGCACGGGCACATGGTCACGGCGTTCCGTCACGGTCCGCGAAATCGCGGCGCGCGTAACGCCATGAGGCATAACCCTAATTTAGGCTCAAGTTTGCGGGATACGGCGGAAAAAGTCAACTGTTGAAAATCCCCGTCTGAGAAAACGCCGCCGCCCAGACCCTGGTCTCGGCTCACGTGTTCCTTCGATACTGGCCGCCGACGGCGAAGAGCGCCTGCGTGATCTGACCGAGCGAGCAATACCGCACGGTGTCCATCAGTTCGGCAAATATGTTGCCGCCGCCGAGGCAGGTTTGTTGCAGCGTATCGAGCGCTTCGGGCGCGTGCGCGGCGTTGCGCTCGTGGAAGGCGAGCAGGCGCGCGAGCTGGCGCTGCTTCTCCTCCTCGGTGCCGCGCCGAAGTTCGAGGCGGTTGATGGCCTCCTCGTGGTCCGCGTGCGGGTTCAAGAACGTATTGACGCCGACAATCGGATGGACGCCAGTCGATTTCAGGTGCTCATAGTGCAGGCTTTCGTCCTGAATGCGGGCGCGCTGGTGGCCGCGCTCCATCGCGCCGAGCACGCCGCCGCGCTCGCTGATCCGCTCGAACTCGCACAACACCGCCTCCTCGACGAGGTCGGTGAGTTCGTCAATGATGAACGACCCTTGAAGCGGGTTCTCGTTGAAGGCGAGACCGTGCTCCTGGTTGATGATGTGCTGGATGGCCATGGCCCGTCGTGCGGATTCCTCGGTGGGCGTCGTAATCGCCTCGTCGTAGGCGTTCGTGTGCAGCGAATTGCACTGGTCGTAGATGGCCGTGAGCGCCTGGAGCGTCGTGCGGACGTCGTTGAACTGGACCTCCTGGGCGTGGAGCGACCGTCCGCTGGTCTGGATATGCGCCTTGAGCTTCTGCGCGCGTTCGTCCGCGCCGTACCGGTCGCGCATGGCCACGGCCCAGATGCGCCGCGCGACGCGGTTGATCACGGCGTACTCCGGGTCCATGCCGCACGAGAAGAAGAACGCGAGATTCGGCGCGAATTCGTTGATGTCCATGCCGCGCGCGAGGTAGTACTCGACATAGGTGAACCCGTTCGCGAGCGTGAACGCCAGTTGCGTGATCGGGTTCGCGCCCGCCTCGGCGATGTGGTACCCCGAGATCGAGACTGAATAGAAATTGCGCACGTCGTTGTTGATGAAGAATTCCTGCACGTCCCCCATCATCTTGAGCGCGAAGTCGATGGCGAATATGCAGGTATTCTGCCCCTGGTCCTCCTTGAGGATGTCCGCCTGCACCGTACCGCGGACGCGGCGCAACACGTCCGCGCGGAGGCGGCGCATCTCGTCGTCAGACGGCGCGCGACCGTGCGCGCTTACGAACTTGTCGGCCTGTTGGTCGACAGCCGCGTTCAGGAACATGGCCAGAATGATCGGCGCGGGGCCGTTGATCGTCATCGAGACCGACGTGTTCGGCGCGCACAGGTCGAACCCGTCGAAAAGTTCGCGCATGTCGTCGAGGGTGCAAATGGCGACGCCCGACGATCCGATCTTGCCGTAGATATCCGGCCGTTCGTCGGGGTCGAAACCGTACAGCGTGACCGAATCGAAGGCGGTCGAAAGCCGATTTGCGGGCGCGTCCTTCGACAGGTACTTGAACCGCGCGTTCGTCCGCCGCGCGTCGCCCTCGCCCGCGAACATGCGCGTCGGGTCCTCATCGCCGCGCTTGAGCGGGAAACAGCCCGCCGTGAACGGGAATGCTCCAGGCACGTTCTCGAACAGCAGCCAGCGCAGCAGCTCGCCGTCGTTCTCGAATCGCGGCAGCGCCACGCGCGGAATGCGACTGCCCGCGAGGCTCTCCTTGTACAGCAACGCGCGCACCTCGCGCCCGCGCACCTCGTAAGCGAGTTCCTCTTGCGCGTAGCGCTCGCGCAGGCCGGGAAATTCCTCGATCAGCGCGGCGCAGCGCGCGTCCAACTCGCCGGCGAGCGCGGCGCGCCTCTCGAACAACGCCTCGCGCAGGGACGCCTTCTCGACGAGGTCCGCGGCCCCCGCAAGTTGCCAGCGGTCGCGCGCGACGCGCGCCTGTTGTTCGACCCAGGCGCGATATGCGCGCACGGTCCGGGCAATCTCGGCGAGATACCGCACGCGCTCGTGGGGCACAATGACGGCGGTGTCGGTCGAGCACTTCGAGGCCGGCGGCGGGAGCGTGGACCGCAGTTCAAGACCGCGTTTCCGGTTCAGCGTCTCGAGCAGCGCCTGATAGAACGCCGTGACCCCGTCGTCGTTGAACCGCGAAGAGATCGCGCCGAAGACGGGCATGTCCTCGATCGGACGCTCGAAAAGATGGTGGTTGCGCTGGTACTGCTTACGCACGTCGCGCAGGGCGTCGAGTGCGCCGGGGCGATCGAACTTGTTGACGACCACGAGGTCCGCGTAGTCAAGCATGCCGATTTTTTCGAGCTGTGACGCCGCACCGTACTCAGGCGTCATCACGTAGACCGCCGCATCCACCAACGGCACGATGGCCGCGTCGCTCTGTCCAACCCCGGCCGTCTCCGCGATCACGAGGTCGTACCCCGCCGCGCTGACCGCGAAGATCGCCTCGCGCAGCGCCTCGGAAATTTCCCCGGCGCGCGCGCGTGTCGCCAAGGACCGCATGTAGACGCGCGGGTCGCCGGCGCTATTGATACGAATGCGGTCGCCGAGCAGCGCGCCGCCGGTGCGCTTGCGCGTCGGGTCCGTCGAGAGGATCGCCACGCGCTTGTCCTGGAAGTCGTGAAGGAAGCGCGTGACGAGTTCATCGATGAGCGACGACTTGCCCGCGCCGCCTGTTCCGGTGATGCCCACGACCGCCCCACGTGGCATGGGCATCTTGCCCATGGCTTCCATCACGGGCGAGACGCCCGTGCCACAAACGGCCTCAAGCACCGTAATGTGGCGGGCCAGTTCGCGCGGGTCACCAAGATTATACGCGCGTGCGGGTTCGAGCGGTTGGCGGTTCGCCAACGTCCGCGCGATCAGGTCGTCGATCATGCCGCGCAGGCCGAGCAAGCGTCCGTCTTCCGGCGAATAGATTTTCGCGACGCCTTGGGCCTCGAGTTCCCGGATTTCGCGTGGCACGATAACGCCGCCGCCGCCGCCGAAGACCTTGATGTGCCCCGCGCCGCTCGCGCGCAGCAACTCCAGAATATACGGGAAGAACTCCATGTGCCCGCCTTGGTACGAACTCACCGCGATGGCGTCCGCGTCTTCCTGGATGGCCGCCTGCACAATCTCCCGCGCCGCGCGGTTGTGCCCGAGGTGGATGACCTCCGCGCCCGCCTCGAGCAGGATGCGGCGCATGATGTTGATCGCCGCGTCATGCCCGTCGAACAGCGACGTCGCCGTGACGACCCGTACCGGCCGCGAAGGCGCCTCGTCAAGCGTGGTTGCGGGCTGCAATACCGTTTTGAGACTCATGATTCACGAATTCCCACCAAGGTGTGTATGTCGTATCTGATTCGCTCGTTGTCCAGCGCGAGCCCAGCACGTTACCACAGCGGCTTACAAGAGGCCGCTGCAGGCTTGCCATCGGTTTACCGAACGCCGCTGTCTCCGACGTCATCACGCTAGACCTGACACACAATTCGAGTGTTCGCGTACTACGGTAAGGGCGCGCCACCCGTCACAAATAACCAATTGCCTCTAACACATCTACGGTTTCTTTACTGATGGATACCCACTCGGGCTCGCCGAATGCTTTTGCCAGAGCGACGTTTTCCGCTTTCTTTTGCTTAAGCAGGGTCTTCATATGTCGAATCCCTGAGTCGCTGGAACAAGGCCTTTTCGCATCCTCATCCTTGTCATCATGGACGCATGGTGCGCCGAGCGCTTGAAACTCATTGACTTTCGTGTCCGCCTGAATAACCGTTACATCCCATTCGCGAGGTTTAAGTCTTCGCATGTCCGCCTCAGCCATAACAATTCTATCGCCCGAGACACTCAGTTGCCCGGTCGGGGAAAATAGCGTTTGTGCCTGAACGTAGTCTGGTATGGACCCGCGCGCCAGCGTCAGAAGCGTCGGGAACACGTCATAGGTCGATACGGGGTGCGTAACGGTCGTCGGCGCGCTTTGTCCAGGCAAGTGGATTAGAAGCGGCACATGAATCTGATGATAAAAGGGACTGTGCCCATGATAGAATACCCCATGATCACTGAACGATTGCCCATGGTCCGACAGGACGATCACTAGGGTTCGGTCCAGAACGCGGGTGCTTTTCAGACGTGCAAGAATGCGCCCAAACCGCTCATCAACGGATCGTATTTCAGCATCATACAGCTTCTGGACAACGGAAAGCCCCTGCTTGCTAAGCTGCGCTAGTTCCAGCGGATTTCCGTATTTATCCTTTGACTCCTTATGGGCTTCCAGATACAAGCGTAAGATTGTCTTATCAGGCTGAGGCAATCCGTCTATCAGTTCAAAGACGTCTTCACCAAAGAGATCGCCAAAGCACTTTCCCGTCGCCGAGTATGGGAAATGTTCCAGGTACGGGAAATGCGGATCATAGACATGAATAAACGTAAAGAATGGCTCCTGTGCCGATTCTGAAAGCCACCTGTCCACTTCTTCCATTTGCTCTAGTTTTCGTTCCGGACCCGTAGTGATTACCGTGTCAAAACCGCGTTCAAAGGTGGGCGCGTCATTCACCACGGGATTGGCGGATATCCACGAAGTGTGGTACCCGCAAGACGAAAGACACTCGGCGAGCGTCTTGAATTGGCTCCGTATTGTCTGAGTACGCGTCGTAAAATCCGCTTGCTCATCGGAGTCTATTGACACTGTATAGGTATTGGGCTGTAGCCCAGCCAAGTGTACGCTCGGCATCACCCCCGTAAATAGAGACGCTACTGATTGCTTGGTAGCCGTTGATTGGCTGTAGGCGTTCCTAAAATAGTAACAGGAAGTCGAGGCGAACGTGTCTATCTCAGGGCAGACCGGCCTTCCATATCCACGAACGCCGACGTGGTCTCCTCTCCACGAATCGGGCATAAAGACCAGGATATTGGGGAGGATGTCTTTCTCGTAGTTACAGACCAGGATATTGAAGCTTGATAGTGACGCCGCCATGCCTGCCGCGAGAAAACGCCTTCTTGTGATTTGGATATCTTCGTCTTTATGCGACACGGACGGCTTCCTCACGGATGCGGGCGCGTAGCGCAGCATGCTCAGCGCCCTTCTCGATGAGATCGACTTTCTTCACACCGAGGATTTCCTCGATCCGGTGCTGTACATGAAAAAAATGAAAGAGACCAACGGGGCGGCTGAATTCCACGAGGAAATCAAGATCGCTTTCCGGTCCCGCCTCGCCTCGCGCGACGGACCCGAATAGTTCAAGAGACTTGACGCCCATCTCGTCGAGCTCCGTCAGATAGGAGGCCAATTGCCGTTGTACTGATTCTCTGTTCATAGCGTACCTCGCATTCCCGAGAGGTCATTCGTAAGCTCTCGCAACAGAAGGGAAGTCTGAACACGAGTATACTCCTCCAAGGGAAACTCCCGCGCCAGGAACCACCGGCGGAACGCCCACATGTGCCCCAGCACAACGATGTTGTGGGCCATGAGCCGCAGCGCCTTGTCGTCGCGCAGGCGTAGCGTGCCGTCCTCGAGTCCCCGGCGCAGAATCTCCTCGAAGATTCGTGTAATCCGCTCTTCGTTGCGCAATACATAGCGACGCAATGTCCCGTTGAGAGCGCTCGTTTCCCGGTAGATGAGCAAGATCGCGTCCTGCATCCGGTCGCATACCCGCATGTACTCCGCGATTGCGGCCTCAAGCGTGGCGCGGCCCGTGGCCTCCGCCCCGATCCGTTCCCGAAGCGCACGCTCCATGTCGCCGTGAATCGCCTCGCACACGAGGTACAACACGTCTTCTTTCGTTTTCACGTATTCGTACAGCAGCCCGACCGACCAGCCCGCCGCTTCGGCCAACTCGCGCGTCGTGGTCCGGTGGAACCCCTTGCGGATGAAAAGCCCCACTGCGGCATCGACTAAATCGCGCCGTTTCTTCTCGACAAGGTCGTGATTCTTCACCCGCGCCGGGATGACTTTGCGGCCATGCGCGGCCTGTGTCGCAGCCATAACATCTCTCCTGATTGAGCGCTCGCTCAGAATTCTAACAAGAGCGCGCCGCTATGTCAAGAGGGGAGCGAACGCCTGTACGTGATCCCGCTCACAGGACTTTCGACGTATCCGCCCTGTCAGACTCGTCAGACTCGTCCGACTGGTTTGACACTTCTGACCGGTCTGAGCAGTCCAATGGATCAGGCATGGACGATTCTGAATTGTGGACCGGGTTGGCGTGGTCGCGTACTGCGGCGCAAGTGAAAATAGTACTTGACCGAAGGGTGTCATTCGTGGTCTAATACCTACCGGTCGTTAGGTTCCGAGTGAAGTTACCTACCGTTCGTTAAACAACAGGGCGCAAGCGCGCGAACGAAAAGGAAGGGCAATCGCTATGGCAAGCGGTGAAGACAAACGGGCAAAAGACGCTGCAATGGAACTGGCGGAAGCGGCGCGGGAAACCGAGTGGCAATTCCCGAGCTTCACCGCCGAAATGTTCAAGGGCAATTTCCGGTGGGACCTCATGTATCCCTACCCGGAACAAGACCCTGAAGACAAGAAGATCGGCGACGAACTCCAGGCGAAAGTGAAGGAGGTTCTGGAGAAGTACGTTGATCCTATCGAGATTGATCGCACGGGTGAATATCCGAAGGAAGCCATCAAGGCGTTGTCGGACCTCGGAATCTTCAGCATGAAGATTTCCAAGGAATACGGCGGCCTCGGCCTTTCGCAGATAAACTACGCGCGGATGCTCAGTTACATCGCGAGCTACTGCCAGAGCACGGTTACCTGGGTCTCCGCGCACCAGTCCATCGGCGTGCCGCAACCGCTGAAGGACTTCGGCACCCCCGAGCAGAAGAAGAAATTCCTGCCAAAGATTTGCGCGGGCGCCATCTCGGCATTCGCCTTGACCGAGCCGGACGTCGGCTCGGACCCGGCGAAGATGAGCACGACGGCCACGCCGTCCGAGGACGGTTCGTATTACCTGCTCAACGGAGACAAGCTGTGGACCACGAACGGGCCGGACGCCGACATTATTGTCGTTATGGCGAAGACGCCGCCAAAGATCAAGAACGGGCGCGAAATCCCGCAGATTTCGGCGTTTGTCTTTGAGACAAAGGACGAGAACGGCAACTACGTGCCGGGTTTCGAGGTGGTTCACCGCTGCAAGTTCATGGGCCTGAAAGGGCTATCGAACGGCCTGCTGCGCTTCAACAACGCGCGGGTTCCCGCCGAGAACATCATCGGCAAGCCGGGCATGGGCCTCAAGATCGCGCTGACGACATTGAATACCGGCCGTCTGGGCGTGCCTGCAGCGGGCGCGGGCGCGTGCAAGAGCTTCCTCGATGATGCGGCATGGTGGTCGGCCAACCGCGTACAGTGGGGCCAGGCCGTCGGCAAGCACCAGGCCATCTCGAAGAAGCTGGCCAACTTCGCCGCCACGACCTTCGCCATGCAGGCTATGGTCCAACTGACCTGCGCCTTCGCCGACAAGAAAAACGCGGACATCCGCCTCGAGGCCGCTGCCGCCAAGTACTTCTGCACCGAGCAGACCTGGGCCATCTGCGACGACCTGCTCCAAGTCATGGGTGGACGCGGCTATGAAATGGCGACTTCGCTCTACAACCGCGGCGACAAGCCGTTCACGGTCGAGCGCGCGATGCGCGACATGCGCGTGGGTCGCATCTTCGAGGGGTCGTCCGAGGTCATGCACCTGATCATGGCGCGCGAGGCCATGGACACCCACTTCAAGCTCGCGATGCCCATCATCCAGCCGAAGCCCGGCCAGAAGGAAGGCAAGCTTTCGCTGATCCTGAAGGCCATGAAATTCTACGCGGGCTGGTACCCGAAGACCTGGATGCCCGCGCAGAAGAATTTCGGCGTGAAGCACCTTAGCGCCGCCAGCCGCGGCCACCTCAAGTTTGCCGCGAAGACCTGCAAGAAACTCGCGCGGCGCCTCTTCCACACCATGGCCAAGTACGGCCCGAAGCTCGAGTACGAGCAGGTCATCCTCGGCAACTTCGTCGAGATCGGCGTCGACCTGTTCGTCATGGCCGCAAGTCTCGCCTACGCCGATCACTTGCTGGCGAAGAACCCGAGCGACCGCACGCCCGAGGAACTGGCCGACCTGTTCTGCTCCGCCGCGCGCCGCCGTATCGCCGCCAACTTCGACGCCGTCAGCAACCAGTTTAACCGAAAGTACAAGAAGGTCGCCGTCAACCTCATGGACGGCAAGTACCGCTGGCTGATCCAGGATGTCTACAATGACCTGCCGCCGCAGTACCGCGACTACGCCAAGAACGCGCCCAAGTCCGTCGGCGCGGAAGACATGATGACCGCGCGGAAGTAACCGCCCGACCCAAACCAACTACACGAGAGGCTTCCTCCGGGAAGCCTCCTTCTCTTTACATGCCCTTCGCCCGATGGGTGTGTGCCCCGTCTCTTGCCCTATTCCGTTGGGTGTCTTCTTGACAAGAACAGAAATCAACGATACAATTATAACCGTGTAGGTCGGGATTGTAACGTTTGCTTGGGTGTCAACGTCCATTGAAGGAGATAAGATTATGTACGGCAATAGGATAGCGCAGACTGTCGCGATGCTCTGCTGGGTTGGAGCGGTGCTTGCCCCGCAGGCGCACGCGCAGCCGGGCTCGTTCCTGGTCGAGATCGGCGATCCGGGGACGGAACCCCGGGTGCTCAAGGAGGTGCTTGAGGTCGGTATCGACGATATCGTCGTGGACTACCGGACGATACCGCTTGCGCCGGCGGATTTCCCGGCGGACGTCTCCGCGGCGCGTCAGGGCAGCTACCGGTTGTACGGCCCGGGCGCCGCGCACTGGGGCAGTGCGCGGCTGAGCGCGGCGTTGGGCGGCGCCGATTCGCGGGAATTGTATCAGTGGTGGCTGGATTGCTCACAAGGGAAAAACATCCGCAAGAGCATCAGCGTGATTGCGCTCAAGCGGGACGGGAGCGAGGCGCGGCGTTACAACCTGCTTGACTGTTTTCCGACGCGGTGGGACCCGGGCGAGTACTCGCCGTCGTTGAAGACGCAAACGGAAACCCTGACCGTGAGCGTTGGCCGGATAGAATTGACGACGCGAGCCAGCGACGGTTCCGATGACGAATCCGGGAACGTACTGCTGGATATCGACGCGGCGGAGACGGGGGGCGATGTGGACGGCGCATGGGAAACGTGGTCCGGCGGCGAGCCGATGCTGATCCCGCGGCTGACCATGCCCGGCGCCAAATATCACACATCGACACCGGGCCACAAGTCCGTGGGCGAAGTCACGTTGCGGGGCCCGCTCACTTCCGGGCGCAAAGCGCTGTGTCAATGGATTACCGAAACGGTGCAGGGCAAGCCCTGGAAACGCACCGTGACCGTCAAAGAAATCACGAAGGACGGCGGGGCCGGCAAGATGAGTTACAATTATTTCGACTGCTTTCCCACTCGTTATGTGTTTCCGGCGTTCTCCGCCTCAGGCACGGGGAACCTCTACGAGGAAGTCCATATCAAGCCGATTCGTTTGGAACTGCAATAACGGCGGCGCGCACCCTCGAAGGGCCGGGCGCCGGTGACACACGCCGGTCGAGGTAGAAGACGTAGTCGACCGGCTCGCGCAGGACGCGTGCGATGCGGAGGCTGAGCGCCACAGACGGGTTGAGACGCCCTTTCTCGATGGCGAGAATGGTCTGGCGCGTCACTTCGACCTCCGCGGCGAGGTCCGCCTGACGCATGTCCAAGCGAGCGCGGAGTTCTTTGACGCGGTTCTTAAGCTCATACTCCGACTTCATACCGTACATTCTAATGAAACCCAAGTATTTTGTCAAGTAATAACTCGTAGATTTCGATGTCACGTAAATAAACTACCCACGCGCGAGAGCGGTTGCATATGGAAAGGCGCCTTGATATACTGCGAATTTACGCCGGAAACGGCGTGTTACGTTACCTATGATAAACGGCTTGTCGGGTGACAAGCGGGGGCGAAAGCGGGTTCTGGACAAATCGGAAGATCATGGCTAAGTTCCATTGCGGCATAGACTTCGGCACAACGAACTCGAGCGCCGCGCTGTCCTGTGACGGCGCGGTGCGCGTGCTCGAACTCGACCCGCTGAACGACAATCCCGCCTCGCTGCCTTCACTCCTGTATATCACAAACGAGGGCGAGCAGATCGTCGGGCGCGCGGCGGCGGATGCGTTCATCGACCGCAACGTTGACCGGGAGGTTCAACTCAAGCAGGTGGACTTGGGTGTGGCTATCGAGGCCTACGTGGGCGGCGAACCGGATAAGAGCGAGACGTACCGGCCTGCGGCGGCGCCCACAGACGTGCGCGAAGGGGTGCGCGCCCGGGCCACCATCGAGGTCAATTCTCCGGGCCGCCTGTTCCAGTCGCTGAAGACGCAACTGCGCCACACGGCCTTTCGCGGCACGGAGGTCTTCGGAACGCTGTACCAAATCGAGGAACTAGTGGCGTGCATACTGCGCCGTGTCAAGGCGGCCGTCGAGGAAGCGGCCGGCGCGCCGGTGGAGCGCGTCGTGTTCGGTCGTCCGGTGCGTTTCTCGACTCATGACGCGGAAAATGACGTGGCGCAACGGCGGCTTGAGACGGCCGCCCGCCTCGCGGGCTTCAGCGAAGTCACCTTCTTCTACGAGCCGGTGGGCGCGTGCGTCGAATACGCGCTAGGCATCGAGCAGCGCCAGCGGCTGATGGTGGTGGACATCGGCGGGGGCACATGCGACGTCTGCGTGATGGAATTCGGCGGCGCGCGCGGCGCGGCGGCGCGCCTGGCCGAAAGCCGGATACTGGGCATCTCGGGCGTGCCCGTTGCGGGCGACGCCATCGACCGCGAGATCATCAAGTCGAAGTTGTTCCCCGTCTTCGGCAGCCGCGTGCGTTACGGTCCGTCCAGGCTGCGGATACCGCAGTACATCTTCAACGAAATCCTGGACTGGCAGAACCTATACAAACTCAACACGGAGGAGATAGTCCACTGGTTCCTCGCGATGGAGGCGGACTGCACCGCGCCGGGGTCCGTCCGGGCGTTGCGCATGCTGATCCAGCGGAACTACGGCTATCCCGTGGCGCGCGAGGTCGAGTCGGCCAAGAAGCGGTTGTCCTGGGAAGACGAGGCAGAAATCCGGCTCCACATGGACACGGTGGACATTCAGGAGCGCCTCGAGCGCGAGGAATTCACGCATATCATCGAGTACAACCTCGAACGCATGATGCGCAGCATCGAGGAAGCCGAGGCGGCGGCGCAGGTGCGACCGAAAGACATCGACCTCGTCTTGACCACCGGCGGCACAAGCCTCATCCCCGCCATTCGCCACATGCTCGCCGAACGTTTCGGAGCGGACCGGCTCCTGCCGCGCGACACGTTCACCAGCGTCGCCACGGGCCTGGCGACCGTCGCGCAATACTGCTGACCGCGTGCCGCCCTGAGCCCACGCGGGAGATCAGGCTTCCGTGTTGTCGGTCAGGCGTTCCACGAGGGAGATGATATTGTTGACAATCAAGATCACCCCGCTGATGACGCCGATAAGCCCGAGCAGAAAGTCGAAGACATCGTTCACGTCATACGCCGGAGACGGGGCGCGACGCAACATACGCATTCTCATGGACAGGCACTCCTTCTCCGCTTCGTTTCGCACACATTACGGCTGGGGGCGTGGCCGCGGCGCCGTCCGCCCCGGCCGCTATGATATCGCGTATGGCGGAATGCGTCAAACCAGCGCCCCGAGGCTTCGCTTGGGGATGATCATCGGGCGTGCCATCTGATAGGCCGCATTCCTCGACGGCGGCGAGTCGCGTCTTCGAGACAGCGCGAGTATGATCGTCTCAGGCGACTCTCTTCTTCCCTTGACCGAAGGGTGGAGCGGGTGCGCCGGCGTTAAGCGGCGGCGGAAGGAAGGCCTTATGTGGGATCGGGCAGAACAGGAACTCTTCGAGGCCCTTGCGGAAACGCCCGTCATCGACGTGCATACGCACTTGGTGGACGGTCATCTCGGCGCGCGCGGCCTCCACGAAATCCTGCTGTATCACATGGTCGTCAGCGACCTTTATGCCGCCGGATGCCCCTCTGGATCGCGGTTGACGGAGTATCCCGGCTGGCCTTCGCCGCAAGAGGCTCAGCGCCGCGTCGAGGAGGCGCTGCCTTACCTCGAACTCGCGAGGAGTACCAGCACTGCCTGGGCCGTTCGCATGATCCTTGCGGACCTCTACGACTGGCATCAACCGGTCCATGCGCGAAACTGGCGAGACCTCCATGCGCTCATTCAGGCACGCGAATGGGACGGCGACTGGCACCGGCAGGTACTGCGGCGCGCCAACATCAAGCGCGTCGGCACGGAATGGGCGCGCCGGCAGACGGGCCGTGACGACGACATCCTCGAGTACGCGCTCGAATGGGGATTCTTCACGCGCTGCCGCTGGGGCGAATACGACACGGCGCTGTGCGAGTTGGAGGCATGTTGGGGCCGCCCTCCCGGAACCGCGACGCCCATCGCGGCGGGGAAGCGGCCTCCCGCGGAGCGTCCCATCCGCACGCTCGAAGACGTACACGAGGCCGTGGCGGACTACGTCGCGGCCTTTCCCAAGGACCGCATGCGTGCCGCCGCGACGCATATCTCGACGGACCTGGACCTGCGGCCCGTTACGGATGACGAGATGGCGATCGCGCTGGCCCGCCGCGACCACGCCGGAGAACACGAGCGCAGCGTCTGCGCCTCGTACATCAATGAGCGGTATCTGCGCGAATTGGAGCGGCAAGCGCCGCACGTCGTGTTCCAGTTCAGCCTGGGCGCGGAGCCGCTGCCTTTCGAGACCGGCAGCCGTCTGTCCCAGCGAACGATTGCTCAGATCGGGGAACTGTGCAGCCGCCATCCCGCCGTCCGCTTCATGTGCTTTCTGGCGAGTCGTCACGGAAACCAGGGGCTGTGCACGCTGTGTCGCGAATTGCCGAACCTGTCGCTCGCGGGATACTGGTGGCACAACTTTTTCCCGGACGCCATGCGGCAGGTGATGGAGGAGCGGCTGGACATGCTGCCGCTCAACAAGCAAATCGGCTTCTTTTCCGACGCCTATTGCGTCGAATGGACGTACGGCAAGATGCAGATGATGCGCCGCTGCCTGGCCGAGGCGCTCGGGCGTCGGGTACGCATCGGCCAATACACCAAGGACGATGCACTCGCCGTCGCGCGGCACATCCTGCACGAATCGCCCCGGCAACTATTGGGATTCGAGCCGTCCGCGGCGCTATGATCCGCGCGCCGCACCGTCGTCCCGTAGCCGGCCCGCACAGGAGGAGAGTACTCTTTGAGTGACCTGGGCAAACGCATACGCCTGAACCGGATCTTCAGCCACCCGTCGGGGCGCATACTCTCCGTCGCGGTGGACCATCTCATCAACTATCCCACCGGCCTGCCGCAAGGGCTGCGCACGATGGATCACACCTTGCGCGAGATCGTCCGCGGACGGCCGAGCGCGCTTACCATGAACAAGGGAATCGCCACGCGCTACGGCGGGCTCTTCGCGGGCATCACGCCATTGATCGTGCAGAGTATGGCCCTGCGGCCGGAAGAGCCGGACTTCGCCGACACCGCGACCGTCGAGGAAGTCGTGGCGCTCGGGGCGGACGCCATCGCCGTATCCATGTTTGTTCATGGCCCCTTCGAGATTCGGTATCTGCGCCACCTCAGCGCCGTGGTGCGGGAAGCCGAGCGTTACGGCATGCCCGTCATCCCGCATATCTACCCGCTAACCAGCGGCGACGAGCGACATGCCGTCGCGCACGACGCCGAGGCCGTCTTCTACGCGGTGCGCGCCGGGCTCGAAATGGGCGTCGACGTCATCAAGGTCCCCTATACCGGCGATCCGGCCTCGTTTCGCGACATCACCGCCGTTACGCCTGTGCCCGTCGTCTGTGCGGGCGGTCCCCGCTGCGACACGCTGGACGAGGCCGATCGCATGGTGCGCGCGGTGGTAGCGGCCGGCGCCGCCGGCGCGACCGTGGGCCGCAATGTCTGGGGATTCGCGGATATCCCCGCGGCCATCGCGCGGCTGAAGGCCGCGGCGCAGGGCGGTTAATCTGTCGCCGCGTGGGGCGCGAGCGCGCGCAGCAGCCCGTCCACGTCGTGCGGCGCATACCCCGAGTAGTGATTGTTCACGTACCCGTAGACGCGCACCTTTCTTTCCAAGAGGGCTTTGATGGGCGGAAGCCATTCTTCGATGTCCCGCGCGCGGTCGACGATGGTCTCCCGCCATACGGTGGTAAGCTGCTCGATGCCTTTCCGGTCGCCCAGCCAGCGGATATAGGTGAAATCCGCCGTCACCGGGGCGGCCTGCGCGAACAGGGCTCCAGGCCGGGGCATCCAGGGATGATCGATTAGCGCCAGCGCGACGCCGTGGCTGCGGAGGAGGTCGAACAACGGGGGCCGCAACCAGGTCTTGTTGCGGACCTCGACCGCGAACTGCGGCCCGTCTTGCGGCAGGGTGTCGAGAAACGGCCCAAGCCGGTCGAGGAACATCGGCAGGTCAACGCCTCGCGCCTTCGCGAAATAGGGGAATTGAAGGAGTACGGGACCCAACTTGTTTTCCAAGAGCCTGAGCGTATCGAGAAACGCCGCCATGTCCGCCTCGCAGTTCTCAAGTAAACGGTCGTGCGTGATGGTCTGGGGCGTTTTCGCGGCGAACACAAAGTCGTCCGGCGTCTCATCGCGCCAGCGTTTCACCGTGTCGCGCCGGGGCATGCCATAGAAGGTCGCGTCGATCTCGACGGTGTTGTACCGCCGGGAATACTCGCGCAGATATTCCGCGGGGCGCGCGCCCGGACTATAGAACGCCTGTTCCCACCCCTTCGCGGTCAAACTGCTCGTTCCGAGTCGCAACAGGGGCCCAAACATGCTCATATCGGCTCCTTCCACGTGCCTCCGTACCAGTGCTAACACGTTGCCGCGCAAAGACATTCATCGCAGACGCGCTTGCCGGGGAGAATCCTGTCTTGAGCGACATTCCGAGACCCATTTCGGCCACAGCTGGATATTTGACTTTATGGAATTTCATGCGGTATAATCCCAGTGGACTTGAAAAACAACCCTTGGAGACGATGACAAGAACATAGCCCGGTAATTACGCCGGTAGTGGGAATACACAGTCGGCCTCTTCCCTTTCCTCCCCTCATTCCCCGCGCCGAGTGACCGCCCGGTTGCTCGGCGCCCTTAATTTTCGGAGATCCTACATCTGACAGCGTGGTCACAGTCGGGATTGAATCACGATGTCCTGCTCTTCCTGAAGGTCAATCGTAATCGGCGAGATTGCGTTGCCCGTCCCGTCGCGCAGGAGCATGATCACGGGCAGGTCGAGATGCGCGGGGTTTATCTCGATGACCACCCCGCGGTAGCGGTAATACTTCTCGCCGCGAACAATCACCTCCGAGCCCTTGGGATAGACCGGCGCGACCCGCAACAGCGCCGTCACCAGTTCCCGGTTGAAGGCGGTTCCCGCCCCGGCGCGCAGCGCGCGGAGCGCTTCGTCCGGCGGCAGGCCCGGCGTCTTCCCGTCGCCGGAGAGCAGATGATCGTAGGCGTTCGCGACCGCGGCGATCTCGCCGAGGACGGTCGGGATGGGCGGTTGTTGCGTGCGGTCCCGCTGGACGCGGTTGCCGGCCTGGATGCCGCGCGGCAGGCCCGTGCCGTCGGGACGTTCGTGGTGCTCGAAGGCCACGTGCGGCGTGAGAATGTCCCGTTGTTCGCTGGCGCGCAGCAATTCGTAGCCGAGGCGCGTGTGCTGGGCGATCGCGCGGTCCCCCGTAATCGACGGGTCGAGGAACAGCTTGCCGATGTCGTGCAGGAGGCTTCCCGCGGCTATCTGGCGGAGCCAATCCGAAGAGAGGCCGACGGTGTGCGCGATCATGACCGACACGACGCACACGTCCAACGAGTGATCGAAGAGGTATGAATCCGCCGTCTTGATCGAGGTGAGGCCCGCGAGCACGCTGTGCGACAGCACGCTGTCGATTATCTGCGAAACGACCTCGATAACCTGGGTCAGCGGGCCGTTGCGGCCCATGAGCGCGGACACCCGATCCGACTCGAAGGTCTTGGCGACTTCGCGCGCGGACTCGGCGCGGATCGGGCCGATTTCCCGCGCGATCCGATCGAAGGCGTTGCGCAACGCGACTTGGGCCCGCACGCGCACCAGCGGGCTCAAGTCTTCCTCAAGCTCGACCCCCGCCGGCTCGTCCGGCTCCTTGACATAGATGCGCGTGAACCCCTTGCTCTCCAGCGCGCGGATATACTCGTGCGTCAGCGGCACGTTCTTGTGGAGCAGCACCTGCCCCCGGTCGTCGATGACATCTTGCGCCACCAACATGCCGGGCCATATCTCGCTCACGGGGACTAGACGCACCGCCGCCGACCTCCATGATTACACGGCCACGCCCCTCGCCCACATGGCCGCCGGCGCGACGTCCGCGCCCCCATCATGCGGGAACTCAGGGAAGACCGGGGCAGAAGCCGTCTTCCGTGTTCTCTTCCGGACAGTGATTATACCCGCCCGAGTTGTAGAACTGAATCAGCCGCAGCAGTTCCGTGAGGTTGATGCGCCAATCCGGTCCGTCGGGATGATAATCGCTGTCGTGGGGACAACACACGGTGTTCGCGCCGGGGCCTGGCACGTATCCATCCTCGGTGGATGCCGGTTCGTCGGCGCAGTGGAGGCCGTTCGAGTTGTAGAACTGAATCAGCCGCAGCAGTTCCGTCAGCACAATCTGGTTATTCTGGTCCTGGTCCGCGCAGTGCCATTCGCTGACGCATGGATCGCCTTCGCCTTCACCTTCACCTTCGCCCTCGCCTTCGCCCTCGCCTTCGCCCTCGCCCTCGCCCTCGCCTTCGCCTTCGCCTTCCCCCTCGCCACAAGGTGGGGCAATCTCGACCGTGCGGGTCACCGTCACCTCCGGCCCCCCGGTTTCCGAGGCGGTAATGAACACCGTGTAGATGCCCGCCAAGTTCACGTTCACGCCGCTCGCGTCTATTTCGAGGGTCGGCTCGGGCGGGCAGTGATCCTCCGCAATGGCGCCGGGATCGACATAAGGCACGCCGCACGGCCATGACAGCGGGTTTGCGCCCACCAGCGCGATCTCGATCGTGTCATAGACGATCACCACGCGCGTTACTGGCGTCGCCGGTTCGCCCATGGAATTGCTTACGTTGTATTCGAGCGCATATTCGCCCGGTGTGTCCGTGTCCAAATCGCCCGTAACCACCACTTGGTCCGAGATATCGCCGTCGAGGCAGTCCGTGGCGACGACGCCCGGCAATTCGTACGCGCCGCGGCCGCATTCGAGATGGAGCGGGTTGTCCCCGAGCAACGTGATGGTCGGCGCCTGCCGCGCAATGACATACGTGGCCGCCTCGGTGAAGTCGCCGTTGCGCAGACCCGGCCCGCCCAAGGGGATTCCGCCGCCGCTCAGGATCGAGTCGTCGTCCACCAAGTCAAGACGCAGGGTGCCGCAGCCGTTCCCCGTATTGACCGTAACGGTGTAGTTCGCGCCGCCGCCGAAGACGCTCGCCACGCTTTCCCCGGCGAGGTTGTGCGCGTCGAGCACGAAATCCATGACGTCCACGCCCGTCACAATTTCGCTGAACACGACGTTGTACGTGACCGTGGCCGCGTTCGTCGGGCTCGGGCTCGTCGGTGTGATGCTCTCCACGAACGGCGGCACAAACCGCGCGAACAACAGGTCCGGGTCCGTGCCGATGGAGGGGGTCAGCGTGCCCTCGAACGCGTTGGTGCTCGTCCACGCGCCAATCCACCGGCCCCGATTATCCACGGCGACGACCGGTGCGTAATCGTGGTCTATGGGCGTGTCCGTGTATGCGGATGTGTGTAACGGTCGCGCCGCCGTCCAGGATAGGCCACCGTTGGTTGACGACGTCATCAATACGTCCGGGTCGTCCAGTATCTGGCCGCCTAACGTCGCGGTCGACGACCACACCGCCACCCAGGCGCTCGCGCGGTCCGCGGCTAATCGGACCGACACGTCATAGGCGGACCCGTCCGTGGTGGCCGTGCTGTTCAAGATGACCTGCGAGGTCCACGTGGCCCCATGGTCCGTCGAGCGCGCGAAGAAGATGTCCATATCCGTTCCCGCGCCGCCCATGTCCTCCTGCGATTGCCATGCCGCGATCAATCGCCCGTAACCGTCCACGGCGATGTCGGGGCTGAGGTCATCACCGGTATCGGACGCGGCAAGAGAATTGAGGGGCGTCTGCGCGATCCAGGAAATGGCCCAGAACAAGGGGTTGGCGTTCGACGAGCGCGCGACCAGAATATCCGTGTCCTCGTCCAGTTCAAGCGTTCCCGGAAACGTCTCATACGATTCCCACGCGACCACCCAGTCCGTTCCACTGAAGGCGATGGCCGGCCGCTGATCGAAACCCGTATCCGTCGTCGCGCTCATATTGACCTTGCGCGCCGTTGACCAGGTGTTTCCATTATCCGTCGAGCGGGACGCCAATATGTCGGCGTCCGGCCCCACGTTCTCGCCGTCGACCAACGGCACGGTCGACGACCAGACGCAAACCCAGCGCCCCTGCTTGTCCGTTACGATGCGCGGGTACTCATCCGGCGCGGCGTCCGAGGTCGCATGGCTGTTCAATGCCGTCGGGGCCGACCAGTTCTGGCCGGCATTCGTTGAATGGGCGACCAGGATATCCGTGTCCGTGCCGATACCGCCCATATTTGCGTTCGACTGCCACACGCAGACCCAATTATTGCCCCCGTCATTGGCGAGCCATGGATGGCCATCCGCCGCGTTATCCGTCTGCGCGTAGCTGTGGATCGGCGCGGGCGCCGACCACGTGGCCCCGCTGTCGCTCGAATAGGCGTACAGGATGTCCGTGTCCGTGCCGATAGTGGCCCCGAGCGAGTTGTCCGACACCCACACCGCCACCCACTGTCCCATGTCGTTACCGAGAATGTGACAGGACGTGTCCGTTGCAGTTCCGTCCGAGGCGGCCGTTTCATTCAGCGGCAGCGGCGCTGAGAATACAATATCGGCAAGGCCCCGTCCCGGCGTAATCACGCCCAGCAGCAACAGCGCCGTGCCCAACCGCCACACCGCCGACCTTTCGTGACAATGCCTATGACTCGCCATGGCTTGCCTCCCCACGCACGCCCATTTCCGGGCCCCATCTTCCAGAGGACATTCCCAGCGTCACACCGATATTGCAGCATGGACACATCGCCATTGCTGCACCCATCCACCCGATGTTAGACCTATTGTACACAATTTTCCGCAGTTGTCGACACTTTATTTTGTTTGTCCACAATACACCGGACCGCGGAGCGATTGCACCCCGACATCCCCAACCACCCGCATCAGGGCAATCGCATTAAAATCCGCACATTATCCCGACTACGGGATCCGCGCGGTTTGCGCGATTTGGCGAAGGGCACGGCCCTGAAAGGGCCGGACAAGACAGCCCAGGGCAACGCCCTGGGAAGCGGGATGGCCGATATAAAGAGAAGCCCTGAAAGGGCGAAACACGATGGCAAGACTCCACGCGGGCAGCCCTTTGGCTGTTACGCCCTTGCAGGGCTTCACATTGAGGCGCGCACATTTTCCCAGGGCGTTGCCCTGGGCTACTATGTCATGGGCCTTCGGCCCTAAATGCGGGAACTGGAAGCCGAGGGGAGTAATCCGATGACAACGTGCCTCAATTGCGGGCATGCGCTCACGGACGCGGAGGAAACGGAAGGCTTCTGTCCGGCCTGCGGTTGCGTCGTGGGCGACGTGGGTGCGGACGAAGAACTCTACTAGCCCGGTCCATGACCGTGTCGTGCGGTACAACCTGAGGCGGCCGTTCCCGAAGAGGCGCAAATCGTAACGGACGCGGTCACCCGCCCGGCGTGTACGAGGTTATCACGCGCATGTAGTTCGCGCGCTCGAACGCCGCCGGGTCGGGCACCGATCGCTGACTCATGCTGCCCTGCATCATCTCGATCGAGTCATATTCCCTCTCGCCCATCCAGCGGATAAGGTCGTCGCGTACTCTCGTGAGGTGGCCGATGCCGTTGCGAAGCAGCGCGGAGGTCATCATGGCGACTTGCGCGCCGGCCATCATGGCCTTGATTACGTCTTCGTGCGTGTGGACGCCGCCGGTGATTGCGAGGTCGACCGGCACATTGCCGTAGAGGATGGCGACCCAGCGCAGGCGCAGGCGCAGCGTGCTCGAACCGCTGAGCACCGCGTCCGGCTTTACCTCGAGGGCGTCGAGATCGAAGTCCGGCTGGTAGAACCGGTTGAAGAGCACGAGCGCGTCCGCGCCGGCGTCGGCCAGGCGTTTCGCGGCGTAGGGGAGCGCCGTGAAGAAGGGGGCGATCTTGACCGCGACGGGAATCGCCACATTGGCCTTCACGCTGCGCACCAAGTCCTCGTATATGGCCTGCACCTGCCCGTCGCTCATATCGGGCGAGGTGGGCAGGAAGTATTCGTTCAACTCGATGGCGTCCGCGCCGGCCTCCTCCATGAGCCGCGCGTACTCGGTCCAGCCGCCCTCGGACACGCCGTTGAGACTGCCGATAATCGGAATATCGACGGTCTCCTTCGCGCGACGAATGAGTTCGAGGTAATTGTCCGGGCCGAGCCGGTACTCGGAAAGATCGGGGAAATAACTCAAGGATTCGGCGAAGGCGTCCGTGCCCTGCAGCAAATTCTCGTTCAAGTGATTGCTCTCCTGCCGGAGTTGCTCCTCGAACAGCGAGTGCAGCACCACCGCGGCGGCGCCCGCGTCTTCCATGCGCCGGATGTTGTCGACACTCGTGCACAGGGGCGAAGGCGAGACCACCAACGGGTTCCTGAGTTTCATCCCGAGGTACATCGTGGTTAGGTTCTGCATGGCTTCTTCTCCTTGCGGCGACGCCGCGCCGATAATGACTCGTGGGACACCACCGTGCTACTCCGCGTGTACGGCTTCCGCGGCCGCGGCGACCACGTCGCCCTCCGCGGGCATCGAGGCCAGGTATTCGTACAAGCGCCACCGCTCCCGCACGTCCGCCTCGGCTCCGTGAAGCAACGCCTCAGCCACGTCCGGCGCGCTCAAGGCCAGCATCTTGTACCGCGTCTCGTTGTAGATATATTCCTTGAGCGGGATGCTCGGGGCTTTCGAGTCCAACTGGAACGGGTTCTTCCCCTCGGCGGCGAGGCGCGGATCGAAACGGAACAGCGGCCAATGGCCCGACTGCACGGCGGCCTTCTGCTGGTCCATGCCCATGGCGAGGTTGTAGCCGTGGGCGATGCAGTGGCTGTACGCAATGACCAGCGACGGCCCGTCGTAGGCTTCCGCCTCGCGCAGCGCCTTCACCGTGTGCATGTCGTTCGCGCCCATGGCCACCTTCGCCACGTAGGCCGTACCGTAGGTCATGGCCATGAGGCCGAGATCTTTCTTGCCTGTGGGCTTGCCCGCCGCCGCGAACTTGGCCACCGCGCCGCGCGGCGTCGCCTTCGAGCATTGGCCGCCCGTGTTCGAGTACACCTCGGTGTCGAGCACGAGAATATTGACGTTCCGGCCCGAGGCCAGCACATGATCGAGGCCGCCGTAGCCGATGTCATACGCCCAGCCGTCGCCGCCCATGATCCAGACCGACTTCTTCACCAGTACGTCGGCGATGCTGAGCAGTTCGCGGGCCTCGAAGCCGGACTGGCCCTGGAGCCGCGCTTTGAGTTCCGCGACGCGCTTGCGCTGTTCGAGAATCCCCGCCTCGGTCGTCTGGTCGGCGGTCAGGAGCACGTGCGCAAGTTCGCCGCCGAGAACGCCCTCGAGTTGCAGCACCAGCGCCCGCGCGTACTCGGCCTGCTTGTCCAGCGTGACGCGCATGCCGAGGCCGAATTCCGCGTTGTCCTCGAAGAGTGAGTTCGACCACGTCGGCCCGCGCCCGTCGGCGTCCACCGCCCACGGCGTGGTCGGCAGATTGCCGCCGTAGATCGACGAACAGCCGGTCGCATTCGCGACCAGCGCGCGGTCGCCGAACAACTGCGAGACGAGTTTGACGTAGGGCGTTTCGCCGCAGCCGGCGCACGCGCCCGAGAACTCGAAGAGGGGACGCAGCAATTGCACGTCCTTGACCATCCCGAGGCTGAGCGCGTTCCGGTCCACTTCGGGTAAACCCAGGAAGAAGTCCCAGTTCACGACTTCCGGCTCGCGGAGCGGCGCCTGATCGACCATGTTGATGGCCTTGAGCCGCACTTCCTGCTTATTCTTCGCGGGGCAAACCTGGACACACAACGTGCAGCCCGTGCAGTCCTCGGGCGCAACCTGCAGCGTGTAGCGCAGGTCCTTGAACTGCTTCCACTTCGGGACCGCCGACTTGAACGTGGCCGGCGCCTCCTCGAGCAGGGCCACATCGTACACCTTCGCGCGGATCACGCCGTGCGGGCAGACCAGCACGCACTTGCCGCACTGGATGCACACGTCCGGGTCCCACGCGGGGATTTCCAGGCTGATGTTGCGCTTCTCCCACTGTGTCGTCGCGGTCGGGAAGGTGCCGTCGTCCGGCAGCGCGCTTACCGGAAGGAGGTCCCCGTCGCCCGCGAGAATTTTGCCCGTGACGTTCTTGACGAACTCGGGAGCTTCGGCGGCTACGGGCGGGCGCAGGTCGAAGCTGCTCGTCACCTCGCCCGGCACGGTGACCTCGTGCATGTGATCAACGGCCATGTCGACGGCGGCCCAGTTCTTCTTGACCACTGACTCGCCGCGCTTGCCGTAGGTCTTCTTGATCGCCATTTTGATCGATTCGATGGCGTCGGCGCGCGGGAGCACGCCGCTTATGGCGAAGAAGCAGGTCTGCATGACCGTGTTGATGCGGCCGCCCATGCCGGCCTGCTTCGCCACTTCATAACCGTCGATGACGAAGAAGCGCAACTTCTTCTCGATGATGTGGCGCTGGGCCGTGCGCGGCAGGTGGTCCCAGACCTCGTCCGGGCTGTAGATGCTGTTGAGTAGGAACACCGCGCCCTTTTCGGCGCACTTGAGGACGTCCACCTTTTCCATGAACGAGAACTGGTGGCACGCGACGAAATTTGCGCGCTCGATGAGGTAGGTCGAGCGAATGGGGCGAGGCCCGAAACGCAGGTGGGAGGTGGTCATCGACCCGGACTTGCGCGAATCGTACACGAAATAGCCCTGTGCGTTATTCGGCGTGTCCTCGCCGATGATCTTGATCGAGTTCTTGTTCGCGCCGACGGTGCCGTCCGCGCCCAAGCCGAAGAAAATGGCCCGCACCGCCTCCGGGTCCTCGGTCGAGAACGCGGGGTCATATGCGATGCTGGTGTGGGTAACGTCATCGACGATGCCGATCGTGAAACGATTCTTCGGATCGGCCTTGGCCAGTTCATCGAAGACACCCTTGACCATGGCGGGCGTGAATTCCTTGGACGAGAGCCCGTAACGGCCGCCGACGACCTTCGGCGCGGTCTTGAACGGGGCCGTGCCTTCGGCCGCCGCCTCACTGAGCGCCGTCACGACGTCCTGGTACAACGGCTCGCCCAAGGCGCCCGGCTCTTTCGTGCGGTCCAGCACGCCGATGGCCCGGACCGTGGCCGGCAGCGCCTGCACGAAATGCGCCACCGAGAAGGGCCGGTAAAGCCGCACCTTGACGACGCCGACCATCTCGCCTTGCTTGACGAGATAGTCGACCGTCTCTTCCGCCGTCTCCGCGCCCGAGCCCATGAGTATGACAATCCGCTCCGCGTCCGGTGCGCCCACGTAGTCAAAGAGGTGATACGAGCGCCCGACAACTTGGGCGAACCGGTCCATCGTCTTCTGCACCACGCCGGGGCAGGCGTCGTAGTAGGGATTCACGGTCTCGCGCGCCTGGAAGTATACGTCCGGGTTCTGGGCCGTACCGCGCAGGACGGGCCGGTCCGGCGTCATGGCGCGGGCGCGATGGGCGCGGACCAGTTCCTCGTCGATCAGGGCGTGCATGTCATCCTCGACCAGTTCCTCGATCTTGTTGACCTCGTGCGAAGTGCGGAAGCCGTCGAAGAAGTGGACGAAGGGGACGCGGGCCTCGAGCGTCGCCGCGTGGGCGATCAAGGCCAGGTCGTGCGCCTCCTGTACCGAATTAGAGGCCAGCAGCCCGAAGCCGGTCGAGCGCACCGCCATCACGTCGCCGTGATCGCCGAAGATCGACAGTGCATGGGCGGCAACCGTGCGCGCGGTGACGTGGAAGACCGTCGGCGTGAGCTCGCCCGCGATCTTGAACATGTTTGGAATCATCAGTAACAGCCCCTGCGAGGCCGTGAACGTCGTCGTGAGCGAGCCCGTCTGCAGCGCGCCGTGCGCCGTCGCCGCTGCCCCCGCTTCGCTCTGCATCTCGACCACGTGCGGGACACACCCCCACAGGTTCTTCTGCCCCTCCGCCGCCCACTGGTCCATCCATTCGCCCATGGGCGACGACGGCGTGATCGGGTAGATCGCCGCCACGTCGTTCACCATGTAGGCTACCTTGGCTACCGCCTCGTTTCCGTCCAGCGTGGTCCTCGGTCGTTCCATGATGCCTGTCTCCAATCATCGTTCGTGCGGCGCACATCACGCCGTCATGTTTCCCGACTCCCTCTGACGGGGTGATCCCGAGACGCCCCGCGCGACAAGAATCCCCCAACGCGATCTGAAGAATACGTGGTTTCAGACCCACGGAGCATGCTTACGCGGCGCCCTTTTTGGGGAGCCCGCCGCAAGCGGAATGCGCTCCGGCAATGCCGGCCGTACTTGCGGCACTTTCCCATATACTACCACAATTTGCGGGGCGATTTCATGGCTTTATGGTAAATCGGGATTCGGCGTACGACATGCCGACATCCTCTCCCGGTTGCGTCGTTTCCCCGCGAAACAAGGGTGTGCCCGGCCGTGCTCTACCGTCCGTCGCGGGCGAGCACCGGCGCGCGGCCAATCGAGAAGTAGTCGAACCCGAGCTTGCGCATCTTCTCGGGCCGGTACACGTTGCGCCCGTCGAACACCACCGGGTGCCTAAGCAGTTGCTTCACCCGTTCGAGGTCAGCGTTGCGAAAGAAGGACCACTCGGTGCAGAGCACGAGGGCGTCGCAGCCCTCGGCGCAGTCGTAGTAGCGGTCGAGGAACTCGAGGCGTTCATGCGTGCCGAGGGCGCGCGTGGCGGTCGCCGCGGCTTTCGGATCATAGGCGCGCACGTGCGCGCCGCCCTCGAGCAGCGCGCGCACGATGACCAGCGACGGCGCGTCGCGCACGTCGTCCGTCTCGGGCTTAAAGGCCAACCCCCATACCGCGAAGCGCCGGCCTTCGATGTTGTCGCCGTAGTACGCGCGGATTTTCTGGAGCAGGCTCCGTTTCTGCGCCTCGTTGATTTCATCCACCGCGCGCAACAGCGCGGCCTCGCGGCCGGCCTCGCGTGCCGTGTGAATGAGCGCCTTGATATCCTTCGGGAAACACGAGCCGCCGTAGCCGATGCCGGGAAAGATGAAGCGGTAGCCGATGCGCTGGTCCGAGCCGATGCCGTTGCGCACGTCGTCCACGTTCGCGCCCACCTCCTCGCACAGGTTCGCGATCTCGTTCATGAACGAAATCTTCGTGGCGAGCATGGCGTTCGCCGCGTATTTCGTCATCTCGGCGGACTCGGGCGACATGCACAGGATGGGCCGGGCGTTGCGCGCGAAGTGCGAGTACAACTCCTCCATGAGTACCTGGACTTGCACGTTGTCGCAGCCGATCACGACCCGGTCCGGGTTCATGAAATCCTCGATGGCCGCGCCCTCCTTCAGGAACTCGGGATTCGACACCACGTCGAACTCGAAGTCCTCGCCGCGACGTTCGAGTTCCTCCCGGATCGCCGCCGCCACCTTGCGCGACGTACCCACCGGCACCGTCGACTTGTCCACGATGACGCGATAGCCGTCCATGTGCCGCGCGATGCCGCGCGCCGCCTCGAACACCTGGCTCAAGTCCGCGGTGCCGTCCGGCAGCGACGGCGTGCCCACGGCGATGAAAATCATGACGGACCGCTTCACCGCCTCCTCGAGGTCCGTCGTAAAGGCGAGGCGATTGTCCTCGACGTTGATCTTGACCAGTTCCTCGATGCCCGGCTCGAAAATCGGGATATGGCCCGCCCGCAACGCCTCGACCTTCGCCGCGTCCACGTCCACGCACCACACGTCGTGGCCCAACTCGGCGAAGCACGCGCCGCTCACCAGGCCCACATAGCCCGTTCCCACAATTGCGATCCGCATCGAATCAGGACCCTCCATTGCATGCCCGGGATGCACCCGGCCCGACGCGAAAGTCTACCACATGCGGGACGACATGTTACCGCCACAGATAAGAGTACATAGCAGCGTGGCCGACAGCGTGGCCGACCCGAAGATTCGCCACAGGCGGTCCGCCCCCGAAATGACAATCAAATTGCGGGATCGGACGTCCCCCACTCGTCCTCGTTTTGCTCCGAGAATCGACCCGGGCGTGCCTCGCAGCCCGTTTCAGCGCCGCTTGTACTATCGCTTCGGTACATACCTACGTCCTTCGCGCGAAAAACCGTGGGCTTCATGGCAATCCGTACCCTAAGCCCTAAGCCCTAAACCCTAAACCCTAAACCCTTCCATTCGTTGCACCGGTTGCGCAACTCTTTCTAGAATGCCGCACGGGTCTGCATGCAAGGATGATCGATGGCGAAGCGAAAACAGAACGGCGCGGCGGATATCGACGCTGTGGACGCGGTGGCGGGCGAACTCGAGTCGCCGGGCCAGGACGCGCCGGAGGATCGGGATCGGTTGCTGTACGCGCTGCACGAGCGCAACCGGAAACTGGCGTGTCTGTACGCTGTGGGCGAGGCGCTGCGCGCGCGGGACCTGGACCGCGCGACGTTCCAGCGCATCGCGCGACTGGTCAAGAAGGCCGCGTGGCACCCGGAAGCGGCGCGGGTGCGCATCGTAATCGACGGTGCGACGCATGCGGCGGAAACATTTGACGAGGCCGCGCCGCGGGTGATGATCGAACTGGTGGTGGCGGGCCGGAAGCGCGGGATGCTCGAGGTATGCCACACGGATGCGTCCGGGGTCGCTGCCGCAGCCACGCCGTTTCCGCCCGAGGAGCGGGAATTGATCGAAGCGGTGGCGCGGCAGATCACGGACGCGCTCGAGCGGGGGGAGTCGGAGGCGCGGCTCCTGCAAGCGTCCAAACTGGCCTCGATCGGCGAATTGGCCGCGGGGATCAGCCACGAAATCTGCAACCCGATCAACGGGATTATCAATTGCGCGGACATCCTGATACAGAACCTCGAGGCGGGCTCGGACAACCGGACGTACGCCGAGTTAATCCGCGCGGAGGCGGACCGGGTCGCGCAGATCGCGCGAAATCTGCTGCGCTTCTCGCGGCACGATCTCGAAAAGCACAGCCGGGAGCGTCCCACGGCACTGGTCCGGGATGTGCTGGCGCTGTGCGCGAAAAAGATCGCACGCAGCCGCATCGATGCGCGCGTGGAAGCGCCGGAAAGCCTCCCGGAATTGCTGTGTCATAAGGAAGAATTGCTTCAGGTGTTGATGAACCTCATCCTGAACGGCATTCATGCCCTGGACGAGCGGTATCCCGAGGCGGACCCGGACAAGGTGCTCTCGATCCGGGTTCGCGCGGGGACGTGCGGCGGGCGGCGGCTCTTGCGGTTCGTGGTCGAGGACCACGGCACGGGCATCGCGCCCGCGCACATGGACCGCCTCTTTGACCCGTTCTTCACCACGAAGGGCCGCGACAAGGGGACCGGGCTGGGCCTTTCGGTGTCAGACGGGATAGTGAAGGCGCACGGCGGCGTATTCTCGGTGGAGAGCGAGTACGGCCGTTTCGCGCGGTTCCAGTTCGACTTGCCGCTGGACCATGACTGGACGCTCGACGTGCCCGCAGGCCCCGAGACGGTGTGGGAGGACGGATGATGGTGCGGGTCCTCGTGGTCGAAGACGAAGGTGTGTTGCGCCTGACCTTCAAGCAGTTCCTGCGCAACGAAGGTTTCGAGGTGTACACCGCCGAGAACTATGAGCAGGCCGTCGCGCACCTCGATGCGGAAGCCATCGACGTGGTCGTCACCGACATCCTGCTCGAGGGCGAGAGCGGCGTCGATCTGCTGCGGACCATCAAGGAGCGGGAACTCGGCGCGAGCGTCGTGATGATCACCGGCGAGCCGAACGTCGAGACGGCCTCGGAAGCGGTACGGCTCGGGGCCTTCGATTACCTTGCGAAACCGGTCACGGGCCGCGACCTCGTGCGGGTCGTGCGCATGGCGCTGGACCGGCGCCGGCTCGAAGAGGAGCGCAATGCTTACGCCGAGCGCGTCGAGTCGTATCGCCGCCATCTCCAGGCGATTTTCAACAGCGTGAACGAGGGCGTGGTCACCGTGGACGCCGAACTGCGGATCGTGGAGATGAACGAGGCGTTCCGGCGCACGATCGGCCTCTCGGACCGCGACCTGCGCGGCGCTGCTTTCGCCGAGACGGTCCCGCCGGGCCTCATGCCCGCCCGCGCCGCCCTCGAGCGCACGATCGCCACGCGCACGCCCGTCGCGGACGTTCGCGTCGAAACGTGGATACAGGGTCTGGGCGAGAAGGTGCTGATGGTCGGCGCGACGCCGCTCGTGCGTGAAGACGGGGCGCAGTCGGGCGCGGTGTTGGTCGTGCGCGACGTGACGCGGCTCACTATGCTGGAGAAGGAATTGGAGGACCATCAGCCGTTTCGCGACATCATCGCGAAGACCCGAGCCATGCGCGATATATTCGCGCTCGTGCGCAACGTCGCCCCGACCGATGCGACGGTGCTCATCTGCGGCGAGAGCGGCACGGGCAAGGAACTCGTGGCCGAGGCGATCCATCACGCGAGCAACCGCCGCGACGGGCCGTTGGTGAAGGTGAACTGCGCGGCCCTGTCCGAGGAACTGCTCGAGAGCGAGTTGTTCGGCCACGTGAAGGGCGCGTTCACGACCGCGCTCTATGATCGCGTCGGTCGTTTCGAGGCGGCGGACGGCGGCACGATCCTGCTCGACGAGATCGGCGACATTACGCAGCGGCTGCAACTGCGGCTCCTGCGGGTGCTCCAGGCCCGCGAGTTCGAGCGCGTCGGCGACTCGTTCCCCATGCACACGGACGTGCGGGTCATCGCCTCGACCAATCAGGACCTCGCTGAGAAGATTCGCACGGGAGCGTTCCGCGAGGACCTGTATTTCCGGTTGAATGTCGTCCGTCTCGACATCCCGCCGTTGCGCGACCGCCGCGAGGACATCCCCCTCCTCGTCGATCACTTCTGTCGCCGGTTCAACGCCAAATTCAAGCGGGAAGTCACGGGGGTCGCGCCTGAGACCATGGACGTGTTCATGCGGTACGCCTGGTGGGGCAACGTGCGCGAACTCGAGAACTGTCTCGAACGCGCGTTCATCGTTTGCCACGACACGACTATCCTGCCGCGGCACCTGCCGCGTGAAATCCTTGATGCCGAACCCGCGCGCGCCCGGACCTACGCGGACCAACCGGGGCCGCCACGAACAGGCGCGGTTCGGATGGAGGCGCCGGTCCGCGCGCGTGCGCTTGACATCGAGCGGCTGCGCACGACGCTCGAGAAGACCGACTGGAACGTGGCGAAGGCCGCGCGCCTGCTCGGCGTGGCGCGCAACACGCTTTACAACAAGCTGCGCGCATTCGACCTGATCCGCCCCGAAGAACCGTGAGCTCGGCCGCGGACGGGTTCGTCAGCCGCCGATGTCGGCGTGGTATTCCTGGAGCGACTTGACCTGCTGCTGCCCTTCCTTACGCGCCGCGATGCCCCGCGCGGCCGCCTGCGCGGCGGCCAGCGTTGTGATATAGGGGATTCGGTACTTGATGGCGGCCTTGCGGATGTAAGAATCGTCGTGCGTGCCGAGTTTGCCGCCCGGCGTGTTGATGACGAGCTGGATTTCGCCGTTCTTCATGGCGTCGACAATGTGGGGTCGGCCCTCGCGCATCTTGAGAATGCGGTCCGTGACGATGCTCTGCTCCGCGAGGAAAGCGTGCGTACCTTCGGTCGTACGCAACTGGAAGCCGAGTTCGACAAGCTGCCGGGCAATTTCGATTACGCCCGCTTTGTCCCGGTCTGATACCGTCACGAGCACGGCGCCCTCGAGGGGCAGGCGCGATTGCGCCGCCTCCTCGGCCTTGAAGAAGGCCATGCCGAACCCGTCGGCCATGCCGAGCACTTCGCCGGTCGAGCGCATCTCGGGCCCGAGCAGGGGATCGACTTCGGGAAACATATTGAAGGGGAATACGGCCTCCTTCACGCCGTAATGCGGGATGGGGCGGTGCTTGAGCCCGAGGTCGGCCAGCTTCGCGCCAAGCATGACCTGCGTGGCTACCTTGGCCATGGGGATGTTGCAGACCTTGGACACGAGCGGCACGGTGCGCGACGCGCGCGGGTTGGCCTCGAGGATGTACACCACGTCGTTGTGAATGGCGTATTGGATGTTCATCAGGCCGACCACGTTCAGTTCGGTGGCGATGCGCCGCGTGTATTCGTTGATCGTGTCGAGGTGCTTCGCCGGGATGCTGATCGGCGGGATCACGCACGCGCTGTCGCCCGAGTGAATGCCCGCCAACTCGATGTGCTCCATGACGGCCGGCACAAAGGCGTCCGTCCCGTCGGCGATCGCATCCGCCTCGCATTCGATGGCGTTCTCGAGATACTTGTCGATCAGAATGGGCCGCTCCGGGGTCACGTCCACCGCCGCCGCCACGTACTGCCGCAGCATGGCCTCGTCGTATACGACCTCCATGCCGCGCCCGCCGAGAACGTACGACGGGCGCACCATGAGCGGATATCCGATCTCGGCGGCGATGGCCAGCGCCTCGTCAATCGTCGCGGCCATGCCCGAGTCGGGCTGCGGGATGCCCAGGCGCTTCATGACCTTGCGGAACCGATCGCGGTCCTCGGCGAGGTCGATCGTCTCCGGCGTTGTCCCGAGGATGGGCACACCCGCTTCGGCGAGTTCGCGCGCAATATTCAGCGGCGTCTGGCCGCCGAACTGCACAATGGCGCCTTCCGGGCGCTCCTTCTCGTAAATGCTGAGCACGTCCTCGACCGTCAACGGCTCGAAATACAGCTTGTTCGACGTGTCGTAGTCCGTCGAGACGGTCTCAGGGTTGCAGTTGACCATGATCGACTCGACGCCGAGGTCGCGCAAGGCGAAGGCCGCATGGACGCAGCAGTAATCGAATTCGATACCCTGCCCAATGCGATTCGGGCCGCCGCCGAGCACCATGACCTTGCGCGCGGAGGAAACCGAGACCGCATCCGGCGCGTTGTACGTCGAGAAGTAATACGCCGCATCCTCGACGCCGCTGACGGGCACCGGCTCCCACGCCTCGACGACGCCGAGCGCGACGCGGCGCGCGCGAAGCGCGGTCTCGGGAACGCCAAGCAGTTTCGCGAGGTACCTGTCGGCGAAGCCGTCCTTCTTGGCCTGAACCAGGAGCGCGTCCGGCAGTTCGCGGCCCTTGAAACGCAGCACCTCCTCCTCGAGGTCCACGAGTTCCTTCATCTGTTCGAGGAACCACGGCTTGATGTGCGTCTTACGGTAAAGTTCCTGGAGATCGGCCCCTTTGCGGATGGCCTCGTACAAGATGAACTGGCGTTCGCTCGTGGCGTAGACGAGCATCTTCATCAATTGTTCAAGCGACTTGTTATGGAAATCCTTGGCGAAGCCGAGGCCGTATCGGCCGATTTCGAGCGAGCGGATCGCCTTCTGGAACGCCTCCTTGTAGTTCTTGCCGATGCTCATGACCTCGCCGACCGCGCGCATCTGCGTGCCGAGCCGGTCCTCGATGCCCCGGAACTTCTCGAAGGCCCAACGGCAGAACTTGACGACAACGTAGTCGCCGGACGGCGTGTACTTCTCGAGCGTGCCGTCGCGCCAGTAGGGGATTTCGTCGAGGGTCAGGCCGCCCGCCAACATGGACGAAACCAGCGCGATCGGGAACCCCGTCGCCTTCGACGCCAGCGCCGACGACCGCGACGTGCGCGGGTTGATCTCGATGACGACGACCCGGCCCGTCTTCGGGTCGTGTGCGAACTGGATGTTTGTGCCTCCGATGACCTGGATCGCCTCGACAATCGCGTAAGAGTACTGCTGCAACCGCGCCTGGAGTTCGGGCGCGATGGTCAGCATCGGCGCGGTGCAATACGAATCCCCCGTGTGGACGCCCATCGCGTCCACATTCTCGATGAAGCACACGGTGATCATCTGGTTCTTCGCGTCGCGCACCACTTCGAGTTCGAGTTCTTCCCACCCCAGTACGGACTCCTCGACCAGCACCTGCCCCACCATGCTCGCCGCGAGACCCCGCGCCGCCACCGTGCGCAATTCCTCGACGTTGTATACGAGGCCGCCGCCGGTCCCGCCCATGGTGTAGGCGGGCCGAATCACCACGGGATAGCCGAGCCGGTCCGCGATACGCTCGGCCTCCTCGACGGTATAGGCCAAGTCGCTCTTCGGCATCTCGATGCCAAGCCGGTTCATCGTGTCCTTGAAGGCCTGCCGGTCCTCACCGCGCTCGATGGCGTCCACCTGCACGCCGATGACCTGCACCCCGTACTGCTGGAGCACGCCGTGCCGGTGCAGTGCCGAAGTCAGGTTAAGCCCGGATTGTCCGCCCAGGTTCGGCAAAATGGCGTCAGGCCGCTCCTTCGCGACGATATCCGCCATCGCCTCGACCGTCAGCGGCTCGATGTATGTGAAATCGGCCATGCCGGGGTCCGTCATGATCGTCGCTGGATTCGAGTTCGCCAGGACGACTTCGTAACCGAGCTTCCGAAGCGCCTTGCAGGCCTGCGTGCCCGAGTAGTCGAATTCGCAGGCCTGGCCGATCACGATGGGACCGGAACCGATGATCATGACTTTGCGGATGTCGTCGCGACGCGGCATAAGCGTACCTACCTCTCGACCGTATGGAATGCGCCGGTCCCCCGCCGCGCGCCGGATACACTACGCTCCCGGTCCCTTCGAGGGATGCCCGGAGCGACGCCCGCGCGCGGCGAAGACCGTCGATTCCGCCCGTTGCCCATTGGGGAGTGTATGATCGGCCCGCCGCAAGCATAGGCGATGGGCCGTCCTCCCCCTTGCCCGCGGGAAATGTACTGGAAATCCGGTGCGGAAGACAAGTCGATCCGAGACAGTCGCGCTACTCGCCTTCATCCACATTATCGTGTGCGTCGCCGGGATGGAGGGCGCGGTGGAGCACGCGGTCGGCGGGAAGCACGGCGGGCCGTTCCTCGAGGGTGGCCTTGATGCTCGGGAACACGGCGACGGGGACGCGGCGCTGGTCGTAACGGCTGATCAGGTGCAAGGTGAGCAGGAGCCTGCTGACGCGGTACTGGCGTGGGCCGCGATAGTAAATGCGCAGGCCGTTTTCGCAAGCGTGGGCGAACTTGTCGGCGCAGGCGCCGGGGCGCGCGGCATCCTGTTCGGACCACGCAAAGAGATCGAGGTCCTGCGCGACGGGTTGGGTGCGGCGCGCACGGGCATCGAAATCGATGGCGAGGCGTTCGTATAGCGCCACAACCTTGTCGAACCAATAGAAGATGGCGCGGTAGCCTTCCTCCGAGAGGTCGAGGTCGATGCGGGCGGTGTCCACGGTGGCGATGGTCTGTTTGGCCAGGTAGCTTTCGCGGTCCTCGTTTACGTCGGGCACCATCCGCACGCGCATCTTCTCGCGCGGGTCGCCGTGGTTGAAGCTCTCGAGAATGGTCGCGATGCTGAATCTGCCGCGCGACAGCAGCACGAATTCGGCGAGCATGCTTCCCACAAGCCCGTCGTCGCCGAGGGCGTCGTCCAGTGCCGGGGCCGGCTCAAAGAGGTCGATTTGCCAGTCGAACCACATGTCGTGGAAGAGGTGGATCAGGTCGCGGCTGAGGCCGCGCGTGTCGGCTTCGGCGGCGCGATCGGTCAGGCGCGTGAACCGCTGTTCGAGGCGCCACTTGGTGCGGCGCAGGATGTTGTGCGCGAAGAGATAGCGCACCACGAGGAGTCGATCGATGGCGAGGCACGCGACGTCCTGGCTGATGCGGCCGCGCGTCGCGATCAAGGCGGTCCAGCGTTCGCACCACTCGCGCAGGCTCCGGGCCGCCGCGCTGCGCGGTTCGCGGCGCACTTCCTCGAGGGCGCCGCGTTCGATATTTGCCCGCGCCAGCGCTTCCGCCATTTCACGGTCGAAGGTGTCCGGTTCGTCGGCGTGCAGTAGGAGTTCGTCGGTTCGTACGTCATACAGGTAAGAGCGGTACAGGTCCGTAATGAGCGCATACGCGACATCCACATCGCGCGCCTCATCCGTGAGCTTGCGAGTCGCGTGGCAGAAGTCCAAGCCGTGCTCGACCACGTTCGACGGCGGTTCGAGCGTGCCCGGCAGGACGAAATAGGCGGCGAGCGTCGTCTGGCCGGAGGCGCGCAACAGGTAGGGCCGCGCCGACAGCGCGGCGGACGCCTCTTTCGGCGTGAGGAGCACAGGCTGGTTCCAGCCCAGCAATCGCAGCAGTTCCTCCGCGTACCGGTGTTGCTCGGACTTCGTCGAGTCCGTCAACGTGTCCCGCCAGGACGCGCACAGACGGGCGATCTTGCCGGCGTCTTCTCTCATGGAACGCCCTCTCCTTTTCGCACGGTGTACCCTGCTTCCTCGATACGCCGCCAGATGACGTCCTCCCGGCGGCCCAGGAGGTCACAGCCGTCGCGCACATACGGGTCAAGCGCCGCGCGATTCATACGCAGCGCCTCGATAAACTCGTCGCTTGTGAGCATTTCGATTTCGATTCCGGGAAGAGCATCGAGCGCAGGTCGCGCCGCGCCCCCTAAAACCACCAGGGCGCGCGCGCCGTCCGCGGACAGGAAACAGAGCCGCACTGCCGCGTTGCTCGCGGCGATGCCGCGGAGGCGTTCGCGCGACGAGGCCGTCTTCAGCATCAAGGCGCGCAATTCGGCGTACAGCGGGAAGTCCGGGTCGATCTGGTAGTAGGCGCGGTTGCCCTCGTCGCGGCGGTAGAGGAGTCCCGCCGCCATGAGCCGGTCCAGTTCCCGTTGGACTGCCCGGAGGGGGTGGCCGGAAGCCGCCTCGATCTGGCGCTGGTAGTAGGCGCGCGTCGGGTCGAGTAGGAACACGCGGAGAACCGCCACACGTGCGGTCGACGTGAAAATCGCCGCCAATGCGGATTCGGGCGTCTTGCGACGTATTTCCGGTGCTACTGTTGACATCAATGGATCTATAAAACCCGGCGCTGTGCTAAATCGATGCCAGAAACTCCACCTTCCTGTCCCGAAGATGCGCGACTATTGCATATAATGAACCAGAAGTCAAGTATTATCCTCTGTTCGACCTTTGTTTGTAGTCAGTGTGTTACACTTTCGGATGCTTTGACGTAATGGCCAGTCGCGTTGTCCCGTCGAAGTCGGGCGAATCTCCCGTCTCGCCGGTTGTGTCCGCCGGGGAGGGGCCGGTATCATCAGTCGTCCTTCATGGGGTATGGAAACGGGCTGAAGCCCGCACTCCGAACATGTTGCTTCGTATGGCGGGCTGAAGCCCGCACTCCAAACACGGGAGGGGACGTTGTGAACGAATCGCGCGGGTCGGAGTACACGTGGGTCGAGGGTCTGGCCATCTGCCTGAGCATGATAGGCGTGCAACAGGCCACGCAGATCATCGCGCAATGGGGGCCGTTCTTCTATTCGCCCTCGGAGGACGTGGGCCGCACGGTCTATGTCACCACCATGATGGTGACGGTCATCTTCGTGCTGGGCACGGTCTGGGACGCCATTACGGACCCGCTAATCGGGGCGTGGTCCGATCGGACGCGAACGCGGCCCGGCTGGGCGCGGATCGTGCCGTTGCGCGGCCGGCGCCGCCCGTTTATCTTCTGGGGTTCGATATTCCTGACGTTCACGTCCATATTCTTCTGGTTTCCGCCGATTGCCGGCACCTCACACGTGAATTTCGGCTACGGTGTGGCGTTGCTGTGCCTGCACTGGTTCGTTTTCACGATCACCGTCGTGCCGCTCACGTCGCTCGGCCCGGAGATCGCCCGCACGGAGCGGGCGCGGGTGAGCCTGGGCATCTGGACGGCCGTTGGGATGATCGTGGGGCTGGCGCTGGCCATCGTGCTGCCGGGGGTGTTGATCGCGAAGCTGGACCCGGCCCGCATCGAGGATAGGCTCATCGTCACGCTGCCGGAACAGGACGTTCTCGCCTTGGCCGCGCTGTCACCGGAGGCCACCGACCCGGCGCATATGACGCGGCGGGACGGCGCGATCACGTCGGTTATCACGGGGGAGTTGTTGGGGACCATCAACGGAGAGGACGCCGCGCTATTTCTGCGCGAGCGCATTCCCGAAGCACGTCGCGACCGCGTCTCCGTAGTTCTCGAAGAAGGCTCCTTTTCACCCACCGGCTACCGTCGCGTCGCCACGATGTTCGCGCTGATTTCGCTTGTGCTCCTGCAACTTCCGGTATGGCTGGTCCGCGAGCGCTTTGACTCCGCGACCCGCGCGCACGCTGAGGTTCCCTGGCTGCAAGGCGTTCGCGAGGCCTTCGGCAATCGTCCCTTCGTCGTGTATTGCGTCGCGTTTTTTCTCTTCAACATCGGGCTGATCGCTGTTCAGAACGCGCTGCCATATTGGGCCGAACTCGGCCTCGGCGGTGACGAGAGCACGGTGACGGTCCTTATGATCCCGTTCGTCGTCACGTGCATCGTGTTCTACGTGGCCGTGCCGTCGCTGACGAAGCGGCTGCATACCAAGTGGATGACCTTCCTCTCGTTTCTCATCATCACGACCGGTTTGCCCTGGATGTATTTCATTCCGAGAATGGAAATCGCCGTCGAGACGAAGTTCATGCTCGGCGGCGCCCTGTTCGGGTACTGCGGCATTGGTCAGTCGATTATCTACGCCATGATGACTCCGATACTCGGCGAGATCATCGACTACGACGAGTTGCGGAGCGGCCAGCGACGCGAGGCGCTCTATAACGGCCTGCACAGCTTCGTGACCAAGCTCGCGATTGCGTGCGCCATCGCCATCGCCATGACCTCGATGCGGCTGTGGGGCAAGTCCGCTGAAGCGTACACGGGCGTCTTGCTCGTGGGCCCGATCGCGGCCTGCTTCGGGTTCCTGGGCATGATCGCGATCCTCTTCTACCCGGTGCTGTGCGTCACGCCCGATCGCGGAAACGCCTGACCGCGCCGCGCGAGGTTTTCATACCCCACGTGTTTGTGTCATGATCCTTGGAACACGGCGCGTTATAAGAGGAGCCCCCGCGCCACGTCGGGGCGCGCGCCAAGGAATACACTGGTCCGCACGCCATGAGTTGCCCGCAAATCTTCGGAGCCTTGCACGCCTCGCGTGCGCGCCGATGCGTGTGCGCTGTCGGTGTGCTGTTCCTCGCGTCCTTTGGGGGCGCGCAGGAGCCGCCCGCCCGCGCCCCCGTGCCCTGGCTGGACTGGGTCGCCGAAGGCATGGCCTTTGCCCTGGCGGAAGCCGCGCCCACGGAGGAGGCTCTCGATGAGGCGCCGCCGCCCGCGGGCGACGCGGCGACGGAACTGACCCGTATCCGCCACGAACTGCGCGAGGTCCGCTCGGAACTTCGGTATCTGCGCTCGACGCTCGATTACTACATCGAGGACGTCGTCTCGAAGCTTCAAGACGAGAACGCCCAGCTTCGCGCCGAGTTGCAGCGCATCTACGCCCTGCGCGGCGCGGCGCCGGATGCCGTGTTTCCCGCAGTGCCGCGGCCGAGCGACGATCTCGTGGCCGATGTGTTGAGCGAAACCATCGAGCGCATGCTGGATCGGCCCGGCTCGCGTCCCGAAACGGCGTCGCCGGACGAAACCGCCGCGCCGTCCGCCTCTTTTTCCTACACCGTGATCGCGGAGTGGGGGCGCGAGCCGGACGAAGACGCGGTTGCACGAGGGGAAGCCTCGTCACTGAAGGGCATGGTCTGTCTCGTACCGCGTCGCAGCCGCCGCGACGACGTGATCGCGCTCGGTCGCGAATTGCGGCGGCAATTCGACGGCTTTGACAACATCAACATCGAGGTTTTCGACGAGGAACACGCCGCGCGCACGTTCGCCGAGACCAGCGTATCGTCCGGCCCGGAGCACCGCGTGCTCAGCATATCGAAACACCGGGCGAGCGGCCGGGACACGATTGTGTATTTCGAGGACGGCGTCGCCAAGGAGATTCCCCTGGAAACCCCGTAACGCTCGGAGCTGCCCCGAAGGCGGCAGTTTCCAATCCGCGCACGGGTGTGTATAATCGAGCCGGTGGTTTGGAGAGGGCGTTATGCCGCACCGGGAAAGCGAAGTTGCGTGTCCCCGACCGTCTATCTCATTATCATGCTGAGCGTCATCCTGGGGATAACGGCGATAGCCGTCCCCTCACTGATGTGGAAGCGATGCCCAAGATGCGGGCGGCGCAACGCCCTCGAGGAAGCGACCTGTCGCGGGTGCGGCGCGGCGTTTCCCGATGACGAAGTCGAGTAGGCGCGACACCGTCGCGATGACGGCGCCGAGGCCGTGAAAAGGGAGAGCGGCACGTGGCAGCCATGATTAATTGCCCGTATTGCGGGAAACTTACCGACCCGAAGCTCGCGAACTGTCCTCATTGCGGCGGCCCTATGCACGCGAAGGCGCCGTCCGCGCCGCGCGGGGCCGGCGCGAAACCGCAGCAGCATTGTCCGAGCTGCGGGGCCGCTGTGCACGACGGCATGATTATTTGCGTTCAGTGCGGGACGAACCTGCTGACGGGGCACAAGATCGCGGAGGAACGGAAAGCCCCGCCCGTGCGTGAGCGCCGCCGCTGGCCGCTTTTCGTGGGCTTTGCGGTGGTGGTGGTGGCGTTGGGTGTGCTCGTGTCCCAACTCCCGGCGTTTCTCAAGGGTCCGGTGGACCGAGCGCGCGAACTCGTCCGGGAGGGGAAGGACATCGAGGCGACGAACGTCTTGCGTCAGCACCTCTCCGCGCACGCTGATGATCCAGCGGCCCAGTTCCTTTTCGGCCAGTTGCGTTGGAGTAAGCAAGATTACACCGAGGCGGCTCAGGCCTTTCAGGAAGCCTTTCGCCTCGACCCGGCGAACGAGAATGCCGCTTGGGGCGCGTTGCTGGCCATGCAGCGCCAACAGGGCGCAGCCTCCCTGGATCGGCAGCGCGCGCTATTGCAGCAACTGGCGGAACGCGACCCTGAAAACGCTCAGGCCTGGTACGTGCTCGGCCTGGTCCGCGCCGAGGCCGGCGACCTCGAGGGCGAGTTGCAGGCCCTGCGCAAGGCTGTCGCCCTCAACCCCGTCGACGCGCGGGTGAAGTTCCAACTCGGCATCGCCCTCGCGCGGCGAGGCGAGTATGCCGCGGCCCGAGAGGCGCTCGACGGCGCGGCTGGACAGAAGACCGATACGGAAATGCAAATGGCACTGGCGGCCGTCGAGAGCCTGAGCGGCGCATCCGAGGAGGCCGCCGCACGCATGGCCGCGCTGGGCGGCGAGCTCGCCGATGACGCCGCGCGGGTCCGTGTTGCCTTGGGGCATATCGGCAGGGGCGAATTCGCCCAGGGCGAGGAAATCCTGGGGCCCCTGACGCAGGACGTGCGCCGGGAGAACGCGCTGGCGGCGTTCTACCACGCCGTGTGTTTGCAGGCGCGGGGACAGAAGATTGAAGCCGCCGCCAAGTATATGCGCGTCGTGGACCTGAATGTGCCCCAGGCCGCCGAGGCCGCGACGCTGGCCGCCGCGCTGTTCCTCGAACAGGAGGATATCACGCGGGCGCGCCAAGTGATGGATAGCGCCATGAGCTTGCAGCGCGTCGGTGCGGACCAACGGCGGATCACGGCCATGATGTACACGGTGCAGGGCCGCATTTTCATGGCTGAAGGCCAGCCCGAAAGTGCGCTCGCCGCCTTTCAACGGGCCGCGGAGGCCGATCCGCAGTATCCCGGCGCGGCACTCGAAAACGGCCTCTACTATATTCAGACCGGTATGGTTTCCCAGGGATTGGCCGAGTTGCGGCGCTATCTCCAACTCGTTGGCGAACAGACGGACACGGAGGTTACCGAGATCGCGCTGCTCGTCGAGCAGTTGCAGGAATCCGAGCGCGTTACGGTTCCCCCCGGCTCGTGAAGAAACGACAAAGGAAGAAGCGATGGCACGATACGTCAAGTTCGCGGTGATCGCCGTGCTGGCCGCGGCAACGGTGCGGCCAGCCGCCGCGTGGAGTCCGAGAACGCAGCTCAGTCTCGTGGATTTCGCGCTGAATCTGCTCTCGGAGCAACGGAACCTTCCGCTGAGAGAACGGCAACGCGAGATTCGCGAGGGCGCGATGATCAGTGAGGACCGCCTGCGCGAGGAATACCCCGACCTCGAGACGGAACCGGTACGCACCATCGAGTCGGAGATGTACCTGCTGCAGACGGCGGGCCGCAACGGATTCGACACGTACTATGCGTATCGACTCGGCGTGATCGGCAAATTGGTCGCCTCGATTGCCACGCCGCTCCGCGAGGCGCCGCCCATGTTCCGCCAGCGCTATTATGCCGACGTCGAAGCGCATATCGATCGACTGGCGATAAAGACGGGCCGGCGCGTGCAGGTCGAGCCGCGCTCCTATTACACCGAACTGCTCATGCGCAGTTCCGCGCGAGACGAGATGATCCTCAAGGATTACCAGGAAGGCGTGGGTTTCGACGGCGTGGCCAAGACCGCCCTCCTCGGCGACACGGGCAGAACGGTGGATGCCATCGCCGATGCGTGGTTCACGCTCCTGACCGGCGGTAACGTGGTGGCGACGGTTTCGGACGAGCAGTTGCGGCGCTACGCTTTGGGCGCGTATGCATTCTACATCCAGAGAGGCAACCTGGCCGAGATCGAAGCCGCTGCCGAACGCCTCGCCAAGCTGACGACGCCGACTCCGGATATGCAGGTGAAGATCGGCGACTACTTCTACGAAGCCGGCCTGCGGGAACGCGCCATGCGGGAGTACCGAGCCGTGCTTGCCGTGCAGCCGGACCGGCGCGAGGTGGTCCAGAAGATAGGCGCCTACTACTTTGAGCAGGGCGAGAGCGCGCTCGAGGACGGCCAACTCGAAAAAGCGCTCGAGTCCTTCCGCACCGCCCTCGATGCCGATCCGCTGCATCCTCAGGCGGAAGGCAGACGCCTCGACACCGAGCGGCGCATTCAGGAACGGGACCGCCGCCGCGAGGAACAATTGAGCGCGCTCAACATGGCCGCCGGACTCGAGGCGCAGGCCGCGCAGCACGCCTTGGGCGGTTACTACGCCGCCGCCATCGCCCAGTTGCTCGAGGCCAATCGCGCGTACGAAGCCGTGACCTCCGAGTTCCCCGACGCCTACGCGAAAGCGAGTCGCGGATTGCGCGACAACGCGAACAAGATTCAGGAAATGCGGCAGGGGCTTATGGCGAACGCGCAGCAACTCAGCGGCGCCGGCTTCGCGCTGGATGCCCGGGCGCTCGCGGTCATGCGCGCGAGCGACCTCGATCAGCAGACTCTGCGGGGCCTCGCTGAAAAAGCCTTGCGGCAGGCCTTCATCGACGTCGAGGCGGAGAAAAGGCAGGCGCTGATCCCGCAGTGACGCCGCGCGCTACTTGGGCCGCGATCGCTTCTTCGTGAAGATTCGGTAGAAGCAGTACACATTGAGCAGGATGATCGCGCCCCACACCGCGAGCATGTACGCCCAGGACCATGCCGTCATGCCGTCGCTGCTCATGGCGTCGTCTCCTCCTCGCGTTCCACCTCGTCGAAGAACCTCGGGTGGGTCTGCCAGGCGTACCACACGCCCCAGATAATGAACGCCGCCATCATGAGGATCATCACCCGCCCCACCCAAAGGTAGGGCACGGCCTCGGGTTTCACCCCGGTCATCGTCAGCTTGTCGATCAGTCCGTCGTAGGCGAACCAGACGACCAGGCCGACGGCGAAAGTCGGCGTGACAAACTTCATGATGTAGTAGAAGATCCGCGGCACACGCAGGTCCGCGCCCAGGTGCATTTCCTCCCACCCCTTCTTCATGCCGAATATCCACGCGAACAGCACCGACTCGATGGCGACGAAGAGCACCAGGCCGAAGGTGCCCATCCAGTAGTCGATTTCGTCCAGGACGTTGTAGTGATTGAAAAGTATCACCGGCTGCATCATCAGGAAGACGCCGAACCCGATCAGGATAACGCCGATACGGCGGTCAACGCGCAATTCGTCCTCGATGAACACGAGCAGCGGCGTAAACATGGCCATCGACGACGTTAGCCCGGCGAGAAAGAGCAGCACGAACCACAGCGTGCCGAAGAACTGGCCTCCGGGCATCTGCTGGAAGATGCAGGGGAGCGCGAAGAAGCCGATGGCGAAGGTGCCGTCGGTATTCACGATATCGCGCGCCTGCACGACGCCGAAGAACAGGACCGCCGCCGGAATTGCGATGGTGCCGCCGAGAATTACCTCGACGAACTCGTTCGTGCCGCCCGCGGCCAGGCTGCTCAGGGTGATGTCTTCCTTCTTCTTCAGATAGCTCGCGTAGGTGTGCACCATGCCCAGGCCGACCGACAGCGTGAAGAAAATCTGGCCCGTCGCCGCGATCCATACGTTCGGCTTCGCCAGCACGCCCCAATCCGTCACACGCCAGATTTGCGCCAGGCCCTGTCCAATCGTGCGGTCTTCCATCGGCGGTAGCGTAATCACCCGGACCGCGAGGATGGTCCCCAACACGAACAACAGCGGCATGCAGTACTTTGCGACCACCTCGATGCCGCGCGAAATCCCCCGCGCGAACACCACGATGTTGATGACGAACGTAATCAGGAAGAACGTGTAAGCCTGCGAACTGAACGAGACCAGGTTCGCCCCCTTCGTGCCCGTATACGTCCCGAAAAGGGACTTCATCTCGTCGTAGCTTTCCTGGCCCCAATAGGTTCCCGTCAGCGTCTGCCACGCATAACCCAGCGCCCAGGACTCGATGTAGACGTAGTACACCCCAACCATCGCCGGCAGCAGCACGCCGAATATTCCAAGATATTTCGAGATCGGATGCCGCCACAGCCGGTGGAACATCCCCGGCGCGGTCCCGTGCCCGAAACCGCCCCCGTGGCGGCCGATGGTCCACTCCATCCACATCAGCGGGACGCCCAGCAGGACCAGCGCCAGAAAATAGGGGATCATGAATGCGCCGCCGTATGGCATCGCCTGGCCCGGAAATCGCAGGAAATTTCCCAATCCGACGGCGTTTCCGGCCATCGCCATGATCAGCCCGAACCGGGTCGCCCAACCGTCTTTGACCAACTTCGCCATGCCTTGAACCCCTTCCCGGACACGAGCGGCGATTATAGGGCCGCCGTGCCGCAACGTCAACAGCGTAATCCGCTCAGGGCATGACTCGTAGCGGGATTACGCCCCCGCATTCCGCGGTCTCCGCGGCTCGTTGCGAGCGCGCTCAGTCTTCAAATCCGCAGGCGACGCCGTCCCCGGCGACGTCGAAGCGGTCCCGGGCGAGGCGGACGGTTGCCGCGCCCCAAGGCAGGGCGAGTCGCACCTCGCGGACATCGGCGGTTTCCGCGAGTGCGGCGGTCGCGTCGGCGTCGTTGATGACGAGCCAGGTGAGGAATTCCTGTTGCGCGGTCTCTTCACTTGTGGCGGCGGTGAGGTGCCACTCGTGGAGGGTGAAGCCGGCCCAGGGCGCGGGCGGGGTATCGAACCGGTCGGTCTGCGTGAGTGCGAGCCCTTGCGGGTGAAGGAAACGCACGGCGACGCGCCCCGGGTCGCCGCGCCAGTCGACGGCGTTGTCGCCCAGCTCGAAGGGGCCGGGCGCGTGGAGCAGCCATTGGTAGGTGGACGGCTCGGGCGCTTCGAGGAAGTCGTGGATGAGCACGGCGTAGGGCTTGAAGAAGAGGATGCGGCGGGTCCAGCGGTCGAGGCGCTTATACGAGTTGCCGGCTTCGCCCGCGACCACGTCGAGGCGGTCGGAGGTGTGGAAGTGGGCGATCGCGCCGACGGCCAAGGGCGAATGCACGAGTTGTCCCTCGCCGTTGACGAGGAGGGCGTTGTCAGATTTCGTTTCCCACATCCACTCGCGGTGGTGGGGGCTGCCGTGGATGTCGCGGCGACCGGAGGCGATGAATACGGGCCGCCCGCCGAGGTGGAGCAGGAAGGCGTTGTTGGCGTTGTAGCCGTGGCTCACGCGGCCATAGGGGCTGCTCTTGAAGAGGACCTGAATGTTTTCGCGGCCATCGAGGAGGGTCGTGTTGAGGGCCGCGAGGCCGACGTCGCGGAACGCGCGAGACTGGGGCAGGTCCGCTGGGGCTTTGGCTGTGGCATGGGCATCCTGCCCATGATCTTCCGTCACGGGCGGGACGCCCGTGCCACGGGCGTCTGCGGCGTAGAGGAAGCCGAGGTAGCCGTCGGGGAAGGGGCTGCCGTGTTCGTCCGCGTACCACTGCCAGTAGGGGTTGCGTCCGGCGGCGGCGAGCAACGCCATGAGCCGGGCGGAGCGCGCGGAGTTTGTCGTCGAGCCCATGTCGGCAAAGCCGCCGGTGGCCGAACCGGGCGGGGTCACGTAGAGGGCGTAGTAGCCCGCCTCGCGGAAGTAGGGCTTCTGGAGCGGGTCGACGCCGTAGGCCGCGCGCGCGACGTGGACCCAGTAGAAGAAGCGTTCGAGATAGCTCGCCCAATAGCCCACGCCCTCATGCCAGCCGCCGTCCGCGCCGCCCCAGACGGGGTAAGTGGTGTACGAGATGGTCATGGCATACTCGATCCAGTCGTCCGCCTCGGGGAACTCGCCCTGGAACGCCGTGGCCAGTTCGCCCAGGAAATGCCACGCGCGGTTCCGGTGGCTTTCGTAGGGAAACCAGAGGTGCTGCCGCAGGTGCTCGAAGGCCTGGCGGCCCCGGACACGCATCATGGCGCTGATACGCGCGCGCTCGCCGTCGTCGAGCGTGTCGTATATCCAACTGAACGCGCGCGGCGGTATTTTCAGGAGCGGCATCGCGGCTTCGTCATTGTAGCGGTATTGTGTTGAACCTTCCGGGTCCCAGTCGCACAAGGCCAGGAGCAAGTCGCGCGCCGCGCGGGCGTAGCGTTCCTCGCCCGTCATCTGATACACGAAACCGAGCAGCGCCGCGCCGTCCGCCACGGCTATCGCGCGCAGCCGGTTGCCCCACCAGATTTTCCGCCATTCCGCGCCCTTGAACACCGTGCCCTTCGGATACAGCGGCGGCTCGGAGGTGTCCGGCGGGTTCTCGAGCAGCTTGTCCGCCTGCGCGCGGACCGCGGCAAACCGCTCCGCGAGCGGGCCCGCGGCGAGTTCACGCAGCCGCGGCGCATCCTCGGGGCGGAAATACAGGCGCGAGTGCTGGTCCGGCAGGCGGCGCAGCAGTTCCTCGCGGTCCGGTTGCGGGAAAGGGACCGCGTCCGCCGGAAGGGCGAAGCGGCGCGCCTGGCTCCAGGCGGTCCGCGCGCCCGACTCGTCGATTGCGGCGTACCGCCAGAGATACTCGCCCGGCGGCAGGACCGTCGCCGGGCAATAGGCGCTCCAGCGGATGCCCGCGCGCTCGAGGACCGGCGCGTCGAACGCGGCGTCCGACGCGACTTGCAGCGTGTACGTGCAGGGGAACGCCTGGGGCCGCCACGTGAACGCGGGCGGATTCGTCGTCGAGGCCGCGCCGTCGCCGGGGCGGTATCCCCACGTCCCCGGTTCCGCGGGCCGCTCATCGAGGTCGATGGCGACGGCAAGGCCGGCTACGAGCAAGGCGAAAAGAAGACACACGGCGATACGACTGTTGCGAAACATGACCCACTCCCGGTTGCATTGTGCCGCCCCAAGCGGGGCCTTCGGATGCTACTACGATGGGACCGCCCGTCGCGAGCGCGTGTTTCACGCCGATCACCCGCGTCTGCCGCAAGAACGAGGGCGCGTGTCAGATGCGCGCCCAGGCGGCTTCGAGGAGCGCGAAGGCTTCGTCGAGTTCGGGCTCGGTGATGACGAGCGGGGGGCTGACGCGCAGGACTTTTTGCGCGAGGGGCCCGAGGAAGTGGACGCCGGCGGTGCCGTCGCCGCAGTAGGCTTCGAGGACGCAGCGGTTCGCGGTGTCGGCGTCGCTGATTTCGACGCCGTAGACGAGTCCCTCGCCGCGCACGGCGCGGACGAAGGGGAATCGGTCCATCAACCCGCGCAGGCGTTGCGCCATGATCGGGGCCATGGCGCGGCAGTGATCGACGATGCGTTCCTCCGCGAAGACGTCGAGCACGGCGCAGACGGCGGCGCAGGTGTCGGGATTCGCGCTGTAGGTGTCGGAGGCTTCGCCGTAATCGAGGGTGTCGATGAGGTCGGCGCGGCCCACGACGGCGGCGGCGGGCACGCCGTTGGCGAGGCCCTTGCCGAGGACGACGAGGTCGGGTTCGACTTCGTAGCTTTGGAAGGCGTAGAGGTTGCCGGTGCGCCCGTGGCAGGACTGGACCTCGTCGAAGATGAAGGCGACGTCGCGCGCCTCGCACCAGTGTTGCACCAGTTTGTGGTACCACTTCGGCGGATGGTACGACCCTTTCGCGCCGAGATACGGCTCGGTGATGAACAAGGCGACCCGGTCGGGGAATTCGGCGTCGATGGCGGCCAGTTCCCGTTCGACGTCGGCGGGGGACAGCTCGTTGTCGAGGGGGAACGAGACTAAGCGGACGTTCGGGTTCGGGCTCTGCTCGCCGGTGACGTCGCCCGCGAGCCCTTTCTTGCCGTGGAAGCCGCCGCGCGTCGCCAGCATGATCGGGCGTTCGGGCCAGCGGTGCAGGGCGCACCACATGGCCTTCTGGATGCCCTCCGAGCCGCTTGCCGCCCAGAGCAGCTTTTGCGCCTTGGCGGTCGCGAAACTGGCAATCAGCCTGCGCGACGCCTCGACCAACGGCCGCGTGGTGAGGTTGTACGCATTGTGCGGCAGGCCCTTGCGGTAGGCCTCGAAGCGCGCCTCGAAACCGGGGTGTCCGTGTCCGAGATTGGCCACGAGCACGCCGGACGCGAAATCGATGAGGCGGCGGCCATCGATGGTCCACAGGCGGCAGCCGGAAGCGCGGTCGACGACGACTTGCGTGGGCGTGTAGGTGTTCTGGCCGCGCCCGAGGAGGGCGTCCAATTCCGCGCGCAGGCGGTTCCCTTCCGATTCGTTCGGATGCGCGATACTCATGGCGGTCCTTTCATTGACGCGGTGGACACGGCTTCCCCCGTAAGATAGCGATTTCGCGGCGAAGACCACAAGGATTAGATGAAGTACATCTCGGTGGCGCCCGCGGCGTCGGCGATCTCGCGCACGGTAATCGCCGCAAGCGATTCCTCGATGCCGCGCGCTACTTTGCGCCACGTAGGCCGCAACTCATCCGACTGGTCGTCGTCCACAGGCAACGGATCGAGTACGGGCCCGTCAATCGCTTGCACGATGTCCAGCAGGGAGATGTCTTCGGCGGGCCGGCTCAGCATGTAGCCGCCCTGGGCCCCGCGGACACTGCGCACAATGCCGGCGCGCTTGAGCTGCAGAAGGATATGCACCAGGTATTTCTCGGGAATGTGGCGCTTCTCGGCAATAGTCACCGAGGTGATGGTTTCCTGGGCTTCCTGATGCACCGCGAGTTCAATCACCGCCCGGCAGGCATATTCGCAACGTGATGAGATATTCATGACGCATCCAATGACCCGTGTCACGATAATTATTAGGAAATGAGTGATGAATTGTCAACAACGGGGACAAGGCCGAATTCGGACCGGAATGACGGCCCAAAAAGCGAGGAGCCATGACAGCGGAGGGAGAGGGGAGGAAGTGAGGGTGCCTGTCATGGCTCCATCGCGTTTCTGGGCAAGAGGGAATGAGGCGGAGCCGTGTCAGGGGAAGGGGAGGGGGGAGGAAGTGGGGACCTGCCACGGCTCCGCATACATTGTTAAGGGCGTCGAATAAGTCCTCAATTCGCCACCGCTTGCCGCATAAACGCCGCCGATCAGCCGGCCCGCTTCGCGAACCGGGACCGAACGCGAATCTTCAACTTTGTGTACCTTGCGCCGCCCGAGCGGCGCGACCACCGCAGCCTTGCCTCATCCGCTTCTATTATACCTTATCATGCAGACTCTTGGGGGCCTTCAGTGGCCTTCGTCCAAAGAAACAAGGAACTCGGGGTTTTCATTCCATGATTTGACGGGCGCACAGGGCGAGGTTTTCATATCAAGAGCGCTAAACTTATATTTAGTATTTCGGCAGAGGGCCAATCGGGCGAGCGCGGGGATGGGAGGAGATCGGACGGATCGGACGGATCGGACGGATCGGACGGATCGGACGGAGCCGAGTCGGGGAAGAGAGGGGGCACTGCCAAGGCTGGGCGACCAGAAGCGGGAAGCGGGGCGGAAACGCGACAGCCATTCGGTGCGATCTACGGGTCGCCGGGTTTCCTCGTAAGGCTGCGCCGGGAGAGAGGCGGTCTTGTTCGTCGCCTCTCTCCCATACTCGAAGCGGGTCGCACCTCCCGGAGATACTCCGGCTTATGTCTGCCGCCCCCCGGCAAAGACTCCCTACATCCGAGCGAACAGGCTAATCAGCAAGACGCTGGCGGCCAGCACGATCATCACAAACAAGGCGACGGCTTCCAGCAGCGCGCGAGCCCGCCGCTCCGACGGCTCGACCTCGATTTCCTCGGTTATGGCACCACGTTGTTCGGGCATTCCCTGCAACCTCTCTTCCGTTTGTTTGGCGACCGGCGCGGCATCGCGTCGTTACCCGACACTTTGCGCGGTCGCGTAACGCGCGCGCACGTGATCGCAGGCTTGCCGGACCTCCTCTTCGAGCTGGTGCAGGGGAACCGGCTTTACCAAGGCTCTGGTTGCGCCGCAGATAAGGGCTGAAAACCGCTCCTCCACACTGGTCAGCAAGGCGATAATGGCCCGGTCCCGTCCTTGTGCGCGCAGAAACAACACCGTCTCGTAGGACTGCATATCGTCCATGTCGAAGTCCACGATGACCGCGTCGAACCCGTTGCGCTCGCAACACGCCGCCGCCGCCGTGCTGTCCGGCGCGGCGGCGACGTGAAAGGCGCGGCGTTCAAACCACGCGCACGTCATGTGCCGCAGTAACGGGTCATCCGAGACTATCAATATCCGCAAGTCGCCCATGCCGTCACCTGTTCGGTCGACGCCGACCATAATTCACAGTCCCAGTCGCCAGTGCGACACGTACCGAATACCGCCTATGACAGTCTTGCGCGGCTCTTCCGCCCAGCCGTGCACCCGGTATCCCATCATGTGGACCAGCCACCACTTGCGTAATCGCGAAGCGGTCCACACCTGCCGCGCCTTCCTACAGCTTCCCATCTTCCTCTCTCCTCAGCGTGTACCATCCTTGCCGTCCAGACTCCCACCCGCCCGTGGTGCGTCTGTCCGGTGGCCGACGCGACTTACGCCGCCTTTATCGGCGCACGCAAAGAGGGGAAGCAATTACGATGCCAACATGGGCTCTCCGTCGAGAAATCTTCACAATATGTTGAACGGCAATTACTTGTGGCAACAGGACGTGGGGGACGGGACGCGCCGCGTGACACCGTTCTCCAGAATCTGGACGCGAATCCGTCCAGATTCTGGATTCAGTGCGAAAAACGGGTTCGCACTCGTCGATCCGGGCGACCGGGTCGGCGCTACTTGAGGTCGTACTCGGCGATCTTGGCGTACAGGGTGCTTCGGGCCAACCGCAACACCTTGGCCGCCTCCTTGATGTTGCCGCCGCATTGGGCCAGGACGGCGGCGATATGGCGTCTTTCCATTTCCGCCAGGCTCACCGCGGGCAATGGCGCGTGGACGTCCAGGGCCGTTTCAGGCAGTTGCTCGATGGAAATGTCTGGGTGAATCCATTCACTTGTCGCGAGCGCGACGGCACGCAAGACCCAATTGCGGAGTTCGCGAACGTTTCCTCGCCAGGGCCGATTCTGGAGATAAACGAGCGTTTCCGGCGCAAAACCGCTAAGCGGGCGCTTGGCCTGGTTCTTGGCCATGGAGAAGAAATGCTCGGCGAGCAGCGGGATGTCTGAAATCCGCTCGCTGAGGGGGGGGATGTGAATCTCGAACCCGTTTAAGCGGTGAAACAGATCGTTTCGGAACTGTCCCAGCGCGAGCGCGCGCCGCAGATCCTTGTTCGTGGCGGCAATGATCCGCACGCGGACCCGTTCTTCCTCGTTGCCGCCGACCCGGCGGAACTTTCCCTCTTCGACGGCGCGCAGGATGCGGGCCTGGTTCTCGAGGCTGAGTTCTCCAATCTCATCCAGGAACAGCGTGCCGCCGTGGGCCTGCACGAGAAGGCCGTCGAAACGACGCTGGGCGCCCGTGAACGCGCCGCGCTCGTAGCCGAAGAACTCGCTCTCGAAGAGGTCGCGCGGAATGGCGGCGCAATTGACGACCACGAAGGGTCCCGACCGCAGCGCGGACTCGGTATGCACGAGTCGAGCGACCAGTTCCTTTCCGGTGCCGGTCTCACCGGTGATCAGGACATTCAGGTTGGATGGGGCGGACTGAGCGATTCGCGTGCGGACGTCGCGAATAAGCGTGCCGCGGCCGATTAGTTCGAGGGATTCGCCCGCGCGGGCGCGAAGCCGTTCGTTGTCGCGACGCAGTTGCTCCAGGCTCTCGACGGCGCACACGGCGGGGGCCAGCGACTGGCATAAGAGCACCAGCAGGCGGAGGTCTGCTTCGTCGTAAACGGCGCGCGGCGTTTCCGTGCGCAAGGCGACGACACCGAGGTCTTGCTCCCCTACGGAAATGGGGGCCGCCATGGTGAACGTGCGCACCTTGCGGTTGCCGCGATAGGCCTTGCCCGGCGCCAGCATGCCGCGTCGCTCCTTGAGGCAGGTGAGCAGCAACGCGAGCGGCGGTGTTTCCCGTGATTCTTCCGGCACGGATACCAGCCCGCCGCGGCCATGTGCCAGCATGGTCCACAGCGTGATGGGATCAAAGCGTTCCGTCATACGATGTCGGAGCGTCTGGAACAGCCCGACGATGTCCGGACAAAGGCCCAGTTCCCGCGTGATGTCGAACAGGAACGCCAGGTCCTGCACAGTGCCGGGCCGCGCCTGAATGCCATCGCGGGCCGAGTCAAGTTCCAATGAAAGAGGCGTGGACTCGGACCAGGAAAGCGTGTCGTCGCCGTGGTCGTCTTTCTCGGATGCGGTTTCGGCGGCAAGGCCTTCGCAGACCAGCAGGAATTGATGGGAACCGATCGAGAGTTCGTCGCCGGGGCGCACTGTGCCGCGCCGCATGGGCACGCCGTTCACCAGCGCCGGGTTCCGGCTGCCGAGGTCTTCAAGGTGAAGGCCCTCCGGAGTCGAGGAAAGGCGGCAGTGTTGACGCGATACGCTCGCCTCCGGCAAGGTCACGTCACAGTCCGCTCCCCGGCCGATAAGCAGCCCTCTCTCCGGGGCAATGTTCCAGCATCCCCCTCGGCATCGGCCCGCTGTACTGACAAGCCTGGCATCCATTCGCTGCGACGTGTCCTCTTCTGTGGTTCCGCGCACAAAAATATCGGTCGGGGAAACGAACTCAATCGAACCCCTGAGGCGCGGCCCCCATAACTGGAAACCCATTATAGCACAAGCGCCCGCAAAGCGCGTAGTCCGTGCAGAATCGTCTCGCCAACTCCGCCAAAGAATAAGCCAACCACGCCCATCCAGGTCTGCTGTCCGAGAACGACGCAAGGAGCACGTTCCATGACGTCGCGGTAGCGAGCCGCCGGCGCGGCAAACAGGGAGCACACACCGCGGAACGGGCGCGATGATGCCCCGCCCGCTTCATTATGTGAGTCGTGCGTCAGTCAGCCTATAAAGGCCCCGGACAAAAGCCGTCCTCCGTTCCGTCCACCGGGCAGTAGTGATAGCCGCCGGAGTTGTAGAACTGGATTAGGCGCAGCAACTCGGTAAGAGCGATCTGCCAGTCCGGCCCGCTCGGCGCGTAGTCGCTGTCGTGCGGACAACAGGTCTGGTCCGCGCCCGTGCCGGGCACGAACCCGTCTTCCGTGTCGCCGGGATTCGCCGCGCAATGGAACCCGCCCGAGTTGTAGAACTGGATCACGCGTAGCAACTCGGTCAATTCGATCTCGCTGCTGTGATCCTGGTCCGCCGTGTGCCACTCGTCTACACAAGGATCCCCTTCACCCTCACCCTCGCCCTCACCCTCGCCTTCGCCTTCGCCCTCGCCCTCGCCCTCGCCCTCGCCTTCCCCTTCGCCTTCGCCGCCGGCTGGTGTTTCGACGCAGAACGCCAGGTCACCCGCCACAAATGCCCCGCCTTCCCGGTGGCTGTCGTCGCCGATGGAAGAACTCATCCAGTAGAACTTGCACGTCGAGGCTTCGTAATACTGCATCGAAACCGCTCCATCCGCCAGGTCGACCGGTTCGGGCAGCACCCACGTGTACCGCTGCAATTCCACCGTGCCGCCCGAAAGGGGAAGCAGGAGGCCCGTCGTTTCTACTGTGGGCGACACGCCGTAGAAGTCGCGCACGCGGTCATACCCCGCGGTCCAGAAGGCCACGTAGAAGGTGCCCTCGGGCGGCGTGCAAGCGGCCACGGACCCGCCGCTGTCCTCCGCGAAATAGCCCCACCACGTCAACGCCGTGACCGACGCGGTAAGGCCGCTGAAGGACTCATAAGCAGTGCCGCTGGTCAACGTCGATTCGGCCGAGGTCCAAGGCGCCGCCGGACCATCCGGCGGCTGCGAGAAAGCCGCTCCCTCGGGGCACGACAACAGCGGTTGCGTTTCCGTGCCGGCAATGCAGAGGGACCACGACCACAGCGTCCCGGTCGTGCTGCCGAGGTCGATGACCGTCAGCGTCCACACTCCGGCGGCGTCAGCCTGGTCGAATGTCGACAAAGGCTGGCCCGGCTGGTAACTGCCCTCAAACGGCGGGAAACCCACGTAGACGCTCGTGCCGGCCTCGTCGTCGAGACTGCCGTCGAAATCCTCGCCGTTGTTGTCCACCTCGTTAAAGAGGATGATCTCCCTGCCGTCCGGCGATTCGAGCCGCACGTCGAGCGATGCAATGTTGTCGCATTCGATACTCAGGTGCACGTCGATATCCTGCACGTAGAGCGGCCCGGCCACGTTCAGCGTAGACGTAATCGTCCCGCTCGTGACCAGTGTTTGCGGCACGTCCGTACTCGGATAGGAAGTGCACGGCGGGTCCGGCTCGCCTTCGCCCTCGCCCTCGCCTTCCCCTTCCCCTTCGCCTTCGCCCTCGCCCTCGCCCTCACCCTCACCCTCACCCTCACCCTCGCCGCCATCATAGCCTGCTTCGAGGCAAAGGCTCAGGTCCCGGGCCATTGTGGCGGACTCACCATTGCCCACGGGCGAACTCATCCAGTGGAAGAGACAATCGGTAACCTCGTAGAACTCAAGACTCACCGTGCCTGCAGCCACATCGACCGGCTCGGGCAGCGTCCAGGTAAATCGCTGCAGTTCCACCGATCCGCCGGACAACGGGAGGAACAGTCCGGTGGGTTCCACTTGGGGAACGACATAGTACCATCGTGAAGCGACACCGCCGCCCGCGGGAGCGATTCCGACGGAGAAGTTCATTGGCGGCGGCGTGCAGCCCGACCAGACCCCGCCGGTCTCCTGCGCAAAGTAGCCCCACCAGGAGATGGCCGTGATAGGGGTAATCAGCCCCTCGAAGTCCTCATAGGTATTGCCCTGGTTCAATGTGGCTATCGGCGCGATCCACGGCGCGCCCGGGCCGTCTGGCGGTTGCGAAAACCCGAAGCCAAGCGGGCATTCCAGCAGTTCGTTGGATGCCGCGCCATCGATGCACAGCGACCAGGACCACAGCGTGCCCTCGGTGCTCCCCAGGTCGGTAATGGTCAGGGTCCACGTGCCCGCCGCGTCCGAACCGTCGAACGTGGATAACGGTTGGCCGGGCTGGTAACTGTCGTTGAAGGGCGGGAAACCGACATAAACGCTCGTGTCGGCCTCGTCATCGAGGACGCCGTCAAAATCGTCACCGTTGTTGTCAACCTCGGAGAACAGGATGATTTCCGTGCCGCCGGGCGATTCGAGCCGCACATCCAGCGAGGCCACATTGTCGCACTCGATGCTCAAATGAACATTGACATCCTGGATGAACAGTGGACCGGCCACGGAGAGCGTGGAGCTTATGCTGCCGCCGGTCTGCAGCGTTTTCGGCACATCCGTGCTGGCAAAACTGACGCACGGCGGTTCGCCTTCCCCTTCGCCTTCGCCCTCTCCGGTCACGGGGCTGAAGCAGAGTCCCCAGCGGCGCAGGACGTTTGCCGCGCCCGGCGCGGACGCGGTGGCGTCTTCGATTTGCAGGGTCCATGTGCCCGTCATGCTTTCGCCCGCCAGCGCCGACAGCGCGAACACCGGCTGGAAATGACCTGTGAACGGGGCGTCGGCGTCGGCGATGTCAATGGCCGCCTCGTCGTCGAATACGGTGTGCACGAAGTCTGGGCCGTGCACCGTCTCGCCGAACAGGTCCACCGTGGTGCCCTCGGGCGAGGTTACGCGGATCAACAGTTCGCCCGCGTCCTCGTGCCGGATGTCGAGATAAACATCCACGTCGCCCACCGTGCCGGACTCACTCACCACGAGCGTGTACTCCGATACGTCCGTATCAGGGATGACCGCATTCGGCGCGGCGCCGTGGTAAGAGCCGCACACTTCCGGAATGTAGACGTTCGGCGAAGCGCTTGAGGTGGTGCCGTCTGCGACAGTTGCCGTGGCCATCAGGAACCAGCCGGCAAAGGGCATGAGCCCGGCATCCAGCACCCAGTTGCCGCTCCCGTCCGCCACGGTGGCGCCCAGGAACTCCACGGCCTCGAAATCCGGGTCGGCGAAGACTTCCACGACGGCGTTCGCGGGCGCCGTGCCGCGGATGACCGCGCCGGCCAACGTGATATTGGGGGCCGAGGGAGCATTCGCCACGAACAGGGTGACCGCGCCGGAATTCTGAATGGAGTTCCGGCTGATGGTGTTCCGCGCGGAACTCGTACCTTCGACCCTGATTCCGTGGTCGCCGCTGTTCGCGACCCAGTTCGCCGCGCCGCGCGCAACGCCGCCGACCAGGTTGTCGGTCGACGACGCGATGACGACGCCGTGGTCCGCGTTTCCGGCCGGCGTCTCGCCATCCGCCGCGAGGCCTATCCAGTTCCCCTGGACAATGTGTTCTCCATCCCCGTTTATTTCGATTCCGTCATCGAAATTGCCGCCGATGACATTGCCTTCACCCGAACCGGTACCGCCTACCTGAACCAGGGAGGAACCCTGCAGGTGGATGCCGTCGTAGATATTGCCGAGGGGCGTCAGACCGTCCGGGGCCAGCCCGATGTAGTTACCCTGTATGACGACGGCCGCGCCACTCTCATAGGTCTTGACACCGTGCTCCTGGTTCCCGGAAATGACGTTCCGGTGAGCGGCTTCCGGTCCGCCGATGACCAGCGTGCCGGTTCCCCCCGTTCTTTGGATGCCGTTCTCGCCATTGCCATAGAATATTCCGCTGGTCCCGTCCGTTCCGATCAGATTCCCCCAGATGCGCGTATTCCCCACATTGCCACCCACTCTGATGCCGTCTTGCGCATTACTGACTATCGTATTGCCTCCGTCGCCAATATAAGGGTCGCCGATTTCCGTGTCGGGTGCGCCGCCGATAGCAATGCCGTTACCCAGGTTTTGATTCGCCACGCCACCGGGCACCAGACCGATGCCGTTGCCGACAATCCGGTTTCCGGAGGCAGAAACGCCCTCGATGCGAATCGCGTCGCTCCCGTTCCCGCCGATGACGTTGCCTTCGCCCGTTCCGCCGCCGATCAGATTACTGGCGCCCCCGGAAATCCAGATGCCGTACGTGCCTGGTTCCATCAAGGTGCCGTCGGTGCCGATCCAGCAGTCCTGCACCACGTTGTTACTGCCCGTAATCTTGATCTTCTCCTCCGGGAACCCGTGGATGTTGAGACTCTTGACCGTGCATGCGTCAGCGAGCATCTGGAGTCCCCGGCTGCCATCGGGCAGTCCCGTCCCCAGTAGCGTGCCGCCGTTCCCGTCTACAGTCACGCCGTTCCGCGTGATGGCGGGTAATTCGGTGGCAAGCGTAATGGTATGCGCTGCGTTGAACGTGATCGTATGCGGGCCGGCAGCCGCATTCGCGTCCAGCAAGGCCTGGCGGAACGACCCCGCCCCGGCGTCGCTTGCGTTCGAGACCACAAACGATCCCCCATGCGCCGCACCGCAAATCCCGAGAAGTAACCCGGCTATCATGGGAAGCGCCATGAGGCCCGGGCGCCCGCATGAGTGACTAAGTGCACAATTTCGCGCAGAATCGACGCTCCAATACATAATTCACGCCTTTCCTGTTGGGATTACGTACAGACACACCACGGGCGGGCATAATGGAATCAGTCTCGCCACTCCCCTCGCCCCCCGCTTCCACCGCCAGTCACTACCTATGCGCATACTTCGCGCCCCCGGTACTTCCCAGGCAGTATAGCCGAAGTCTACTCTCCCATCAACACATGCGTTGCCCGGATCCCTGTCGTCAGATGCCCGGCACGACAAGTGAACGCAGGACCCCCTCCCGCCGCTCGCCCTCGCCAACGAGAAGCATTTCGGCTGACCCGCAACGAAACCCGCGCGCGGCCTGAAAACGGCGCTTACTTAAGGTCGTACTCTCGGTCGAGCACCACGAGGCAGGTCACCGGCTGCGTTTGTACTCGGTCAGTTCAACCTAACCCAACCCCGGGCAAAAACCGTCCTCCGTGCCATTCACCGGGCAGTAGTGGTAGCCGTCGGAGTTGTAGAACTGGATTAGGCGCAGCAACTCGGTAAGAACGATCTGCCAGTCCGGCCCACTCGGCGCGTAGTCGCTGTCGTGCGGACAACAGGTCTGGTCCGCGCCCGTGCCGGGCACGAACCCGTCTTCCGTATCGCCGGGATTCGCCGCGCAATGGAAGGCGCCCGAGTTGTAGAACTGGATCACCCGCAGCAACTCGGACAGGCCGATCAGGTTGTTCCGGTTCTGGTCCGCCGTGTGGTATTCGCTCGCGCATGGGTTGCCTTCGCCTTCGCCCTCGCCTCCGCCCTCGCCTTCGCCCTCGCCTCCGCCCTCACCTTCGCCTTCGCCTTCGCCTTCGCCTTCACCTTCGCCTTCACCTTCACCTTCACCTTCACCTTCGCCTTCACCTTCACCTTCACCTTCACCTTCTCCTTCACCTTCTCCGATGCTTATCTGCGGATCCAGATTATTTGTATGCGTACGGTCAGCCAGTTCACATGCTGCTGCACCTACGCCACGAATAGACAGGAGTGCAGCAGGCTCCAGACTCGACCGAATGCTCGAATGGTCGTACACCGTGAATGCATCATTGTCCACGGCATCAGGCACACTTTCCCCAAACATATACTCGATATAGCTACGGTCGGGGTTCAGTCGCACAAAACGAACGCCAGCCTGGCGCATACCCTCATATTGAATAAGCACGTGCGGGTGGTCCAGCGCGGACTGCACATGGTCCTGCTCGCCCGCCTCGACGATGAACATGAGGTCAGGCAGCTTGGCGGCAACGTCATCAAACCAGTGTTCCGCGTTCCGGCTCAACCAGAAATCTTCCGTTTCCGCCACGCCGGGCAAGTGAGAGGGAATGGGATCGGTATAGAGGCCGGCTGCAGCGGCTTCCTGGGTAATTCGGTTCGAGTAATAGGCCTTTATGCCTCCGCCCAAATCAAAAGCGTAGGGGTTGACCAAAAAGTCGGCGCCGCTTTCGAAGGCCTCGCTTCCGTTGAGATCGAAAAATAACCCTCCTAACAGCACCACCGCCGGGCTTGACTCAATATCAACGTCCGGCGCGTAACGCAGCGTCGACAGGTCCCATGTGCCCGTATCGGGATCATAAGCGGTATTCGTTTCAGGATTGCCGTTCGCGGGATTTCGCGCGCCCGCTTCAGCAGTGGGCATGCCGTCTCCGACCGGCGATTCCCAGTTCACAATCCACGAGAGGCCCGGGATGCTGTCACCGTACATTCCCGCGACGCAGAGCGTGGCATTGCCGCCGTTCGACAAGCCGATCATGCCCACATTGCCGTGGTTGGGAGTTGTACCAGGCGTCAGTTCGCTCAGCGCGTAGCCGTCCATGTCCGTTATCTCGCCCAGAGCAAAGCGGAGCACATCCCGCAGCGCCTTCAAGGAATCGGGGCCGCGCACGTCATACGTGCCACCACTCAGTTCGTCGCCCGCGCCGCTTCCGGGGAAGTTGAAGAAGACTTCTATGAAACCCTTCCCATCCAGATGCGCGCTCGTTCCATACAAGCCGGCCCCAACCGTGCCGCCCGGCACATACACCACAACAGGCGCCCCCGCCGCATCAAACCGGGCATCGGGCGGAACGACAATACGCGCGACTAGGCCTTCTGCGCCGGCCGATTCCGAAGGGATGCGTACAACAACTTCCGTGCCCCGGCACGCGTCCTCCCACGCAGTGAAGGCTTCTCCCATCTCCGGGATAGTTGACCACTGAAGATATCCAGCCGAGACAAGCGGATCGACCACCGTCCCGAGCAGTTCATCCCAGTAGCTGAGGTGTTCGAGAAACTCATCGGAATATGTGACGGCGTTCGTAACTGGATCCACCACCACATACTCTTCGTAAGGCAGTCCTTCCTTCGATATAAAACTATCTACGTGGAAGATCAGGTTCAGTGTATTGATTCGGCTTGCATCCGAAAAACGAATGAACTGACTGATCATCCGGGAAACAGCCAGCGGAACCTTGTCGTGGCTCTTCGTAATGCTGGTGCCGACGCCCGGGATATACACAAGCGGCACGTCCACATCATGGGTGAGGAAGGCCTCTGTATCGACCAGGGCGTCAACATTGCCGGGCCGCCACGGGTTATTGATGAGGTAGTCGTACGAGCGCTGCAAACCCGGATTCTTGAAGCACGTGAGGGTCCCTATCCCGATATCCGCAAGGGGATTCTTGATCACCAGATCGAAATTTCCATTCAGGTCCGTTACCGGGGTTCCTGACATGTCCTCATACGTTGTTACGCGCTCCTCGATGTAGTCGACCACATCCTCCGGGGTGATTTCCCTGGTCCAGGCCGGATGGCGCCCGCACTCTTCCGCACCTATTGGCGTTCCCGTTTCGTCCTTGCAGATAGGTCCATGCGTATGAACGGAGTAGTACACTCCATAGTCAGCGCTCAGATTCCACAGGGTGTCCGGCTGAAACAATTGCGCGCCGAGCGCCCACTGTAATTCCGCCTGAATGTTCAGCTGCCCGCCATAACTCTGGAATAATGCCGCCAGCTGCTCGAATATGGCCGTCTTCCTGCGGAAGAAACCCTCATCCTCGACGAGCGCCGCCGGATCCTCCAAATGAATACTGAAGGCAAGCATGACCGGCGCCGCCGGAACTTCCGGAACTGGGATAGTGCCCACCGTCACCGAAGGCCCGGCGACCTCAGCCAGTTTCCAGATAGGTGGTTGTACCGAGAAATCATCCACATACAGCGTCGTCTCTGGCCCGACAGTCACGCCAACCCACATCTCGTGGAAGTTCTCTTTCGTGTACGCAACATAGGTCAGTTCCGTCCATGCGTCCGTGACCGTAACGACCGGGCTGAAAAACGGGCCGTCCACAAGCCTGTCCGTATCCTCGAAGTGCACGACGAGCCGTGCTTCGGCGGTCCCACCCGGACAACGGGCCCATGCGGAAACCTGGATTTCCTCCGCCTTGTCCGCGTAGGCCTTTGTCGCCAATTCGCCTGCCTGGTCTGCTGCCGCCTGTATCTGATAACCCCAGTTGCCCGTACGCGCAGCCGCTTCCTGCCGGCTTGCCACCGGGAGCTCAAACGGTAAAGAGACGAAGGGCGAACCTGTTCTGACTGCCGCAGCTCCTGATTCAAACCCTCCATCGGACAGCACTTCGTATGGTTCGAGTAGCTCCGTGGATACGCGAGCGCGCTTGGGGTTCGGAAGCTCACAAGGGGTTTGCGCCGTGGTCCAAGTCTCGACCACAAGAAGGCACACCCCTGCCAGAAGACAGATCCGTCCATGTATCATTACCCGTTTCCTTCCTGAAACAGACTCTTCCCACAGTTCGCCTCTATTGTACACATCCCGATACTACCAAGGACATCCGTCAAGACGCACAAACAGGTCAATTCAGATTCCAAGGATCCGATAGGTACAATTGATTCGGTTCACTCTGCCGCTGAACCGTCACACGGCACCTCGGCACTACACACCTCGGCACTACTCTTCCCCCACGCCATCGGGTAATATTACAAAGGGGACCGTGTTTTTCTTGCTCAGCCGGTCCGCTTTCCCGCCATACACCGTTCAACTCAGGCCGGGACAGAAACCGTCCTCGGTATTCTCGCCGGGGCAATAGTGGTAGCCGCCGGAGTTATAGAACTGGATTAGGCGCAGCAACTCGGTAAGAACGATCTGCCAGTCCGGCCCACTCGGCGCGTAGTCGCTGTCGTGCGGACAACAGGTCCGGTCGGCGCCCGTGCCGGGCACGAACCCGTCTTCCGTATCGCCGGGATTCGCCGCGCAATGGAAGGCGCCCGAGTTGTAGAACTGGATCACCCGCAGCAACTCGGACAGGCCGATCAGGTTGTTCCGGTTCTGGTCTGCCGTGTGGTATTCGCTCGCGTATGGGTCGCCTTCGCCTTCGCCTTCACCCTCGCCTTCACCCTCGCCTTCACCCTCACCTTCGCCCTCGCCTTCACCTTCACCCTCGCCCTCGCCTTCACCTTCACCCTCACCCTCACCTTCGCCCTCACCCTCACCCTCACCCTCACCCTCACCCTCACCTTCGCCCTCACCTTCACCCTCGCCTTCGCCCTCGCCCTCGCCTTCGCCTTCTCCCTCGCCTTCGCCTTCAGCGGCGGGGCAATTGAAATATGCGGCATATTCTGAGGCTACTGCTGTAAAATCATAATCAGCGCGAAGACTCCAGAACAAAGCGCCTGCGTAGCACTGAGCTTCGAGCGTGCCCAGTTTGTTCGCAATATCGGTGGGTTGCACCTCGCCGAGAAGCAGCGGCGCATCAAGCCCGTAAGCGGTGGCGGGCGTGGCAAGCGGACATTCCGACGCCATCGCGTCATAATAGTGCATCTGGTGGAAATCCAGTCCAAGACCCACCCAGTCGGTCACGCGGTCGCAGCGCCAACTGCCAACGGTCATCGGTTGTGCGGTCACTTCCTGGAGCGCGACCACAGCCGCATGAACGAATTCGCGAACCGCTTCCGCATCCACCGCTGTAATCAATTCCGGTTCATTGATGATGTCCCAACCGAAGATAACCGGAGAGGAGGCGTACGTCGCCACGAAAGAGCGCAGCAACGACACGAAGGATAGGCGGTCTTCAACCAGCAACCCCGGCGCCTCGCCCACCGGACTCTCTCCTTCGAGCGAGACGCCGTCGGCGATCGTGTAGTCGAGCAGCACGGGCAGCAGCTTGATTCCGTGATCGGCCGCAACTTGCACAAGAGCATCCATATCGGCGTAGACGTGTTCGTCGAAGGCGTATTCGCCGGGCGCTGTTTCCATGATGCCCGTTCGCGCGTCGCAGAAGAGGAACACGCGCACCAGCGAGACGCAGACCTCGGCCAACAGCGCGAAATCCGCATGCAGTACCTCTACGTTCGAGCTGAATCCCCCGTGGTCGCCGCCCCAAGGATTCGCCCCCAGGTCCCAACCGTAGTTTATCCAAGGCAAGTTAACGCCGGAACCTTCGAAAAAGCTGAACCAAGGTTGTATGACTTCCCCTTCACCTTCGCCCTCCCCTTCACCCTCACCCTCACCCTCGCCCTCGCCCTCACCCTC
>JAKQEQ010000087.1 GCA_029556545.1 Candidatus Hydrogenedentota bacterium
CCGCCGCCGCCGCCGCCCCCCGCCAGATCGAGGGAGATCAGCACCAGCCCGACGCTCCCCGGTTTGCCTTCGGTACCCACAGCGCCGGCCTTGCCTGTCGGCGCGGCTCCGGGCGGCACCGTCGAACCGCCGCTCGCCCCTGTCGAGCCGCTCGTGCCGCCCGTGCCCTGACTACCAACAACCCCGCCCGCACCGCCAGCACCACCGACGCCGCCCGCGCCGTTCGGTCCGACACGTCCGCCTTGCCCGCCCTGGCCGGGGTTGCCGCCGCGGCCACTGCCCAGCGTACCGGACGGCACGACAAGATCCGCGTCGAGAATGATGTCCGTATTCGAGGTGATGGCCAGCGGGCGATTCCCACGTATCACGACATTGACGCCACTACCGATATTGACCGACGTAAAGCGAAACACACACACACCGTCCACGTCCACGCCGTAACGCGTCGGCGAGATCGGTCCTGAAATCGTCATGGCGTCGGTATCGATCGTTATCGTGCCGGATCGCCCCGCGAGATTCAGCGCCTGACCCGAGTCCCCCGCGCCCGCACCCGCATCGTAGATATCAGCCAATTCCGCGGACGCCCCTAGTGCGGCGCACAGCCCCACGAAAACCATCACAATCCGCCGGCCCATCTGATGTTGTGTCATGCAATGACCCCCGCGGCGTTTTCGACTCTATTCCACATCGCGTACTTTCGCTGGGCGATTCACTTGATACCGGACTGAACGTGCGCGCGCCGCGCTCATACGGCATCCAAGCCCGCCTCCAGTTCCTGACCCGCCATTCGTAGCGTTCGCGGTTCGCCGCGCAGAACGCGGCAAGATGCTCGTAGCCCCGGCTTGCTCGCCTGCCTGACCGAGCCTGCAAGCCCACACCGCCACCTCGTAAGCATACGGGAATCCGCCCACGGTGTCAAGATGTTGACACCGTTTCTGCAACTACGCCAGGACTCAAATCCCGGCGCCGCGCCGCGGTTCCCGGGGCAGTTTAATTTCCCCGTAGGGTGCATTACAATAGGCCCGTTCCGGTGCGTTACCCATGAAGACCAGGACCGACTCCATAGCGGCTGTCCGCATTCTACCCGAGGACGTGGCCAACAAGATCGCCGCGGGCGAGGTCGTCGAGCGCCCCGCGTCGGTGGTGAAGGAATTGCTCGAAAACGCCCTCGACGCCGGGGCGACGCGCATTTCCGTCAGGCTGGTGGGGGCGGGCCGCCGCCTGATCGAGGTCATCGACAACGGCCACGGCATGTCCGAGCAGAACGCCCTCCTCGCCATCGAGCGCCACGCCACCAGCAAGATTCGCAAGGCCGAAGACCTCGATGCCGTGGCCACGATGGGCTTTCGCGGCGAGGCGCTCCCGAGCATCGCGGCGGTCAGCCAGTTTGAACTGGTAACCCGCCGCGCCAAAGACGACCACGCGACCCGTATCCGCATCGACGGCGGCGTCCTGCGCGACGTCGGAAAGGTCGGCGCGCCGCCGGGCACGCGCGTGAGCGTCAATCGCCTCTATTTCAATACCCCCGTGCGCGCGAAGTTTCTTAAGGGCGTGACGACGGAATTAAGCCACGCGATCGACGCGGTCCAGCGGCACGCACTGGCGCGGACCGGCGTAGGGTTTCAACTCTACCACAATGAGAAATTGCTGTTGGATGTGCCGGAGCAGGCGACCTTGCGGGAACGCGCCGCCCTCATCTGGGGCCTCAGTTTCGTGCGCGACATGATCGATCTCGAGGGCGATCAGGCGGGCTTCGCTGTGCGCGGCCTTATCGGCCTGCCGGGGCTCACGCGCGCCGCGCGCTCGCACCAGTTCTTCTTCATCAATACGCGCCCCATCGTCAACCGGTCGCTCCAATACGGTTTCGAGGACGCCTACCGCGGCCTGGTCACCGTCGGACGTCATCCCATCGGCATCGTCCTGTTCGAGACGCACCCGCGCATGGTGGACGTCAACATTCACCCGAGCAAGCGCGAGGTCCGATTCCGCGACGACCGCGTCGTCCGCGGCCTCGTGCGCGACATCGTGCGCGCGCAATTGGCGTCGGTCCAACCCATCGAGGAAGTCCAGGACGAACCCGCCGACGTATCGCCGCAACGGGACTTCGTCGTGGATTTCGAGACCACTTCGCACGAGCGCCCCGTTCAAGTCCCGGAAACGATCCCGGTACTCCCCCAGGAGAAAGTCCGCGGACAAGACGCCCCAACCGCAACAATCTCGCGCGGGACGCCTGTGCAGCCCGCGCCCCCGACGACGGACGCGGCGGCGCATCGCGAGGCTATCCGCGAATGGGCCGGCGACGTACAACAGGACCTGCCCGACGGCGATGATGACGCCGCCAAGGCCGTCGCCCCGGACGCCGTCTACCGGCCCCTTGTCGAGAGCCTCCCGGACGCGCCGCTCCAGTTGTTTGACACCTACCTGCTGGTGCCGACGCGCGACAGGCTGCTCATCATCGATCAACACGCGCTGCACGAACGCCTGAACTACGATAATCTGGTCGCGGAACTCTCGGACCGCGACTACGAGTCGCAGCAACTGGTGGTGCCGCTGGTCTTCGACGTCGCGCCCGCCCAGGTCAAACTCCTCGAAACGCATCTCGACCTCTTCCGCGGCATCGGCGTCGAAATCGAGCCCTTCGGAGGCAACTCCTTCCAAATCACCGCCGTCTGCCATCTCTACGAAGAATCGAAGGTCCCGGACCTCGTTTTTCGCGTATTGGACGAAATCGGGCAGGGGGACCTGTTCGAGCGGCACGACGTCCTCTCCGACATGTTGCGCTTGGCGACCCAGGCGTGCAGACAATCCGTGCGGGCCGGTGAACGCCTGACCGCGCGGGAGCGCCAGGCGCTGCTCGAGGGCTTCCGCCGGCTGCGCCCGCCGTACACCTGCCCCCACGGACGGCCCATCATCACAGAACTCACCCAACGCCAGATGGAAAAGAGTTTCCGGAGAATCCAGTGATTCAAGTCCTCGCCGTCGTCGGCCCGACGGCCACGGGCAAGACCGCGCTCGCCATCGAGTTAGCCAATCGACTCGCTACGGAAATCGTCTCCGCCGACTCCCAGCAGTTTTACCGCGGCATGGAAATCGGCACCGCCGCGCCCACGCCCGCCGAACGCGCCCGGGTTCCGCACCACTTCGTCTGCTTCCTCGACCCGAGCGAAAGCATGGCCGCCGGCGACTACGAGCGTATCGCGCGCCCCATTGTTGATCGCCTCAACCGAGCGGGGAAACCCGCCGTTGTCGTGGGCGGTTCGGGACTCTACGTCCAGGCGCTGATCCGAGGACTCTTCGAGGGCCCCCCGCGAGACCAAGTCATCCGCGATCGGCTCCGCGCCGAAGCGCGCGATCACGGCAATGCCCGCCTCTTCGCGCGGCTGCAAGCGGTGGACCCCGAGTACGCCGCCATCCTCACGAGCCCCAACGACCTCGTCCGCGTCATACGCGCGCTCGAAGTCCACGAGATCACCGGCAAGCCCATCTCGCAACTACACCGCGAATTCCGCGAACGCAAACCGCCTCTGCGCGCTTTTCAGGCGGCGCTCGATATGCCCCGCGACGTCCTCTATCAGCGCATCGACCGTCGCGTCGACGTGATGATCGCCGCGGGCTGGATCGAGGAAACCCGCGCGCTCGTCGCTGCCGGCCATGCCGCAAACCTCGAACGCCTCAAGAGCCACGGCTACCGCGAACTGACCGCCTATCTGCGCGGCGAAATAACCCTCGAAACCGCGCTCGACACCACCCGCCGCAACGTCCGCCACTACGCCAAGCGCCAGATCACCTGGTTCCGCGCCGACAAAACCGTCCGCTGGCTGCCGGCGACCCCCGAAACACCGGTAAGCGCCCTCGCCGACGAAGTGCTCCGCGAAATGCCCCGTGAATAGGACCTGCCCGACGTATACGGCGCGCGCGATCGCTCCCGTTTATCCCTTCGATCCGTCCGATCCGTCCGATCCGTCCGATCCGTCCGATCCGTCCGATCAATCCGATCAGTCCGATCAAAAGAACCGCTTCCACCCTATCGTGAAGGCCGGCCCCGAAAAATCGTGCTCCTGTTCCCAGAAGAAGGCGTACCCCGCGTTACAGAAGAGCAGATTGCGCTCGTTCAAGGGAATGTCCATGCCGATGTTCAGATTGACGCTCGGCAGAAACCACGAATCGCTGAGCTTGATCCCGATGTTCGGCAAGGGCTCGAAGCCCACCTTCACCTTCGCGTCATAGGTCGCGTAAGTATACGTGTAGCGCGCCCCGAGCGTCGGCCGCGCGTCCCGAAGCCGCGCCCGCAGCCCGTCCCGCTTCTTCATTTCCACGGTCCCAAGCGGGTAGAAATCGACGCCCACGCCGAAATAGGCCGCCCCGCGCTGAATTTCGAAGTCCGTGTGCAACGGCAACAACAGAATGCTCGGATCCGTGGCCTTCGTCCGCACCTTCCCGACCGAGTACCCGCCCTGGAAAAATACGGCCCACTTCGGCGACAACACGTAGCCGACTCCGAAATGCGGCGGCCAGAGCAGGCCCTTGTCGCGCAGGTCGCTAATCTTGAATACGTCGTCATAGTCCGGTGCGAAGAAGCGCATGGTCGGGTCGAAATACTTATCGATGAGTTTCTCGCTCTCGAGTTTCGGATGGACGTTCACCCACGCCAGGAGCAGAAACCACCGGCTTGGCGCCGCGCCCGTCTCCCCCGTTTCCGCGATCGGGGCAACTTCCGTAGGCAGTTCTTCGGCCGCGCACAGGCAGCAGGCCGCCACCGCGCCGAGAGCAAGCACGGCCACGTAACGCTTGTCGATTCGCATGGTACAGAGTATGACGGTCATTACGTAAACCTTTGCGAGACCCACGCGACAGCCTCGCGCGGCCCGCCGCGAAGCGCGTGAGTCTAACACACGCGCGCGGCCGCGTGACACATTTCGCCGCGCGCCGGGGTCGAATCGGCGGTTCCCTGAGGCGGTTATACAAGGTATCTCGAAAGGAAGCATGCATTCGCTCAGGACAATAACGGCGTTGCTGGCCCTGATTGCGGCGGACCTTCCCGCGGCGGCGCAGGACATCCCGCTGCGGGACTGGCGGCAAATCGACACCGGTGGCCCCCGCGACAACCGCGTCGTCTGGCGCGCCGACGCCCGCGCCGTGCGCGTCCTCGGCGCTCCGGGTAGCGGCGAGATCGGCGCGGGATTTCGAAGCTTCTGCGTCGCCGGCGGCGTCGATCTTACGGAAGCCGCTTTTCGTTGTTCCTTCACGCGAGAGGCCCTGTACGATCATGAGGGACTGGCCCGTGCGCCGTTCGGCGTCGTATTCCGCTGGCGGGACACGGACAACTACTACGCCTTGCGTTTCACCGGGGACGATGAACTGCGCCTCGAACGACGCCTGAAAGGCGTCGCCACTGACCTCGCCGCCATTCCCGGCTATGCGCCCATCGGGATCGAGACCTACATCGATATCCAACTTCTCGGCGCGCAAATCCGGGTGCGCCTGAACGGCCGGCTTATCATCGCGGCAACGGACGACGCACTCGCGGGGGATCACGTGGGCTTCTTCGTGGATCGGGGTACAAGGATTCGTTTCGAGCGGATTGCGCTCTACCCCAGCGCCACAGCGCCCTTCCTGTACGTACCGCTCCTCATGGTCAAGCTCCCATACGTCCTGCACACCGGCGCCAACGAGGCCACGGTCCTCTGGGAGACCAACCGCCCCGTATCCGCCGACATTACCTACGGCCCGCCCGGCAATGAGGAGCAATTCACCGTTGCCGCCTCCGCCAACGGCTGTCTGCGGCAGATCACGCTCACCGGGCTCGCGCCGGACACGCAGTACGTCTATCGCGTCAAGGCGGAGGGACGGACCCGCGGCGGCGGCGAGTTCCACACGCAGGCGTTATCCGACGAACCGTTCGTCGTCGGTTTCATCGGCGACACCAAGACCTACCCGGAACGCTTCAAGGACTTCGCGGGCATGTTGCTCCGCCGCCGCCCCAACTTCGTCGTGCATCTCGGCGACATCGTGAACCGCGCGACGCGCCTCGACGAGTGGGACGAGTTCTACTTCAAACCCGGCGAGGCCCTGCTCGGGCGCGTACCCACCTACGTGGCGGCGGGCAACCACGATCAACACCCGGACCGGCACTGGTTCAACACATATCTGCCGTATCCGGGCACGGGACGCGAACGGGACGATCGCGGCGAAAGCGCCTATTACGCTTTCACCTACGGAAACGCCGCGTTCGCTATTCTCGATAATTACTTCCCGTTGACGCCCGATTCCGCGCAGTACACGTGGCTTGAGGAGACCTTGCGGTCGCCCGAGTTTCAGGACGCGCTCTGGCGCATCGTGTGTTGTCACGAGCCCCCCTACGGCATAGGCCGCGGCCACTGGCTGCCCGGCAACGCCGCCGTTCGCGACCATGTCTTGCCGCTCTGCCGCGACTACGGCGTCCAACTGCTCGTCGCCGGACACGAGCATACCTACAAGCGGGCGCTGATCGACGGCGTCATTCTCGTGGTCAACGGGGGCGGCGGCTGCGGATACGGCTTCAACGTCGCGCAACGGAATCGCATCGCCCAATTCGCGGCGCAACTGCTCGGGTACGCCACGCTCCAGTACAGCGTCATGCGCGTCGAAGGCACGCGCCTCGAATGGACCTGCTACAACAGCGACAACAAGCGCATCGACCGCTTCATCCTCGACGAAGGCGCTACATGGCCGGTCACGGTCGTGCGGTAGAAAGTCTTCCGCGCCGTCGTAACTGCGCTGCCCGCCAGACCAGGAAGCCCGTCGCGATCACAACGAAGCCCAGGAATCCGTAAGTCCACAGGTCCATTGCGCGGCTGTAGGAATTCGGGTATTCGATAGGGTCGAATACAGGCCGCCCGACACGCGCCCGCCAGAGAAAAAGACGCGCCAGACCGTTCGCGAAGAAACCCACCAGTAACGTTTCGACGCAGAAACGCGCATGCCGGGTCAGCCGGAAACCGCTCATATCGGGGCCGCCCCCGGCTCTACGGTTCCGCAGCCGCCTGGAAATGCGCGCCGTCGCGCAACTCAGCGCGCCCAACAGCCCGGAAACGCCGGCGAATCCCGCGATTGCATAAGCGTCAATCACCGCGGCATGCCCGCGCGCGCCTTCCGCGAAAAGCCCGACAAACACCGCGGTGACCGCCGCGGCGCGGATGAATGCGCCAAACAGCCCGCGGCAACCCAGTCCTTGGCTGAGCCCCCACACCGCCGGCCCCGCGATCAGGACCGCCAGCGCCGCGCGGTCCGCCTCGGGCCGATACCGCAGCAATCCGCCCAAGGACCATCCCAGCAGTCCCGTCCAGGCGAGCGTCAGCACCCAGAAGCCAAGAAGCGCCGCGCGCGCCCCGCGTGATGTCGGTTCCTCTCCCATTCAGAATCCCTTGCTTGAGTACGGCGCTCACACAAAACAAAGCGCGCCGAAACATTCGGGCTGATGAAAGTTCAGTTGCTCGCCTATCGACGCCCACGCGCCCCAGTGCGGATGGCTCGATCCGTCCGCGCATTTGTAGAAATTCGCGGCCCACTCTTGCCCGCTCGGGTCGCCCAGCGCGCCCACATACGCTTCGAGAACGGTGATCGGTATACGGAACGTCAGCGTCCACACCACCGGTTCCGCGATCTCCTCCGCATTCGGCCCGTCAAACGTCCCGCGCACCCCCACCTGTCCGCCCACGTCCGCGGGAACTTTGGTGAACTTCGCGAAGCCGTCGGGCGTTCGCGTCGGGTCCTCGATATAGTACAGCAACAGCGCGCCGCAACAGTTCATCTCGAAGTTCATGTAGCCCTTGTCCGGACGCGGCCGCACGAAGAACTCGACACACGAGTCCCGGCACACCGGGCTCTGGTACGCCGTGTGCGCGCAAACCACGTAGCGGTCCTCGACACGGAACATGCCGTACAGCCCCGCCGCGTCGTAAACCAGCTTCGCCTCGGTGCGCGGACGGTGCGCGCTGCTCTCCGGATGGAAATGGGCCACGTTCAGGGATGCCACCTCCCGCCACTCGGGACCCTCCCACGCCGCATCAAGCGGCGGCGGCGTCACCGCCCTGCGCACCGTATAGACTGGTTTCATGTGTGTACCTCGCGTCTCGTTGGACCCGCGCCCGGCGCTTGCAGTTCCACGATGCGGCCCATCGTTTCACAAGACCGTCCGCCTTTTCACCTCCGCGTCGACCGGGCTGCGCGCCGCTCTGGAAAAAGGCGCGCGCAAACGGCATAATCCCGCGCGACGACAAGCCAGCAAGGCCAACGCTCAATGCGCAAAACCATGACGAGTCGCGAACGAATTGGCCGCATTCTGCGGCGGCAGCCCGTCGATCGGATCGGCGTCTTCGAGCATTTCTGGGGCGACACGATCAAGCTCTGGACCGACCAGGGCCACATCCGCGAAGGGGAAAGCCTCGAAGACCACTTCGGATTCGACTTCATGATGCACTGGCCCTTCAACATGGTGGCCCAACTCGATTTCGAGCCCGTCGTCGTCGAGGAAACCGAGGAGACGGTCCTTACCCGCGACGGCAACGGCGCGCTCCTCCGGCGGCACAAGCTGCACGACGCCACGCCCGAGCACGTGGACTTCCTCGTCAAGGACCGCGCCGGATGGGAAGAGCACGTCAAGCCGTTTCTCGCGCCGGACCGGCGCCGCATCGACTTTCAGGGCTACCGCGATCGAAAACGCCTCGCCGCCGAGAATAACCGATTCTTCTGCTGGGCGGGCGTGAACGTCTTTGAACTGATGCACCCCGTCTGCGGCCACGAATACATGCTCATGGGCATGGCGATGGACCCGGATTGGGTCAAGGACATGGTCAACACCCTCTGCGGCCTCACCCTCGACCTGATGGACATCCTCTTCGCGGAGGAAGGGCCGCCCGACGGCATCTGGTTCTATGAGGACATGGGCCTCAAGGGCCGCCCCTTCATGTCCCCCGCCATGTACCGCGAAATCATTCAGCCCGCCCACGCGCGCACCGTGGACTACGCCCACGCGCGCGGCATGCCGGTGGTCATGCACTCGTGCGGCTACGTCGCCCCCCTCGTCCCCGGCATGGTCGAGGCGGGTATCGACGCCTTGCAAGTCATCGAGGTGAAGGCGGGCATGGACCTCGTGCAACTGTTCCGCGACTTCGGGGATCGCCTGTCCTTTATCGGCGGCATCGACGTGCGCACGCTGTACTCGAACGACCGGGCGGTCATCGACGCGGAACTGGAGAAGAAGATCCCGGTGGTCAAGGGCCGCTACGGATACGTGCTCCACTCGGACCACTCGATCCCGGACCAAGTCCGCTACGAGAGCTACCGGTATTTTGTTGACAGAGGAATCGCGTTGGGACATTATATGGGGCCAAACGACTGAGAGGAGAGCGGAGTCATGTCGGAACTACTTGCGCAACTGGCCGTGTGCATCGAACGGGGGAAAGTCAACAAGGCGTCGCCATATCCGCCGGACCTGCGCGGTCAGGACGGAGCCGAGGAGTTGACGAAACAGGCGCTGGACAGCGGCGTGGCCCCCAGCGACATCCTCGAACAGGGACTGATCATCGGCATGGGGACCATCGGACACAAGTTCAGCCGCAATGAAGTGTTCGTGCCCGACCTGCTCATGGCCGCCAAGGCCATGTCCTCCGCCATGGTGCAGCTCAAGCCGTTCTTCGAGTCGGGACAGGCCCGGCACAAGGGCACCATTGTGATTGGCACGGTCAAGGGCGACCTCCACGATATCGGCAAGAAACTGGTCGCCATGGTGCTCGAGGGCGGCGGCTGGAACGTCATCGACCTCAACGTCGACGTGGCCCCCGAGAAATTCGTCGAGACCCTCAAGCAGCATCCCGGCGCGGCCCTCGGCATGAGCGCGCTCCTCACCACGACCATGGTCAACATGGAAGAAACCGTCAAGCGCGTGCGCCAGGAAGCGCCCAGCACGAAGATCATTATCGGCGGCGCGCCGGTGACCGACGAGTTCCGCGCGAAAATCGGCGCCGACGCCTATTCGCCGGACCCGCAGGGCGCGCTGGACTGGCTCAACGCGCAAGTGGCGTGATGAAGCGCATCGTCGACGAGGTCCGGGAAAAAGGCACGCTCCTTTCCGACGGCGGGTGGGGCTCCTTCCTCATTGCGAAGGGCCTCAAGACGGGGGAATGCCCCGAGCGCTGGAACCTCGAACGCCGCGATGCCGTGCTCGAGGCGGCGCGCAGCTACGCCGACTGCGGCTGCGATCTCATCACAACGAACACGTTTGGCGGTAACCGCATCACCCTCGCGAAGCACGGCCTGGCCGATCAGGCTGCGGCCATCAACGAGACCGGCGCGGCCATCTCCCGCGAAGCCGTCGGTCCGAACCGGCACGTGAACGCTTCCATCGGCCCCACGGGCGAACTGCTCATGATGGGCGCGGTCAGCAGAGACCAGATGTACGAGGCGTTCCGAGAACAGGCCGTCGCGCTCGAACGCGGCGGCGCCGACGCCTGCCTCGTCGAGACTATGATGGACCTCGAGGAAGCCTGTGTCGCCATTCAGGCGGCCAGGGAAAACACCAAGCTCGAAATCGTCTGCACGATGACCTTCTCGCGCGGCCCCGACGGCGCCTATCACACGATGATGGGCGTGACGCCCGAGGCGATGGCCGCACCCGTTCTGGAAGCCGGCGCGCACGTGATCGGCGCGAATTGCACGCTCGGCCCCGCCGACATGGTGGAACTCGCGCGCGCCCTCCGCGCCGCCGCGCCGGGTGTCCCGGTAATGGTCCAACCCAACGCGGGGCAGCCCGAAGCGGTCGAGGGCGGCCTCCGTTACCCCGAGACGCCCGAGAGCATGGCGTCCTACGTTCCCGCGTTCGTTGAAGCCGGCGCGAACATCCTCGGCGGTTGCTGCGGCACCGGCCCCGCGCATATTCTGGCGATCAAGGAAGCCCTGTCGCGAATGCCCCAACGGTAGACGACACGGGAAAACCGACTAATCCAGCGACATAGACGACGGCGCGTAGACTACAATCGGGCAGATAGGAACCCGACCCATGCCAGATAAGGATCTCTTGTTCGCCGCCTTGAGGCGCGAAAGCACGCCACGCCCGCCGTGGGTCCCCTTCGTCGGGGTACACGGCGGCTGTCTGATCGGCGTCAGCGCCCCCGAGTACCTGCGTTCGAGCCAGCGAATCGTCCAAGGACTGCGCCGCGCCCATGAACTGTATCGGCCCGACGGTCTTCCCGTGATATTCGACCTCCAGATGGAGGCGGAAGTCCTCGGCTGCGAACTGCGCTGGGCCGAGGAAGTACCGCCGTCCGTCGCGTCGCATCCCCTGATCGCGGGCGGTCTGGGCGACCTGCCGCCCTTCGATACAGGCGCGGGCCGGTTTCCCGTGGCGGCGGCGGTGCTTCGCGAATTGAAGAAGGACGTCGGCCACAAGACGGCTTTGTATGGACTGATCACCGGTCCGTTCACACTTACGGCGCACCTCCGAGGACACGAACTTTTTCTCGACATGATCATGCACCCCGAGCAGGTGCATGAGACCATGAACTATTGCGCGTCCATCGCCTGCGCGACCGCCCGGTTCTATCGCGAGCACGGCGCGGACGTCGTTGCCATCGTCGATCCCATGACAAGCCAGATATCTCCGGAGCATTTCCGAGAATTCGTGGCGCCGTATGTGAACCGTGTCTTCGACTGCGTCCGCGACCTAGGCGCGTTCTCGTCGCTTTTCGTCTGCGGCGACGCGACGCGCAACCTCGAAGCTATGTGCCGGACCACCTGCGACAACCTTCAGATAGACGAGAACATCTCCCTGCCCGAATTGCGCTCGCTCGCGCAACAAAACAACAAGTCTTTCGGCGGAAACATGCGCCTCACGACCGTCCTGCTCTTGGGCACGGAAAACGATGCGAAACTCGACGCCATTCGATGCATAGACCAGGGCGGAGACACCGGCTTCGTGCTCGCCCCGGGCTGCGACCTGCCTTACGGAACGCCGCCGGCAAACCTGATCGCGGTCGCGCAGATGGTTCACGACGAATACCAGCGCGACGTCGCCCGCACGCTGACCGCGTCGAGTCTCGACCGCTTCGACGACATCACGCTGCCCGACTACGACGCGCTGGATGCCGTGACACTCGACGTGGTGACCCTCGATTCCGCGGCATGTCCTCCCTGTCTCTACATGGTGCAGGCCGTGCGCGGCGCCATCGAGAAAGTCGCCGTTGACGTCGTGTTCCGCGAGCACAAAATCCGACATCGGGACGGCATCGGCCACATGTTGCGCCTCGGCGTGCGCCATATCCCGACCATCTGCATCGACGGCAAGCCAACCTACGAATCCGTTATTCCGGACGTGGAAACGCTCGCGCGCGCCATCGAGGCGCGCCACCGGGAGAAACGAGGGCAATGATTCCGCTCGCCCTGGTTACCGGCTTTCTCGGCAGCGGCAAGACCACGCTGTTGCGCCGCCTTGTCGACCGGTATCGCGACCGTAGAGTGGCGTACCTCGTGAACGAATTCTCCCATGTCGACGTCGACGGACGCCGCCTCGCGGAGACCGCCGAGAACGTCCAGATTCTACCGGGGGGCAGTATCTTCTGCTCCTGCCTCGTCCACGAGTTCATCGGGACTCTGGACGCGTTTCCCAAACGCATGGCGGGCCCCCTGGACGGCGTTGTCATTGAGGCCAGCGGCGTGGCTAGTCCCGCCGTCATCAGCAAACTACTCCACGATACACGGCTGGACCAGGTTTATGCGCTGAATGCGGTCGTCAGCATCGTCGATCCCGGCTCGTTCCCCGTGCTGCTGCAATCCCTGCCGAATATCGCGACGCAGGTCGCGGCGAGCACATTGATACTCGTCAACAAGCGCGATCTCTACGACGCGGCGACCGTCGCCGCGGCGGAAGCGCAGGCCCGCGCCATCAACAATAACGCGCCCATCGTCCGTACATGCCATTGCGAGATTGACGCGGACATCCTTGCGCCCGCGCTTGCGTGTCCTGCGTGCGCGGGGTCCCTGGCCCCCTGCCGCGATCCCAACTACGCGCAATTCGATCTCGCGCTCGCGCGTCCCGTCGATTTGCCGCGCTTCGAACAAGCCGTCCGCGACGCCGGCCCCGAACTTTACCGCATGAAGGGCCACGTTCCCACGACATCGGGGCTGGCGTACGTCGATTACACAGCCGGGCAATTCTCGACCGAAGCCTCAGCCGCGAAGCAAGCGGCGCCCGAACTCGTGTTCATCGCGAACGGTCACGATCACAAGAAGGTCGATGCGCTCATCGAGGCCCTGAAACAGGGCCAATTCAATATCGGAAAGACCAAGTAAAGCCCATGTGTGCCACCGGAGACGCATCGCGCCTCGAAGCACGCGGGAGAGGACCAACGTCATGACTTCATGCCTCGGACCGTTGATCTGCTTCGCCTGCTGCGCCGTCGCGGAGTCGCCCGTCTATCTCTACGATATCTCCAGCCTCAACGATGCCGATCTCAAGGACCCCGCGGCGGCGACACATGCGTGGGACACCGCGCACGCCGTGGCCTCACTTCAAGGCATCGTGAATCGCGATGCGCCGCGCCTCTTTGTCCGGTTCATGCCCCATCCCGACGACTTCTGGTTCGATCATCTCACCGGCAAGGGGCAATGGCTGGCGGGACGCACGATCGTCCGCCTCGAATCACTCGATGATCTGGTGCGCGCCTTCGCGGATCGTGTGCGCGGCGTGGTCGTCTACGACGAGCGCGTCCCCGCGACTTCGAACGTGGCCGGCACGATTGCGGGCGTCGAGGACCGCCTGTGCCTGCGCTTCGACGAGATGCCCCGGTCGGTTTACCGTCAGATCATGGAGAGCGGCTTGCCTTTCACGCGCGACGTGTTTCGCCTCATGAATGACGACGGCTCGCCCCTCTTCACCGGCCAAGGGACCATCCCCGGCACGGAATTGCCAAGCACAGGCAGCGCGAAATGCGACGCCTATCTGTGGGCGAAGGCGCGTTACCTCGATACGGCCCAGTGCGGCAACGAGTACATGGCCTACTACATCGACGCCTTCTGGCTGCAACGCCCGACCGAGGCGAGCTTCAGCAACGCCACGTTGACGAATCACGACTTCTTCATCGCGCAACGCGCGTTCTTCTTCGACCTGCACGTCTGGGAGGAAGAGCCCCCCGTCGATGACCCGGGACAACCTCCGGGAACGGACCTGAAGACCCTGCGCGCCTTGCTCCGCGCGATGTATGACCGCGCTGAAGGCCGGATCATCCACATTGGCGGGTTCACGCCCTGGGCGTGGAAATACACCGACCACGGCAAGGCGGGCAGCACGCATCACCCCGTCGATACCGAATGGAAGTACGCCAAGGAAATCTCGGCGTACAACGGCATCATGGACGCCGACGCGCTTGGTATTTCCGGCATGGCGAACGCCTCCTTCTACCAACATTATCCGCTCAAGGACCGTTATCCGCAGAACCCCCGCCCGACGCTCGAAAGCCTCCGACAACGCGGTCTTATCTACGGCGAAGGCCGCGTCGCCCGGCGCGTATACGTGTGTTTCTACATGGGCGACTACGATTCCGCCGCCTGGCTGCATTACCACGTGCCGCAGTGGTGGCGGGACCCGGCCCACGGGAATACGCTCTGCACGTGGGCCTTCAACCCGAACCTGGACCGCCGCGCGCCGCACGCGATGGACTATGTGCGCACGCGCCAGAGCGCGAACGACTGGTTCATGTTCGGCGACTCGGGCGCGGGCTACTTGAATCCCGGCATGCTCGTGGCGCCGCGCGAGTCGGGGCTGCCGGACGGACTCGACGCGTGGGTTGATCATAATCTGCCCTACGCCGAACGCTACGACCTCTCGATCACGGGCTTCATCATCGACGGGCACGCGCCCGGCATGGGCGAAAAAGGCATGGATGCCTATATGCGCTTCTCCCCCGACGGCATCGTGGGACAGAAGATTCCAGCATGGGGCGTCCACCGCGGCGTCATGCCCTATATCCGCATGAAGCTGGACCTCTGCGGTTCGCCCGAAGAGGCGGGCGCGCGCATTGCCGGCCTCGCCGAGAACCGCCTGCCGCGGTTCCTGTTCATCCGCACAATCCTGCAATCCCCCTCGTGGCACCGAGAGACCATGCGGCACGCGCGCGATCACAATCCACAGATCGAATTTGTGGACCCCTATGCGTTTTTTCTGCTGTTGAAGACCCACGAGAAGACACACCGCACCCCCGCCGGCGAGTAGCGCAGGCGTCGCCCGCGCTCACGGAAAGGACAGTCGCATTTCATTGCCTACGACGCGCATCACCTTGAGTGGCGCCCCGTCGAAGGAGCGATCCCGCACTTCGTCCACCAGCCACGACATGGGACCCGTATACTGAAAAACGTAACGCGCGAGGCGGTCGGAGTAGAACCGCTCCTCCATCCCGGCCACGCCGGGGACCCCCCGGATCGCGCCAAGCACCTTTTCCAGGCGCGCCCGAGTCCCGGGCCGCTCCAACGTCAGTTGAACGCCTTCCTCCGCGCGCGTGCCCAGCACCGTAATTACCGCCGACACCCGCGCATCCTCCGCCAGCCGCAGCGCGGCGTCGCGCAGCGCCTGCCTGCCGCCCGCGCGCGGATCCGCCGCATGCACTACGTGACGCGAGGAAAGCGCGTCGGTCATCTTGCCGTCGAAGGCACGAAACACCCGCAGCGTAATGGCCGCCTCATTGCGCAAGAGGTTCGACCCCGCCGCGATGGCCGTCGTCCGCGCCACCGCCGTGCCCAGCACAACCACGTCCGCCGTCATCGCCCGGGCAAACAGGCCGCCGGTCTCGACGTCGCCCCCCACCGCACCGAGCAGTTCCGGGTGCGAAAAGTCGTCCGGCACGGCGTCCACGCCGCGCGCCGCGACCCCCTTCTTGCCCAACGCTTCGATCAGCGCCTGTTCCGCGATCCCCCCCTCGATCACGGCGGGCACTTCGTCTTGAATGAACTGCTCCCCGATAACCAGCAACACTTCCGGCGCCGCGCCGAGGCGCGGCAGCATCAGTTCGGCCACGTCGCGTTGGATCGAACGCTCCGCGACATAGACATCCACCTCGACAAAGGTCGAATCCCCCCGGTCCTCCTGCCGCAGCAGGTCCGCATGATCGACGTACCGCCCCGGATCCCCCAGGAGCGGTTCGAGCGCCGCCGCGTCCTCCCGCGCCACCAGCGACTGCACGAACTGGGCTACGGCGTCGCGCGTGGCCGCCTCGACCGCCCGACGCCGCGCGGCGAAGCCGATGCCGTCGGCGTACCCTTCCGCGCGCACCTGCACGAGCCCGTCGTCGCCCCGCGGAAACGCAGACGACGACAGACAACAAATGAGGGCCAGGAATCCGGCCCTCATCACCGTGTCGCGTATGTGTCCCCCGGTCACCGCCACATGTCGGCGTCCCTAGCGTCTGCTGTTCGCGATGGCCAGCAGTCGCAGCAGTTGCAGCACCGCCATCGCCGCCGCCGCGACGTAGGTCATCGCCGCCGCGCCGAGCACCTTGCGCACGCCCGGCAGTTCATCCTCCGCCACGTAGCCGCCGTTCGCCAACGCGCGGAGCGCGCGCCGGCTCGCGTTGAACTCGACCGGCAGCGTCACCACCGTGAAGGCCACCGCCGCCGTGAACAGCCAGATACCGGCGGTCATCAGGAACTGCCCGCCGCCGCCGCCCCAGGACAAAATCATCCCGAGGAAAAACAGCGGGATGGCCAGCTTCGATCCAATACCGGCCGCCGGGTACATGAGCGTGCGCAGTTGCAGGAAGGCGTACCCGCGCGCGTGCTGGATGGCGTGGCCCACTTCATGGGCCGCGATGCCCAGCGCCGCCACACTGTTGCCGTGGTACACACCTTCGGACAAGCGCAACCTCTTCTTGATTGGGTCGTAATGGTCCGTGAGGTTTCCAGCGACCATCTCGATTTCCACGTCGCGACCCACATTCTCGTCGCGCATAATCAATTGCGCCACCTGCGCGCCCGTCAGCCCCGACCGGGCCACCACCTTCGAGAACCGCCTGTAGGCGGAACTCACCTTCGCCTGCGCCCAGACCGCCAGGATCAGCGCCGGAATCAGCAGCAGATCATACGGCGTGAAAAAGAACATGGGCATTCGGAATCACACTCCTTTCTGTATGGCGTTTCGCTGTTGCGTCGGAGCGCGCATCATGCAGGCGCCGTTGAGTGTGGCGCCCTCCTCCATCACCAAATTTCGCACCTTGATGTCGCCATGCACCTTACCGCTCGCCGCCAGATGCAGCAGCCCCGGCGTCGTCACATTACCATACACCTGGCCCGCCAGATTTATTCGCTTGCCCGCCGTCACGTCCGCGTTCAATCGCCCCGTCTCGCCCAGTTCCAGGTACTCCCCGCACTCGACCCGGCCCTCGACCAATCCCTCGACCTTGCACGAATGCGCCCGCACGTTGCCCGAAACCAGCGCGCTCGCCCCGAGGTAAAGCCGTCCGTCCACCGTCACATTGCCGTCCACACGGCCCGAAATCTCCGTGTCCGTCCCCCCGCTCACCGACCCCTCGATGATCACCCCTTCCGGAATCACCATGCGGCCCGGCTTCACGCTCCGCGCCCGCCGGATCGCCAGGTCGTCCGCCGTGGCGTCCGGCTGACGGGCCGTTTCCGCGACCGCGTCCCGCGCGCGCTCCGTACCGCGGCTGCTCTGGATCGCGTCGTTCATGCGCGCGCCCCACCGGCCGAACAGGCCGCGCTTGCCGGCCTGCTCCATCGCCGCATACTTCTCTTTCGCCTCGGCGGACAGGTTGACCTGTCCCCGCACATCCGGAATCTTTTTTTCGTCCGCCACGATCAGAAATACCCCAGTCGGTTCGCCATATCCACTACGCAACCGGACACCCGGAGCCGGGGCCGGCCGATCACGAAGGGCACGCCCGAGTTTACCGCCTCGGAAACGGCATGGTCAAAATAAATGAAGCCCAGGCTCTCCGGACGCGACAGGAGATGGTCCCGCGCGTGTTTCGCCATGATCTGCGCCGCGACCTGCGCCTCGTAGGCGTTCTGGACCTTATTCACCACGATCCGCGGGCGAAACGCCCGCGCCAGCGCGAGCAGCTCCCGCTCGATCACCTTGCGAGTGGCCCGATCGAAGCAATCCGCCGTCTTCATGAATTCCAGGAACCCGCGCAGCGACTCGTGACGCTTCAGCAGCACGCCCACCTCGGGGACCCCGTAGAACCGCTCGATGTGGCGGTAAACCGCCGCCCGAAGGAATTTGAATGCATTGTCGATGCTCGTGCGCTCCGGCGTGATGATCAGCACCCCGTGCGTCAGCGTCTGCAAATACAGATCGAGACTGTTCAGCCGCGCACCGGCGTCCAGGTCGATAATCACGAGGTCCGCATCCAGTGCGCGAATCCCCTGCACCAGCGCGTCCCGCTGCCGATACCGCGGATTCGCCGCGTCCAGCAGCCCCGATGCCCCCGGAATCAGCCGCAGGTTCTCGTAAGGCGTCTCGCACGCGATTTCCTGAAGGCAAACCCCGCGCTTCCGCTCGAAAAAATCGTCCAGCCGCCGATCCGCCCGCATCCCCAGCATCGTCTCGGCGTTCGAGCACGTCAGATCCGCGTCCAGGATGACAACCCGCCAGCCCCGCCGCGCGATCTCCACCCCCACATTCACGGCGAAACACGTCTTCCCCACGCCGCCTTTCCCCCCGCCGACCACCAACAGGTGCGGCAAGGCCCCGCCGCTCGGCGACTCCGGCACGGAGAAGCCCACAGTCTCAACGACTTGTCGCGTCGTAGTGCTCATGAGAAATGCACCCAGACTCATAAAATTAGCACATAACGCATGATTCCGTCAACAATAAAATCCGCCCGCCGATGCGAGACGCCGGGCTCTCGCGTGCGCGGGTATAGACGAAGAAACGAAGGGCCGGGTCGCTCAGCGCGGGAAGGGGTCAGACCCAGGGCAATCGCACTAAGAAGTACGAGCATTCCGCTTCCATGCGCATAACTACTCCGGCACATATGCGAACTCGACGTGTGGGTGTCTTGCCCTAGGTCCGCGTCGCGCGCTGGAGTTCCCGCATTTAGGGCCGAAGGCCCATGACATAGTAGCCCAGGGCAACGCCCTGGGAAAATGTGCGCGCCTCAATGTGAAGCCCTGCAAGGGC
>JAKQEQ010000093.1 GCA_029556545.1 Candidatus Hydrogenedentota bacterium
CCGCCGCCCGACGGCTACGATCCCGGCTGGCCGCTTGAGGCCGCGTTTCCCGGAGGGGTCCCCGACGGCGTCGAGAGCGCCTGCTACGCGCCCTCGCGCGTGGCGCTGACCGTCACGCTGGCCGCGCCGGAGGAGGGCGCGCCCGGGCTTGCGGAGGAGGGGTGAAATGAGGAAGCGCATCGTTTGGGCAAGTATTGCCGTTGCGGCAGCCGCTGTTCTGCTTTTGCTGGCGCAGCGTGAAGTGAAGCCGGAAACGTATCAGAATAATGACAAGACGCCCGACGTTTCCGGTGCCAGCCGAATGCGAGCGCCTGTCGTCAAAACGGTGAGAGATGACGGTGTCATACCCTCCGGTCTCGCCGCCGCCTACGCGCCGGGTGTGGTCGTGATTACCAACGGCGTCCTTGAGCCGGACCCGCGCCACAATTTCGATCCGCGACCGGGCATGGAGGACTACGAGGGCTGGGAACGGTACCGCAAGGAAATGCGCGAGACGGCCAAACACGGCGAAAAAGGGAAGGCGACGTTCCATGTCGTCGATACGGACGGCAACAGCGTCGCTGGCGCCGACATCTCGGCGCGGTTTTTCGGTGATTCCGGCGCGAGGGGTCAGACGGACGCGGACGGGTTGTTTACAGTCGAAGGCCGTACCCTGAACGGGGCTTCTCTATCTTACACGGTCAACAAGCAAGGGTTCTATCAGACGCGGGCGACCTACCAGCTCGGCAAGCGCGGCTACCGATGCCTTGAGAATGGGCGTTGGATACCGTGGAACCCGACGCTGCGCGTCACCCTCAAGGCGATCCGCAAGCCGATCCCGATGCATATGAAGCGGGCGAAGATCATACTTCCCGCCAAGGATATGGATTTCGAATACGATTTCTTGGCCGGTGATTTGGTCGAACCCTACGGCAAAGGGAAGACGGCAGATATCGCCTTGCGGTTTCGGTTCGATCGGCCAAGGTCGCCCGATTTTGCTGATTTCAGACAGGAATTGGAGGTCAAGGCCGTCCGGGAGGGTGACGGGTTTCTTTTGAAAAAAAAGGACGAATGGAGCGAGCTGGCGAGCGTGGCGGAGGCTCCGCTGTCTGGCTACATCCCCAGCATTAATCCTTATTATGACCGGACAGCCACTGAGATCTTCCGGCAGTTCGATGTCACGGCGAACGATTATGTGATCTTCAGGTCAAGAACGACGTCCGCTCCCGACGGCTCAACGGTGTCGAATTACGGGAAAATCTACGGGAATATCGCCTATGGGATCTTAGAGAACGACGCGAAAGAAGGTGTCGTTATGTTCCGGTACTATTATAATCCTACTCCAAACGACAGGAGCCTGGAGTTTGACGGCAAGAACAATCTGCTTGAGCCGGGCAGTTCTGATCTCAGTTGGCCCAAGTGAGGCCGTGCAACCGGTTCGGTGTTTGCCATTCGACGATGATGAAAGAAGGGGGTGAGGGGGAGGAAGGGAGGGGGAAGAGGGGGACTCACGGCAGGGCCGTTGACGCTGCGGAAGAGGCGGCCGCCGCAGTCTCCCGCAGCCATTTGGCCGCGACCGCGTCCATGTGCGCGAAGAGCCTGCGCATGATGGCGGTGATCGCGACCTTGTAAGCCTTTCCGGACTTCCGGAGGTTCTGATAGGCGGCCTTCAGAACGGGGTTGTGCTTGATCGCCACCGTGGCCGGCATGAACAGTGCCCGCCTGACCTCCGCCCTCCCGCCGCTGATGAATGTCTTGCCTTTGTATCTCCCGCTGTCCCTGGTGAACGGGGCCAGTCCGGCGATGGCCGCCGACCTGCGCCGGCCCAGCGTCCCCAGCTCGGGCACCAGGGCGACCACTTTCGCCGCGCTCAGGACGCCGACCCCGGCTATCCCGGTGAGCGCGTCCGCGAGCCCCGCAAGCCGCGCGTCACCCTTCAGCGCCTCGGCGATCAGGCGGTCAAGCTTCTTGATCTTCCCGCGCAACTGGACAACTGTGGATTTCAGGACACTGCCGGCGTCGCCGCCTGAGGCTCCCTCCATCGTCCCGGAGAGCTGCACCACGCATTTCGTCAGCGCGTCGCGCGCGAGCACGAGCTTCCGTAGCGAGATCTCAGAGGCGCTGGGCGGGGGCGTCGGCCCGGGTTTCCTGGCCTCCGCGAACAGGCGGATCACGCGCGCGTCGATCGGGTCGGTCTTCGCGGACTCCGACATGGCCTCGGCGTAGCGCCTGACCTTCACGGGGTTCAGCACGCTCGCCGCTGCGCCGGCCCCGCAGCACTCGATGAACAGCGACTCGCTGTAGGGCCCCGTGGACTCGAAGCAGAAGTGCGGGACGCAGCCGTCGCCCGCCCGCTTCCTGATCTTCCTGACGAGGCTCCTGATGCCTGCCGGAGTGTTGGGGACGTCCCCTTTGAATAACGCGCCCGCGTCAACGCTCAGGGAGTCCTTGGAAACGTCGATTCCCACGTATACAACCTGCCTGTCATTCATGTATGCTCTTCCTTGTCTGCGTGCTCGTGGAACGGCACATGCAACTGTTCGGGCTATGACAGATGGGCCGGCGCGGCTGACTGAAAAACGAACTCCGCGGCGCAAGTCCGCAGGTTCCGGGCTGACCTCGCCGTCGCCGGCCCGCCTGGGGGGCGTTGCAACGCCCCTCAGGCATCTTCCGGCATCCGTCGGAAAACGGCGCCACTATAGCACTTTCTTCAGAGACAAG
>JAKQEQ010000106.1 GCA_029556545.1 Candidatus Hydrogenedentota bacterium
GGCTGTCTTCTCCGGCCCTTTCAGGGCCGTGCCCTTCGCCAAATCGCGCAAACCGCGCGGTTCCCGCAGTGGACATAATGTGCGGATTTTGATGCGATTGCCCTGGTGCCCGGGGATCGTGGAGTCGCGTTGGATGCGACCGGCGCGACGGCCGATCAGCGGTGTATGAGGCGGGAGTTACGATGGCGGTCGGCGGCGCGGGGCGCGACGGCCGTTGTCGTTGGACGCTTTGCGCCGCTCGGGCGCGCGTGCCATACTACGGGCTCGCCGGGAGGGGCCCGGTAACGGAAGGAGGCGTTTCTGTCATGCGACTTGAAGGCAAGGTGGCGATTATCACGGGCGCGGGCATGGGCATGGGCCGCGAGGCGAGCGTGGTCTTCGCGTCGGAAGGCGCGAAGGTGGTGGTCTTCGACCTGAACGGGGAGGCGGCCGCGGAGACGGCGGCGCAGGTCGAGAGCGCGGGCGGCGAGGCGCTGGTCGTGGTGGGCGACGTGAGCAAGGAGGCGGACGTGCAGCGCGCGGTGGCGGAGGGCGTGGCCCGGTTCGGCAAGCTGGACGTCTTGTACGCGAACGCCGGGGTGCTCTGGAAGGACCGGGACAAGTCGGTGATCGAGACGACGGAAGCGAACTGGGACATCGTGCAGGCGATCAATCTCAAGGGACCGTTCTTCCTGACGAAGCACGGCATCCCGGAGTTGCGGAAGGCGGGCGGCGGCTCGATCATTCTCGTGGGATCGATCTCGGCGCTTGCGGGATTCGAACTGGCGCAGGACTCGTACACGTGCGCGAAGGCCTCGCTCATCGGCCTCGCGAAATCGCTCGCCGTCCAGTTCGGGCCGGACAATATCCGGTGCAACATCATCCATCCGGGCATGGTGGATACGCCGCTTCAGGCGCCGTATCTGACGGAGGAGAAGAAGCGGAACATCGGCGCGTCGCTGCCGATGCGGCGGCTGGGGCATCCGCGCGACATCGCGAATGCGGCGCTGTTCCTCGCGTCGGAGGAGTCGGCGTGGATGACGGGCGCGGAGATGATTGTGGACGGCGGGTTCATCGCGACGTAGCGCGGTGTCGCAGCATGGGCGAGCAAGAGCGGCGCAAGGCGCGTAGGGGAGCATTGTCGCATGTCGGAGACTCGTGAAGAACAAGCGTGGCTGCGAACGGTCTCGCTGATTGTCCTGGCCGCCGCCGCCGTGACCATCGGGCTGTACTACACCCAGCCCGTCATGGTCCCGTTTGTGCTGGCGTTGTTTCTCGTCGTCATGGTCGCGCCGGTCCTCGACGGCCTCATCGTTCGGGCGCGCGCGCCGCGGCCGGTTGCCGTTCTGGCGACGCTGCTGCTGGTGGTGGCGGCCATCGCGATGTTCTGCCTGATCATGATCGTGGCGGCGCAGCGGATCGTGAGCACGGCGGGCCAATACACCGAGAGCTTCGCGGCCCTTGCCGGGCGCGCGCTCGAGGCGGCGGAACATTGGGGCGTGCGCGTGGACAAGCAGGCGTTGCTCGACGAATTGCGCGCGAACATGCCCGGGATGCTCGGCGCGAGCCTGGGCACGGCGATGAGCATCGTGTCGAACGTATTCCTGGTGCTGATCTTCACGGCGTTTCTGCTCATGGGCCGCGCGCCGCGCGCGGTCCGCACTGGCGCATACGCCGAAATCGACCGGCACGTGCGCCGCTACATCGCCATCAAAGTAGCCCTCTCCGCGCTGACGGGCATCCTGGTTGCGGGGACATTGTACCTGCTCGGTCTGGAACTCGCGGGCATCTTCGGGCTCTTGGCGTTCTTCCTCAACTTCATCCCGAGCGTCGGGTCCATCGTTGCCACGCTTCTGCCCGTGCCGCTGGCAATTGCCCAATATGAGAATCCGTGGATGGTCTTGCCCGTCGTGGCGGTTCCGGGGGCCATTCAGATTGCCATCGGCAACGGGATCGAGCCCAAGATGATGGGCGAGGGCCTGAACCTGCACCCCGTCACCGTCTTGCTCGCCCTCGCGTTCTGGGGATTGCTCTGGGGCGTTGTCGGCATGGTGCTGGCCGCGCCGCTGACCGCCGTCGTCCGCATCGTGCTTCTGCATTTCGAGACGGTTCGCCCCATTGCCGAACTCATGGCCGGCAAGCTCCCGGAGTTTGCGTCGCGGGAGGCATCCGCGCCGACCCTGGTCCGCGGGCAAGCGGGCGCTAAGGACGAAAAGGACTGAAAGGACATAAACGACGGACGTTTGCCCGCGCGCGCGTCGCACACCACGACTTTCGCCTCTTCCCTCTTCTCTAGTCCCTTGTCCCTGATCCCTGGTTCCTGTCCTCTTGATCTTCGCAACGGCGCATGTCTACGATGACTGCGGGGCAGGCGTACGAGAAGGGGACAGGCATGCCGGAGAACTGTGCGCTCGATGCGCTCGCACTGCCGGACGACTCGCCGGTGCATGAACTGCTGCGACTGTGTGCGGACGCGGAACCGGTGCGGTTTCACGACGAGGAATTCGTCGTCGCGCCCGGGGAGCCGGGGCTGGACGTGTATCTCCTCGTGCGCGGAAGTTGCCTCGTCGAGGACGACGACGCCACGCGCGAGCGCCGGCCCGGCCATGAACTCGCCATCATTCACGGCGCGCCGGACAGCCCGGTCTTCGTCGGCGAGATGGCGTACCTTGGCGGCGGTTACCGCACGGCCGCCGTACGCAGCGCCCTGAACACGCTCGCGATTCGGCTCAAGCCCGCGCACGTCGACCTCATCATCGAGCGTCTGCCTTTCTTCACCGGCATCCTGTGCCGTCAATTCGCGCGGCGGCTCGCCGAGGCCAACGCGGCGCTCAAGCGCCAGCACGCGGACTCAGCCATGCGGACGCGAACGCATATCGCGCTACCGGGCGACGTTGTTTGTACCGCTGGCGAACCCGCGATGGAATTGTTCCAACTCATGGACGGCACGGTAGTCGAGTCGCGCGCGGACGGCGTGGACGAACGTAAGGGCGGCGGCGACGCGCCGGTCTTCCTCGAAATGCGGGCGTACCTCCGCGGCGGGCGTTACGAAAGCACGGTGCAGGCAAAGACCCGCGCCCTGATCATGGCCATTGACGCGGCGTCTCGCCTTGCCGTGGTGCGCAACTTCCCCGAAGCGGCCTTGGCCGCGCTCGAACCTTCCGCGTGACCGTCACGGGCCGGCACATCGGGCGAGAATGTGCGCGGCCACCTCGTCGAGAGAGCCGTAGACCGCTTCCGGGGCGAGGGCTTCAAGTTCGTCGCGTGAGGCGGGGCCGGTCGTGACGCAGAGACACCGCGCGCCCGCCGCCCGCGCCGCCAGCACGTCGAAGGGCGTATCGCCGACGACATAGACGTCGTCAGGTGGCACGCCCAGCGCCGCCGCCGCGCGGATCACGGCCTCGGGGTGCGGTTTCGCGTGGGTGACGTCGTCCGGGCCGATGCGGGCGGTGAAATGTTCGAGCACGCCGTGATGTTCGAGGATCATCTCCGCGTAGAGACGCCGCTTCGACGTGGCGAACCCGAGCCGCAGACCCGCGCCGCGGAAGGCGTCGAGAATCTCCCGTGCGCCCGGCAAGAGAAACGTGCCGTCGCGGGCGACCTTCGCGTAGTGATCGCGATAGACACGGGCGCAAAGTGCGGCGTCGCAGTCCGGCCAGAATTGCCGGAACTGGTCTTCGAGGAGGTGGCCGATGGCGCGGATAATGCCCTCGCGATCCGGACGGGGCCGCCCGAGCGTGTCGAAGGTATGAAAGAAAGATTCGACGATGGCCCGCGTCGAGTCGATCAACGTGCCGTCGAGATCGAAGACCACCGCGCGCGGGCGCGCTACCATCGCATGATCACTTCTTCGGCCCAGCCGCGCATTGCGTTGACGGCAATCTCCCGCCCGTCCACGCGCAGCACACCGTTGTAGTGGCCGAAACACTGGGAGGTGCGCGCGGCGAGGAGGCCCAGTTGCGCCCGTGCCGCGCGCTGGTGGAACGGGGTGAAGGTCAGATCGATGGCGTCGGACGCCGTGGTGCGCATGCGCCAGGGCCGCATGAAATCGCGCGGGTCATAGGTAAACCGGACGTCTTCCAGCAGCATGTGGAGGCGTCCGTTCAGGCAAATGCCGTTTTCCTTGGTTTCCGCGTGGTCTGTCCAGCGCGCGCCCATGTTCACGCCCACGACGTCGCTCCCGCTCGTCCCCGAGAAGGCGGCCCAATTCCATTGTGTGCGATAAGGCCAGATGCCGCGCCCGAAATCCAGGACCGCCCATGTGTCGCCGGGCGGGAACAGATAGGTCGTGCCGCCCCAAACGACGTGGCCCGTCGCGGGCATCGCGTTCTGCTTCGAAGTGAATTGAAAAGTTCGGTCGTCCCACGGGATGACCACGTTCAGCGTATCTTGTGTGGCGGGCCGTTGCACGTCGATCCGCGCCGTCATCGGTCTGCCCGCGACGTTGTCCGCATCAAACGCGATGTGGCGTCCAGCCTCCCTATCGAGGATTGCCAAGCGGAAGCCCTTGCCTTCCCATAGGAGATCCCCCTGAACCGTATCCGGCATGGAAAACCGGCGCGGAAACAGGCGCAGCGACGTCTTCTCGATGGGTCTGCCCGCGGCGTACTCCAGGAGATAGACCGCGCCGAAAGCGGCGTAATCCACGTTCGCGATGGTCGGCGAAAACAGGAAATCCGGTCCCATCACGCACCAGTATTCCCAGCGCTTCTTGCGGAGCCATCGACCCCGCAAATTACACTGATGCAACGGACGCCGCGACCAGCCGACCGTCTCCGGGTTCAGCGATCCGTCCGGATTGCACAAGTTTACTGTAGATGTGATTTCACGCGCCGCCATCGCGACCTCCTCGCGTCACGCGGGACTCGGGGACAGGCACGTCTCCCCCGCGAAGCGCGGGGTCGCTTGTGCCAGTCCCCATCCGTAATCGTGCTCGTAATCGTGCTCGTAATCGTGCTCGTAATCGTGCTCGTAATCGTGCTCGTAATCGTGCTCGTAATCGTACTCGTAATCGTACTCGTAATCGCCCCGCGTCGAAACCGGTCGGGCTTTGCAACCGCCAATCGCACGGGATCACTGCCACACATCTCAGCGTTCTTCGGGCGCCGGCATCGGCGCCGCGTCCGCATCGAGGTCGGGCGCCGCCTCGGCCTCATCCAGGAGGTCGTGACGAAACTCTTCAAGATACACAAGGCGTCGAAATCTCGGTTTCTGGCGGATGGGATCGAAGTCGGGGTCCGTGCGCGCCTCGACGCGGAGGCTGCCTGCGCGCTTGATGGCCTCTTCGAGGTTCTCGATCGCCGCATCGACCGCGCCCTGAAGACTGTACAAGCAGGCGAGGTTGTAATAGGGCTTCGGGTGGGCCGGGTCGAGGTTGCGGGCGATCAGGTAGAACCGCTCGGCCTCGTCGAGGCGGTCCATGGCGACCAGGAGATTGGCGTAGTTCGTGTTCGTCGCCACGTTGTACGGATCGAGTTCGAGCGCCTTCATGGCCGCTTCCTCCGCCTCGTCGAGTCGTCCTTCGAGACGCAGGATGATGGCGAGACTGTCGTAAGGGCGGCTCCAGTCGGGATCGAGTTCGGCGGCCTTGCGCAGCGCGGCGATGGCCCCCTGCGTACGCCCGAGCATGTAGCCGCCCAGCAGGTTGCCAAGTCCCACGTAGGGCCAGCTCCAATCCGGCCGCGCGGCGATGGCGCGCTTGAACAGCGCTTCCGCGCCGCTGGCGTTGTGCTCGCGCATGTACTGGAGCGCGAGCACGTAGTAGCCTTCCGCGGTGCGGACCTCGCCGCGCTCGACCAGCACGGCCGCCGCGCGAACAGCCGCACGGGTCCGCGGCTCCCAGACCGAGGGATCGGATTCGAGCAGGCGCAGCGCCTCCTCGATTGACTCGGGCGAAGACTTCGCGGGCGCGATCGCCTGCCGCGCGCCAAGCACAATCGCCGCCGCGGCCATGACCACCGCCGCAATCGTCCATATGAACCGATGATGCCGCAAATTCACGCCCCGTGACCTGCTCGAAGACGAATCCCGCGCGCTTCACTTGGGAGACGTGGCCGTTGAGCGAGCCGCGCTCAGTTCCCGCAGGGCCTACGCGTGACGATGCTTGATGCGAGCCTGCTGCTGAAGCCGCAAGTCTTCGGTCCGCCTGCGCCAGTATTGCCGCTGCTCTTGGGCTGTCACACTGTCCGGTTTCCTCTGAAGTTCGGCCTGTCCTTCGTGCATTATCTCGACGCAATCAAAGGCTTTCTTCGTCTTCATCGCTAACGTCCGGCGGTCCTGGACGCGGACTTGGTGGCAGTTCCCGCCGCGAGCCACCGACGGGCCTCTCTGGTCCGCTTGCGCCAGTACTCGACCTCCTCCGCAACCGTCATGCCTTTCGTGGCCTCATATACCTTCCGCGCTCCCTTACGCTTCATCTCGACGCAGTCAAACTTATTCGTCCTCATAATCAATCACCTCTTGCGGGGTATGGATCGCAATCTCCTTGTAACCCTGTCCTTTGTTAACTCCATTGTACAATGGAATCTTGCGTGCGTGCACGATGTGCCGGAAATTCCAACTGACAATGGCGCGGCGCCCGCTGACCGTAGCCATCGCAACGTGCTCGGCGTCGGGCCGCGCGACCGCTCCAATAAGCGCTACTACAAAATCGAACTCGTAGACAGAATCCCCACGGTGCGTCGGTATCTCCGCAACGAAGGCCTTTCCCCCGAAATGGCGCGCGCGAAACTAATCCAGGTAATGCATGGCAACACTCCGCCTACTTCCCGCCGGGAAGTCATTAACCTCCTGGACAAACCCATGGAGGAAGTGCGCGCGACCATTGCCTTGCTCGACCGCGTCCGCAAATCAGACGATGCTTGACACGCTGAGGTCAACGTCGCGCCTCACCAGACGCTGACAGCCGCGTCCGCGCGGCTGTCAGCGGTATGGTGGCGGGAATTGGTCGCAGTAATTCTCATTGTTTTTCGAAAGCCTTGACCAGCACGCCTCCATCGCCGTCCGCGTCTGTGAATGTTTCGAGCATGATATGGTACTTGGCAGCGTCCAGCGCTTCTTTCCCGAAGTGTAGCGCGAGTGCCGCCGCAGCGGTGGCTTGATCCACTTCTCCTGTGTCCCAAAGTGCCTTGATCTTAACGGAGCTAGCGGATCGCGCCTGAGGAACAAGCGTTCCGATCACTTGGTCTACATACCAAGCGTCATCCGCTGGAGCTCCTCCTCTCTTCATGACAAGCAGAAAGGCCGGCAACGTCTTGTCAACGACTCCGCGCGAGACCGCTTCGGTGAGGACATCATGTATGCCCGCATCTTTCAGGTAGTACGACTTGGGTTCGCTCGAAGTGCCACTGGATCCCGTGAGTCCCATGAGCACCATGCCAATCTTAGTAGTCCCAAGATTGTATTGGTCCTTGAACGCAAAGAACTTGTCGGACAAGCGAACAATTTCGATTGCCCAGTCTTGCTGAGAATCGTCCGCGTAGTCGGTGTGGTACTCTATACGGAGTGCCTGCGGTGATGATTCCCAGCGCACCCGGGTGCACGGGCGATGGCAGCGTGTCATGCCCACAACTTCGTAAGTCCGCCATCCGATACTCTCCTGAATGAGCGCGAGAAGAAAGACCTCAAGCATGTCATCCTGTAATGATTGGATAACGCTGTCCGCGATCTCGCGTTCTTTCAGCAAGTCGCGGAATTTCCGTTCATATTCGTCCCACGAGCCCTTCTCTTTCTTGTAGGCGTCGAGAATGTCCTGGGTCGGCGCCAATTCCGGCATATGCACGTAGCCGATACCGGCAATTACCCGGAGAAAATACTGCAATTCGCGCGACTTGGCGAAACCCGCTATCTGAGACGTGTTGTTCAGGCGCACGTCCACGATCCGGCGGACGCCCGCCTCCTCCAGCCGCGTGAAGAAATCCTCGGCGGAGCGCTTCGTAAACCCTATGGAAAACAGTTTCATATCTCCACCAACGATTTCCGGAACCCGATCTTCTCCGCTTGCCGATAGTAGGCCTCTTCGATCAGACCGGTCTCGGAAGAGAGGCTGCCGAAAAGCTCGGGTTCGAGGCCGTGCAGCTTGATGAGCCGCTGTTCGGCTTCTTCGTGGGACTCAGTGCTCCCGTCGGGCAGGATGTGTATGATGCGCATATCCGGGCGCGTCTTACTGATCTCTCTGCACACCAATATCGCCCTGTGACACGAAAGCGGGTCGGCCTCCGCGCACATGAGCGCCAATTTGTAATGTTCGGCGCCCGCGATTACACGCTGAAGCCCCGCCTGGAAGAGAGGCAATCGGGCGATGAGTTTGTACTTGGCCTGGCTGTCCACGTAACAACTCTCTTCAGACCTTCTCGCACCGAGTTCGCGACCGAGGAACTCATATTCGATGTCCGCGTTTCGGAGTAATTGCTCGATCGCGTTCTTATTGAATTGAGGGGTATACTAGCTGTAGGGACTCGATCTCACGTCCGCGATCGCGCCAACATAACTTGATGTGAGCAATTCAAGGAAATGGTCCGGCGAGTGGTTTGAATGTCCTATCGTGAATATCTCTTGCATGTTACCGCTTCAAGCCCACCTTGCTCATTTCCGTTCCGCCCGCGTCCCGGGGTATGCTGCGTGCGAAACCCGCATAGCAGTGTATTTCGTCGCGGCAAAGAATACAAGTTGCCGGGATGGAAATTGCCCACTGCACCGAGGGACCGCAAGAATGGGGTACAAAGTATGGAACGCGTGAAGCGCTATCGCGGATGCCTGTTGGGTCTGGCGGTGGGAGACGCCGTCGGAACCACGCTCGAATTCGCGCCGCCCGGAACCTTCACGCCGATTCAGGATATGGTCGGCGGCGGGCCGTATCGACTCGAACCGGGTCAGTGGACCGATGACACGTCCATGGCGCTGTGTCTGGCGGAGAGCCTTGTCGAGCGGCGCGCGTTCGACCCGGCGGACCAGATGCGGCGTTACGTCCGGTGGTATCGGGACGGCCACCTGAGCAGTACGGGGCGCTGCTTCGACATCGGCGTGACCACCCGCGCCGCGCTTCGCCGCTTCGAGGAAACCGGCGAACCGTTCAGCGGGCCCACCGACGTCCGGTCGTCGGGCAACGGGTCGCTCATGCGCCTCGCTCCCGTGCCGTTGTTCTTCGCCCGCGAGCCGGAAGCGGCCATCGAGAAAGCCGGCGAAAGCTCGCGGACCACCCATGGGTCCGTGATTGCCGTGGACGCCTGCCGCTATTTCGCCGGGCTGATCGTCGGCGCGGTGAACGGCGTCGACAAAGCGACGTTGCTGACCGACCATTACTGCCCGGTCGCGGGGTATTGGCGGAATCATCCGCTGTGCCCGGAGATCGACGCGGTCGCCGGCGGGTCCTTCGCGCGCAAACAGCCGCCCGAGATCCGCGGGAGCGGCTACGTCGCGCAGACCATCGAGGCGGCCCTGTGGGCCTTCCACAACAGCGACAACTTCCGCGCGGGCTGCCTGCTCGCGGTGAACCTTGGCGACGACGCCGACACCACAGGCGCCATCTACGGCCAGATCGCCGGCGCGTTCTACGGCGAAACCGGCATTCCGGAGTCGTGGCGGTCGCGAGTCCATGCGCGCGACTTGATCGTCGACTACGCGGACCGCTTGCATGCGCTGGCCTGGGCATGATGTCGCCCCGGTATTCCCGTCGGAAAACTCGATAATCCCGGAATCTTGTTCGGGGCGGTGCAAACGGACTATAATACGGCTGCTGGAGCGAGGGCGCGGAGTCTCGTCTAACGACGCAACCGAGGCGTGCCGTGCGCCCGGGCATAAGGGGTCGGCATTCCTCTCCCCAGAGGCGCGACGCCGAGAGGCGTGTATCTGGCGGTCTTGCGGGTCGCGCGCGGCCCCCAGGGGGCGGTCATCTGCCCTCCTGCGCGGTTGGGGAAACGTCCGGTTTTATAAGGGCGATTTGTACATCGGCCCGGTCCCGATCGACCGGCGCGGATTAACGGAAAAAGGAGTAGACGGATTATGTGCGGCATAGTGGGTTACATCGGCGACAAGAGCCCGACGGAAGTGATCATGTCGGGCCTGCACCGGCTCGAATACCGGGGCTACGACTCGGCGGGCGTGGCGGTGGTCAATAATGGGGGGCTGCAATGCATCAAGTCGCTGGGCAAGCTAAAGATTATGGACCAGAAGCTCGCCGAACAGCCGCTCGACGGGAAACTGGGCATCGGCCACACGCGCTGGGCGACGCACGGCGTGCCGAGCGAGGTGAACTCGCATCCGCATTTCGATATGCAGAAGGAGATCGCCGTCGTTCATAACGGCATCATCGAGAACTACCAGGAACTGCGGGATCAACTGACGGCGGAGGGCGTCACGTTTCGCAGCCAGACCGACACCGAGACCATCGCGCATCTCGTGCGCAAGTATTACCAGGGCGACCTCTTCGCGGCGGTGAAGCGCGCGCTGCAAGACGTGACCGGCGCCTACGCCATCGGCGTGATCTCGAAGGACAACCCGGACCTGATCGTCGCTGCGCGGCACGGCAGCCCGCTCATCGTGGGCCTGGGCGACGACGAGGCGTACATCGCGTCGGACGTGCCGGCCATCATGAAGTACACGCGCAAAGTGCTCTACATCGACAACGGCCAGGTCTGCGAGATTCGCCGCGACGGCTACAAGATCGAGGACGTCCACGGCAACCCGGTGCAGCTCGAAGTGAAGACGGTGGACTGGGACGATGCGGCGGCGGAGAAGGAAGGCTACCCGCACTTCATGCTGAAGGAAATCCACCAGCAGCCGGACGTTATCCGCAATACGCTGCGGGGGCGCGTCGATGAAGGATCGGAAGAGGTCAAGCTCCCCGACATGAACATCAGCGTCGAGGAATTGAAGGCGTGCCAGAAGATCGTGATCGTGGCCTGCGGCACGGCGTGGCACGCGGGCATGGTCGGCAAATACCTCATCGAGAAGTTCGCGAAGGTGCCCGTCGAGTTGGACCTCGCGTCCGAATACCGCTACCGCGACCCCATCGTGCCCGAGCACACCATCATGATCCCCGTCTCCCAGTCCGGCGAGACGGCGGACACGCTCGAAGCGATCCGCATCGCGAAGCGCCTCGGCGCGAAGGTCGCCTCGATTGTGAACGTCGTCGGATCGAGCGTTGCGCGGGAATCGCATGGGGTCGTGTATCAGCAGGCGGGCCCCGAGATCGGCGTGGCGTCGACGAAGGCGTACACCTCGCAATGCACCGCGTTCGCCCTGTTCACCATCTGGATGGCCGAGGCGCGCGGCGTGATGAGCAAGGCCCAGGCGAAGGAGATGATCGCGCATCTGCGCGCGATTCCCGATAAGCTCCAGTGGGTCATCGACCACAAACAGCACATCATCGACCTGGCGGCCCTGCCGAAGTACCGCGACGCGCAAAGCGCCCTGTATCTGGGCCGCAACTACAACTTCCCGAGCGCGCTCGAAGGCGCCCTCAAACTCAAGGAAATCAGCTATATCCACGCCGAGGGCTACGCCGCCGGCGAGATGAAGCACGGCCCCATCGCGCTCGTAACCGACGAATTGCCCGTTGTGTGCGTGGCGGTCGAGGGCGACACCTATGACAAGATGGTGTCGAACATCCAGGAAATCCGCGCGCGCCGCGGCATCGTGCTCTCCGTGGCGACCGAAGGCGACGAGGGCATCAAGCAGCACAGCGAAGACGTGATATACGTTCCGTCCTGCCACGAGCCCTTCAGCCCGATTGTCGTGGCCGTGCCGCTCCAGCTTTTCGCCTACTACGTCGCCGCGAACCGCGGCTGCGACGTCGACCAGCCCCGGAACCTCGCCAAGAGCGTCACGGTCGAGTAGGCGCGCCGCCCGTCTCTTTCTACGCGCGGCCCTTGTCGTTGATGAGTCGCTCGACGCATTCGAGGTAGTCGGCGGTGGAGACGACGTAATCGAACCCGGCTTCGTCGATGCCTTTGCGGCGCGTGGATTCGCGGGCGTTCGAGGTGGCGTCGTGGATGCAAAGGGTGCGCCAGCCGAGGCGTTTCGCGGACGCGGCGGTCTTGCCGAGGCAGGCTTCGGTGTGGCCGCCGATCATGACGAGGTTCTCGACTTCGAGGTTCCGCAGCACGAACGCGATGTTCGACGACGCGAAGGCGTCCTGGGCGGTCTTGGGGATGACGTATTCGCCGGGCTGGATGTCGAGCGCCTTGGCGGGCTGTGAATCGGGGCGGCTGATGTGGCCGGACCACGCCCGCGCATCCTCGCCGAAGTCCCGCTTGAACATCTTGTAGATGTCGGGGTCGAGGTCCATGGCGTCCTCGAACAGGTAGCCCCAGTGCACGAAAATCATCTTGAGGCCGAGCCGCCGCGATGCTCCGGTGACCTTGACGGCGTTGGGGAACGCCACGTCCCACGCGAAGGCGTTGGCGGCGTTGACGTCGTCGGCGGAGAAGCCCATGTCTTTCCAGACCCCCGGCAGTTCCTCGTAGCTGAGCGCGGGTCCGCGCGCGCCTTCCTGGATGTCCACGCATACGAAGGCGCACTTCTCGAAGTATGACGGTTCAATCATTATCGTGCTCCTCTCTCGCGGGCGTGACGTATGCATCATAGCGCGCCGGTCTACGAGCGCGCCATCGTGTTCGAGGGGTGGTTGACTGGGAGTGGGGGCGGGAACGCGTACGAGTACGAGGACGAGGAGGGGGCGGGCCTGGCGCGTAGCCGCGCAGGACGCGCGCGCCGTCGATGTGCGGGCCGGAGGGTGTCTGTCGCACGCGCAGGCCGCCGTGTCGGTCGGTGCGCCAGACTTGCGCGCCCGCCGCAAGGTACCGTTCGATCACCGCGTTGTCCGCGCCCGGTCCGCGCGCGGTATCGCGCGTCGAAACGAGTACGATGCTCGGCGCGGCGGCGGCGATGAATTGCGGCGTGCTCGAGGTCTTCGAGCCGTGGTGCGGTGCCTTCATGATGTCGGCGCGACAATCCGCCGCCGCGAGCAGTTGCTCGCCCGGCGCCTCGATGTCGCCCGTGAACAGCGCCGTGACGCCGGGCCACGCGAAACGAAGGACGAGCGAGTTGTCGTTCACCTTGTCGTCCACGGGCCGGCCCGGCGGCGGATGCAGCACCTCGACGACCGTCTCGCGGAATTCGAGTCGGTCACCGCGTTGTAGGCGCCGGACGGGCACATTCCGCCGTTCGCAGAGCGCGATCAGTTCCATTTCGAGCGCGCGGCCCGTCGGGTCCGGGCCGAGCAGCACTTCGCCGACGGGCAGCCGCTCGATGACGTGGAACAGCCCGCCGATGTGGTCGCGATCGGGGTGCGTCACAACAACGTAGTCGACGCGACGCGCGTGGTGCGCAAGCAGGAACGGCACGACAACGCGCTTGCCCATGTCGATGTATTCCGATCGGTCGCCGCCGTCAATCAGGAACGTGGTGTTCTCGGGCGTGCGCACGAATAGGGCGTCGGACCTGCCGACGTCGAGAACGTCAATGCTCGCGGGCGGCGACCAAGGGGCCCAAGCGAGGGGCACGCCGAGAAACAACGCGGCGGTCGCAAAACGCTTGCGCTTGCGCCCAACGGTGGTCGCCGCCGGAATCCATGAGAGCAGCAGCGCGCCCCAGTACAGCGCCACGGCGAATGCGGTCGGACTGGTGACGAGGCGGTGGGCGTATGGCGTGCTTGCGACGAGGTGTGCGACGCCCCGGATCATCGCGACCACGGGCAGCAGCGCGTGGCCGAACAACACCGCCGCGGACGGCATGAGAAACGCGGCCAGCGTGGTCATCGCGCACAGCCACAGCGCGATGCTCAGCAGCGGGACAACCAGCAAGTTTGCCGGAGGCGCGGCGATCGGTAGCACGTGGAAGGATCGCATGGCGATGGGCAGCGGGAGCAGTTGAACGGCGAGCGTGGGTGCGGCCGCGTTGCGCAGCGGCCAGGGTCCGCGGTTTATCCATTCGAGGATGCGGGGAGAAAAGAGCAGGAGGGACGCAACGCTTGCGAAGGATAACTGAAAGCCGGGGTCTAACAGATCGTTGGGATTCACGAGCAGCAGCACGATGCCGGCGAGGCTCAACGCGGTCGGCGCGTCGGGTTCGCGGTCGAAGAACTCCGCGGCGAGATAGAGCGAGATCATGAATGCGGCGCGCAGCGTCGAAGGCCGCGCGCCGGCCAGCGCCGCGAACAATACCACAAGGCCCAGTGTGAGGACCGCGCGCGGCCGTCTGCGCCGGAGCAGCGCGCCGACCACGAAATACACGCTGATGTACACGATGCCCATGTGCACCCCGGAGACGGCGAGAATGTGCGCCGTCCCCGACGCGACATAGGCGTCGCGTTCCGCCTCGGCGAGGCGGCTTCGTTCGCCCAGCCACACAGCCAAGACGAAGGGTAGAACCTCCTCGGGCACGGCGCGCGCGAGGCGCGCCCCTTCTCCCTGGCGCAGCCGCGCGACCCAATATCGCACCGACCACCGGGGCGCGCTCAACCGGACCACGCCGTCGCCCGCGACGCGCAAATCGGTGTGGACGCCGCGCGCCCGATAGTAGTCCTCCATATCGCGAATCCCGTGGTTCACCGGGGCCAGAACGCGCCCCAGCGCGCCCTGCACGCGCACGCGCTCGCCGGGGTACAGCGGGCCGTCCGGCGCGGTCCAGCGGACGAGCACGCCGCCGCGCAGGTCCGTGGCGTCGCCGCCCGCGACGACGCGGTCCGCATCGAGCACGAAGGTGGTATAGTCCGCGCCGGGCAGGATGATGCCCGCCGCGCGGACGCGCCCCTCGATCGTGTATCGTGTCATGGGAGATGCCGCCGCGTGGCGGCTCAGCGAATCGCCGGGCGGCCCCGCGTGCCGCGCCTGATACAGGACCACACCGACGCCGAACGCCGCCAGGACGAGGGCCGCGTGAAGCACGTAAGGCAGACGCTTCCGCAACGCAAACAGCGCGAGCAGGCACACGACGATCGAAGGCAGCAGCAGCGAAAAAGCCAGTCCCTCAGTGGCCCCAAAGACCCCGGCCGCAAGCCCGACCGCCGCCCAGACCCAGGGCCGATTCACAGGTAGGTTGTCCCGCGCATGGTCACGCCCTCATCGGCGTTAGAAGGGCAGGATCGACCCGCCGCCGCCGCCGGGATTGAATCCCAGAAGCGACAGCAGCAGCGTCACGGCGGTATTGATGATGACATAGGCCCAGGCGAGGGCGTTGTCCGTGGGGATATCCACGATCAGGCCTTGCGCCAGTTGGTAAAGGTCCTGCAAAGCATTCCAGATCATAGCCGCTTCTCCCGCGACGCGATAACATTGTCATAGACGATTCACCGCCATGAGCGAAATCACACGCCGACACTCAAAGTACGCGATTCGTGGCGCGTATTCAAGCCTTCGGTTTCCGTGATTCTTTGCGGGCCGCGCCACCGCCTGGCGCGGGGCGCTTCGAGGCGGGCTTTGGCGGGGCGACGCGGGCCTCGACCATGTCGCGCGCCGCGCGTACGTGCTTGCGGACCAATCCCTCGGGGATGTCGGCCAGGAAACGACTCGATTTGCAGAGGCGATCCCTGCCGTTGCGCACGCGGGACAGCGCCTCGAATAGGGTGACATGCCGCCGGGCGCGGGTCAGCGCAACGTAGAACAGGCGGCGCTCTTCATCCAGTGCGTCGTCATTCAGACTCTTCTCGTGCGGCAACAGGCCCTCCTCGAGACCCGCAATGAACACGAACGGGAATTCGAGGCCCTTCGCGCTGTGGATAGTCATCAGGGTTACGCCTTGGCGGCGACGGTCTTCCCGGCCCATTCGGTCCGCGTCCGAGGTCAACGAACTCTCATCGAGGAATCCGGCGAGGGTGGGCCGATCGGCGCGCGATTCGTAGTCGCCGATGGCTCGCAACACGTATTCGACGTTCATGCGGCGGCTTTCCGCCTGGTCGCGGTTCCGGCAACTCCGGTCGATTTCCTTGCAATAGCCGATGGCGTCCACCAGTTCCTCCGCGCGCTCGCGCAGGCCGCCCGGTCCCTCGCGGAATCGCGCGCGGAAATGCTGCAAGATGCCCAGGAACCGGCGCAGTCCTTCCTTGGCCTGCTGCGGCGCGAGCTCGCGCTTGAGCATCTCCGCGATGCCTTTGCCGAACGAAAGCCGCTCCCTGCGGCAAAGTTCGTGCAGCGCGTGGAGCGTCGTGTCGCCGATGCCGCGGCGCGGCATGTTCACGATGCGCAGGAACGCCGCCTCGTCGCGCGGGTTCGCGATGACCTTGAGATAGGACACGATGTCCTTCACTTCCGCCCGATCGAAGAACTCCTGGCCGCCGATCACGACGTAGGGAACGCCGGCCTGGCGCAAGGCCAGCTCGAAGGGCCGCGACTGCACGTTCGAGCGATAGAGGATCGCAAACGAGGCGTAGGGCGCGTTCGTGCGCGATCGAATGTGTTCGAGCCACGCGACCGCCTGCCGCGCCTCGTCTTCATCGTCACCCGTGACGATCCAGTCGATCGGACGGCCTTTGCCCAGATTCGACCAGAGCCGCTTCTCGCGGCGCTTCGCGTTCCGGCGGATGACCGCGTTCGCCGCTTCGAGAATGGTCTCGGTCGAGCGGTAGTTCTGGTCGAGTGTGACAACGGTCGCGTCCGGGAACGCGCGCTCGAACTCGATCAGGTTCCGCGTGTCCGCGCCGCGCCAGCCGTAGATGGACTGGTCATCGTCGCCGACCACGCATAGATTGCGATGCTTGGCCGCGAGCAGCCGCAGCAGTTCGTACTGCACGCGGTTCGTGTCCTGGTATTCGTCAACGAGGATATAGCGAAACCGCTGCTGACACGCGGCGAGAATACGGGGATGCTCGCGCCAGAGCCGGAGCGTGCACAGGAGCAGATCGTCGAAGTCGAGGCTGTTCGCCGCGCGCAATGCGGACTGGTACCGCTCGAAGACGTCCGGCAGATGCCGCCCGTATTTCGCGTCGGTTTCTGCGCCTTTCCGCTTGGCCTTGGGCCTGCCCCGTTCCGGTGTCTCGCCGGCGTTCTTCTGGAGACTGATCGCCGCCTGGAACAACGCGGGGCTGAACGCCTCGCCTCGCTCGACGTCCTCGAGCACGCGCCGGAGCAGGATACGCCCGTCGCTCTCCGTGGCAATGGTGAAGGTGCGGCGGTAGCCCAGGTGATCCGCGTGCTCGCGCAGCACGCGGACACAAAAAGCGTGAAACGTCGAGATGGCGATCCGGGCGGCCCGATCCCGTCCTACGACCTTCGCGACGCGGTCACGCATCTCCTCCGCGGCCTTGTTCGTGAACGTGACCGCGAGGATTTCGTCCGGTCCGGCGACTCCGGTGTCGAGCAGGTGCGCAATCCGCTGCGTGATGACGCGGGTCTTGCCGCTGCCCGCGCCCGCGAGCACGAGCACGGGGCCCTCCGTGCGCAGCACGGCCTTGCGCTGGCGCGCGTTCAGCCCTTCAAGATACACGGGGTCCTTCTTCACGGGGGAGTCATCCGATGCGTTCAGTTCGTCACACGAAGGCCGGGATTGTACCAGGGAACGCGCCCCGCGTCGAATGCGCGATCAGTTCGTACTCGTGCTACTCCGAAAATCGACTTGATATCTCGCCAGGTGCGTACCCGCGAGTATTCACGTTCGGCCCCTTCGGGGCCGGGAAAAGGGGATGGGCGTCCCGTATCCGTAGGCTTTCGCCTACGGCTACTCACGTTTGGCCCCTTCGGGGCCAGGGCACGCACGACATCCCGCCAGCCCACTTTGTCAGCCCGCTTCAGCGGGCTCTTCTTTGCCCCCGGCTTCAGCCGGGGGGTAAGAGGTCTTGCCCAGCAAAGGGCGCTTCAGCGCCGCTTGTGCCCTGCTTTAGCATCCATTCTCATGCTCTGCGGGAGAAACCACCGGTTTCATGACAACTCGTAATCGTAATCGCCCCGCCTCTTCCCATACGCTCGAAATGCGCCCGCGCGAGGACGTCCTCACGACGCGGACCGCCGAGTCGCGAGAACGAGTTCCAGGCCGTCGTCCACGCCGAGCATGGGCGTATCGAGGACGCGCCGCGCCTTCGAGTTCAACAGCGACACATCGCGCGGGCGCGGCGCGCGGCCCGGGAGGTCGGTCGGATCATTGGGCACGACCAGTTCCTCGGGGTAGCCCAGCCGCGCGGCGATGCGCCGGACGAGATCGCATCGGTTCAGGATGTCGTTGCCCGAGAGATGGATGAATCCGGTGAATGCGTTCCCGGCCAGTTCGAGCAACGCGCGGCCCAGCGTCACGACGTCGACGGGCGAGCGAATCTCGACCGGCGGCACGCCGACCGCTTCACCCCGCTCCCATTTCGCCAGCATGCGCGAGAGAAACGAGTTGCCCGCGCCGACGAGCGGCAGCCCCATGACAATCGAGACCCGCGCCACCACCCACGGCGTATCCAGCGCGCTCGCGATTTCCTCGCCCGCCACCTTGGTGCGGCCATAGAAATTCGCGGAAACCGGCGTATCTTCCTCCGAATACGGCCCGTGCTCGCCGTCGAAGGCGTTGTCCGTCGAGAGATAGACGAAGCGCGCGCCCCGTTCCGCCGCAAGCGCGGCCATACGCCGGGTCCATTCCACGTTCACGCGCCGGGCCTCGTTCTGATGCGCTTCGCAGAAGTCGATATCCGCGATGGCCGCCGCGTGCAGGATCACGTCGGGCCCGATCGCGCGCACCGCGGATTCGAGCGACGCGAAGTCCAGCGGATCGAGCGAATGCCAATGCACGTTTGCCCGCGCGACGAGGGCGGGGCCGCGACTGACGGCGTGCACTTCCCACTCGGGCCCGGCCTGGGCAAGCACGCTCCCGCCCACGAATCCCCCCGCGCCCGTCATTAGCAATCGCATATGCTGTTTTCTCCGTTTGGCTTGAGGACAGCCTGAAGGCTGCACTACGAACAGGTTCGTAGTACACGCTTGAGCGTGTCTTCCCGTTCGTAGTACACGCTTCAGCGTGCGTCATTCAAGCCAGCCCTTGATTCAAGAACATAGGCAGTATGCCCATGCCCGCCCCCCCCGGCGAAACTTGCATCCCACGGCGTTTCCAAGGCTACTATGGGCTGCCTACATGACGTGGACGCAATGCCCCGGGGCGGTCCCGGCGGCGCGGGAGGGTACAACTATGCCGCGATTGACCATGGCGCAGGCCCTAGTCGGGTTTCTGAAGCAGCAGTACGTCGAACGCGACGGCGTCGAGCGGCCCCTTTTCGCGGGGGCCTTCGGCATATTCGGCCACGGCTGCGTGGCGGGCGTCGGCCAGGCGCTCCAGCAGCACCCGGACTTCCGGTATTACCAGACGCGGAACGAGCAGGCGATGGTGCACCTCGCCGCGGGGTACGCCAAAGTGAAGAACCGGCTCCAGACCTTCGCGTGCATCACGTCCATCGGCCCTGGCGCGACCAACATGATTACCGGCGCGGCCGGCGCGACGGTGAACCGGCTGCCGGTCCTCTTGCTGCCCGGCGACATCTTCGCGCGACGTAACGTCGCGCCGGTGCTCCAACAGCTCGAATCCGAGCACACGCAGGACATCTCGGTCAACGACTGTTTCAAGCCCGTCAGCCGCTATTGGGACCGGATCAACCGGCCCGACCAGCTTCTTTGCGCCTTGCCCGAAGCCATGCGCGTGCTGACCAGTCCCGCCGATACGGGCGCGGTCACGCTCGCCTTGCCGCAGGACGTGCAGACGCAGGCCTTCGAGTACCCGGAAGCGTTCTTCGAACGGCGTGTGTGGCATATCCCGCGCAACCGGCCCGACGCCGCGGTCCTTGCGCGGGCCGCCGAGTGGGTCCGCGCCGCGCGCCAGCCGATCCTCATCGCGGGCGGCGGCGTGATCTACAGCGAGGCGACCGAGGCGTTGACCCGTTTCGTGGACCAGACGGGCATCCCCGTGTGCGAGACGATGGCGGGCAAGGGCAGCCTGCATTACGCGCACCCGCTGAACCTGGGGGCCGTCGGCGTCACCGGGACATCGGCGGCGAACGCGCTGGCGAAAGAGGCCGATCTCGTTATCGGCGTCGGCACGCGCTACAGCGACTTCACCACGGCGAGCAAGACGGCGTTTCAAAACCCCGATCTCCGTTTCATCAACGTCAACGTCGCCGAATTCGACGCGCACAAGCATTGCGCGCTGCCGATCGTCGGCGACGCGCGCGCCGCGCTCGAGGAACTCGCCGTCGCGCTCGAGGGCTTCAGCACGGACGCCCCCTACGAGGAGCGGGCGAAGCAATTCCACGACGCCTGGGAAGCGGAAGTGGACCGCATTTACGCCATCCGCAACACGCCGCTGCCGAGCCAGGGCGAACTCATCGGCGCGGTCAACGAGGCCGGCTCGCCCGACAGCATCATGGTCTGCGCCTCGGGCAGCCTGCCGGGCGACTTGCATAAACTCTGGCGCGCGCGGCACCCGAAGAACTACCACCTCGAATACGGCTACAGTTGCATGGGCTACGAGATCGCGGGCGCGCTCGGCGCGAAAATGGCCGCGCCCGACCGCGAGGTCTACGTCATGCAGGGCGACGGCGGCTACCTCATGATGAACTCCGAGATCGTCACGTCGATCCAGGAAGGCTACAAGCTGATCATCGTGCTCTTCGACAACTTCGGCTACAAGAGCATCGGGTCGCTCAGCCGCTCGCTGGGCCAGGAAGGCTTCGCCACGCGCTACGTCTATCCCAAGGACAACAAGCTGCCCGGCGACGAGGCGGGCGAGGCCGTCGAGGCGTTGCCCGTCGATTTCGCGGCGAACGCGCGCAGCCTCGGCGCGCACGTCATCGAGTGCAAGACTTACGACGACTTCTGCAAGGCGATCCGGGAGGCCGAGGCCGCGGACCGCACGACAATGATCTACATTCAGAATGACCGCTACGTCAGCGTGCCCGGCTACGACAGTTGGTGGGACGTGGCCGTGGCCGAAGTAAGCGAGATGGACTCCGTGCGCAAGGCTCGCAAAGAGTGGGAGGCCATGCGCGCCAAGGAGCGGTATTTCCTCTAATGTGCGAACGGCGGACGGAATGATAGGACAAAGTGCTTTCGACACCCCAACAGGGTTCGCGACGCCGCGAAGAAGCAGTTGAAGCGGTAAGGTCGGACGATGCGTCATAGGCAAATTCAAAGGAGCAAGAGTGCCGCGCAAGGCACGAGAACTGATTCGGGACTTGGGAAAAGCGGGTTTTGTTAATCGAGGAGGCAAAGGAAGCCATGGAAACTTTGTCTACCCGAGAGTTCGGAAGCCTGTTTCAATTTAAGGGAACGAGGGCGATGACGCCTTGCATTATCAAGAGAAGGCGGTTAAATTAGCAATAAAGTGAGGCCCGGCCATGAGCAAGGGCGACAAATACGTCAAAATCGTGGAGTGGTCTGACGAAGACCAGTGCTTCATCGGCAGTTGCCCGGAGCTGTTTTACTGCACTAAATGAAAGTCCACGAACTCATAGCCCTGATCGAAGCGGACGGCTGGTTTCAGGTTCGAACGAAAGGCAGCCATCATCAGTTTCACCACCGGACGAAAAAGGGAACAGTCACAGTGTCTGGAAAGCCAAGTGTCGATGTGCCGCCGGGGACACTGAACAGTGCGCTAAAGCAAGCGGGTCTAAAGAAGCAGGAGTGAATTTCCGATGCGATACTTAGTAATTGTTGAGAAAGGCCCTACCTCCTATGGAGCCCATGTTCCTGATCTCCCTGGTTGTGTCGCCGCCGGGGAAACGAGAGAGGAAGTCCTGGCGCTGATCCGCGAAGCCATTGAGCTTCATCTGGAAGACCTTAAGCAGGAGGGTCAGCCGATTCCGGCTCCTGCATCAACCAGTGAAATTGTGGAAGTTGAAGCCGCGTAACAACTCGCTCCAGCCGACGCCAAAAGGCGGCGCGGCTGAGCGGCAAGAAGTTGGAACGCAAGAGTCTATCTATGCAATAAAGGTACGGAACGGCCCCTGGAGAACCGCTAAGTCGGGCAGCCACGACATCCGGACGATCCAGGAACTTTTGGGCCGTTAGGACGTGAAGATCGCCAGGACTGATCCCGACATTCGTGTTCGGTTAAGGCCACTGTCGGCGTCTTTCTGGATTCCCGCTTCCCGCTTCCGCGGGAACAGGTTTCGCGGGAATGACGGAAAAGAGGGTCAAGTACGCCCCCGGCGTCATTCCCGCGAAAGCGGGAATCCAGGCCAAGTCGTGCAAGCGAGCAAGACGTATGCGTTATGTGCTTGAAGAGGTTGTACGCAGCGGCTTAACCGATCACGAATGCTGATCCCGATGTCTTCAACAGGAGCAGGAAGGGTGTTAAGAGCCCCGCGGACGACTTGTAGAGGAGATAGGACGGTATCTTATACAGAAACCATATACCCCCTGCGCCAATCGCAAAACATGGCCTGGTGCTGTGTATCTACGCGGTTCACGCAGAGTTTGGCGGAGGGGTCTTATGTCGCGATGTCGTGGCCCAAAGGTGCTATGAAAAAACCATATAGCATTGCTAGATGCACAAAGGAGATGAATAGATGGCAGTTCCAGATTACCAAAGTTTGATGCTGCCGCTTCTTCAGTTTGCGGAGAGAAAAGAGAGCGAAACCTCAACCAGTGAAGCCGTGGAAACACTGGCAAAGGAATTCAGCCTTACCGAAGATGATTTAGCGGAGATGCTCCCAAGCGGAATACAATCAACCTTCGTTAACCGCGTTGGGTGGGCTTCGACCTACATGAAAAAGGCCGGGTTACTTGAAGCAACACGAAGGGGATTCTATCAGATCACCGACCGAGGGAAGGAGCTCCTTAAGAGACAGCCCAAGACAATAGATGTAAGACTTCTAAAGCAGTATCCGGAATTTCTTGAATTTCAGCAACTCAAGGGAACAAGAAGTGGCGGTAAGGTCGTCGAATCAAAAGGAATTTCAGAAGTATCAACTGCGACTCCATCAGAAGCACTAGAGTCGGCGTATGAGAACTTACGTGATGAGTTGGCTGATGAATTGCTCGGCAAACTAAAGAAGACTACACCATCCTTCTTTGAGCGGGTCGTGGTTGAGCTTCTGGTCAAGATGGGTTACGGGGGCTCTCGTGTTGATGCAGGAAAAGCCATCGGCAGGAGCGGTGACGGCGGTATTGATGGGATCATAAAAGAGGATAAACTCGGGCTTGATGTTGTCTATATACAGGCGAAACGCTGGGACAATAACCCGGTTGGGCGGCCTGATGTTATGCAATTTGCAGGGGCTCTTCAGGCTCAGAGAGCAAACAAGGGCATCTTTATTACTACTTCCAGATTCACTGATGATGCTCGTAGTTACGTTTCCCAGATTGGCAGTAAGATCGTTTTAATTGACGGCGAACAACTGACCAGCTTGATGATTGAACATGATGTTGGCGTATCCACGGTTTCATTGTATCCGGTGAAAAAGGTTGATAGCGATTATTTTGAAGAGAGCATCTAACAGCCGCATCAACTCGGACGGGCAATTCCGCTGCGCTCTATTGCCAGCCGGTTATGCGGAGCGTTAGGCCAGTTGAAGAAGCAGACCAGGAGGCAAGGAAATATGGAAAGAGTGCAAGTGCGACAAGTCATCGCCAAGGATGGAGAAGTCCTGATCACGGGCTTACCCTACAAGAAGGGACAGGCCGTCGAGATCATTGTTTCCCCCCAAGGCATGACGCTTGCACCGCGCGCTTGTCTGACTGTGGGCCGCCTCCGCCGATCGGGGTTGATTGGCATGTGGCAAGACCGTCGCGACATTGACTATAGTTCGGTCTACATTCGTGTTCGGTTAAGGCCACCGGCGGTGTCTTTCTGGATTCCCGCTTCCCGCTTCCGCGGGAACAGGTTTCGCGGGAATGACGGAAAAGAGGGCCAAAGTCGCCCCCGGCGTCATTCCCGCGAAAGCGGGAATCCAGGGCAATTCGTGCAGACGAGGAAGAAGTGTGCGTTATGCGCTTGGAGACGTTATGCGCAGCGGCTTAACCGACCACGAGTGGCTCGGTCTATGCACGTCAAGTGCGAGGATGTCGCCATCTTGCAGTGTTTGGAATTGAAGGCGCTTGTTAACACGATCCTGAACCTCCGCGGCAAACCGCCGATTCCTTGAACTCACGCACTGAAAAGCATAGGAGTCTGATTTCGTGCAAGAAACTCTTTCCAACTACATCGACGGCCAGTGGCAACCCTCGACCGCGTCCGAAACCGCGCCGATTCACAACCCCGCAACCGCGGAGGTCATCGCGCGCGTGCCCATGTCGCCTGGGGCGGAGGTGGATCGGGCGGCGCGCGCCGCGCAGGCCGCCTTCGAGGAATGGCGGCGGGTGCCGGCGGTGGACCGGGTCCAATTCCTGTTCAAGTTGAAGCACCTGCTCGAAGAGCACATGGACGCGATCGCGCGGTGCATCACCAACGAGTGCGGGAAGACTTACGACGAGAGCGCGGGCGAGATGCGCCGGGCCATCGAGAACGTCGAGACGGCCTGCGGCATCCCGACGCTGATGCAGGGCTGGAATAACGAGGACATCGCGCGCGGCATCGACGAGCACATGTTCCGCCAGCCGATCGGCCCGGTCGCGATCATCGCCCCCTTCAATTTCCCCGGCATGATCCCGTTCTGGTTCCTGCCCTACGCGCTGGCGACGGGTTGTTGCGCCATCGTGAAACCGAGCGACAAGTGCCCCGTCGCGCAACAGCATATCTTCCGGCTCATCGAGGGGATTGGCCTGCCGCCCGGCGTGATCCAACTCGTCAACGGCGGCAAGGAGACCGTCGACGCGATCCTCGATCACCCGGCCATCCGCGCCGTCAGCATGGTCGGCTCGACGCCCACCGCGCGCTATATCTACCGCCGCGCCGCCGAAAATGGCAAGCGCGCGCAGTGTCAGGGCGGCGCGAAGAACCCCGTGGTCGTCATGCCCGACGCGGACTACGACTCGGCTGTGCGCATCCTGTCGGACTCCGCCTACGGCTGCGCGGGCCAGCGGTGCCTGGCGCTGTCCGTCGCGATCACGGTCGGCGAGGCGCGCGACGTGTTCCGCGAGCGCTTCGCCGAGGCGACGGCCGCGCGCGTGGTCGGCTACGGCCTCGACAAGGGCGTGCAGACCGGCCCCGTCATTTCCGCTGAGAGCAAGGCGCGACTCGAAAAGGCCATTGAAGAGGCCACGGCCGAGGGCGCATCCATCCTCGTGGACGGGCGGGGCAAGAAGGTCCCCGGTTACGAGAACGGCTACTTTCTCCATCCGACGCTGCTCGATAACGTGCCGCACAACGGTCGGACCGCCACGACGGAATTGTTCGGCCCCGTGTTCAGCCTCATGCACGCGGACACGCTCGAAGACGCCATCGCGATGGTGAACGACCGGACCTATGGCAATATGGCGAGCATCTTTACATCGAGCGGCGCCGCCGCGCGCAAGTTCCGCGCCGAGGTCGCCGCGGGCAACATCGGCGTCAACATCGGCGTCGCCGCGCCCATGGCGTTCTTCCCCTTCAGCGGGTGGCGCGCCAGCTTCTTCGGCGACCTCCACGGCCAGGGCAAGCACGCCGTCGAGTTTTTCACCGAGACCAAGGTGGTGGTCGAGCGCTGGCCGAAAGAGTGGAGCCGGAAATTCTGAGGCATCGCGCGTCCTACGGGTAGATCGTGACGCCTTCCCGCCCGATCTTGTCTTTGAACGGACCATCGGGGAGCTTTTCCGGGCGCACCACGTCGATGTGATAGATGATCGGCGCCTCCTCGATGGCGCCGCACAAGTCGGACCAGGCGCGCGGGCTCATCTCGGGCGCGGTCACGGCGAGGTCGATGTCCGAGGCGCGGCGCGCGTGGCCCAGCGCGCGGGAACCGAAAACGCGGGCTTCGCGGACTTCGGGGAACCGGGCGAATATATCCCGCAGCACGGGAAGGTCCTTGTCACGCAATTGCACAACGGCCACGGCCCTGTTTTCGCCGTGGTATGGGCGCTCTTGACTTCTTTCATCAGGAACTGGCATGTGTCGTTGCGATTCCGCGCCCGGCCCGGTTGTCTTGCCCCGCTTCCGCCACTATAATACGCCGCTTGGGACCGGGAATCCCATTGGCGCACGAAGCAAGAGGATCGGATGGCGGAAGGGAACTATCAAGTACTGGCGCGCAAGTGGCGACCGCAGCGCTTCGAGGACGTAATCGGCCAGGAGCACGTCACGCGCACGCTCCGCAACGCCATCGAGGCGGGGCGCGTGCATCACGCCTTTCTGTTCATCGGTTCGCGGGGCATCGGCAAGACGACCACCGCCCGCATCCTCGCCAAGGCCCTCAATTGCCGCGCCTCGGACGCGCCGACGCCGGACCCCTGCGGCGCGTGCGAGAACTGCGTCTCGATCGGGGACGGCAACAACATCGACGTCATCGAGATTGACGGCGCCTCGAACAACGGGGTCGACGACGTTCGGGAAATCCGCGAGAACATCCGCATGGTGCCGACGAGCGGCCGCTACAAAATCTACATTATCGACGAAGTGCATCAGCTTTCGATGCCGGCATTCAATGCGCTGCTGAAGACCCTCGAGGAGCCGCCGCCGCATGGCGTCTTCATCCTCGCCACCACCGAGGCGCACAAGATACCCGCGACCATTGTCTCCCGTTGCCAACGATTCGACTTCCGGCGGGTCGCCCTCGACCGCATCGTCGAACTGTTGCGCGGCATCGCCAAGCAGGAGGGCAAGAAGGCTACGGACGAGGCGTTGTACGCCATCGCGCGCGCGGCGGAAGGCGGCGTGCGCGACGCGGAGAGCATATTCGATCAGTTGATTTCGTATTGCGAGGACGAAATCGGCTTCAACGACGTCTACGACGTTCTCGGCCTGGTCGACCGCCGCGTGCTCCATGAGCTGTGCCAGGCCATCCTCGACCAGGACATTCCCACGCAACTCCGCATCGTCGAGGATATCGTCGCGGGCGGCAAAGACCTTTCCCAGTTCGTGCAGGAGATGCTTCAGCATTTCCGCAACCTGCTCGTGTGTAAGACGGACCAGGCGGCGGCCCTGCTCGCCCTTCCCGAAGACGAGATCAAGGCGTTGTCCGCGCAGGCGCAGCGGTTCTTGCTGACCAGGCTTCTCCAACTCGTCGAGCAGTTCGCGCAGTTGACCAGCGGCTTTGACTCACAGCTCGCGCAACGCATCGCCCTCGAGGCGCTGCTCATCCGCATCTCGAAGGTGGGCGTCGAAATCTCGGTCGACACCGTGCTCGAGAAGCTGCTGCTTCTGGGCGCCGGCGCCGCGCCGCCGAGGGACGGTCCAAACCCTCCTGAAGCCGGGGCGCCTTCGCCGCCGCGCCGCCCCGCCCCGGTGCAACCACGCGGCGCACCGTCGCAGCCCGAGCGCCCCCCGGCGCTGACTCCCGAGAACGTCCGCCAACTGTGGCCCGTGATCCAGGAGCGGGCACGCGAAAACAGCCTTAGTCTCGGCGTATGGCTCGGCCACGCCGCGGCGTCCGTGGACGGGGATACGCTCGTGCTGCGCTACGCCGCCGACCAGACGCACGCGCGGGACACCATCGAACAGGCCGAGCAACGAAGCGCGCTTGAAGCGGTCCTTGCGAGCGTTACGCGCAACGTGCGCACGTTTCGCACCGAATTGCGGGCGGGCGCCGCCGCGCCGCGCGAAACCGCCGTCGAATACGACCCGAGCCAGCCTTTCTACCCTTCGGTCAACCCGGAAGAGGCGCGCAAGGCCATGACCGATCCCCGCATCGCCAGGATACTCGACGTGTTCAAGGGTCGCATCGCGGACATCCGCCACGACGTCAGCCTGAGCCACCGCGACAGCGAATAGCGGCAATTCGCCGATTTGACACACCGCACCGCAGGGTTTATGATTAGGGGAGAAAACAACATACCCGACCTTCGGGGCAGGGTGAAATTCCCGACCGGCGGTGACAGCCCGCGAGCGCTTCGGCGCAGGACCCGGTGAAATTCCGGGGCCGACGGTACAGTCCGGATGGGAGAAGGTATCGGGACAGCCTGTCGGCTGTGCGCGGCGCGGAGCGTGTCGCGGCAGCGGGCAGGGGGTGCCGTGATCTTGCCCCGAAGGCCGTGGACCTTTGGGGTTCTTGTTTGTATGGACGCTGATATCGGCCACATGCGGTGCGCCCTCGAACTGGCGGCACGGGCGCGCGGGCGCACCAGCCCGAATCCGATGGTAGGCTGCGTGATCGTCCGCGACGACCGGGTGATCGGGGAGGGCTTCCACGCCCGAGCGGGCGAGGCGCACGCGGAAGTGAACGCGGTTGCGGCGGCGGGCGGCGATATTCGGGGGGCCACGGTCTACCTCAATCTCGAACCGTGCACGCACGAGGGCAGAACGCCGCCCTGCGTGGACCTGCTTATCGAAAAGGGGCCCGGGCGCGTCGTTGTGGCCATGCCCGACCCGAACCCCGTGGTGAACGGCCGCGGCATTGACCTGCTGCGCGATGCAGGCATCCGGGTGGACGTGGGCTTGCTCGAAGAGGAGGCCCGGCGGCTGAATGAGGCGTTCGTCAAGTACATCATGACGGGGCGCCCCTTCGTCATCGCGAAGTGCGGCATGAGCCTGGACGGCAAGATCGCGACGCGCACCGGCCACTCGAAATGGGTCACGGGCGAGGAATCGCGGCGCATGGTGCACCAGTTGCGCAACGAGGTCGACGCGATACTCGTGGGGAGCCGCACCGTCATGCTCGACGATCCGAGCCTGACCACCCGCTTGAACGGTCCCGACACCCGCGACCCGATCCGGGTCATCCTGGACGCGCAGGAGTACCTCGACGGCGGTCGCCGCGTCTTCCACGTGGCGAGCGAAGCAGCGACCTGGGTGGTGGTTCCCGAAGGCAGCAAGTGTCTGCCCTCGGCCGACGTGCTGCATGTGCGCACGGGTAAGGCGGGGGTGGACATGACGGCGTTGATGGACGCCCTCGGGCAACGGGGAATCACCTCGTTGCTCATCGAGGGCGGCGGGACGACCCATGCCTCCGCCTTCGAGGCGGGCGTGGTCGATAAGGTGTGGTTTTTCATCGCGCCGAAGATCGTCGGCGGCCGCGATGCGATTACGCCGGTCGAGGGCGCGGGCGCCGCGACGATGGAGGAGGCCATCCGCCTCTGTGAAATGACCGTGAGGACCGTAGGAGAAGACTTGCTGGTCGAAGCCTATGTGAAGAAGGACTGACGGCATGTTTACCGGGATCATCGAGGAAGTGGGCGCGGTCTCGCGCTGCTCGGGGTCCGAGTTGGCCATCCTGGCCACCGTGGTGCTCGACGGCCTCGAACTGGGCGACAGCGTCGCGGTCGATGGCGCGTGCCTCACCGTCGCCGCGCTTCATGAAGACAGCTTTGTGGCGCAGGTCTCGCCCGAGACCCTCGCGCGCACGACCCTCGGGCGGCTCCGGCCCGGGCACGCGGTCAACCTCGAGCGCGCCCTCGCGCTGGGCGACCGCATGGGCGGCCACATGGTCCTGGGTCACGTGGACGGCGTGGGCCGGATCGAGGGCGTCAGGGACCAGGGCAAATTCCAACTATGGCGGTTCCGCGCGCCCGACGAAGTCGCGAAGTACCTGGTTCCGAAGGGATCGATTAGCATAGACGGGATCAGCTTGACGGTGATCGAACCGCGTGGCGCCGAGTTCAGCGTGGCGATTATCCCGACCACGCTGCGGAAGACGACCTTGTCCGCGAAACGGCCGGGCGACCCGGTGAATATGGAAGCCGACATTATCGGGAAGCACGTTTACCACTACGTGAAGGAGGGGCGGGGCGGGCTGACCCAGGAGAAGCTGGCCCGGATGGGGTTTGCATAGGTTTAGCGAGTTTTTCAACCTTATTGGGAACAATACGAAGCGATGTTGACGCCAATCCCCGAGATTCTGGAGGAACTGCGGCAAGGCCGCATGATTATCCTCGTGGACGATGAAGACCGCGAGAACGAGGGCGACCTCGTCATCGCCGCGGAAATGGTGACGCCCGAGGCCATCAACTTCATGGCGAAGCACGGGCGGGGCCTGATCTGCATGCCCATGACGCCGGAACGTATCCGCGAGTTGGATTTGCCGCCCATGACCCCGGAGAACGCCTCGCGTTTCAGCACGGCGTTCCACGTGTCCTTCGAGGCGGCCTCGGGCGTGACGACCGGCATCAGCGCCTTTGACCGCGCGCACTCGATACGGGTAGCGGCGGACCCGAACGCGACGGCGCGCGACCTGGTGCGACCGGGGCACGTGTTCCCGCTGTGTGCGCGCGAGGGCGGCGTGCTCGTGCGCGCGGGCCAGACGGAGGGCTCGATAGACCTCTTGCGCCTCGCGGGGCTGCGCCCGGCTGCGGTGATCTGCGAGATCATGAACGACGACGGTACGATGGCGCGGATGCCGCACCTTGAACAATTCGCCGACAAACACGGGCTGAAGATTTGCTCGATCGAGGAACTCATCGGGTATCGTCGCCGCAACGAAAAACTGGTTCACCGCGTCGTCGAGGTGCCGCTGCAGACGCGCCATGGCGAGTTCCGGCTCATCGTCTATGAAACCGAGGTGGACGATTACCAGCATATCGCGCTGGTGAAAGGCGCGGTGGACGACGGCGACGAGGTGCTGGTGCGGGTCCACTCCGAGTGTTTCACGGGCGACGTGCTCGGGTCGCTGCGCTGCGACTGCGGCAGCCAGTTGGAGAACGCGCTGCGCCTGATCAACGAGGAAGGCAAGGGCGTGCTGGTCTACATGCGGCAGGAGGGGCGCGGCATCGGGCTGATCAACAAATTGAAGGCATACGCCCTGCAGGACCAGGGGATGGACACCGTCGAGGCCAACATCCACCTGGGCTTCGAGGCGGACCCGCGGGAGTACGGCATCGGCGCGCAGATTCTGAACGATCTCGGCGTGCGCAAGATGCGGTTGATGACGAACAATCCGGTCAAGCGCGCGGGTATCGAGGGCTACGGGCTCGAAGTCACGGGCCGCGTACCCTTGACCATGCCCAGCAATGAGTACAATCGCAGATACCTCGAAACCAAACGGGAGAAACTGGGACACATGTTGTGAATGGATCTGTCCCCGGCGTGCTGGACCTCCTTTGCGCCTTCGTGTGAGGCAAGAACGAGTCCCGCGAGGAAGCCGAGGACGCAATGGGTCGACGGACGTTAAACCGAGAAGGAGCTGTACGTTATGCCGACGGTCATTGAAGGCAACCTGACGGGTGCGGGCATGAAGTTCGGGATTGCCTGCTCGCGGTTCAACGAGTTTATCACCGGCAAGCTGCTCGAGGGCGCGCTGGACGCGCTGCGCCGCCACGGGGTCGATGACGCCGGCGTCACGGTGGCCTGGACGCCGGGGTCGTTCGAACTGCCGGTCGTGGTGAAGCGCATGGCGGAGTCGGGCAAGTTCGATGCGGTCATCGCGCTCGGGTGCGTGATCCGCGGCGCGACGCCCCATTTTGAGTACGTCGCCGCGGAGGCCGCGAAGGGCATCGGGCTCGCCGCGTTGCAGACCAGCGTGCCCATTCTCTTTGGCGTGCTCACGACGGACAACATCGAACAGGCCATCGAGCGCGCCGGCACGAAGGCGGGCAACAAGGGCGCGGACGCGGCTCTCGCGGCCATCGAGATGGTCAACTTGATGGGGCAACTCTAGTGCCGGACCCGCGGGTGCGTAGACGGGCGCGGGAACGGGCGTTGCAGTTCCTGTTCGGCCTGGGGTTCACCGGTTGTGTCTGGGAGGACGCGCTCCCCGGCTTTTGGGAGATGAACCCGGCACGGCCCGCGGTCCGCCGGTACGCGGAGCGGCTGATCCGGGGCGTATGCAACCATCTGCCGCAATTGGACGCCGAGATCGCCGTCGCGCTCGACAATTGGGTCATGGACCGGGTCGGGCACGTCGAGCGCGCTGTGCTGCGCATCGCCCTGTACGAAATGCTGCACGTGCCCGACGTACCCCCGAGCGTCGCCATTAACGAAGCCATCGAAGTGGTGAAACAATACGGCAACGACGATGCGCCCCGGTTCGTAAACGGTGTACTGGACCGACTGCGAAAAGCCCTCCAGACGGCTTCACATCCCGCTCCCGGAACCGACTCGTGAAATCTGTCGACCTCCACCTGCATACCCATTGCTCGGACGGGGCGGATGCGCCGGAGGAGGTCGTGCGGCGCGCGGCGGCGCTGGGCATCGCCGCCATCGCGATCACGGACCACGACACCGTGGCGGGGCTGGAGGAAGCCCGCGCGGCGGCGACGGCGGCGGGCATCGAGTTTCTGTCGGGGGTTGAGATCAGCACGCGATTCGACCGGGTCGAAGTCCACGTTCTCGGTCTGGGCATCGCCGCGGACAGCGCCGTGCTGCTCGACGGCCTGCGGCAACAGGAGGCGGCGCGGCGAGATCGGGCGGAGCGCATTCTCGACCTGTTGCGGGCGCATGGGATTGCGCTGGACGATGCGATGATGCGGGATCAGGCGCGGCAAGGTTCGCTGGGTCGCATGCACGTGGCGGTCGCGTTGCGCGCGGCGGGCGTGACGCGGACGGTGCAGGAGGGTTTCGACCGTTTTCTGAACACGGGCCGGCCAGCCTATGTGCCGAAAACGATGGTCGCGGCGGAAGAGGCGATTAGCTGGATTCACGAGGCCGGCGGGCTGGCTTTTCTGGCGCACCCGGGGCTGGGCCAGGCCGTTCGACGGCGGTTGGACGCGCTGCTGGCGCTGCCGTTCGACGGACTCGAGGCCTACCATTGCAGCCATAGCCCCGGTGAAACAGACGGATACGCGGAGTTGGCGGAAACCCGTGGGCTGCTGATTACCGGCGGCAGCGATTGTCATGGGCACATCAAGGGTCAAGATCCGGAAATGGGCAAGGTGCGCATGCCCTATGCGCACTTCGCGCGGATCAAGGAGGCGCTGGCCGCGCGCGCGTGATTTTCCCCCGAATCAGCCGAATCCAAACCTTTTCATCCCCCGTTTCGCACTCGCACTCGTGCTCGTACTCGTATTCGTACTCGTAATCGTACTCGTCCCGCCTCGAAAACAGCCACGTGCTACCACCACGAATCACACCAATTACACGAATTGACCGTTGAATTGCCGTCCTGTGATCCGCGTCACCGCCGATCGGCTTAGACATTCCGCCGCGGGGTCACCTCGCAGCTTTCGAGATAGCGGCCAAGTTCGTCCATCGTCTCGTGCGTGACGCCGGTGCGATCGATGTGCAGCCGCATGAGCGTCGGCTTGAGCGCCCGCAACCGCGTAATGCAGCGGTTGGTAATCCTCGCCCCGTCGATGTAGAGGGACCGCACTTCCTTGCAGTTGTCGAATTCGGCGAAGCCGATATCCGACATGGCAATATCGACCAGCTTGATCTGCTGAAGGAGGCGCATCTCGCGCAGGTTGCTCAATCCTTGGTCCGTGATCTTCGTATAGGACAATTCGAGGCCGCGCAGGTGGCGCAAGCCGCGCACGTACCCGAGCGCCGCGTCTGTTATGTATTCGCCCACGAGGACCAGCGTGTGGAGGTCGTTGTGGCGAAGCCGCAGCAGGGGCGAAAGATCGCGCGCGCCCTCGTAATCGATGACGAGTTTGACCTGCATGCGCGCGGGAATGACCCGTTTGCCCTGGGCCTCGCCGAATTCGTCCCACGTGGCGTCGAGGTCTGACCGCCACGCCCGGACATAGAGGCGACCTAGCGAGTAATCCGCCGGGAATTGGAACACCCGTTCATCCGGGGGGGCGTCCGCTTCACGTCGCAGCACCTCGAAGGGCAATTCGGCCTTCAAGGCGCAGTTGGGCGGCAGCGCGGCGGCCACCGTCTGTTTCTCAGCGGCGCTCAGCCCACCCTCGACCGTCAATTCACGCAAGCCTCTGAGCCGCCTCAACTGCCGCAGGTTGTCTTCGGTCATCGGCAACTTGGGCAGCCACAAGGCCTCGATGAGTTCCGGCGGCTCGACGGCCTCGAGAGGCGCCAGGTTGCTCGCGGCAGCGTCCACGCGCATCCCGAGCACCGTGCCCTCGAGCACGTCCACGCTCCCGCGCGCCTCGTGGATCGCTTCCCAGGGGCTCGCGGCGTCGGGCGCGCGCTTGAACAAGTACCCGAACGAGGCGTCCTCGGGAAACAGGAAGGACAATACGTTGGGCTGTTCCTCGACGACATCGCGCCTCCCTGGTCCGAAGAAGAGAAGAAGCGCCGTGGCCACGACGACGACACCGAGCACGGCGAGAAGCGGCGCGACCAGCGAGCGGCGGTTGCGCTCGCGCGCGCGCGTCAGGAGGAATTCCGACCGCGCAAGGGCCTTGTCCCTGCCCTCGAGTGATTCCCGGAGCTGCTCGACCTCCGCGCGGGCCTCTTCCAGTTCGCTCAGCTTCGCGTCCTGCGTCTGGCGCAGGCTCGCCAGTTCGGTCTCGATGTCCGAGTGCGAGGAGGTAGCCTTGTGACGCCGCGATTGCAGCGTATCGAGTTCCTGACGCAATTGTTCGATGGTGGCCGCGCTTTCCGCGTTTTGTTGCGTGGCCCGTTCCGCGTCTTCTTGTCGGGCGCGGAGTTGCTGTTCGAGTGCCTGAACCTGTTCCTGAGCGTGGGTCAATTCGGACGACTTGGTCGCTTCGTTCGCGCGCAACTGTTCGAGTTCTTCCGCGAGTCGTTGTTCGGAGGCGGCCTTTTCGCCGGCCTCCGCGTGCAGCGCGACGAGTTCCTCCTGCAATTTCGCCATCTGCGCCTGGTGCTCTGAACTCGATGCGGAGGCGGTCTCGACGGCCTCCTGCCGCGCGGACAAGCTTTCCCGGAGGGCTTCGAGTTCGCGCCGCGCTTCCTCGAGGGCGCTGCTCTTGTCCGCTTCGCTGCGCCGCAGGTTTTCGAGTTCTTCGGACAGTTTCGCCTCAGAAGACGATGCCCGCTCCGCCTGGGATTGAACGGCTTCGAATTCGCGCCGCATCTTTTCAAGTTCGGCTTCGTGTTCGCTGCTCTTTTGCGCGGCCTGCGTCATGGCCCGCTCGCGTTCGTCCAGACGCGTCTGCAGCGCCTCGAGTTCCGAGCGCGCCTGTTCGAGGGCGCCGGACTTCGCGGTCTCGTTGGTGCGCAGTTCCTCGAGGTCCTCCATCAGGCGCTGTTCGGACTCGGACGCCTCGCGCGTGCGCGAATGGAGGTCCACCAATTCACTCTGCAACTGCGCGACGGCTTCCTCGCTCAGGTGCTTTTCGGTGCTCGCCCGTTCGAGTTCCTTTTCGCGGCGCTGTAATTCATGCTTCAATTGGTCGAGCGCGCCGCGCGCGGCCTCGAGGTCCTGCGTCTTGTGGGTTTCGTTCGCGCGCAGCGCCGCCAGTTCCTCCGCCAAGGCGCGTTCGGACGAAGACGCCGCTTCCGCTTGGTTCTGAATCGATGCGAGTTCCTGGCGCAGCGCCACCAGCGCCTGCTCGTGCTCGGCGCTCTTTGCCTGCGCCTCCCGCACGGCCGTCTCGCGCTCGGCGAGCGAATTCCGCAGCGCTTCCATTTCGCCGCGGGCATGTTCGAGCGCCTCGGACTTCTCCCGCTCGTTGGACCGCAGTTGCTCGACTTCGGCGTGGAGCGCCTGCTCCGAGGAGGTCGCCTCGTCCGCGCGCCGCCGCAACGTATCGAGTTCATGCTGCATGTCCTGCAGGACGGCCTCCCGTTCCACAGCCTTCTGTTCCGCTTCGGCAATGGCCTGCTCGCGGTCCGACAAGCGTTCCTGGAGGTAGTCCAACTCGGAACGGGCGTCCTTGAGCGCCTCCGTCTTGAAATCTTCCTTTTCCTTGAGGTCGTTCAGTTCCTGTTCGAGCGCCTGGCGGGACTGCGCCGCCTGGCCCGCGCGCTCGTGGAGGGCGACCAACTCCCCTTCGAGTTCGCGCATGCGCGCCTCGCGCTCGGCGCTTTCGCTTGCCGCCCGCGCGATGGCTTCCTCGCGCTGTTCGAGCGTGCGCTGAAGGGCGGCCATCTGCGATTTGGCGTCGTCGAGGGCGTGTTCTTTTTCCGCCTGTTTCGCGCGCAAGGCCTCGAGTTCCGCCGCCAGGCGCCCCTCGGAACTCGTTGCGTCTTCCGCGCGCGACTTGAGCGTATCCAGTTCCTCCTGAAGCCGGTCCACGGTGGCGCGGAGTTGCGCCTTGTCGCGGGCCTCTGTGAGGCGGGCCTGAATGCCGTCCTTCAAACGGGCCACCTCCGTGCGCTGACTCTGAATGGTCTTGGTGAGACTTGACCGCTCCGCCGGCGCGAGAAAATCGCCCAGTGCTCCCGCCTCCTCTTCCATGTGGGCGAGACGCTGCAACGCGGCGTCGGCGTCGGCCATGGCCTCGTTGAATCGGCCCAGGGCGGCCAGGGTCTGCGCGCGCAGGAGCAGCATATGGGCGCTGCCCGCCACGGCAAGACCGAGTTCCTCGAGCACGGCGAGCGCTTCGGTGAATTGTTGATCGCGATAGTGCTGCGCGGCACGCTGATAACGTTCTTCGATGGTTTGCGGCTGCATGGTTCCCGCTCTGTTGTGGACCCGACCTTACCCTTGTTGCATCTCGGTTCCTGCCTTCATCTTGAGACGATCAACCGCCTCCTTGGGCGACGCTATTATATCCTACCTCGATTTTGGCATAATATGCACGTGTTTTTTTAACTCCCGGACAAGCGGGAAGAGAAAGGGGTCGTCTGATGGCGGACGCCGGCGAACGGATCGTGATTACATGCGCCTGCGGCCAGAAAATGAAGGTTCCGGCGGAAGCCGCTGGCAAGAAGTTCAAGTGCGTGAAGTGCGGCGCCGTGGTGACACCGCCGGGGGGGGGCGCTGCCGCGCCTGCCACTGCGCCCGCCGCCGAGCCGCGACCGGCGAGTCGCGAACGCGTGGGGCAGCTACTGATTAAGGAAGGCCTGATAACCCCCCAGCAGCTTTCCGAAGCCCTTGACGTGCAGCAACGCAGCGGCGGCAAGATCATCGAGATTCTGATACGGCTCGAGCACCTGGACAAGCAGGCGCTGCACGGGTTTCTGTCGAAGCAGCCGGGCGTCGCCGCCATCAATCTTTCGCGGTATACCCTCGAAGGCGACCTGGTGAACCTCATTCCCAAGGAACTCGCCCTCCGCGAGATGGTGCTGCCCATTGACCGTCTCGGCAAGCTGTTGACCGTCGCCATGGCCTGCCCCCTGGATGCGGACACCATCGCGGAGTTGCAGCGGATCACCGGCCTCAAGGTCAAGGCCATGCTCTGCAAGTTCGATGACATCCAGGAAGCCGTCGCGAAACTGTACCGCGAGCGAGACGCGAGCGCGTCGCACGCCTTCGATCACATTCTGGCCAGGGCACATGGGCCGGTGACGCCCGCCGCGCCGCCCGCCGTTGCGCCGGCGGCATCTGCTCCCACGCCGTCCCCTCCGACCGCGCCTCCGCGGTCGGCGCCCGCGCGCCCCTTGACGCCGGAGCTGGTCGAGAAATTCATCGCGATGGCGGAGGATGCCTCCGTTTCGACCAAGGATTTTGCGCGGGCGGCCACGGAGGAGTCGGCGCTTGCAGAAGTCTTGCTGCACGCGGCAAACAGCGGTCTATATGGCGCGGCCGGGAAGGTTCGGAGTCCGGGAATGGCGATCGCCGTGTTAGGCCGGGACGGGATTGCCGACCTGCTGCGTATGGCATTTCAGTAACACGAAACCCTGCCCATGGGCTCGAATCAGGGGAATGCGCCCGATGCACGACAAGGGAAACCACCTCTTGAACCTCAGGACTGTTCCTCTTCGCATAGGATGGGGGGGCAACCGTCGCAGCCGTGGCTCACATAGGGAACGCTGCCGGGCACGGTACGCGGCAGGGTGGGGTCCTTTACGAGGTTCTTGAATGGCTGTTCCTTGACGTGGGCGAGACGGAACTTGTCGTCGTTGTCGACATACTTGCAGGTGTACATGACGCCCTGCTGGTTCACGAAGAGCATCCGATTTGGGAGGTCGCAGCACGGTTGGGGGTTGGCCCGACCGTCGCCGCGCGGGTCGGCAACTCCGACCTTCACCCCCGCTCCCGCCATGCCGCTCACGCGTTCGACATCTTCCCGCAACACGTATAGCCGCGCCTTGGACAGGTCCAATCGCTTGAATTCCTCGATATCCTGAGGGGTGATCGTCTTTCCGTCGGTGTGTATGCCCACGGTGATGCCGTAGGTCTCCTGGGCCCAGTGACATACCGGCCAGATGCCGGGATTCTCGGAAAGCGGCGAGTCCAAACTGAACACAATGAAGTTCAGCCCGAGGGACGCGGCCTCGTCAACAACGTTCAGCCACCCATCGACGGAGAGGCCGCCCTCGTCCGCGACTTTGAAACTCGCCCAAAGGTACAGCAAGTCCTGCTGCGTCTCGCCCTCGCGAAGGACCTGACAGCCGCACTTGCGCACACCGTCGTTCAATCGGCGCGGCAATTCGAATAGACGCTTGCTCTCCTTTTTCGAGAGCCTCGGGCTTTTCTCCCGCCGCGACGGCTTCTGCTGGCGACTTCTTCCACTAACGGCCGACATAATGTTCCCCCGATACCACGCATACGGCCATCATTCTAAACCAAGCGCCTGTCAATATCAATTTGTCGCACATGAACGATGTCCTGACGCTTTGCCTCGTTGTTCATGGAGGGTGATCCTCGTCTGAGATAACAAACGGTGCAGGCGATTCATTTCACGGCGCAGCTCGCGCGCGGAGTCGCGTCGTGAATACGCGCGGTGAACATTTCGATTGACACTACGGGGCGTCCGGTGCTACGATGAGTGGTGGAGAGTTGAATGCGTTTTTCCCTGCGGTGTACGAGTGGCGCAGAAGCTTTTCACCTTAGAAGAAAGTCGGGAGTCCGATATTTGAATAGCCTACGGCATGCCCCCTCAGTGGGGATCTCGGATGGCTGTCGTGAGGACACCCACCTGGTCAATGCAGGTTCATAAAGCTTCTCGTTCAACGGCACAGGCGGGGCAATTCTCCGAGCGGGGCTTCGTCGCCCCGCTCGCCGTTTTTGCCGCAAAATAATCTGTTGACAAAAAAAAGAAATGCGTTTATTATAGGAACAGAACGGGAGGTTCGAACGCACGGAGGCGAAGACAAGTAAATATCAACCCGCCTGACGGGACTCAGGTCGGAGCTGGTTGTGCGGGCGGGTGCATTGTCAGGGTGACTTAGCCCAAGGGAGTCAATGTGGTCTGCGACCTTACGGCCGGCAGGAAGGAAAGTGGAAGGTCCCCGGGAGCCTGTGGGCGCGGGGTAATAAAGTGTTGACAAAAAGTCAGATTTTTGATAGCCTCATTAAAAACAGGGTGGAGAATGCCTTGAGCCTGGTTCTCGGCGGGCTGTTTGGCCCGAGGTAGCCGGCGAATACGCTGGCGGGAGGACGGCAGTCGCAATCTCCCCTTAACGGAGCGGTACGTACGTGTTGTTCACGAAGCCGAAGAAGGCCATCGGGATTGATGTGGGGAATCATTCCGTGAAGGCAGTGATGATGTCGCGCGCGGGCGCCCGGCTGTGCGTGGATGAGGCGAGTTACGTGCTGGTGGACCGGAGCGTTGCCACGAATGATGCGACGTTGGCACAGGCGAACGCGGTGCGCGAGGCGGTGGCCAACATGCCTACCGGCGCCGCGCTGCTCGTCGGGGCGTTGCCCGGCCAGACGGTTGTCATCCGGTATCCCCGGCTCCCTGATACGCCGAAAGACCAATTGCCGGCGGTGATCCAGCGGGAAGCCGGGCAGAATATTCCCTATGATCTTTCGGAAGTCTACCTGAGTTCGACGGTGCTTTCGGAGATTCAGGAAGGCGACACCAAGCAACTCAAGGTGCTGCTGGTGGCGGCCAAACACGAAGTGGTGAATTCGCGCGTCCAGATTGCGCAAGCCGCGGAGATTCAATTTGGCGTGTTATCGGTGGACTCCTTGGCCCTGGCGGACGGGGCATCGTGCTGTAACATGCTGCGGATGGGCGAGACGGTGGCCTTGGTGAACGTGGGGCACACGTCGGCCAGCATCCATTTCGTGAAGGACGGCGTATCGAATTTCATTCGCGATGTCAGTTGGGGCGCGCGCGAATTGATTCAGGCCATCGCCAAGGACCGGCGGTGCACGCCCGAAGAGGCGGAGAAAGCGCTGCAAGCGGCCGGGCGAGGGAAAGCAGCCCCGGTGCCGCAGGTGGAATCCCCGCCGAGGCCGCCGTCCGGCGGCGGATCGCTGTTGGACCCGCTGGACGAAGAACTGGGCGGGTTGGGCGAACCGTTGGGCGAAGCCCCGCGGGATTTGGCGCCGATGGCGCCGGAAGTGCGGACCCGCGACCTGCGCGACGTCCTGGGCGCGTCCTTGGGCCGGATGGTGTCCGAGATCCGGCGTTCCTTTGACTATTATGAGCACCAGTTGTATGAGCAACCGGTGTCACGTCTAATCTTGAGTGGCGGCGTGGCTCACGTGCCGATTCTGGGCGAGACGTTGATGGATGAATTGGACGTTGACAGCGTGGAGGTGGCGGACCCGACAGTTTCCGGCCCGGTCTTGGGCGATGACCGCGCGGTGGCGCCGTTACGGGAACGGCCCGCCCAGTTTCTGGTCGCGCTGGGTCTGGCGGCGCGAGGGATAGCCGACCTATGATTATCAAGATCAACCTGTTGCCCGAGGGGTTGCGCCCCATCAAGCGGACGCCGCTGCCGCACCTGGCCAGCTTGTTGGTGCTGGCGCTGGCGCTGGCGGCCATGGGGTATGTCTTCATGGAGGTGCGCGGGCGCGTCGCGGGAGAAGAGCAGCGACTGGCCGCCATCGAGCGAGAGTTGAAGGAACTCGAGCCCATTCGGGAGGACTACAAGCGCCTCAAGGCGGAAGAACAGACTTTGCGCGCGAAGGTCGAAGTCATCGATGAGATTCTCAGGGATCGGATCGTTTGGTCCGAGCAGTTGGACCGCCTCGTGACGCTCACTCCGGAAAACGTCTGGTACGACCGCGTGTGGGTGGCCATGGAGGCGGACCAGCGCGAGGTGGTGGTGGTGGATGAGAAGACGAAAGAGCCGGTAATCGACCCGAGGACGAATCGGCCCAAGGTCGAGATTATCAAGACGAACGAGCAGCGCCTGTTCGTCTCCGGGTACGTGAAGGCGGATGAGAACATGCGCTTCAACGTCAACCCGCTGCTCAATAATACGCGCGCCGACACAGCGTTCGCCGCGGTGTTTCCGCAGCGGAATCCGCGTTTCGAGGACACGGTATTCGCGGAGCGGCCCGTTCGCCGCTTCACGTTGGTGTTCGGAATCAATGCGGGAGGCGGCGCCTGATGCTTGATTTCTTCAAAGGAACCGTGACGCGGCGCGATTGGGCGTTCGTGGCCGCCGTCTTCGTCATTATCGTGGTGCTCGCTGTACTCTTCGTCTTCCTCGTCTACAACAGGCAGCAGGAGGAACTGGCCCGGATCGGGGGTGAGATAGGGCGCAAATCGTCCGAATTGGCCGAAGCGCGGCGGAACGCGGAGAATATCGAGGCGCTGCGGGCCCTCGAGCGTTACACCGACGCATTGAGCGAGCAATTGCGTTTGCGTCTGCCGGATGAACGCGAGTTCTTGAGCTTTCTCCAGACGCTCGAGAGCATCAGCGCCGATCACGATCTGACCATCAGCTTCAAACCGGGCAACCCGAAAAAAGACGCATTCAAGGAGACGTCTCCGTACACCGTCACGGCGCGGGGCGCTTTCCACAAGATTCTTCGTTTCGTGAATGACCTCGAGTGCTATGATCGCTATGTGCGTGTGGACGATATTGATATCAAGTATGTGGCAGCCGGCGTCAGCGAAGCGAAATTTGTGGTAAGCACCTTCCGCTTCCTCGAACCGGCAGTCGAAATGGCGGCGCAAAAGTGAACGAGAAAAACCGCAAACAGATAATCCTCCTGGGCGCGGCTGGCGCCGCGCTGGTGGGCGTACTCGTTTACCAGTTCGTGATCGCCGGCGGCGCCGCCCCGACGCCTGCCGCGTCGCAGACCGCCCCGACGGCCGCCCCCGCGGCGCGGCCGCGCACCCCGGCGGCCCCTGGCGCGCCGCGCGAAGCCGCCAAGGCGGAGGAGGATCCGCTCAGCCCGGCGGCGCTTGACAGTATACTGGCGCGCATCCAGCGGGTGACCTTCCGTTACCCGGAGAATCCCGTGCGGGATCCGATGGAGCCGCTGATCAGGGAAGGAACCCGCCTCCAGACCCAGGGCCTGATGCCCATTGCGGGCGCGTCGGTGATTTCGCTCCAATCCAAGAGAGTCACGGGCATCATCGGGAATGATCAATATCGTTACGCCGTGGTGGATGATGAGGTGGTCTTCCCCGGCTATCGTTATCCAGACGGGGTCTGGGTCGAGGCGATTGAGCGAGACAAGGTGATATTCGGTTTTGAAGATAAGCGGATAGAAGTTCTGCTGAAGGAGTAGCGCGCCATGTCCTTCCGATGCAACCTGTTGTGGGCGTGCGCCCTCGTCTTACTTGCGTCTCCCGTGAGCGCGGTGGACGACGACGCCCGGCTGGAATCGCGCAAGGCGGAGGTAGTCCGCGCCGCGCTCGCGCATAATCCCGCAGCCGGCGACGTGGCGCGGTTGCTTGCCGCCGCCGCGGACGCCGAAGCACTTACCGATATTACCTTGACATCGGGGCGGGATTCCGAAATGGTGCGATTAACCGTTTCCGGCGATCCCGCGTGCGACGCCTTCGCCCTCGACGGGGGCCGACGGATTGTCCTGGACCTGCTCAACGTGGTGAATCTGCATTCCGGCAAGATATTGCGTCCGGCGGCGCCCTCGCTCATCGAATCCGTGCGCACCAGTCTGTATACGATCGAGCCGCAAATCACCTCGCGGGTCGTTATCGACCTGACCAGACCGACCGGTCTCCGCATCGAGCAGGCGGATGAGTGCCTACGGGTGTACGGCGGGTCGGCGTCCCCTTCCGGCGAAGCGCCTCCGCTGCTGGCCGAGGTCGCGTTTGCGGGCGGCAAAGATAAGCAAGCTGATCCTGACTCCGATCTGGCGCCGTTGGGAGCGGACCTGCGCGCCCTCCGGGAACATCACGAGGCGACACCCGAGCACCCGGAAACGATGGTCGAGAACGCCACGCCTCCAACGGCGCAAGAACCGGCGCCTTCGGAAGTTATGGCGCCGCAGCCGCCAACCGAGGCGACGGTCCCCAATAGTCTGGCCTTCGAGTTGGCCGCCCTGCGCCGGATTCGGGCGGGCGCGTCCGCGCCCTCGTTGGCGGAAGACATGCGACTGGTCGCCGCGGCGCGCCCCAATATTCGTTTGGGCGATATCCTCCTGTCGGCGGCTGTCGGCGAAGAGATGGCCGAGACGGCCCAGGATGCCGAGGCCCCGGCGGAGGAACCCGCGCAAGATGTGGAAGACGCCGCGCCGGAAGACGCGGCGCCGGAAGAAGCGCCCGAAGAGCCGGAGGAAGCGGCTGATGTGATCGAGGAACCGCCGCCGGCGCGGCCTGAGGTTGTCGAGCCGGACTTGGCGGAGGCGAACGTGGCGCTTACGGAGCGTTTGCGCGCCCTCGAGGAACTCGCCGACGCCGGGGCGCCGCCGGACGCGCTCGCGCCGCCGGCCCCGGTGCGTCCCGCCCGTCCGACGTATCAAGGGAATCCGCTGGATATGCCCGTGAACCTGGACTTTCGCGACATGGATATGGCGAATGTCGTCGCCATACTCGCTTCGATGGCGGACATCAACGTGATCGCGGGAACGGACTTGTCGGGTACGGTTACGTTGAGCTTGAAGGACGTGCCGCTGCGGCAGGCAATACAGACGGTATTGCGGATAAACGGCTTGGGCATGGTGCATGAGGAAGGGATTTATCGGATCGTGCCTTACGCGGAGGCGGCGGCGGCAAAACGGACGACGATGCTGGTGACCCTCGAGAAGGCAAACGTGAAGGAAGTCCAGAAGGTGCTGGACGACGTGCTCGTCGGCTCGGTGGATCAGAAGCTCGTGAGTCTGTCCTCCAACGACAAGACGAACGTGCTGGTCATCTCGGGGCCGGAGGCGCGTGTCAGCGAACTGGCCGTCCTGGCCCACCGGCTTGATATCGCGGAACCGGTTCTGCCGACGGTGACCGAGGCCATTAAGCTGAACTATTCCGAGCCGGACCAGTTGCAGGAACTTGTGAAGACCATGCTTACCAAGGAGGTTGGGCAGGTCTCGAGCGACAATCGCGCGCGCTTCCTCGTGGTCACGGACGTGCCCGCCGTCGTCGAGCAGGTCCGCGTGCTGGTACAGCAGTTGGACCTCCCGGTGCGGCAGGTCGCGCTTAACTCGATGGTAGTGGACGCGGTGTTGAATGACGACGCGTCGACCGGCGTCGACTGGCTGATGAGCGCCGTGCGGCGGCAGAGCCGCCGTGACGCGGCGTTCGGGACCGACCGCTTCGTGAGCAATCTTCAGGAGTTGGCGTGGAATTCGAGCATGCGGTTCTCGGACAGCCCGGCGGGCGCGTTGACCTTCGGGATTCTGTCGGGCGACATCGACTTGCGCGGCTTGATACAGGCGGAGGTGCGCAATCAGAACGGGACGCTGCTGTCGAACCCGACGGTCGTAACGGTGGAGAACAAACCGGCGCGCATCATCATCGCGCAAGAGATACCGTACATCGAACTGGTGCAAACGAACGCCGGCGGCTCGCAGACTAACACGGAGTTCAAGGAGATCGGCACCACCCTCGAGGTAACCCCGCGCGTGACGCATGACGATCATGTGCTGGTGGACATCGCCGGCAAGGAGAGCGGCACGATCGGTGAATTCCAGGGGATTCCCATCGAGGACAAGCGCGAGGTCGAGACGACGCTGCGGGTGAAGAACGGGCAGACGGTCTTCATCGGCGGCCTGCGCAAGAACGACAAGGACACCACGGTGCGGAAGCTGCCGGTCCTTGGCGATATCCCCGGCCTTAACGTGTTGTTCCGGTCGAATGTGCGTACGGAGCGCGTGAACGAACTGCTCATTTTCCTGACGTGCAACGTGCTGCCGGACGACGTGCCGACGCTCACCGCGCATGAGCAGCAGAAGTATGACACAGGCGCCGGGATGGAGATGGTGCCGAACGCGCAGAAGGCGTTGGTGCACGACACGTTCCATCCGGGAGAAATGCGCGATCCTATCTGGAGAGTGCGCCGCAGCGACTGATCGGGAGCGCTTGTCCGCCGCAGGCGGAGGGGCGCCTCTGTTATGGCCGGTCTCCTGACCGTGCCATTCCGACGACCGTAGGTCTCCCCCTCGCGCCGGCCGTTTTAGAGCGTCTTGTGCGTGCCGTCGCAAAAGGGCCCGGTCTTGGTGTGCTTGCACGTACACATGGCGCACCGCTTCGTTTCTTCGATCACGAGTTGGACCGGGTGGAAATCCGTGCCGGCGTGGGAGCCGTCGCACCAGGGCTGATCGCCTGAACGGCCGCAGGCGCACCACCAGTATTCACCGGGGGCGAGGTCCATGACGATGGGGCGGCGTCCGGCAATCTCGGGCTTGGACATGGCGCTTCTCCTTCCTTCGCACACCTCTGGTTTGCGGGCGCGCGGCCTTGCGCCGCCGCGCCGCGTCCGGTATCTTACTGCCGTTCCGCCGCGCCCGGCAACCGCGTCTACTCCAACTTCGCACATTGGGAGCATCATGGCAACCGCGCCGCCAAAACCCGCCGTCTTGAGCGTACAACAGGTCGTAAAGGGCTTTGGCGGGCAGCCCGTCCTCGAAGGGGTTTCGTTGACGCTGCACGAGGGGGACCGGGTCGGCCTCATCGGGCGCAACGGGTGCGGCAAATCGACGCTGCTGCGCCTGATGGCGGGGCTGGACGCGCCGGACGCGGGGATCGTGACGCGCATGCAGGGATTGCGGGTATCGGTGCTTGCGCAGACGTGCGATCTGTCCCCCGAGGCGCGCGTGGGCGACGTGATCGACGGCGCGCGCGCCGCGTTGCAGGCCATGCTCGACGAGTATCACGGGCTGCTGGACGAACTTGCGCGCACGCCCGCCGACGCCGAACGCTATCACGACCTCGCGGCCCGGAGCGGGCATCTGCATCACGCGCTCGAGGCGGCGGACGCGTGGCATGCGGACGTCGGGTTGAAGCGCGTGGCGCAGGAACTGCGGCTGCCCGCGCCCGAGCGGGCGCTGCGCGACTTGTCCGGCGGCGAGTTGCGGCGGGTGGACCTCGCCGTGAAATTGCTGGCGCGGCCGGACGTGCTGCTGCTTGACGAACCCACGAACCACATCGACACGGAAAGCGTCGCGTGGATCGAGCGGTTTCTCGCCGCCTACGCCGGAACCTGCGTACTGGTGACGCATGACCGCTACTTCCTCGACCGCATCGTCACGCGCATCGTGGAAATCGAGTTCGGGCGGCTGTACTCGTTCCCGGGCGCGTATAGCGACTTCCTGGACTATAAGGCGTGCGTCGAAGACGTGCGCGCGCGGACTGACGCCAATCGCCGCGCGCTCATGCGCAATGAACTGGCGTGGCTGCGGCGCGGCGCGCGCGCGCGCACCACGAAGCAGAAGGCGCGCATTCAACGATTCGAGGCGCTCGAAGAACAGGGTCCCCCGCCGAGGAATCGCGAGTTCGCGTTCGAGATTCCCGCGCCCACGCGCCTGAGCAAGAGTATCCTGACCGCGCGGCACGTGGCCCACGGCTATGGCGACGCCGTCTTATTTCGGGATTTCAACCTCATCATGCAGCACGGCATGCGCGTGGGCGTCATCGGCGAGAACGGCTGCGGCAAGACGACGCTGCTGCGCGTCCTGATGGGAACCGAAGCGCCGCACAAGGGGCAGGTCATCGTCGGCGACACCACGCAGTACCTTTACGTGGACCAGAACCACGCGGAAGTGAACCCCGCCCAGACGGTGCTCCAGTTTGTCTCCGACGGCCAGCGCTACTGGGACATCGCGCCCCGCCGCATCTACGTGCCGGCGTACCTCGAACGGTTCCTCTTCGACAAGTCGAGCGTGGACACGCCGATGGGGAACTTGTCCGGCGGGGAGCGCAATCGCCTCGATATCGCCCGGCGCCTGTTGCGCGGCGGCAATTTCCTGGTGTTCGACGAGCCTACGAACGACCTCGATCTATACACGCTGCGCGTGCTCGAAGAGGCCGTCCTGGATTTTGACGGCTGCGCGATCATTGTCAGTCACGACCGCTACTTTCTGAATCGCGTATGCACCCATTTGCTCGTCTTCGAGACGGGCGGGCACATCGTCCACATCACCGGCAATTACGACGACTACCTCCTTTATTGCGAGCGAAAGCGCGCCGAAGCCGCGTCCGAGCAGGGCGATACGAAGAAAAGCGCGCAGGCGCGCGATGACGCGCCCGGACCGCGATCGCCGCGGCTGACCTACCTCGAAAAAAAGGAACTCGACGGTATCGAGGACGCCATTGCCGCCGCCGAGGCGGAAAGGCGGCGGCTCGAGGAGACGCTGGGCGACCCCGCCTTCTATCGGCGTAACCCCGGCGACATCCGGGAAACGCTCGGCGCGCTCGAAGCAGCCAAGGCGCATATCGACGCGCTGTATGCGCGCTGGGAGGAACTCGACGCACGGGCGTGATCGGCCTCGCCGATCTCGTTACCCGCGTGCGCACATCAGAACCGGAAAAGGATCAACGTGGCGGCCTCGTAACCCGCCGCGCACGCGAGTAACAGCCCGGACCACAGCGCGGCCCCCAGCATCGCGCCTACGCCGCGGGCCATCTGCGCCAGGAACGCGCCGCCGGACATTCCTCGGAAAAAGCAGACGAAATAAACGCATACGGCGAAACACGCCAGGATATACGCCTCGAATTCAAGAACCATCGTGACGCAGTGGTACGAGTAACCGCCCAAGGTGTCGGTCCAGAGCGGCGTCATGACGAAGCCGACAAGCGCCAGGCTGGCCGCGGTCTTGATCACCCCGATGCCGGGGACGATAACGGAGGCCAGCAACGTGAAGAGCAGGGTCGCGGTGACATAGTTGTGGTGGAAGGTCGCAAGCGCCGCCTGCCAGATGTTGGCCGCCGCATACGCCTGCCCGATGTACGCGAGTTCGCCCTCCATGAATATCCCGGCGACGAGGCCGGTGAGGGTCATGCTCCAAAGCGGCCGCGCGAGCCCAAAGAGCATCGCGCCGAAGAAGAGGGCGTACAGGCCCATGTGCAGTGCGACCCAGAGGCGCGGTCGCGACGCGATTTCCTCGAAGATCGGGGTCCCGCACCGCACGCCGCGTTGGTGCAGTGCGCGCCACACGCGCGTCAGCAACAGCGCGCCGCCGCACGCGACACACGCGAGCCCCGCGATCCCCATCAGGCTGAGCATGGGCTCAATGAGTCCCACGCCCCCCAAGACGGTCGCCTTCGTCTCGTCGGTTTCTCCGGCCTCCTCGGACGCATCGTCCGCTTCCACGGGCGCGCGCCCGCCGTCGGGATGCATCCAGCCGCGCGTCGCGCCCGTCTCGGCGGTGAACAGCGGGCGAAACGCCTCGTGATCCGGCAACAGGTACGTGAACAGGAACGGCGCGGCGTAGCCGTCCATCCGCCCGACGACGCGAAAGGTCGTTCCGTCCAGCGTGAAGGCGTCGCGCCGCGCCAACGTCCCCGCGAGCACTTCCGGCGATCCCGCCTCGGGGAAGCGCCCGGAAGAGAGCAACCCGCGCTCCATGTCCCGGGGAATCGGGGCGAAGACCACGTATTCCGCGCGCGCTTCGTTTTCCCGCAGCCTTTCGAGGGCATCCCGTAACACGGGGTCCTGGGCGACCGTCCCGAAACGCTGCTCGATCCGGTCCGCGATCGACACGGCGGCATCGTGCGGTGCGCGACGTGTCATTATCGATAGGGCGTCCTCGATCTCCAGTTCGCCTTCGGGGATCAGGATGCCGTTGGCCCACGGTTGCCGCGCGCTGCGCTGGCGTTCGATGGCGTCCCCGGCGAGAAGAACGGCGATCCCCATGCCCAACAACGCCAGCGCGGTTCTCCATCGCGGCGGTTCCCGCATCCCGCCCCTTTCATTCCTCGCCGTTTCCAGGCACTCCGCCGCGGGCGGCGTTTCGCTCCCAGGCTGATTAACGGGTTCGCTCATGCGGCATCGCGGAGTGTCGCCGCGGCGGCGGGCCGGATCGCCTCAACGGTGCGTTCGAGCAGCGCGGTGAAATAAGCCTCGGCGTCGGGGCCGCACCACGACATGAAGCCGGTTTCGTAACCGAGCGGCTCGACGTTGTAGTACTTGTCCGGGGAAAGGTAGCCGCAGTAAGCGGCGCAGAAGCTCGAGGTCCAGAGGTCGATGCCTTCTCGCTCCGCCCACCGCTTCCATTCGGCGCTGGTCTCGCCGCTGAGGTCGAAGGGCGCGCCGAAAAACACGAGGTCGCCGACGCGGACGCCCTGAATCCAGCCCTCCATCGGGTTGCCCAGCAGCTTGGCCACGAACGGCGATAATCGCCATTTCGTGCCGCCGGGGCGCATCTGGAGGGGCGGCATCCCGAGGGGGACGCCAATCGAGGCAACATCAGCGGTGTAGAGATAGTCTTGAGAACCGATTCGTGCCAAATCGCCGACGATCAGTTGCGCCAAGCCCTCGCCCATGGCGTTGACCCGCTCGTGCGGGGTGCGTCCCTCGGGAGCGCGCGGGCCCATGCTGCCGAGCGCGCCGCCAAGATACACGACCTCCGCGCCCGTGTCACGCGCGAGGGCGCGCATCAGCGCGCCGGGGTATTCCGCCGTGAATTCGAGCATGTCGTCGCCGTGGATGGTCGGGTGGGCCGAAAAACTGACGAGAAAGCACCGTGTGCCGTCGTCGCGCTCGATGGAGAGATAGCTGAGTTCGGAATCGACGCCGGCGTCCCGGGCGCGATTGCGGATGAACTGGGACGCGTCGACGCCCCGGTGGGCCAGGCGCGCGGGTTGTATGGTGTTGTAGGCCTCGATGATCGCCTCGGCGAATTGCCTCGCGATCATAGCGACCAACTCGGGGTCGTGCTTGCCGCCGGTGATGCGCGCGGCGATGCCGGGGGCGAATCCGCCGGGGCCGCAGTGGGTATGGCTCGCGCCGAAGAGGATATGCCGTTCGGTGAGGGGCGTCGCGGCGGCGACCTGCTCGCGGACCATCGCCGCTATATTCGGGGGGATGATCAGCATATCCGCGCCGACAATGACCGCAGTGTCGCGTCCGTCGCCGAGGGCGAGGGCCTTCACATGGAGGGGATCATGCACACCGGTCGCGTTCTTGTCGCCTTCGTATTTATCGAACAGGAGATTGGACGGGGTGACGTTGAAGCGCGCGCCGTAGCCGCCCATGGGCGTGCCCGGCTTCGGCGTAATGTCGCGACTGGCCCAGCCCGCGAGAAGCGGGCCGGGGGCGTCGCTGAATTCGTTTGCCGCCGCGGCGGTCGCGATGTCGCGCAGCGCACGGCGATAGTAGTCGGCGCTTTCGAAGTTCGAGGAGGCGTAGGTCGGCCACGGGCCGATGAACGTGACAAACGCCGCGACAAGCAGCACGATAAGCAGCAACAGCCCGAGCAGAATCCTTTTCACGATGCGCATGGGATGCGTTCTCCGGTGGGGCGTCGGACGCCGTGTTACTCCACGAAACGGCTACCAGTCGATGGAAGCTTTGATCACATTATCGGCGTTGGCGGCGACGAGTTCAAACGCTTCGCCGGTGTTCGCGGGCGAAAAGGAGTGCGTGATCAACGAAAGCACGTCCACCTTGCCCGAGGCGGCCAGGGCGATGGCCGTCGGATAGTTGTGCCGGAAACGGCGGCACCAGCGCAGCGTGAGTTCCTTGCGCCGCGCGTCGCTGACGGCGAGGGCGTCCGTCTCGTTGCCCGAAATGCCCGTGAGCACGCAACGCCCGGCGGGCCGGGCGATGCGGCATACTTGGGCGAGGGGCTCGCCCCGGTTCGAGCAGTCGATGGCGATATCCACGCCGCGCCCGCCGGTGAGTTCCCGTATGCGGGCGACCGTGTCCTTGCGGGCGGCGTCGATGGCGACGTCCACGCCGTAACGCGCCGCCGCGGCGACGCGATAGGCGAGCAGGTCCGCGCCGTAGAGCACGTGAACGCCGCTGTGCTTCAGGACCTGCGCCGTCAGCAGCCCGATACTTCCCAGACCGATGATCGCGGCGGTTTCGCCGGGTCTTACCTGGGCGAGTTCGACCGTGTGGATCGCCACGGCGAGCGGTTCGAGCATGGCCGCGACCGCCGCGCCAAGGCCGTCCGGCACGGGGTGGCAGTTCCTCGCCGGCACGGCGATGTAGTCGCGCAGCGCCCCGTCGCAACCCGGCCCGCCCGGAAAGCGTATCTCGGGACAAACGTTGTAATGGCCCGTGCGGCACCACTCGCAGCGCCCGCAGGAAACGCCCGGCTCGACGGCGACCCGCCTGCCCACGAGCGCCGGGTCCGTCTCGGCGCCCACGGCCTCGACCACGCCCGCGTATTCGTGGCCGAGAATGGTCGGTTCGGTTAATATCTGGTTGCCGATACGCCCTTCGAGATAGTAGTGCACGTCCGACCCGCATACGCCCACCGATTCGACCCGCACCAGCGCCTCGTGAGGCTTCGGGACGGGTTTCTCCATCTCGACCACGCGGAACTGCCGCGGCGCGACCCATTGAACGGCTTGCATGCTTTATCTCCGATGCGCCTCAATGCCCGCCGGGATCATAGGCGCGCCCTGCTTGGCGGCGCAAGCGAACGCGGTAAATCCGTCTCGCGAACATGCTTCGAGTATTGCATTCCCGCGTGGCTGCGGCGCCGTTTTCAGTTCCGTGGCGGTACACGTTATAATTGCGCCGTCTCTATTGGATGAGGAACGTGGCATGGCACGGCTGCACGATTGGCTTTCAGGCGTGTTACGAGGTATGGGCACGACAACCCTGGAGTCTCTCGGAGTGAAGGAAATCACCACCATCGACGAGTTGGACGCGGCGCTCGACGCGGCGCGTTCGGGCGTGATCGCGTGGTTCAAACACAGCACGCGTTGTCCGATTTCGGCGGCGGCGTACCGCGAGGTCGCGGGGTATCTCGCAGAGGCCGGCGGCGACGCGCCGCCCTTCCACTTGGTCAAGGTTATCGAATCGCGCCCGGTCTCGAACGAGCTTGCGACGCGCCTCGGGATTACGCACCAGTCGCCCCAACTCATCCTGCTTCGAGACGGCCAACCCTGCTGGAATGCGTCGCACGGCGGGATCACCGCGGGCGCGATCTCGAAGGCGCTGGATTCTGTAACTCATTGATTTTACTGTGGTTACGCACACCCCGCAAAACACTTGATTTTTCAAGAAAATATGGTATAATGTGTCCGAGCACAGGCTTTGGCCCCCGACAGTTGAGGTAGACACACACTCATAGACGATCATTCTCCAACCCCTCGTTCATACTGCCTTTCATCTCTCTGTGCCTCCTGTCGGGGGCATCTTTTTTTGGACTCTTCGGGGTTGAGACCGGCGTGGATACGGAATCATGCGCCTGCTGGCGCCGCCGCTTTTTGACATCGTCGCTGGTCGTATGATAGTGTTCTTGCATGACTGTAGCCCGGAAATACGGTGGATAACGGCACAGTCAGACGCTGAATCTTTCAGGCGGGCGCGGACCAGCGAAGGACGGCAGATTTGCCGTTACACTTTGGCGGATTCCAGAGGGCGCGGGTGCGTAAGCGCTTGAAAGAAAAGCTCTTAACTATCGTCGGGACGTAGCGCAGCCCGGTTTAGCGCACTTGACTGGGGGTCAAGGGGTCGCCGGTTCAAATCCGGCCGTCCCGACCATCCATTTCCCGCCTCAGAATCCATAGAAACACGCGATTTCCTTCGCAAGTTCGCCGATTTGTTGTAATAGGTATGTGGATAATGGTCGTGCTGTGTCGCTATGCCGGTCTTGCAGAGAATTGCGGAGAATTGCGGGATTTCGCATCGAAAAGCCGTCATCGAGGGGAAGAAACAGGGGAAGATTTCGACCGCCGTTCTTGACCGCCTCGACAGCCCTGGTCGTCGTCATCGATGGCAGGCTCTGGACCGCGCCGGCCACGTCGCGGAGGTCCAGATGCGTGTAGATGTTCGCCGTGATGGTCGGCGTGCCCTGTGTCGCTGGGCCACAAGACGATATGAGGCGTGTCGCCGTCAAGAACCGCGTGCGAGCATCGCACCGCCCGCGGTTCCCCGAATCTCAGACCGGTAGAGGCCATGGTGTGTATGCCCGCGGCCGCGTTTCGCCCAAAGCGGCAAGCCGTGCACGAGTATTCTCGGACAGCCTGCGCCCCACTCGGCGGACCAGAACGAAGACCACCTGATCAACCTGACGGAACGTCTGCGCGTCATCCATTTTTGCAACTCCGGCGGCTACCATTATTGCCCGGGCGAAGGCACGGAAGACGGCTTCTGCCCGGGCCCGTCGCCGGATTAAGCGCGGTGGGTGCAACGGGAAATTCGACCAAGGGTCTTGGAGGAATCTATGAGGAAAAAGCATTCTACGCCAGGAGTTCCCCCAGAAATTTCGGGTAGAGTGGGGTAAGTTATTGGGGGTCAGTAGGTTGGCGGTCTTTGGAGGTGTCTGGCGTAATTTTTGGGGGATGTGTTGAAGGTGAACGGGGGATTGAACGGGACTCCTTGATGGGTCAAGATGGGGGTCAGAAGAAAACCTAACCTCAACCACATCAAGGAGTCACCGGCAATGTATGGTAGCAAGACGGCGCGGCGATTGCGAGCACGGATAGGACGATTTTCGGGGGATGTTTCAGCGGGATTGGGCGTGGTGGCGCAACGATTCGTGGCGGAGATGATTTACGGGATTCAAGCGTCGGGCTCGGTGCTGTTGACGGAGGTGGCGCGCACGTTGCAGGAATCCATCGCTGTGCGCAAGACGCATATGCGGTTGTCGCGCAATCTCCAGCGGCCGGAGCTCGAAGGGGTGGTTCAGGACAATGTATTGCGCCTGGCGGCGCCGCAGGTGGGCCGGGACACGCTGTTGGTTATCGACCCGAGCGACGTGGCGAAGAAGTATGCGAAAAAGATGGAGTATCTGGCCACGGTGCGCGACGGCAGCGCGCACGAATTGTCCGCGGGGTATTGGACCCTGCACGTGATGGGGGCAGAGCTGGGCACGGAGCGCGTGGTGCCGTTGTATCAGCGGTTGTATTCGTCAAATGCGCCGGGCTTCGTGAGCGAGAACGACGAGGTTCTTCGGGCCGTGGACGCGGTGCGCGCGCATGTAGGGGACCGCGGGCTTTGGGTGATGGACCGGGGCGGCGACCGCATCCATCTGTTCGAGCCCTTGCTGGACCGCAAGGCCCGCTTTCTGTTTCGCCTCGTAGGCAACCGCGACGTGGTGGTGCGCGGCGAGACGCTGCTCGCCAGTGAAGCCGTGGCGAGGGTACGGCGTCGTTTCACGCAAACGATCGTCAAGATCGTGGACGGTCGCGAAGAGACGTACACGCTGCGCTTCGGCGCGCAGGCCGTGCGATTGCCGGGGCGCGAGGGGCCCCTGTATTTAGTGGTGATCGACGGCTTTGGCCCGGAACCGCTTATGCTGCTGACGACGGAGGACCCGGGACGCAGCTTCAAGCGCCTGTGGCGGCTGGTGCGCGCTTACTTGCGGCGCTGGGCTATTGAAGAGACCATCCGCTATGTCAAGCCTGCTATGACCTCGAGAACGTGCGTGTGCTCAAGTATCAGGGATTGCGCAACCTGCTGCCCCTGTTGCTTGCCGTCATGTTCTTCTCCGCCTGTATATTGGACCATGATTGTCGCCTGCGTGTCATGGCCCAATACGTCGAGCAGGCCGCCAAACGCCTCTTCGGCATACCGGACTTCAAGTATTACGCCTTGGCCGATGGCCTGCGCGCCCTGTTTGCCAGGCACCCGGGCGCTCCCGTGTCCCGCATCCGAGCCGTGAACAATGCTCAACTTACCCTCTTTGCTGAAGGCGTCACGTAACGCCATCCAATCTACGAAAATTTTGGGGGAAGTCCTGCCCAAGAACCCCTTGACAACCCGCATCAACACCTACATAATGAATCCAGCGGGTGCTTCACTCTTGGACCGCCACCCGCGCATGTAAACGCCGGTCGAGAATTGCACGGGGTACGGGCGGGGGGAGAGGGCGGTTGGTTTCGTTCAGCGGAATACACACGATCAAAGAACATAGGGAGTTCCATGCCATGACAAGTCGAAGCCTCTTCTGGAATTGGATGCCCGCGGCCGCGGTTGTGCTGGCGGCGGTACTCACGGCAGCGGCGTGGGCCGAGCCGCCCGAGACCATCAACCTGCACGGCGCGCTCACCGGGCCGGACGGCGAACCTCTGGCGGGTCCGCGGGCCTATGTGGTGCGTTTCTATGATGCCGCGTTGGGAGGGATCATGTTCGGGCCGGACCTACTCGGCTTCGTCGAGGTCTCGGATGCGGGCCTGTTCAACTTGGCCGTGGACCTGCCTGCCGACGCGCTCGCGGCCGCGGAAGTCTGGTATGAACTGGGCATCGACACGGATGTTCCTCCGGACACCAACGCCTTGGATGACCTGTTCCCGGAGCGGGTCCGCGTGCACAGCGTGCCCTTCGCACTGCAGGCCGCGGCGGTCACCTCGGTGGATGCCTCCTCGATCGGCAACGGCAGCGTGGCCAACTGGGAATTCGAGTCGCTGGACGGGGCGCTCGGCCCCCTGCAGCCGCAGCTCGACGCGAAGGTGGACGACGCGGACCTCGACGCGCACACCGGAGACACCTCGAATCCTCACGCGGTGACAGCGGCGCAGGTCGGGCTCGGCGACGTGGACAACACCGCGGACCTGAGCAAGCCCGTGAGCGCCGCCATGCAGACCGCGCTCGATGCCAAGGCGGATGACGCGGACCTCGCCGCGCACGAGAGCGGCACGTCCAACCCCCACGCCGTGACAAAGGCGCAGGTGGGCTTGGGCAGCGTGGACGACACAGCGGATTTGGACAAGCCCGTGAGCACGGCGGCGCAGGCCGCGTTGGACGAGAAACTGCCGCGGGCTTCCGAGGCCTATATCGTCGTCGAGACGGCAGCGGATGCGCAGGAGAACGGCACGAAGTTGCGGGAGACCTACGCAGAGGCCAAGGCGCTCACGCCGTTCGAGAGCGCGTTGAGCGCCACCAACCGCGCCGTGGTCCTGGTGCCGCCGGGAAACTACGACCTCGGCGCGAGCCCGCTCACGATGGACACGGACTTCGTGGACCTCGCGGGCCTCTCCACCGCCCGTGACGATCAATATGTCTACCGTGCGGACAATGTCCTGGTCCAAACCGCGAGCAACGTCCGCATAGAGAACCTCGTGTTGCACTATACCGGGTCCAGCACAGCCATTCACGCCTACTACCCCAACGCCACCTGGAACGATGGTACAGATCATACCGGTTCACCGCCGCAGACCCGCATCCGCAATTGTGAGTTCCGCGCCACGAACCGCCCGATGCGGACGGAGGTGGAATACGCGGGTTTCTATGAGGACTGCACCGGCGGCGGCTACGCTTTCGGCGGCTTCTACAGCACGGCGAGCGGGACCTTCACCAACTGCACCGGCGGCCACTACGCCTTCGGCGGCTTCGCCGGCACGGCGAGCGGCACGTTCACCAACTGCACCGGCGGTATTCAAGCCTTCGGCGGCGGCGTCGGCGTGGCGAGCGGCACGTTCACCAACTGCACCGGCGGCGACGGATCCTTCGCCAGCTACTACGGCGTGGCGAGCGGGACCTTCACCAACTGCACCGGCGGCTCCTATGCCTTCGGCGGCGACTACGGCACCGCGAGCGGGCTGTTCTCCGGTTGCCGGATGACGGGCTCTTCCTGGGGCGGCACCTTCGGCGGCCGGATGGAGGACTGCCGCTGGGGAACCGGCTTCACCTGCACCGCGGAGGCGCGCATCTACCGCTCGACAATTCTGGGCAATGTCAACCTGAACAGCACGGCTGCGGGCATCGCCCACTCCGCCGTGAAAGGAACCATCCAGAACGCGGGCTCTGCCTCCTTCAACACAGCAAACCTGGAAGATACGGACGTAAACTGACATGCGCGCCAAAACGCACCCATGCGGCCGAGACATGCAATATCCCAGCGGCGCATTGCGGGCTGACCTTGAAGGGAAGACAAGACGATGCGAGTGAATACCTGTTTCCTTGTTGCGGCGGCGCTGTGGGCAGCTTTGGCCCTTTGCCCGGCGCACGCCGCCAATATCAACGCGGACGGCGCTTCGCTGTTGCTGCCCGCGCCGGACATCTGGTCCGGCAGTCATCAGACGAACACGGACGGCGCTGCCCTGAACCTCGCGGGCCTGTACTACGCAGGCGGCGACTTCCTGAACGCGGACAACGCATGGCTCAGCCTGTCGCCGTTCACGGTCCTGGGTGCGGGAGGTGAAGGCGAGGGCGAGGGCGAGGGTGAGGGCGAGGGTGAGGGCGAGGGTGAGGGAGAAGGTGAGGGTGAGGGAGAAGGTGAGGGTGAGGGAGAAGGCGAGGGCGAAGGCGAAGGCGAAGGTGAGGGTGAAGGCGAGGGTGAAGGCGAGGGTGAAGGTGAAGGTGAAGGTGAAGGTGAAGGTGAA
>JAKQEQ010000116.1 GCA_029556545.1 Candidatus Hydrogenedentota bacterium
CAAGCTCCCGCACTCCACAACAACTTGCTGGCTTGCTTACTTCTTGCGGAGCCCCGCCTGCGTGTAATCCCACGCTTTGAAGCCGAGCGTAAAGGCCGGGGATTCTGGCTTGAGACGGAAGTCGCACGCATCGGCGTTCTCAAAGAGCGGATCGGCGTACCGGCCGCCGACCTCCTTGCCGCATGTCTGCCACGCGTCCCACGCGAGGCTGTCGAGTTCCGGCTTGCCCGAGTAATCGTACCAAAGGTTGCCGGCCCAGATCCCGCCCACGCCGCGCGGCCCGCGCCCGACGAGCGGTCCCTCGCGCACCACGACAACGTTGTTCACAAAGTGCAACGTGCAGGGGACGTCCTGCACCACCTGGCGCGCCATACGTACCGCGCCGAGCTTCTTGTTCCATGCGAAGACGTTATTGCGGATGATACAGCCCGCGCCGTAGTGCTGGTGGAAACCGCCGTCCGTCGTGTTCCAGCACAGGTTGCGTTCCATCACGATGCCCTCGGACCCCTCGTCCGTATACAGCGCCCACCCGCCGTAAGAATAGGCCCACACGTCATGGATCACGTTGTCGTGCACCGTCGTGCCGTAGCTCGTGCCGAGCGTGTAGACGCCGCCCATGTCACTCATGATGCCCTTGCCGAGGTCATATATCTTGTTGAACGCGACCTCGTTGCGCTGCGCGACACTGCCTTGAAAGCCCCACGTCCACCCCACGGAGACGCCCGTGTAGTAGAAGTCGTAAATCTCGCAGTGCGTCACCTTCGAGTCAGACACATGCGTCAGCGCCACACCCGTGCCCTCGGGGTTGAACAGGCCGCCCTTGCGGATCACGCAGTTGTCGATCACGTTGAACGCGGTCGAACGCGGCGCGAGCGTCTTGATCACCCGGCGTTTGAGGGTCTCGCCCTTTGCGACGTGACCGTTCGAAGCGCCCATCCAGACGCCGCCCGCGCCCAGATCCTCGATCGTGCAGTTGGCGATCCGATTCGACACGCACCCGTCGTTGAAACGCAACGCATAATTGCCCGTGTGCGCGATGACGCAGGTGTCCCACGTGACGCGGTGCGCGCCCTCGGCGGTCACGAGACCGTCCGACCCGCTGGCCGCCTGGTGCTGCCAGCTTTCCGTCGGCCCGTTCACGGGTGCCCCGTCCGTCGGCGGGGCGTCGCTGTACGCGAACGTCAGGTTGCGGAACGCGATGTCGTGCACGAATTCGCCTTTGCCCGGATTGCCTTTAATCGCGATCAACTGGCTCAGCTTGGCGCTCGGCGCGATCACGACAGCCGTC
>JAKQEQ010000134.1 GCA_029556545.1 Candidatus Hydrogenedentota bacterium
CCCTGTCGAGCGCCTCGCGCGTCTGGCGTTTCTTTTGTTCGAAGAAGCCGCTACTCTCGGGGGTGCGGAAGACGTCGATGTGGCGGCTCTTGAAAACCTCGACGGCTTTCTCGAGCACCTGCCGGGCCAAGGCGGGCGAACCAAGGCGGCACCGCATCTCGAGAACATACGAATCGCGCACAGGCTCGACAATCAACGCTTCGTTGAGCTGCTGCATCGCCAGCTCGGTCCCGTCCGGCTTCTTCCTTATCTGCAAGATATCGAGCAGCGTGGCGACAAAGGCCCGCGTCGCGAGGAACGGCGCGCGCAACGGGCCGCTGCCGTAGGGGAAGTCCGGGTGCTCCTCGAGTTTCATGTCGCGCACGACCGTCTCGAGGAGGTCGCGGCTGTGAACGAGTTCGATCTCGGAGTTGAGGTCCTCGACCGTCAGCGAGATCATGGTCATGTCCTGGCCGCTCGAGGTAACCGTGGGATCGGTCTGGGAGACCTCGCGCCCGCGGACCAGGCGCACCTTCGCCATGGACTCATACGTGGGCGGCCACAGGTAGTTCCCGACGAAGACGACCGCAAAAATCAGAATCGGCAAGAACAGGATCAGCTTGATCCGTTTGAAGATGACGGTCAGCACGTCGCGTACAAAGAATTGCCGTTGGTCCATGGCGTCGATTCCTCTAAGTTCCTTCCGGCGGCGTCGCGGCGACGCGCGGCGGCTTTCCTCCCTTCCGCTGTTCAGGCGGATGATTACGGGTTTAACACGTCAGCAATGCCGGTGAGTCCGGTGCTGAAATTGATGTTCTTGCTCTTCGAATCGACCTCTTGCTCGTTCAGGTAGTAATGGGAACTTATGCCGAGCGTCGGGTTGAAGGGCACGACTTCTTCGATGTATTGCTCGACGAAGAGGTTGAGCTTCGACACGGTCTTCTTCGGCACGTACACCGTGTCGAAGGGCCGGAGCATGATGTCGTTGTCCGTGTGGCCGCGCGTCAGGGCCACGCGCAGATTCGTGTTGAAGACGTACGGCTTGCCGTTCGGGTTCCTGCGCAACACGATGACGTTGTTCAACCGGGAGGTGTCTTTGATCCCATTGGCCATGAGCACCGCTTGAAGCGCGGTCGGCGCGCCCTCGAGCGGATACACGCCCGGTTGATTGACCTCGCCGCCCACGTAGATGCGGCCGCCCGTGGCCTTCAGCACGTCCGCGTTGACCTCGACCGGATTGTGAATCAGTCCCTCGCAACGCTGCTGTATCGCGCTCACGAGTTCCTCCAGGCTGTAACCCGCGGCCGCCACGTTACCCAAGCGCGCCACGGAAACCTGCCCGTCCGGCCGCACCTGAACCGCGGCGGTCATGCCGCTGAGCACGCTGGTGTCCACCGCGGGGAAGATGATGAGCGCCGCAATGGGCCGGTTCTGCATGACCTTGCCGGCCTCGGTCTCGATGAGGGCCGCCGCGTCGGTGACCGTCAACCCGGCAATCCGCATGTTCTGCTCGACACCAGGCAGGCTGATCCCGCCGTCGGGCCGGACAATCACGTCGCGGCTGAAGTCGTCGTAGCGGTCCATATTGACGAAATCGACGTTGACCGTGACGCGGGGCTCGCCCTCGATAAGGCCCGAATTGGCGTACACCTGTTTGAGTTGGTCCCGCAGTTGCAGGGGGGTCAGGCCGCGGGCCTGGACGTCGCCCACCTCGGGCGCGGTGATCATGCCATCGGGCCGGACCGTGCGCGTGACATTGAGCTGCCAGTTGTCGAGGAAGGAGATGCCGATCACGTCGCCGATCTCGAGCTTGTATTCGCCCGGTTCGACGGGTCGCGGCGAAAGCCGAACCTCCATGCTGTCGCCGACCTCGATCCGGTAATCCCACGGCACCTCATTCGTCCGCATGCTGCGGAGGGCGAAATCGAGGTTGACCACGTCGCCCACCTGCAAGTAGTACGGCTGTTCGAGCCCGCACATGACATCGATTTCCGCGGGGGTCACGGGTCGATTCTGGCCTTTCTCGCCAAGCATGATGATCCCGTCGCCGGCCCGGCCCGAAGTGGCGCAACCGGCGGCGACAAGCGCCAGGACGGCGAATGCACACACCAAGCAGGCGCACTGGTACTGTGATTTCATAGAAGGCAGCCTCCGTGATGGGTCCGTCTTTGTCTTGCGAACCATAGGTCTCATTCTTCCTTCCGCATATAACTTCGGGCCGCCTTCCGCGGCCCGATCGTCTCACGCACTTACGGCCCTGTCATCGACCGTAGCGTCAACGGCGACGCCTGTTCGCCCATGATGATTTCCAGATTCTCCATGCTTGCGGCGTCCACCGCGGCATAGGGCTGTTCCGGGACGGTCAATGGTTTGCCGGGCATGCCGGGCTTCTCGCGGCGCGGCTGTGGATCGCGAAGGCCGCGCATGCGCTGTTCCCGCGGGTCCACCGGTACGAGGTCTTCCCGGCCCCTGTATGGCGTGGGCTTGGGCGCCTGACCGCGCTCGACAGTCGTCGGACGCCCGCGCCGATAGGACGGCGCCTGTGATGCCGGGGTCACCGTCCGGCTCGAGGGGGTTACCGGCCTCTGAACGCGGATGAACCGCTGTTCTCCCTGCTCGGATTCGAATCGCTGCAGTCGGTACGCGTCGCCGCGGCTCAGGTATTGCCCGCGGATATATCGCTGGCCCGCTCTGCCCCGCATCACGGTAAGCGGAAGGGACGAAGGAAAGCGCTGGTCTTCGTTGAGCCATTGCAGCCCCACCTGCAAACCGTAATAGAGCGCTTCGCGCTGGATGCCGTGCGTGTCCGAAAGCACTTTCGCTATCTCCGCGTACACGGCGTCTATGGCGTCGTAAGCATCCACCTCGAAGACCCGCCCATACTCCGGAGACAAGCCAATCCCCTCCACCGTGATGCGATACCGTTGGCCCGGATTCTTCACGTAGTTCGGCGCCGCGGTCAGGAGCACTTCCGAGCGGACCCGCGCCAGCATTTCCTCCGCCTTGAAGCGGATTACGGATTCGTCCTCGCCGGTCTCCGGACTGATATACAGTTGCGGACCGCCCGGCGCACGTTCGTTCTTGCGAAGCTTGAAGGTGACGATGCCGTCTTCCTCCTCGACAAGAAACATGTGTTTTTCGTCAAGGTAGTCGCCGTGATGGCGCACGAGGGCGCGCAACGTCTTTTCCTGAAATGGGATGCCCGCCCCTTTCGCGTTTGACACCCCCATCTGCGGGCTCTGTGCGAAAGCGGGCAGATCGAGCAATCCCAGGCAGAGCGCGCCGCCAAGGAATGCGCAAAGCGCATACCGCCCACACTGTGCTCGTCTAGCCATCAATGCACCGCCATCGTGCGAAAACGACAATCCGGTCGAGACACACACTCCCACTCCCGATATGGATATGTCTTTACGCATCATATCCCATCCGCTCGGCGCGCGCAACTCCTAATATTGCGGTCAGTCGCCTGCCGCCTGGCCACTTACGCTTGCCACGCGGCCTGGGGCAGGGAGTATCGTATATGCCTTCTTCTCATTCCCGCTGCGTACATAATATACTAAATTCTTGACAATTTGTAAAGTATATCATTCTCGACCAATAAAATCAATTGTCGTCAGGCATCCTTAACAGATGTATAGCCCCCTTGCTGAACCCAGCGGATCGTCTCGCGCAGCCCCGTGTCGAGCGAAACGCAGGGGGTCCACGAGAGCAGCCGGCGCGCTTTCCCGCAGTCAACGCGCACCCGGTATATTTCGCTTCTCCGTGGTCGCAGCCGCGAGGGTTCCTCTATGATCCGCGGCGTCACCCCCATCAGGTCGGCGATCAGGGCAACCAGGGCCGCCATGCTTATCGAGTGCTCCGAACCGAAATGCACCACCTCTCCGACAACGCATTCCGCATCGGCCATGGCGAGATACGCATCGAGGATATCGTCGACGTAAACAAAAGGACGAATGGGCGTCAGGTCGCCCAGGCGCAGTTCGGACCCCTGCATCAGTTGGGTGATGACGGTGGGCATGATGAGATACGAGCCCATGCGGGGGCCGTAGACGTTGAACAGGCGGATGGTGGCGCCCGGCAGGTCATAGGACAGGCAGTAGGTCTGAACCGCCATGTCGCCGGCAAGCTTGCCCGCGGTGTAGGGGTTGCAGGCGGCCACGGGGTGGTCTTCCGTAATCGGTTGATCATCCCGCGCATTGCCGTATACGCCCGCCGTTGAAGTATGGACCAGTCGGCGCACACTTGCGTCCCGGCACGCCTCGCACACGTGGAGTGTGCCTAACGCGTTGACTTCGAACGTCTCCCGAGGGTTCTGATACGAGTAGGCCACGCTGGTGACGGCGCCCAGATGGAACACCGTGTCCGCGCCCGCGATGAGGCGCCGGACTGTCGGGAAATCGCGCAGATCGCCTCCTTCAACTTCGAGTTGCCCGCGAAGTTCCTCGGGAACGTGCGCGAGCCAACCGGGGTGTTGCCGAGGATCGCCGTGGGCCATCGCGCGCACGCGCGCGCCAAGGCGCAGGAGTCGTTCCGTGAGATGACTCCCGATGAAGCCCCCGGCCCCCGTTACAACAACCGGCCTGCCCTTCCAGTCCATGACCCCTCCTGCCGACAGCGAGCGCGTGGGCCTTACGCCCGCGCACGACGGCCATTCTTTCACAACGGCGGCATGCGTGCAAGCATCAGGACGATATGGACAGTGTGGACGACATGGACGGTCGCTTGCTTGCTTGGCGCGCCGGGAAGCCGCGTGGTAGGATGCGTGCAGGCGCCGGGCGAAACTCGCCGCGCGGGAGGCACGGTCATGAAGAAGATGCTGGTGTGGGGCTTAAATGTGATTTTGTTAGTGTGCGTTGTCGGTTGCGCGAGCCGGGGCGTCGAGCAGGCGCGCGAGGTGTTGAGCGCCTCCCCGACGACCGCATGGTCGCTCCGGGCGTCGTCCGTCGAGCCGATCATCGACATGTCGCCCGCCCAGAAGACCTTGCGATTGGCGGGCAGCGCGGGAACGGTGCTGGGCACGGGCGTCTCGGCGGTGGTGAATGACAAGCTCCGCCGCCAGTTGCGCGACGCGCTCGACGGCTACGACGCGGGACTGGTCTTCGAGGAGCGGCTCGCGGCGCGGCTGACGGACGTGCTCGGGCCCAATCGCGTCGCGCCGCTCGGCTCCACCGCCGGCTACCAGGATCGGCGCGCGGCGCAGGAGGCGCGGTTCCGGCATCTGGGCGACACGGGGTATGGCGCCGCGCTCGATGTCAAGATGACGTTCGGGCTGTTCGGTCCGGCGGGCACGTTGGTCGCGGAGTTGGACGGCGCGTTATACACCGTGCCGAAGGGCCATTTGCGCTGGTCGAACACGATCACGGTAACCCCCGACCCGATGCTCGCGGATACACGGCTGGGCAACCCGCGGGGCGGTCTGCTGCCCGATTTCGGCGGGAACCTCGTTTCCATCGAGGGCGGCGCGATGTCACAGTGGGCCGACGACGGCGGGGTGCGCTTCCGCTTGGCCCATGAAGCTTGCGTCGATGCCGCGGTATCCGCGCTGCTGTGCGAGTTGGGCTTTGTGCAGGAGGCCGCGGGCATGTACCAGTTGGGTCTTCAGACGTTGCACAAGAAGAACTTCGACGAGGCCGCGGCCTACTTCCGCAAAGCCCTCGAGTTGGATCCCGCGTTGCTCGACGCGAAGAACGCCTGGTCCGTGAGTGAAGCGCGCGCGGGCCGCCTCGAGGCCGCGATGGATTTTGCGCGGGCCATCCTGGAAATTGACCCCGATTATGGACCGGCGCACTATAACCTCGGCTGGTGGCACGCGATAGACAAGCGCGACATCGAGACCGCCCGCGGCCATTACGAGCGGGCGCTCGCGCTGGGCATGCCCATCTCCGAGAAGATGGAAAAGGCCCTTGCGGGGAAGTAGCGCACGGGGCGCGCACCCCGACGCGGGATCACGCCGCGAGCGCGCGTGAACGGACATGACCTCCGCGGATACACCGTTGTTCCGCCGTCTCCCGCCTTGGGGCCTATTGTTCCTGGCGGGCGTTTGCGTCTTCCTGATCGGTTGGCATTCCCTCACGCGGACCCTCCACCTGACACCGGACTCGTTCATCTATATCGACACGGCGCAATCACTGCTTCGCGGAAACGGACTCTCGCACGGCGTTCTGCAGCTTCATGACCCCGACATGCTGGAGGTCGACGACTTTCACGCGCCGAACACGACCTACGCGCCGCTGTACCCGCTCACCATCGCCGCATTGGCGGGTCTGGGGATCCACATCGTGCATGCGGCGCTGCTGGTCGCCGCGCTGGGCTACGGCCTCACGCTGATCGCGACGTATCTCTTGGCTCGGCGGCTCTATGGCGCGCCAACCGCGCTGTTGACGACGGCTATCCTCTTGCATTTCCTGCCGCTGACCACTGTGGGCATATGCGCTTGGAGCGAATCACTCGGCCTGGCCTGCCTCGCGTTCGGGTTTCTCACCCTCACGCGCATAGGCACAAATGGGAACAGCCACCGTTTTCTCTTGTTGTCCGGCGTGTGTCTTGCCCTTGCGTTCGCCGCGCGCTACGCCCTGCTGCCCGCGTGTATTTTCGGCGTGATTGTGGTGGCACATCAGACGCACGGTCTCCGACGGCGCACACACGCACTCGCCGCGTATGCTCTCGGCGTGCTGCTCGTCGCGCTTCCGATACTCGCGCGGAACTACGTCGCTTGCGGGCACATGCTGGGGCCGCCCCGTCCTCCCTCGACGCGTGGACTGCTCGACAATTTGCGCGACCTGTACGCCGCCGCGCTCGAGAGTGGGCTGCCCGCCGAGTGGATCGCGCCGGACCCGCAAAGCCGGCTCATCGCGGCGTTGCTCGTGCTGATCCTGGGCGTTCTTGTGCTGCGCCGCCGTGGGCGCGATGCGGCAAACACCGTCTTTGCCGGAAACCGCTGGATATTGCCGATATGGGCCGTGGTTTACACGGGCTTCCTGGTCGTTTATCGAACGCTTGTCACCTTCGACCAGATTGGTCCCCGTCTCGCCGTGCCGGGACTCGTGTTCGTGATCCCGCCGCTCGTGGCGGTGGCCATCGTCGCCATCCCGGGGCAGCCGCGGCTCATCGAGACGGTGACGGCGCTGCTGGTCGCGCTAGCGGTGTTTCGCGCCGGGTACGACCTCGCGACCACGCCGCAAGACAGCCCCGCCGCACGGGTCGCGCGATCCGAACGGCTGACCTGGATCGCGCGGAATACCACCGACCGCGACGTTATCATCGGCGACTCGCTCATGGACCTGCCTGCGTACCGCGGCCCGCGCCGCTGCCTGTCATTCTTTCCCCTCGAAGGCGCGGAGTACCAGCTTACGCGCGAGAACCTCGCCGACTTTCTGAAGCCGCGCATCGGCCGCGTTGACCGGGCGTACATCGTGCTGCGCCGCGTGACGTATACGGAACCCAGTTACGAACCCCAGTGGCGACGCTACTGCGGCGACTTCATCACGGACCTGGTCTATGGCCGCGCCGACCGCTACCCCGGCATTCGCCCCTTGGCAAATTTGAAGGACGGATTTGTATTCGAGGTGGACACGACGCACATTTCCAACATGCTGGAATGATCACATGCTCGGCGCGGCGCGCAGGCGCTCGAGGGCGAGGCGGGCGAGGCCGTAGAGAACGATGATCCCGGCGACGCCGCTGATGGCGAGTCCGACGACGAGGGATTGCGGCTGGTAGCGAAAGACGATCTCGTGCGCGCCTTCACTGACGCGCACGCCGCGGAAGAGGCCGTCCACGGGGAAGCTGTCGGTGGGCGCGCCGTCGATGGTGACCCGCCAACCGGGATACCAGGCGTCCGCAAGCACGAGCACGCCGCGACGGGGGGTATCGACGCGGACGCGCACCAAGGCGCCCTCGTCGCGCACGTCGATAACGGCTTCCGCGTCGGCGCCGTCCGATTTCTCCGGCAGGAGCGGCGTCTCCATGGTGGGCAGACGGTTCCAGCCGATGATGTCGGGCTCGAACGACTCGACCGGCCGCCACACGTAGGCCATCCATGCGCGGGGCTTGGCTTCGTGGTCCTCGAAGAGCACGGCGCCGGAGGAGAACACGTGACGGATGCCTAACTCGGGGCGGACGGACGCGAAATTGCCCTGGATGTCGTCTTTCGTCAGGAGTAGATATCGCGATCCGGCGCGGCGGAGCATCAGCGGGTCGCGTCGCACGATATCCATGAAAGCGTTGTAACGGTGCAGCGCGACGCCGCCGGGATTGCGCAGTTGCTGGATGCCGTGCGCCGCCAGCGGCCACCGGGCGACGCCTTCGCTGCCGCTGATACGGGTGTCCGCGGCGCGCAGTTCCCGGATGAACGCCGTCTCGGGAAACACGTGATCCACGGGGGTCATGGGCGCGATGCCGCCAAGGACCCACCACAGGGAGCACGCCGTCAGCGCGACGGCGCCATAGCCCGCCACGCGCAGGTTGGGGCGGAACAGGGTGAACAGCACGAGCGCCGCGATGAGGGCGACCGAGACCGCCGCTGCCGCCGCCTCGGCGCGCCACGCGCCGTACACGGCCTCGATGTGGCCCGCCCGAAGCAACAGGGCCAGGAACAGCAGCGCCAGCAGCGCGGGCGCGGCCCACAGCAGTCTTGCCAGCGCGGCCTTGCACTGTTCGGCGTTCAGTTCGTGCCATTCCTCGAGCGCGGCCGCAGCTATCCAGGCAAGAACCAGGCCGCCGGCGCACAGCAGCGGCGGCGTGAGGGCGGTATGACCGGCATATGCCGCGACGAGCCCTGCAATCCCGAACAGCGCCGCCGTCAGCAGCAGCCCCTCGAAACGCCGCCGGAGCGCCTCCTCTGTGAAGCGGCGCACCGCAAACCACAGCGCAAGCAGGAACAGGGAGACCGTCCCCGGATATAGCAAAGCAGTCAGGGGCACGGCGTCCGCTTCCCGCGCGGACGCGAGGCTCGGCGCGAGCAGGGCGGTCAAGTGCGCAAGCCGCAGCGCGGGCGGCGCGGCGGCATCCGCCGCGCCATGCGCCATAAACTCGAAATACGGCGCCAGTTGGACGCCCGCAAGCGCCAACCCAAGCGCCAATGCGGCGAGAAAAGACCCGATTGCGCCGCGCATACGCCCCCCCTGTCCCTGACCGCGCGCGCGCAAAATCAGATAGACCGCAGCAAAGAGGAACAGCGTCACCAGCGCCGCCGGGTCCCCGCCCACGGCCATCAAAGCGGCGGCAACGGCCCCGAGCGGCCACGCCCGAAGTTGGCCGAGCGCGAGGCGTTCCGCGAACATGAGCAGCAAGGGGAGCCACGCAATCACGTCCGCGATCGGGAGGGCGCCCCACACGTATACCGGCGCGCTGAATTGAAACGCCGTCGCGGCGAAGAGGGCGAGGGCCGGCGGAAAGCCGAGCCTGCGCGAGACGTACCACGCGCAGAACCCCGCCGCCATCATTTTCAGCAGGAGCGACCACACCATCGCCTGATGCAGCGGCAGGAAGTGAAACGGCAAAGAGAACGGCGAGAAGACGCGCGTGCGCCATACGGCCAGGAACGGCGCGCCCGCGGCTTCGTCCGAGTTCCAGAGCAGCGACTCGTGGTTGCGCGCGGCGCGGTTCAGGAACGCGAATTCCGAGTAGATGCGACGGCCCTGTTCCCGCGCGAGGAAGAACGGCGCCGGTTCGATGCCGTCCGGGCGCGCTTCCTGCCAGGGCGCCTCGAAAAGCGCCTCGCGCAGGTCCATCGGCACATGCGTGCCGAGGATCCCCGGCAGCAGCGCCCCGCAGGGAAGCAGGACGAGCACGGCCAGGCAGATCAAATTCTCAAACGCGGCTCGATATCGGGGTCCCACGGTCGCGTTTCTCCCGTGTGTTGTCCGCGCCGCTCATCCGGTTTCACCGGCAAGCGCGCGCCGGACCGCCGTGCGGCAACCGCCGCGAACGCTACTCAACGGTCCAGCATAACCATAACACGCCCGGGCGTCCATAGAAAATTCGTTCATGGGAGTCCCACCCACGAACCTCCAGATGGGCAAGATGCCCATGCCACACACTCACTTGCGCGGCGGCGTGTGAATGCCCATTCCGTAGTAATCTTCCGCCGCCTCCATCATCGCCTCCGACAGGGTTGGATGCGTGTGAATCGTGTGGGCGATTTCCTCGACGGTGGCCTCGAGCTTCATCGCGAGCGCGGCTGCGGCGATCATCTCGCCCGCCTCGTGGCCCATGATATGCACGCCGATCACTTCGTCCGTGCGCGCGTCGCCCACGATCTTGACCATGCCGTCCGTCTCGCCCATCGCGTGGGCGCGCCCGTTCGCCATGAACAGGAACCGCCCCGTCTTTACCGGGACCCCCTGGGCCTGCGCCTCCTGCTCTGTCAGGCCGACACCGGCGACTTCGGGACTCGTGAACGCGCACGCGGGAACGACCCGATAGTCCATCTTCTTGTTGCCGCCGCAGGCGTTGGCCGCCGCCACCAGCCCCTCGGCGGAAGCGCCGTGCGCGAGCCACGTCTTGTCCACCACGTCGCCGATGGCGTAGATGCCCGGCACGCTCGATTCCATGCGGTCGTCGACGATGACGCCGCCCCTGGGGCCCACCTTCACACCCGCGTCGAGCAGGCTTTCCGAATTACAGCGCAGCCCGATGGCAACCAGCACAAGGTCCACCGTGACCGTCCCGGCCTTTTTCCCCTCGAGGTGCACGACGACTGCGTTCTTCTGGTGTTCGAGTTTGGCCACTTTCGTGCCGGTGCGGACGTCCATGCCCTTCTTCTTCAACCCCGCCTCGAGCCGCTTCCCGAGTTCGGCGTCGGACTTCGGCAGCACGGTCGGCATCATCTCGATCAAGGTGACTTCCGCGCCGAAGGCGTTCCAGACGCAGGCGAATTCCGCGCCCAAGGCTCCCGCGCCGATCACGGCGATCCGCTTCGGCAGCTTCGTCAGTTCGAGGGCGTCCGTGCTGTCGATTACCGTTGTGTGGTTGAATTCCAGTCCTGGGATCACCGCAGGCCGCCCGCCTGTGGCCGCGATGATCGCCTTGGCCTTGATCTCCTCCTTATCCACAAGCACGCGGCCCGCCGCCGGGACCCGCGCCTCGCCATGCACGACGTCGATCCCTCGCGCCTTGAACAAGGCCGCGATCCCGCCCGTGTTCACCGCGACGACCTTCTTCTTGCGCTCGACGACCTTCTTCAGGTCAAAGCCTTTGAGGTCCAATTTCAGGCCGAATTCGTCGGCGTGCCGCATTTTCCGGTAGAGTTCCGCGCAGTAGATAAACGTCTTGGTGGGAATGCACCCGACATTCAGGCACACGCCCCCGAGCGCCTTGCGTTCGACCACGATGACTTTCTTGCCCAATTGGGCGGCGCGGATGGCCGCGACATAGCCGCCGGGCCCGCTGCCCACCACAAAGACGTCGCACTCTCGCATGACCTGCTCCTTGTTCGCGTCCCGCGTTAAACCTGGAATTCCGCGATCTCGAGTATCTGTTTCAGTCGGCCCATAAATTGCGCGGCCACCGCCCCGTCGATCACGCGGTGGTCGCTCGACATCGTCATCTTCATCATGGGCCGGACATGAATGCCGCCCTCGCGCGCGACCACGCGGTCGGTAATGGCGCCCACGGCGATAATCGCGCTGTCGGGTTGATTGATGATGGCGGTGAAACTCTCGACGCCGAACACGCCCATGTTCGACACGGTAAACGTATTGCCCGTGTAATCGTCCGGCAGCAGTTTGTTCGTTTTCGTCTTTTCCACCAGGGTCTTGGCCGCCTGCGCAAGCCCTTCGAGCGACAGGTGCTGCGCCTGTCGGACCACGGGCACCACAAGTCCGTTCGGCATCGCCACGGCCACGCCAAGGTTGACGTCCGCCACTTCCTCGATAGCGTCGCCCGCCCACCGCGCGTTCACGTGCGGAAATTCGCGCAGCGCGCGCACCGTTGCGAACAGGACGAGGTCATTGAACGACGCCTTAAACGGCAGCCGCTCGCGGAGCGCCTTGATCGCGCCCATGTCCACCTCGACGGTGACGTAATAGTGCGGCGCGGCATATTTGCTCTCCGACATACGCTGCGCGATGATGCGCCGCATCGGCGTCAACGGGATGCGCCGCACGCCGTCGCCCGAGACGGCGGGCGCGAGTTGTGGTCCGGGAGTCGCGGGCATTTCCCGGGCTCGGAGCACGTCGTCTTTCATTATCTTGCCGCGCGACCCCGTGCCGGCCACCGCAGCGAGATTCACGCCCGCCTGGGCCGCAACGCGCCGCGCCACAGGCGTCGCGCGGACAGAGGCTGCGGCGCCCGCGGCGGCGGTCACGTCCGCTTCGATCACCCGGCCGCCCACGCCGGAACCGGCAAGCCGCGCGGCGTCAACGCCCAGTTCCGCCGCTTTCTTGCGGGCACGGGGAGACACCGGCGCCTGTACGGCGGCCGCTGCCGGGGCTGCGGGAGTCGCCGAGACAGCGGCAAGGGGGGAGACCGCCACTGGTTGCGGGGTCTCGGATGCGGACGGCGCGGGGGCCGCGCCGGGGGAAACGCCATATTGAGAAAGGTCGGGCAGGGCTTCGTCCGGCTCGCCGATTAGTGCGATTACGGTAAGAACGGGGACTTCGACGCCGGGTTCGAGCAGAATCTTGCGCAAGACGCCCGACGCGGGCGATTCGCACTCGACCTCCGCCTTGTCCGTCTGGATCGAGAAGAGCGGATCGCCCGCGGCGACACGGTCGCCCTCGCTCTTAAACCACTGGACGATCGGGGCTTCCTCGACTGTCTGTCCCATCTTCGGCATGCGTACTTCGTACATGGCTACTCCTGTGTTATCCACCCGTCTCGCGCGAGACGTTCATCGGCGCGACCAATCAGCGCGGCAAGCGGCGCATCCGCGTCCAGACCGCACACCGCCTTGAGAACCCCCTCGAGCCCCGATGCCGCGCGAGTGCGTTGGAGGGAGTGCGCGGCTGGATCATCGGGAGGATCGTAGCGCATTGCGGCGGCCGCTGCAAGTGCGATGCCCTCCGGCGCGACGCCCTGCTCGATGCACATGCAGGCCGCGCCGACGAGGCGGTCGTGCCGGCCCAGCTTGCGCAGCGGGTCCCGCGCCACCCGCGCCACCTGGTCGCCGAGCGCGCGGTTGGCGTATCGGCGCAACAAGTCCGCCCCGTGCGCGCGCAACTCCTCGAGGGACAGGCCATAACGCGCGTGCAGGCCGCGACAACTCTCATCGAGCGCCTGCTCGACAACGTCGCGGACGCACGGGTCCGCCACCGCCTCCCAGATGAACGTGTGCCCGCGCAGTGCGCCGAGATAGGCTGTCGCGGCGTGGCTCATGTTATGGACGAAAAGCTTGCGTTCGACGTAGGCCCCGAAATTGCGCAACGGTTTCATGTGCGCGATGGCTGGTACTTCGCCCCGGAACGCCTCGGCGTCCACCGGCAGTTCGCAGTACGGTTCCACGCAGACCAGCAGCGGGTCCTCCGCCTTCACGGCGTCGGTCATCACGGGGACCATGCGCCCGATGGACGCCTCAACAAATCCGACCTTTTCGTCGAGCAATGGGTGAAGACGCGGCGCAAGATGCTTCCAAATCTCGCCGCGGAGGAACGGCCCGGCGTCCAGCAGGTTCTCGCATACGATGATGTTAAGCGGAGGCGCGGCGGGGTCCTCGAAACGACGGGCAAGTCCCTGGGCCAATAGCGGCGCGATGCGCGGCAGCACGTTCACGCCCACCGCCGTCGAGCCGATGGACGCCTCTGCGACGACGCGCGCCACGGCTTCCGTGTTCGCGGCGTGCAGGGCGTCCACATTCCGAATCCACATCGTTTCATCCGCGTCCGACACCGTGCGCAAGGGATAAGCGCGCCGCTCGTGCAGGCCGCGGACCACGTCCTCAATCACATCGATGAACGTCGTGGCGTACCCGGACTCGAAGTACAATTGGCCGAGAAAGCCGCGCCCGATGTTCCCCGCCCCAAAATGTACCGCCGTTTTCTCCAAGACCGCTCCCTTCCTGGTTCCCGGAAAGGGGGCATTCTACCAGACGGCTTCCCCGTTCACGAAGAGCGGGCGGGCCCGCGCGGGCTTTGCGGCCTGCCCCCCCGGCGGCTGCTGCGGGGGGCGCGCTCGACCGGTACGGCGCCGCAGCGTGTCGGCGTGGCTTGCATTTTTGTCGCTTGCGAATCGCTTTCGGGGGGGATTTTGTGCTACGATACTTCGTCTAAGCGGGAGGCGCATTCAGTGGCTGAAATCTCGGTGGACAACCTTGTCCGGGCGGCCCTCGAGGAAGATATCGGGCGCGAGGACATCACGACGAACGCGACCGTGCCGCCCGAGGCGCGCTGTGAAGCGCGGCTTGTGGCGAAGCAGGCGGGCGTGCTGAGCGGTATTGTGCCGTTTCGGCACGCTTTCGAGCTGATCGAGGCCGATGTCCGCAACTGGCAATCGGCCAAGGACGGCGACCGCTTTGTGCCGGGCGACACCTTGGCGACTTTCAGCGGGCTGACGCGCGGCGTATTGACGGCGGAACGGACGGCCATGAACCTGATTCAGCATCTTTCCGGCGTGGCAACGCTGACGGCGGAGTATGTCGATACGTTGCAGGGTCTTCCGTGCCGGGTCTGCGATACCCGCAAGACGACGCCGGGGCTGCGGTATCTCGAGAAGGAGGCGGTCGCGGACGGCGGCGGCGCGAATCACCGCCATACCCTGTTCCATGGCGTGCTCATCAAGGAAAACCACATCACCGCCGCGGGCGGCATTACGGAAGCCATCCACAAGGTACGCGGCATCGCGCCGCACATCCTGCGCGTCGAGGTCGAGGTCGGCTGTATGGAGCAAATGCGCGAGGCGCTGGCCGCGGGCGCGGATATCATCATGCTGGACAACATGTCCCTGGAAGAAATGGCCCAGGCTGCGAAAGAGGCCCACGGCCAGAAAGTGCTCCTCGAGGCCAGCGGCAATATCACCCTCGAGCGGCTGCGCGCTATCGCCGCGACCGGGGTGGACTTCATTTCGGTGGGCGCGCTCACCCATTCCGCCCCGGCGGTGGACCTTTCCCTATTGATTACCAATGGCTGACTCCACGCAAGCATTACGGGCTTCCACCCGTTCTTTTCCCCAGGGCGAGACCCCTTTGGGGGCGAGGCATGCCGCGCCTCTCGAAGGCGACGCCTTGAAGATCGCGCTACACGTCGGCCCGGATGGGCGCGTCCTGTTCTTCGAGTGCGTGGAATCCACCCAATCCCTGGCGCTCGAACGCCGCCGGGACGGGCTCGTCATCTTAGCGGACGCCCAGACCGCCGGGCGCGGTTGCCACGGGCGCACGTGGCATAGCGCGCCGGGCCTCGGACTGTGGTTCAGCGTGGTAGTCGAGGGGCCGCCCGCGGGCCTCGCCTGGCTCGGGGCGCTCGCCGTGCGCGACGGGGTACGGACAGGGCGCCCGGCCGCGGCCCTCGAGGTCCGTTGGCCGAACGACCTCTTCCTGCGTGGCCGCAAGGTATCGGGGGTGCTCGTCGAGCACCGGGACGGTTGGAGCGCCCTCGGGATCGGCATCAATGTGCACCACCGTCCCGAGGATTTTTCCCCTGAGTTACGCGACTCGGCGGGGTCGCTCGAGGACCTGACCGGGGTTCCATGGGACCGCGCGGCGTTGTTGCGCCGCGTGCTCGAGGCGCTGGACCGGCGCGTGGCGCGCCTGCGCGCGGAGGGCATCGAGGGTATCCGCGCGGAATGGGCCTCGGCTTGCGGGGTGATCGGGCGCACGGTGCGCCAGGAAGACATCGAGGGCGAGGCGGTCGCCCTCGATGAGGACGGGGGCTTGATCGTGCGCGCCGGGGCGGGCCTGCGCCGCCTGACGCGCGGGCCGATTGCATTCGCGGACGGAGTCTGAGCGATGCTGCTCGTCATGGACGTGGGAAACACGCAGACCGTGCTGGGCCTCTACGACGGCGATATCTTGCGCGGGCACTGGCGCATTTTCACGAATAATTATCGTACCAGCGACGAGTTGCGCGTGCTTTTTTTCATGTTGCTCCAGAGCGCGGGCATTGACCCCGGCATCATCGAGGGCTGTTGCATATCGAGCGTCGTGCCGCAGATCAACCTCGCACTCGAACACGTGTGCAAGAAGGTCTTCGGCGCGAAGCTGCTCATGGTCGGCCCCGGCGTGAAGACTGGGCTCGTGCTCCAGGTCGAGAACCCGAAGGAAGTCGGCGCGGACCGCATCGTGAATTCGGTCGCCGCGCGGGCCGAACACGAAGGGCCCCTTGTCGTCATCGACTTCGGCACCGCGACCACCTTCGACGCCGTCACGGCAAAGGGCGAATGGCGCGGCGGGGTCATTGTACCGGGCCTGCAACTCTCGGCGGACGTGCTGTTCGAACGATGCGCGAAACTGCCTCGAGTCGACATTGCCGTGCCGCCGTCCGTCATCGGGCGCGACACGATCGCGAATATCCGGTCGGGCCTGACTTACGGCTACGCGGACCTGGTCGACGGGCTGGTGCGGCGCATGGGCCGCGAGATGCAGTGCGAACCCACGACGGTCGCCACGGGCGGACTCGCGGAGCTCATCGCCGATTTGACGGACACCATCGACGTGGTTGATCCGTTACTTACCTTGAAAGGGCTCCGGCTCGTGTACGAGCGGAACGAAAAGCAATTATGACTGCCCGTGGCGGCGTATATTGCGCGATCCTCGCGATCGTCGCGTTCGGGTGCGGGCCGGGCATCGCCCCCCCGTCGCCCGAGACCGCCACGCCCGCTGTCGGCAGGACCGACGGCGCGGTCAGCATGAGCGGCATCAACCTTTTCCTGCACGACGCGCGCCCCACCGCCGGCGCCGCGCGCAAGCCCACGTTCTGGGTTCACGCCGAATACTTCACCATGCTCGACGACCAGGTGTGGTCCTTCGAGAACGCCCAGGCGGCCATCTACGGACGCACGCCGGAGGAAAAACAGATTACGCTCGAGGCGGCGCGGGGCCGCTTCCAGGAAGACAGCGGGGCGCTGCTCGACGGCGGCGTCACGGCCTACGTCGGCGAGATGACGCTGGACCTCGCGGACATCGAGTGGATTAACCCGCGCCAGGAAGGCGAGGAGGGCATCGCGCGTTCGGACAGCCCGTTGCGGGTGAGCAGCAACAAGCTGCAACTGCGCGCTTCCAGCCTGCGCCTGTATCCGGAGTCGGACAAGTTCGTGCTCACGAACGTCTCCGGGCTCGTGCGTTTTGGAGACCATGCGCCATGAGAAGTCTCATCCTTGCGACCTTCGCATGCCTCGCCGTCGTCGCGGCCTTCGGGCAGGACGACGGCATGGGCGGCTATAACGCGATGCGGGCCGACTATATCGGCGAGGTTACCGGCAGCATCGAGGACGGCAGCTTCGATACCATGTCCGGCGGCGTCGAGATCACGCTGATGTCGGACGACCCGGGCCGGAAACCGGTCCCCATCCGCGCGCGCACCATGACCTTCGCCTACGGCGCGTCCGGCGGCAGACCATCCCGCATCGCCATGCAGGGGAGCGTTCACGTGAATCACCCCGTGGCCGCGGTGAACGCGGACAAGGCGGAATGGGACTTCGAGCGCGGCGAGATGGTCTTCACGGGCAACGTCGTCATGAACAGCGACCGCATGAAGAACGTGCAATGCGAGGAACTCGTGTTGAACTTCAACGACGGGCGCTACCGCATGACGAAGGTCAAGGCCGAACTCGCGCTCCCGCGCGAGTCGCCCGACGCCGCGCCCGCCGACCCCGCGCTGCTGCGGGAATCCCACGTGACGGACTGGACGGGCCTGGTCAACACGCTCAAGCAACAAGCGGCCGCCGAGGCCGCCTCGCCGGGCAAACACGTGATCACGCTGCTCGACGCGGAGACGCGGGGCATCCTGACCTCCGCGCCGACCGAGACGATTGTCGCGAACAGGGAAAAGCTGCTCAAGCAACTCAATAAGGTGATGAGCAATCCCAAGCTGTACAACGAAGCGGCATGGGCGGGCGTCGCGCTGGACGACGAAGCCAAGGCGCTGCTCGACAAGCAGGACCGTGCGCCCGAGGAACTGACGCGGCTCAACCGGTTGCTGCTCCGGGCGGCCTACCCCGCGTACATCGCGGCGCCGTGAAGGGAAACGGCATGTCCGGCGAAAACGCGCTGCTCCGCACCCACGGCCTCGTCAAGGCGTTCAAGCGGCGCACCGTCGTGCGCGGCGTCTCGATCTCCCTCGACGCGGGCGAGACCGTCGGCCTGCTCGGGCCGAACGGCGCGGGTAAGACGACGACCTTCAACATGATCGTCGGCCTCCTGCGGCCCGACGACGGCCGCATCGAGTTTAACGGACGCGACGTGACGCGCATGCCCATGTACCGGCGCGCGCGCAGCGGCATCGCCTATCTGCCGCAGGAGCCGTCCGTATTCCGCCAACTCACCGTCCGGCAGAACCTCCTCGCCATCCTCGAATACCAGCCGCTCTCGAAAACCGAGCGCGAAGCCCGCGCCGAGGCGCTCCTCAAGGACCTCAACATCGCGCACCTCGCCGACAACCCGGCCTACACCCTCTCCGGCGGCGAACGACGTCGCACCGAAATCGCCCGCGCACTCGCCACGGAGCCGCGCGTCTTCCTCCTCGACGAGCCTTTCGCCGGCATCGACCCCATCGCCGTCGCCGACCTGCAGGACACCGTCGCCGCACTCAAGCGCAAGGGCATCGGCGTGCTCATCACCGACCACAACGTGCGCGACACCCTCGAAACGACCGACCGCGCCTACATCATCAACGAGGGCAGCGTCATCGTCGCGGGAACCTCCCAGGAGGTCGCCGAAGACCCCCTCGCCCGGAAAATCTACCTCGGCGAACGCTTCAAGATGGACTTTGGCGGCGAACCGCCGCGCGAAGATTTCCCCGAAGCGCCGCGCAAGCGTCGGCGCGGGCGATAGGGCGCCCGCCGTGCCGCGCCGCACGCGCACGCAAGACGTGCCGCGACCATTCCTGAAATGGGCGGGCGGCAAGGGCCAACTTCTCGACGAACTGCGCGCGCGCGTTGTTCTAGGGCAGCCTTTCGCGCGATACCATGAGCCGTTCATTGGCGGGGCCGCGCTGTTCTTCGACCTGCACCGGTGCGACATGCTGCCGGAAGGTCGGTCCTTGTTGTCGGATACCAACGAACGGCTGATCGAGGCGTATCTGGGCGTGCGTGACGACGTAGACGGCGTGATCGCCCGCCTGCGTATGCACGCCGAGTGCCATTCTCGCGATTATTACTACCAGACGCGCGCGCGTGTGCCGGATGACCTCGCGGGCCGCGCGGCGCGGATCATTTATCTGAACCGCACGTGCTTCAATGGCCTCTACCGCGAGAACAGTCAAGGCGAGTTCAACGTGCCCGTCGGCGATTACAGGAACCCAATGATCTGTGACGAAGCGAATCTGCGCGCCGTGGCGTCGGCCTTGTCCAGGGCGCGCATCGAGGCGCGTCCCTTCGCAACGGTGCTCGATTATGCGCGACCTGACGATTTCGTCTATTTCGATCCGCCGTATCACCCGATCTCGAAGACCGCTTCGTTCACCGCCTACGCCAAGGACAAGTTCGGCGAATCGGACCAGCGCGAACTGGCTGCGGTCTTTGCCGAATTGACCATGCGCGGCGTCAAGGCGCTGCTCTCGAACTCGATGACCGACCTGATCCGCGACCTCTACCGGGATTTCACCATCGAGGAGGTCTACGCCAACCGCGCCATCAACAGCAACGCCGCGCGGCGCGGCAAAGTCCCCGAGGCGCTCATCCGCAATTTCTGAGGCGAGAGCGCGGTGAAATCGCCTTCCGCGTTGACTCACAATAGGGCAGTCGGAAGCTTGTGCATAAACGGGGATCGCGGCCGCCATGATTAAGAGATGGGGCCTCGAAACACGAAAGGGACTTCCAGGTGTCGCGTCGCACGCCGCGTATCGCCGGAGCGGGGGTATGCTGCCTCGATCGCCTCGTCGTGACGCCGCCGTTGGCATGGGGCGAGACGGCGCACATCCGACGGTATGTCGAACAGGGCGGCGGGCTCGTCGCCACGGCGCTGGTTGCGTGCGCCCGTCTCGGGGCCGAAACGGCGTTGTACAGCCTGTTGGGGGACGATGCGGTCGCCGCGGCCATCCTGCGCGAACTGGAGCAGGAAGGCGTATCGACGCGGCACGTCATCCGTGTTACCGGGGCAAGAAGCCCGTTCAGCATCGTCCATGTCGCCGCGTCGTCCGGGGAGCGCACGATTCTTCATTACAAGCCGGAGGGGCTCGCATGGCCCCGTGAAACAACGCCGGCATCCGTAGCTGAGGCGGATGCGCTGCTGATCGATGCGTATTACGCCGACTTGGCGTCCCAAGCGGCGCGAGTCGCCCGCGCGGCGGGAATTCCCGTCATTGCCGACATCGTCCCCGGCCCCGAGCACGCGGAACTGCTCGAACTGGTGGACGTATTGATCGCGCCGGGCGAGTTCCCACGGCGCGCGGGATTCGGCGACGATCTTGATGCCGCGCTTGACGCCGTTCACGCCTATGGGCCGCCCACGGCGGTGATCACGCTGGGCGCGGAAGGTTGGGTCTGTTCCGGCCCCGAGGGCCGCACGCGCGGCGAAGCCTTCCCGGTGGACGTCGTGGATACAACAGGGGCGGGCGACGTATTTCACGGGGCCTTCGCCTATGGCCTGGCGCGCGGCGGGACAACCCCCGAGTGCGCCCGGTTCGCCGCCGCGGTCGCCGCGCTCAAATGCGCCGTACTGGGCGGCCGCAGCGGCATTCCAGACCTGTCCACCGTGGCCGCGTTCCTGCGGTCGCGGCTGCCGGAAGACCAGTGGCCGCGATTTCTCGGGGGCAACCGGCGCGACTGACCCCCGCGGAGGCCGTTGAAGCACCGCCGAATCACGTCAACCCGGCATTCCCGCCGCCCGTTGACTATCTCGACGTGGCAGGCAGTTTCTTATGGGTGGCAGGTAGAACAAGTGTAACCGTTCGCCGAAATTGGCGGGAATTGGTCAGACCTAAGGGTAATATCTGCCAAGGTGGCGGAAATTGGCCCAGGCTCTTTGACGGAACCGCTCCATGCCGGACCGCGTAGGACATTGCAGGGCGGGAAGTTAAGTCAGGTCGGCGTGCGGTGGCGATTATTGGCACAAGAGTTGCTCGCTTGGAGACAAGCGCCGCAACAGGAAAGGCTGCGGAAATGATAGTTCAGTGCTGCGTATGCGGGAAGGTCCGAAAGGGCGCCATCTGGGTGCTGGTGCAGGCGCCGCTCTCCCGCCACGCCGAAGTGAGTCACGGGTATTGTCCCGGCTGCGCCCACGCGGCGTTCGAGGAGATGAAGCGCATACATCAACTGCGCCGGAAACAGGCTCAGGCGCGTTCGCCCGCGTGACCGGGCCCGGAACACGAGATAGTTCGCGGAAGGCCGTTCGCATCGTGCGAGCGGCCTTCCTTTGCCCTGATGGACACCCGGCAAGGGATGTCGGTCCGCGACGGCGTTCCGCCGGGCGACCCGCCCGAAACCGTCTTCGGCGGTTTGTTACCTTTTTCGTCGCCAGGTCGCGGGTGATTGCGCGGGCCCAAGACGCGATTTGCGCAGTTTGCTCAGGCGACCATCGACTCCGGCGCGGGGAACTCGTCGCGAATCCGATCAATGACGCCCTCGGCGTGTAATTCCAGGAAGGCGTCCACCACATGCGGGTCAAGGGCTTTCCCGCGCTGGGCGCGCAGTTCCTCGACCGCCGTCTCCACCGGCCACGCGGCTTTGTAGGGCCGCTCCGTGGTGAGGGCGTCAAACACATCCGCGACCGTCACAATACGCGACGCGATGGGAATGGCTTCGCCCTGCTTGCCGTGCGGGTAGCCCGTGCCGTCCCATCGTTCGTGGTGATTGCCCGCAATGTCCCGCGCCACGCGGTAAAACGGCTTATCGCGCAGAATGATGACGCCATGCTCCGGGTGTTGGCTCATGACGTCCCACTCTTCCCGCGTCAGCGGCCCGGCCTTCTTCAGTACGGCGTCCGGCACGCGCATTTTGCCGACATCGTGCATCATGCTCGAATATCCGATTTCCTCCGCCTCCATCTCGGCAAACCCCAATCGTAGCGCGAGCGCCTGCGAGAAGTGCTGTACCCTCCGGATGTGGCTGCCAGTGACCTCGTCCTTTGCCTCGGACGCCACGGACAGCATGAAGATGGCTTCAAGTCCGGCGTCCTTAAGCTGCATCTGGAGCTGCTTCATCTCGGTAATATCCCGGGAAATGCCCACGTATGCGATCGGTTGCCCACTCTCATCGCGGATTTGCGAGATCGAAAGGTAGCTGTACCATTCCTCTCCGGTCTTCTTGACGTTCACGATTTCGCCGCGCCACCAGCCGCCGGCGCGGATAACGGACCACATCTGTTCGTAGGTCTCGGACGTGGTGCGCGCGGAGCGCATGATGTTCGGCTTGCACCCCAGAGCCTCTTCCGCCGTGAAGCCCGTTGTCGCCGTAAACGCGGGATTCACGTAACGGATTACGCTATTCATATCCGTGATGATGACCGCGTCCACCGTGTTGTCCAAGGCAAAGCGATACGCATCGGGAATCAGTGCGTCCATCTCATGTTCCCCCGGGTTCTTGTGCCATTATACACGCTTTGCTCGTGACATGGGCATTCCACCGACCGCAGCCCCGGCTGGGGAGTTTCCAGGCCCTTCGCCGGACTCGCCGCCAGACATCGAGGAATGGATGCGGCCCGCAAGAGCGTTGATGCACAGTGAAGTGCACGTCTTCAGGAATGTGAACCCCCTTTAGCCGGGATATGCCCCGTACGGCCCGGCCCAGCGCTTGGGCGCATCGGCGCCGCCCGACCCTGTGTGAACAGTGCGGGCGATTCTGCTAGACTGCGCCCCGGTCGTCACGCGACCGTTCTCCCGTTATCTTGTTACGGCAGGAGTGTTGGATGTCGGCACCAGGCAGAAATGAGCGCCCATTGCGCGTCGCGATAGTCGGCAGCGGTCCGAGCGGTTTCTATGCGGCGGACACGCTGTTCAAGAGCGACGTCGTGGTCGCCGTGGACATGTTCGACCGCCTGCCGACGCCGTTCGGCCTGGTGCGGGGCGGCGTCGCGCCGGACCATCCGCGCATTCGCAACGTGGTCCAGGTCTACGAGCGGATCGCGACCCATGAGCGGTTCCGCTTCGTCGGCAACGTCGAGGTGGGCTACCACGTGACTATCCCGGAACTAGGCCGGTACTACGATGCGCTGCTGCTCGCGTGCGGCACGGAAACAGACCAACGTATGGCCATCGCGGGCGAGGAACTGCCCGGCAGCTACGGCGCTACGCAATTCGTCGGCTGGTATAACGGCCATCCAGACTACCGGCACCTCACATTCGATTTGTCGGTCGAGACGGCGGTCATCATCGGCGCGGGCAATGTGGCCATCGACGTGGCGCGCATCCTGTGCAAGTCGGTGAACGAACTGCGCCATACGGAGATTGCGCAGCACGCGCTCGATGCGTTGTCACACAGCCGCATCCGCGATGTCTATCTCATCGCGCGGCGCGGCCCGGCCCAGGCGAAATTCACCACGAAGGAGTTGAAAGAACTCGGCGAGCTGGAGGACTGCGACCCGGTGGTGGATCCGGCGGACCTGCAGATCGCGCCCGAGGACGAAGAGGACTTCCGCGATCCGACGAAAGCAAACAACCTGAAGTACCTGGGCCAGTTCGCGGAACGGGCCCCGTCGCCCGAGAAAAGCAAACGACTCCGTTTCAAGTTTCTCTGGAGTCCGATTAAGCTGCGGGGCGTGGGTCGTGTCGAGGAAATCCAATTGGGCCGCAACGAGTTGGTCGGTCCGGCGGGCGGCCGCCGTGCGCGCAGCACGGGCGAGACGACGCGCCTCGCCTGCGGTCTCGTGTTCCGCAGCATCGGCTACCGCGGTGTACCGATCCCGGGGGTGCCGTTCAACGACCGTTACGGTCTTGTCCCGAACGAGGGCGGGCGCGTCACGGAAAACGGCAAGCCGGTGCCGGGCTTGTACGTGGCCGGCTGGATCAAACGCGGCCCGACGGGAATCATCGGCACCAACAAGCCGTGCAGCGCCGAAACGGTAAAGCACCTGCTCGAAGACGCGCCGAAACTGACGCCCTGCGAAGTCCCGGACACACAGCCGCTGCTCGACCTGCTGCGCGAGCGCGGGACGCGCGTTGTCGGCATGGCCGACTGGCGCATCATTGATCAGGCCGAGATTCTGCGCGGCCAAGCGGTCCGGAAACCGCGCGAGCGGTTTACACATTACCACGAGATGCTGTCGCTGCTGGAGGACGAACAATAGGCCGTATAGGACCTATACGACCTATTCGTCCTGTTCGCCTCTGGCACGCCGCGCCTGATAAGACCGCCCTCTCACTCCCCTCTCCCCGGGGGAGACGGTTGGGGTGAGGGTTCCTTATTCGGGGGCGGGACGCCCCCGCTCCTATCGCTGCGGCACGGGCCACTCGGCGGAATCGGTGCGTTGATCGCGGAAAAGCGCCTCGGCCCGGCGCACGAGGCCGGGTTGATCCGCCGCGAGGTCCCTTGTTTCGCCGATATCCGACGCGACGTCGTATACCTCGATGGGCGCCTTGGTTCCTGGCCGCACGATCTTCCAATGATCGATGCGCACCGCCTGATTGAAGCCGCCTTCATGGAACTCCCAATAGAGGAACTCGTGCCGCCGCTGGCGGTCCGCCGCGTCCAGCAGCGTGGGCGCGAAAGAGACGCCGTCAAGTCCCGGCGGCGCGGTCGTGCCCGCCAGCTCCGCCGCGGTCGGCAGGAAATCCCAGAACGCGCATACGTGGTCGCTGGTTGCGCCCGCCGGGACCGCGCTTGGTCCCCAGACAATGAACGGCACGCGAATGCCGCCGTCGTAGAGATCGCGCTTGATCCCGCGCACCGGCCCGGAACTGCGGAAGAAGTTCGGGGCGGCGCCCGCTTCCTTGTGCGGGCCGTTGTCGCTCGAAAAGAACACGAGCGTGTCTTCCGCGAGCCCGCGCTCGCGCACGCGGTCCAGCACCCGGCCCACGTCGCGGTCAAGCCGCGTAATCATGGCGGCGTGGTTCTTCTGCGGCTGCGGCCACGCCTCGTCCGAATACGGCGCGTCCGAGGGCGTCTCCATGCCGTTGCCTTCGGCGTGGCCGCGTTCGTTGTTCGCGTGCGGGATGGTATAGGCGAGGTAAAGGAAGAACGGCTTGTCCCCCTGCGCATCGGTGAATCGCAGCGCGTCCTCGGTGAACAAGTCATGGCTGTATTGGGCGCATTGGGCCGCCACGCCGTCTTTCTCGCTCTGCACATTGCCCTCGATGGGCACGCGCTCCTCGTTGCGCCAGAGGTAGTCGGGGTAGTAGTTGTGCGCGTGGCGCTGGTTGAGATAGCCGAAGAAGTAATCAAAGCCCTGGCGGTTCGGGACGCCCGTGGTCTCGGGCTCGCCCAGTCCCCACTTGCCGATGAGCGCCGTCGTATAGCCGGCGTCGCGCAAGACCTCGGCCACCGTCACGTCGTCCGGGAGCAGTGGCACGAGCTTGTTCCCGCGGACCGTGCAATGTCCCGTGTGCAGTCCGGTCATCAGGGCACAGCGCGACGGCGCGCACACCGTGCTCCCCGCGTAAGCGTCGGTGAAACGCATGCCTTCCGACGCCATCGCGTCGAGCCGGGGCGTCCGTATGCGTTCCTGGCCGTAACAGCCGAGGTCGCCATAACCCAGGTCGTCCGCCAGGATGAAGATGATATTCGGCGGGCGGCGCGCAGGCGTTTCGCCGCGCGCGCGTCGCGGTGTTCCCAAGGCCGTCGTGGCCGCGCCCGCCGCCACGCTCCCGAGCCATGCGCGACGTGTGATTCCCTGCATAAGGCGTCCCTTTCGATTGCGTCCTGTCGGCCAGTTTAGGCATCGCGCGCGACAACATCAAGGCGCGGCGAGCAGTGCGTTAAGGATCGCCACGCCTTTTGTGTACAATGCCTTGCGGCAAGCGCCCACACCGGGCGGAGGAGACCAAAGCATGCCCTACCCCATAACGCGCCTGCGGCGCATGCGCCGTAATGAAACGCTGCGGCGCATGGTCCGCGAAACGCACCTGCGCGCCGACGACCTGATCATGCCGTTGTTCGTGCGGCCCGGCGCGGGCGTGCGCAACCCCATCGCGTCGATGCCGGGCCAATTCCAGTGGTCCGTGGACACACTAGTGGAGGAGGCGCGAGCCGTCGCGGACGCGGGCGTGCCCGCGATCATCCTGTTCGGCATTCCCGAGCATAAGGATGCCGCCGGTTCGGAGGCGTATGCCGACGCCGCCGTCGTCTGTCGCGCCATCGAAGCGGTGAAGAAGGCGCGGCCCGAACTGTGCGTTATCACGGACGTGTGCCTCTGCGAATACACGGACCACGGCCATTGCGGCGTGATCGCAAAGAACCGCGACGGCGCGCCCGACGTCGCCAACGACGCGACGCTTGAATTGCTGGCGAAGGAGGCGCTCGCCCACGCGCGCGCGGGCGCCGACCTCGTCGCGCCTTCGGACATGATGGACGGGCGCGTCACCGCCATACGCGACGCCCTCGACGACAACGGCTTCCAGGACGTGCCCATCATGGCGTACAGCGCGAAATTCGCGTCCGTGTTCTACGGGCCGTTCCGCGACGCCGCCGAATCGCCGCCGCAATTCGGCGATCGCCGGTCGTACCAGATGGACCCGCCGAACCTTGAGGAGGCGATGCGCGAGATCGAGGAGGACATCGACGAAGGCGCGGATATCGTCATGGTCAAGCCCGCGCTCGCGTACCTCGACGTGATCCGGCGCGCGGCGGACGAGTTCCCGATGCCCATCGCCGCCTACAGCGTCTCGGGCGAATACGCCATGATCGAGGCGGCGGCGGCGAACGGATGGATCGAGCGCGAGCGCGCCATACGCGAGGTGCTGCTCGCGATTCGCCGCGCCGGCGCGAAATTGATCCTCACCTACTGGGCAAAAGAGGCGGCCAACTGGCTGAAGTGAGCGGGAAAGCCGTTCGCAGTTCAGCCTTCATGCTGTTCCAAGGACAGGCTGAAGCCTGAACTACTAACAAAGAGGCGACTTTATGCAACGCAGCAAATCGGACCAACTCTGGCGGGAAGCCAACCGCGTGCTGGTGGGCGGGGTGAACAGCCCCGTCCGCGCGTTCAAGGGCGTGGGCGGCGACCCGTTCTTCGTGCAATCGGGCAAGGGCCCGATCATCACGGACGCGGACGGCAACGAACTCATCGACTATGTGCTGTCGTGGGGGCCGCTGGTGCTCGGGCACGCCCACCCCGAGGTGGTCGACGCCGTGCGCAAGGCGCTCGAGTGCGGCTCGAGCTTCGGCATCCCGACGGAGGCCGAAATCCGCCTTGCGGAGAAGGTCATTGAGCATTTCCCGTCCATCGAGAAGCTGCGCCTCGTGAACAGCGGCACCGAGGCCACCATGAGCGCGCTGCGCCTGGCGCGCGGATACACGGGACGCGATCTCGTGGTGAAGATCGAGGGCTGCTACCACGGCCACGTGGACAGCCTGCTCGTGGAGGCCGGCAGCGGGCTCACGACGCTCGGAACGCCCACGAGCCCCGGCATTCCCGCCGCGCACGCCGCGAGCACGATCACGATTCCTTATAACGACCTCGACGCCGCGCGCGACGTCTTCGTGCGGCACGGCGCAGACATCGCGTGTCTGATTGTCGAGCCGGTGGCGGGCAACATGGGCGTTGTGACGCCCGAGCCGGGATACCTCGAAGGGCTGCGCGCGCTCACGGCGAAACACGGCGCGCTGCTCATCTTCGACGAGGTGATGACCGGCTTTCGCGTCGCGTTGGGCGGCGCGCAGGAGCACTACGACATCACGCCCGACCTGACCACGCTCGGGAAGGTCATCGGCGGCGGGCTGCCCGTCGGCGCGTACGGCGGCCCGGCGGCGATCATGGACCGTCTCTCGCCCGTCGGCCCCGTGTATCAGGCGGGCACGCTCTCGGGGAACCCGCTGGCGACGTCGGCGGGCCTTGCGACGCTCTCCGTGCTCGAGCGACCCGGCGTGTTCGACAGCATCGAGCGCCGGCTCGCGATGTTGTGCGAAGGGCTACGCGAAATCGCGGAGGAAGCGGGCGTGCCCGTGTATCAGACGCGGGTGGGCTCGATGGCGTGCATGTTCTTCCACGACGGCCCCGTGCGCAACTACGCCGAAGCCACCGCATCGGACACGGCGCGCTACGCGAAGTTCTTCTGGGGCATGCTCGAACGGGGCGTGTACTTCGCGCCGTCGCAGTTCGAGGCGGCCTTCATGAGCGCCGCCCACGGCGACACCGAACTCGACCGCACCCTCGAGGCCGCAAGGGAGGCTTTCCGAATACTCACGCCTTAAGAGTGGCTAAGGCAAACGCGCGCCTATTTGTCTTGCTCATACTCGTTGCCGTGTCTGTTCATAATCGTTGCGCTGGCGCCGCCTCGTGTTCCCCATCGCCAGTAGCCGTCGTCGGCGCACGCCCCATCAGGCTCGCCACGAAGAGAAACAGGGCCGGCGCGGCATGGAGGATCAAACGGGGAAGTGCAGTGTAGACTTGATGACGAATGAAATTCGCCGGCCATCCCAAAAAGGCGACGATGGACAACCCAAGGAGGCCAAGCCCGGTAATTGCCAGGAACCTTTCGCCCGGTCGCCAAACCTCACCAAAGCGAAGCGCAACGAACAGCGCCATGCCCGCGAACAGAGTCCATCCCGCCGCTCCCGTCCAGTAGTCAGGCGGCGCAAAGATATTGTCGAAAAGCAGTTGGACCTTCCCCCATGTAACGGGCTCTTGGAAATGCGCCTCCTTCACAAAGCCACGAGACGATTGGTGCCAGTGCCACCCTATCGTAATAAGCGCTGGAAGACAGAAACTCGCGCCCACCAACCAGCCGCGCCAACTGAGAGGAAAACGCGGCCAACACAAGGCCAGCGCCGCCGCCACGACAATCACCGTTGGTCCACCTTCAAACTTTGTTCCAGCCACGGCGCATAAGAAGAGAAATCCCGGCACAAGATAGCGTAGCCGCCCCTCCTTGCCGAAAACCCCGGTAAGCGCCGCAAGCGCCGCGGCCAGGAACGCAATCAGAGGGGTATCCGCGTAGGCCCAGCGCAACGAAGGGTCATTGAAACAAATAATGAAGAGGGGCAAGAATGCCCAGGTAAAGAGCGGGGAAACACCCAACATGGCGCAAGCGCCCATCAGTTGTGTAAGAAAGGCAATCAGCAGCGCCGCAATGGTCCACTTGGCAAGTTCATCATGGATACCGCCCGCGAGCACGTACTGCATGGCAATGTTCAGCGGCCAAAGCAGCGGGTATTCATTGAGGCGGGTAAACTTCGAGGATTCAAGCGTCGGTATCTGGAAGAGTACGTTGGCCTTATAGACCCAGTGGGACAGGGCATCAAAGGAATAGACCGGCGACAAGACAACGGGCACGAGATACAGGCTGACATAGTATGCCACGCCGATGGCCACAGCGGCGCCCAACGGGGAGAGCGGCAGACTTGCACGGAGGCTCTTCTCCGCCACCAACTCTCGCAGGCGGCTCGCGCACCGCCGGCAGGCAGGCAGGCCAAGAAGCAGTGGTATGCCTATGGCGACTATCCAGACGGCCGCGGGCGTCAACGAACCGCCGAGCACAAGCCATACCCAGAGCGCGCCCGTCAGCATGGCAAAACCGGCAAGAAAAGACGCTCCGAGAAACCACAGGGAACCGCCTCGTTCCGGGCCAATCCCGGCGACGCTGAGCGCTGCAAACCCGCCCAGCGTCTGCGCGAAAAGCAATACTGCGAAGGCGAAGAGGCGACGCTTGAGTGAGGCTGCTGGGCGCGGCGCCGGGGGCGGTATCTCATAACCAGGACGGGAATACAGCATGACGCCGCCGGAAAGCCGCACGCTATTCCATTCCGGAGGCGGGTCTTTTACCTCTCGCCCCATATCCAGGAAGTACTGCCACCGATGATCATCGACTGTCCAGAATGCGCTTGTCCGATTGTTCGGACACATGGCGTAGCGTACGCGGACCTCCGTCCAATTACCCCGCCGTGTGTAGTAATACACCGCATCCGGCGGGATGCGCGCCGCGGCCTCCCTCGCAACCCGCATCTCGTCGTTCCCGTCTCGCACGCCTTCGTAATCGCGGCCCGCTTCTCGAAACACCTTCACCCACTCGCGTGACGTCTGCTGCAGCTCCTTGATATTGCCGAAAATCACGAAAAGGATCACAAGCGCACCTACACGTACCGCAACATCGAGCTTATTGCGCCATATGCATCGCCACGTCAATGTACTGCACTCCCCACTTGCCGCCTGAGCGCACCGAGAGTATATCACCGTCTATCCGTGTCCACTCAACCGCCCGGCGCGTTCCGGCAGTTCTTGAGCAGCCTGATCGACCGACCACGTTCCCCGTTTGAGAGGCGAAGGAATGGTATACTTCTCTCCAATCGGAATCGTCGAAGCGAGTCAACGATCTCATGAAACAAGCTGGCAGTCTATCCACACAGAAACTCAGTATCCTCGTTCCCGTTTATAACGAATCTCGCACACTGAGACCTTTGCTGGAGAAGGTGCTCAGTGTTCCACTGCCGATGGAACGCGAGGTGGTGGTTGTGGACGACGGATCGTCGGACGGCAGCCGCGATATTATCGCGGCCATGGCTCGTGAGCACGATGTCATCAAGCCCGTCTATCACGACCGGAATCAGGGAAAGGGCGGCGCAGTACGCACCGCCATCCAGCACGCGACCGGTGACTGGATGATTATCCAGGACGCCGATCTCGAGTACGACCCGTATGACTACGTCGCGTTACTGGAGCCCGTCAAGGATGGCGTGGCAGACGCGGTTTTCGGATCGCGGTTTCTTGTTGGACGCTACTCCCGGGCCATGTACTTCTGGCACATGGTAGCCAATAAGGCGCTTACCCTGCTCACCAATATTCTGAACGATCTCAACCTTACCGATATGGAAACATGCTACAAGCTCGTGCGCGCGGATATCATGCGGCAATTGCTGCTCCGCAGCGCCGGTTTCGATCTGGAGCCGGAACTGGCGACAAAGCTCGCCCGTTGGGGCGCGCGCATTTACGAGGTGCCTGTTTCCTATCGTGGCCGAACATATCCGGAGGGCAAGAGGATCACATGGCGCGACGGCGTGAAGGCACTCTGGGCGTTATTTCGCTACCGCTTCGAGATCCGTTACTGCAAGCATGAGGGCTTTCTCGTATTGCAGGCGATGCAACGCGCGAGGCGGTTCAACCGGTGGCTTCTTGCTCAGTTCGCGCATTATCTGGGCGAGGAAATCCTGGAGGCGGGAGCCGGCATCGGCAATCTCACGGAACTCTTGCTGGACAGGCGGCGCCTGTGCTGTGTGGAGGACGATCTATTCTATGTTGAACGCCTCGAACACGCCTATGGCCACCTACAGAACGTCCGCATCTGCCAAGGGAATCTAACCAACCCCAAGGACATGGAACGAGCGACCCAGGACGGAGCGTTTGATTCCGTCCTGTGTGTCAATGTGATGGAACATATTGAAGATGAACTCCTTCTCCTGCACGGATTCCTTCGTGCGTTGAAGCCCGGAGGATGCGTTGTCATCCTTGTTCCGAACAATCCCGCGCTCTATTGTGAGATCGACAAGACACTGGGCCATTTTCGGCGCTACACGGAGACGGCGCTAGGCAATCGTCTCAGAGACGCGGGATTTGATGTTGTCAGGATCAGGGGATTCAACCGCGTAGGCGGATTCGGATGGCGGGTATCCGGCAAGGTATTGCGCAAGGATACACTTGAGCCGGGTCAAATGCGCCTTTTTGAGCTGCTGATGCCGTTGGTTCGCATACTGGAACACCTGCCTTTTCATAGTCACAACAGTATTATCGCCATTGGCCGCAAGCCGGCGGAGTAAGGCGGGCAATCGCCCCCGTCACCATGCCGCGGTGCTCGTCAGCGGAGGGCGTCTTCGAGAGCGGGATTCGCCGGTAAAGACGGGGCGGGCTCTCGATCGTCGGCTTGACCGCGTTCGAGCGCCTCGGCGGCTCGCCGCTCGAGTTCGATGTTATAGGCGTCCTCGGCCGAGATATGGCGGTCCGTCACCAGGACGATGTGGAAGCCAAATCTTGTCGCGATAACATCGCTCAAGTAGCCGACCGGCCCGTTCCACACGTATTGCGCGAAGGCCGGTTCAAGCTCGTCCATCCGCCGGAACGGCGGCAACTCGCCGCCGCGCGTGGCGCTGTTCTTGTCGCTCGAATACTCGCGCGCAAGCCTCGCGAAGTCCTCTCCCGCCAGGACACGCTCGCGCAGGCGCGCGGCCAACTCGAAGGCCCGCTCGCGGTCCGCGGGGTTGCCGGGATCATAGCCGATGAGGATGTGCTTGCTGTAAACGATGGACGTGCCCGGCTCGGGTCGCCCCGCCCACCACAGGATGAGGGCCATGAGGGCCAGCATCGCCACGATGCCGACCCAAAGCAGTTTCGTCCAGTCCCGCGTCTCGCGCGGCGTCTCCTGATCAAGCGTCATACCGCCCTTCTCCGTCCACTTGTTCCGGGATACTCAACGAATGCTGTTCAGCATCCCGCCATAATAGTTCGTGTAGAACGAAATGACGATGTACCCGATAACGAGCCCCACAAGCAAGGTGATGGCGACGCGGGCCACGCGCGCCAGCACCGCCAGCGCGTGCGTCGCTTCGTTCATGTGATACTCGGCGACCTTATGCAGCGTGTGATCGAGCCTGCCGCTGGTTTCGCCCACGGCGAGCATTTCGCGCGCGGTCGGCGTCAGCACGCGGCTCGCGCCAAACGCCTCGACGAGGGAAGCGCCCTGCATCACGTAGGGCACGGCGCGCACAAGGTCGTCCGCGACGTAGGCGTTGCCGGACGCGGCGGCGGCCTGCTCGATGCAGCGCTGCACGGGCAGTCCGCTCGCGATGAGCAGCGCGAAGGTGCGGAAGAACCGCGCCAGCGCGAATCGTTGCGCGAGTGCGCTCACCGGCCAAACCGAGTAGGCCACACGGCCCCACACGTGGCCGAAGAGCCCCGCCCGCGCCAGCAGAATCCCCGCGGTCGCCGCCGCCGCGGCCACGAGCAACGCGGCCGCTTGAAACCACAGGTACGACTGAAAATAGTTCCCGAGACTGAAGGCGCGTGTCGACGAAAAGTCAAGGTTCCGGACCAGCCCGAGCGCAAAGGTCCCGAGGAACCACGCCGCGACCAGTTGCAGCAAGGGCAGCGTAAGCGCGGAAAGGGTCTTGCGCCGCATCTCGAGTCGGTCTTCGTAGTACTGCGCGAGATCGCGCAGCATGACGTCGAGGCGGCCGCCCGTCTCGCCGACGCCGAGCAAGGTCACCAGCATTTCGGGGAGATACGCCCGCTGGCGTCGCGCGGCCTCCGCCAGCGTGCCGCCGTCGCGCACGTCGGCTTCCATCGTGCGCAACACCTCGCGTGCGCGCGGGTGGCGCTCCATACCCGAGACCAGCGCGAGCGACTGGACGATGGGAATGCCCGCGTCGTAGGCCGTGGCCAGTTGGCGGCACATCGGCACGAGCGTCTTCATGGGCAGTTGTGACGACACGAGACTCATTTTCGATTCCGATGGTGGAGTGAACGATTGTAGCAAACGCGCCACCGACGGTGAAATGGCGACGCGGCCTGCGCCATACTGCGTGGAAGGTGCCGAATGGACGATATGGACGATATAGACAGCACGGACAGTAGAGACGGTGTACGGCGGGCGAGCCCCGCTCCCAACGCAGGAATTTGTCCATATCGTCCATAGCACAAGGCCACGGGAGACTGCTTCAATGGCGGAACGCGAGCCGCATTACGCCGGTGTGCCCCCAGAAACGCTGCCACCGGTATCGCGTCATCCGATTCACGTCGTACTCGACAATTTCCGCAGCGCGTACAACGTCGGGTCCGCCTTCCGCACCGCGGATGCGGCGGCGGTCGCGCATGTGCATCTGTGCGGCATGAGCGCGCACCCGCCGCACCGCAAGATCGAGAAGACCGCGCTCGGCGCGTTCGATTACGTGCCGTGGACCTATCACGAGCGGGTCAAGGATTGCCTGGCCGCGCTTCGCGCGGACGGCGTCCCGATCGTCGCGATCGAGGTGGCGGACGGCGCGACGCCGTTCACCGATTTCGCATGGCCGCAACCCGTGGCGGTCGTTTTCGGCAACGAAGTCACGGGCATCAACGAGAGCGTGCTGCGCCAGTGCGACGGTGTGGCGTGCATCCCCATGTATGGCCATAAGAACAGCGTCAATGTGGCGACCGCCATCGGCGTGATCCTCTACGGCATTCTCACGTGTTGGCAACAAGCAGGTCCCGTCTAAAACGGGACCGACGAGACCGCGGCGTGACAAGCGGCATTCTTCAGACGCCCGAGGAACTGACCGGAGCGACCATCGGCGGCAAGGCGGAGGGACTCTTGCGCCTGACGCGGGCGGGCGCGCCCGTTCCGCCTTGGCGTGTCATTCCCGCGGAACATGCGGCCGCACGGCCCTGGCGGCATGACGAAGCCACGCGCGAGGCGTTGCGCGCCTGTTTCCGGGAATTGAACACCGAGCCGTTCCAAGGCGTGGCCGTGCGCTCTTCCGCGTGCGGCGAGGACAGCGCCGAATCGTCGCTTGCGGGCGTCTTCGAAACCCGCTTTGCCGAAACGGAAGCGACTTTCTTTGCCGCCCTCGATGCGGTCGCGGACGGAGTGGATTCGGCGCGGGCGCGTCTCCACACCGGCCCGGAATCAACGCCGATGGCGATCATTGTGCAGGCCGCGGTGCAGCCGGTCCTGGCGGGGGTGCTGTTTTCCGCAAACCCCGCCGCAGCCCATCCCGAGCAGTGCTGCATCGAGGCCGTCCATGGACACGGCGCTGGGCTCGTCGATGGAACGCGCGCGCCGTCGCGTTTCCATGTCTCGATTGCGGATGGCGCGGCGGTCTCTTCGGAAACCGGTGCGGACGGCCCCCGTGAACTGGAGACTGGTCTCATCGCCGAGTTGCTGGGTCTGCTCCTGACCTGTGAAACGCTGTTCGACACCGTCGTGGATATCGAGTGGGCCGTGGACGCAGGGGGACGCGTCTGGCTGTTGCAAGCGCGGCCCATCATCACGCTGTCCGCGGACCCCGCGCTGCTGCCGCCGGTCTGCGCCACGAGCTGGTTTTTCGATCAGCGGTTTCTCGAACCGATCACGCCGATCACGCGCACCACGCTGCTGCCGATCATCCTCCGCGTCGCCGTCGAAGAAGCGCTCGCCATGCGCCGCCAACCCGTCCCGCGGCCTCTGTTCTGGATGTACGGCAGCCAAGCGTACGTTGCGCATGAAGCGCACCGCCGCATGTTCGCGGGCGCGCCGCGCGGCTTGGTGTCCGAAGACCTGCGCCAACTCCTCCCGGCGCAATGCCCGTGCTTAGACGCCCTCTCCCCGAGGGAAAGAAACGGGGCGAGGGTGTATGGAGACCTTCGGTCGGGGCGGTGGCGCGGTCAGGAGACCGGCCACAACAAAGGTCAGGAGACCGGCCACAACGTGGGTGCGTTCCTGAGTTTTGCCGTCACGTCCCTGTGGACCCTCCTGCGCCACGCCCCCGACGCACTGCTTAACCTGTACGTCTGGCGCCGTTTCCGCCGAAAGATCGAACGGACACTGGCCGCATTGCCGCCGGTCGCGTCCGAGTCGCCGGACGCTTGGCTTGATCGTTGGCGCATGCTCGACGCCCTGACGCTGCGATTCCTGCGCATCCACCGCTGGAGCCTGCTCTGGGCCGATTACGGCTACCGCATCTACCGTCTCCTATTGCGCTGGATGCCGCGCGGCTGGGCTGCCTACGTCAAGGATCGGCTGCGCACGGAAATGCGACTCGTAACCCAGGCGGCGAACCGAGCGCTCGAGGAAGTCCTTGCCGGTCATTTCCGCGAACAAGGGAATCCACCAGACGCCGCCGCCCATGCCGCGTTCCTGCAACGCTACGGCCATCGTGCCGCGTCGCTCGACTATGCCGCGCCGACGTGGGCCGACCTCGACCGGGAAGGCCGTCTGTGCGAGGTCTACGGCGTCGCCGTGCCCGCGCGGGCGAAAGCGACGGCGAAGAGGCGGCGCGGGCCGCTCTCCGTGCTGCTCTGGCCGTTGCGCCGCGCCCTCGAGATGCGCGAGGAGCAACGCTTCACGTGGGAGCGCGTGCTGGCGCGCCAGCGTGTCATGCTACGCGACGCCGCGGCCTTTCTTGCGACACGGGGCCAACTCGCCCGGCGCGATGACATCTGGTTCCTGGAATGGGACGAATTCCGTGCGACGCTGGTCGGCGGCGCGACGCCGGACCACCGCATCCTGACATTGCGCCGTCACACCGCGCGCGTGGAAGCTCGGTTCGCGAAGCCGCCGTACATCGGGCCGCGTCTTCCAAGTCCCGAAATCTCCGACGCCCGCGTGATCTCCGGCATCGGCGCGTCGCCGGGCGCGGCGCGCGGCACGGTGCGCGTATTTGCGGGGACGCCCACGGCGTGGACCCCTATGACCGATCACGAAGAGACCATTGCCGTCTTACAGGCCCTTGACCCCGCGTGGACGATTCTCCTGCCCCATGTGGCCGGCGTCGTGCTCGAACGCGGCGGCCTGCTTTCGCACGCGGCCCTCCTCGCGCGCGAGTACGGCGTGCCGATGGTGGTCGGTGTCGAGAACGCGACGCGATTGCTGCGGGACGGATTGGAGGTCACCGTCGACGGCGTCGCGGGGCGGGTCATAGTCCACGACGAAGACCCTGCTGTCTCCGGTGACGCGCCCCCGGAAGCATGAACCGCGCGGGGACCGCGCCGTGCCCGTTTCGCTCGGGCGGGGAAGCCCGCATATCACATCCGCTCGGGGACCTCGATGCCGAGCAGATACAGTGCGTTCGCGATGGTCTGGCGCGTGGCCGCGCAAAGTTGGGCGCGGGCCTGCACGAGCGCCGGAGTCTCGGCCGTGAGCACGGGGCACTCGTGGTAGAACGTGGTGAACAGGCGCGCGGTCTCGAGAGCGTACTGGGCCACGGGCGAGGTGGTCCGCTGGTTCAGGCAGCCCGCGACGACGTTCGGCAGGTCCGCCAACTTGAGGAGCAGCGCCCATTCGGCGTCGGTCGTGAGCGGAAACTCCTCCGCGGGGATTTGGGGCAATTCCTTGCCGTACTTGCGCAGGATCGATTGGATACGCGCGCACGAGTACTGGATGTACGGTCCCGTGTCTCCGGTGAACGACAGGTTCGCCTCCATGTCGAACATCACGTTCTTGTTCGGGCTGACGCGCAGCACGCTGAAGCGCACCGCGCCCACGGCCACCTGCGCCGCGATGGTCCGTTGATCCTCGGGGGAGAGGTCGTGGCATTGCTCGGCGACGCGCGCGGCGGCGAGCGCGGTCGCTTGGTCCAGAAAATCGGAGAGGAGCACGACGTTGCCCTGGCGCGTGGACATCTTTGTGGAGTCGCTCGAATCGCGGCTCTCCTTGAGCAGGATGTAGGCGTAATAGACGGCTTCCGGCGCGCGATGGCCCGCGTTATCGAGTATCTGCGCGATCTGCCGCTGGTACGTCTTGTGGTCTTCGCCGAGTATGACGAGGTTGAGGTCCGCGCCTCGGCCTTCCTTGTCGATGTTGTAGGCCAGGTCGCGATAGCCGTACATGCTGCTGCCGTTCGCGCGCATGAGCACAAAGAATCGCCCCGCGTCCCGCTTCTGCTGAGGATAGCCAATCTTCACGAGGTCCACGACCAACCGCTGCTCGTCGTCGACGAAGAGCGCGTCCTTTGCGCGCAGCGCCTCGAAGACGGGATCGAGGCGCGGATCCTTCAAGTAGGCTGATTCGTAATCGAAGCAGTCGTAAGCCACTCCCAGCCGCCCGAGCACGCCCAATTGCCCGCGCAGGCACAGGTCCACGACCTTCCGGAACCGCGCCCGTGTGTCCGGGTCGCCCTCTTCCATCTTCGCGAGCAAATCGAATCCTTGCGCCGCGAACTCAGGGTCGGCCTCGGCCCGTGCGTTGGCCTCGACGTACAATCGAAGTATCTGGTCAAAGGCCAGGTCCTCCCGGTCCGCCGCCGCGAGCACGAGCAAGCCAATCTGCTTGCCGATGTCATTGACGTAGTAGTGGACCTCAAGATCGAAGCCCTCGAAACGGAAGAGCCGCGCCAGACTGTCGCCGATCATGGCGTTGCGCGCGCGGCCGATGTGAGGACTGGCGTTCGGGTTGATGCTCGTGTGCTCGATAAGCGCCCGTTTCCCCGCGCCGAGGCCGCTCGCGCCGAAGCACGGCCCCGACGCCAGGATTGCGTCGACAATCTCGCGCGCGAAGGCGGCGCGGTCCACGCGCAGGTTGAGGTACGGCCCCGCAGCCTGCGCCTCGATCACCCGGGGCCCAAGGTCCGCGCCGGCGAGGGCCGCGGCGAGTTTTGCGGGGGCCGTGCGCAACTTTTTGGCCGCCTGGAAGAGGTGGACGGCCACGTCGCCCAGTTCGAGGTTCGGCGGCGGCCCGAAGCCGATGTCGTCCGGTTCGAGGCCGGGATACGCCGCCGCGATGGGCGCCGCAAGATGCTGAAATGGATTCACGATGTCGCTCCAGGAGAAAATACTCCGCCGCAGGTTGTAACGTTCGGGAAGACTGCATTATATAGTATGCGGGAATGTGGTAAAAACCGGGGCGGCCCCGCGAGGGTCCAATGCGGGCCGGACGAAGAAAGGACGCAAGCGAATGCACACCCGAGCGATTACGCGCGCGCCGATGGCCGGGCAATCGGGTCAGACGACCGCCATCGAAAGTATCATTATCCTGTTGTTGACCGTCTTCTTCCGCACGTGGGACAACTTCCCGACGGTTGTCCAGAATCTTTCCAAGTACTACGCCAAGACGCCGTAAGCGCGCATGCCACTACAGTACGCTCTCGGGCAAGACCGCGCGGACGGCGTCGATATCCGGCGCAACCAGCGGCGGCGCGAAAGTCTGATCGCGCAACGTACCGATTTCCTTTACCCCGCTGCCGGTCAACACCGCGCATACGCGCGCCCCGGACGCCTTCTCAGCCAAGCGCGGCAGCGCCGCGATGACCACCGCGCTCGTCAATTCACAAAGCAAGCCGACCTCGCGCGCCAGCAGCCGCCGCCCCTCCTCGATGGCCCCGTCCTCGACCGCCAGCGCCATGCCGTCCGTCATGCGGAGCGCGGGCAGGGCCGTATGACCGTCGAAGAGGATGTCGTCGGCGATGCCGCCCGCGATCGTGTGGGGATTCGGCCACGGCTCCCGCAAGGTGTCGAGGAACGACAGCCCCCGTTCAAGGGCGCGCACGAGCGGCGCGCACCCGGCAGCCTGGATGCCCGCGAGACGCGGCGGCGCCTCGATGAGTCCCAGCCGTTGCAGGTCGAGAAAGCCACGCCACACGCCGCCGAGCAAGCCGCCGCCGCCCACGGGAACCACGACCCAGTCGGGCAACCGGCCCTCGTACTGTTGATACAGTTCGTACGCGATGGTTTTCGCGCCCTCGACATTGAACGGCTCATACATGCCCGCGGTGGACACGTGCCGCCACCCCCAGCGCGCGCAGGCCTCGATGCAGAGCGAAAAGACCCGGCTCGGCGAGGGGGAGTCCACGCGAACCACGGTCGCGCCATACGCCGCCGCCTGCGCGATCTTCCCTTGCCCGGCGTGACCGTGCATGAAAAGGACCGCGTTGAGCCCCGCCCGCGCCGCGTAGGCCGCCGTCGCCGCCGCCACGTTTCCCGACGACACCGCGGCCACGGTCCGCGCGCCGAGCGCCCGCGCGTGGGTGACCGCCGCCGCAATCTGCCGGTCCTTGAACGAGCCGGTGGGGTTGGCCATTTCGTTCTTGAACCGCAGTTCCGAGAACCCGAACCGTCTCGCAAATTGTAGCGCGTCGACCAGCGGCGTGGCCCCCTCGCCCAGCGTGACCACGTGCTCGGGGGAGGCAACGGGCAGCAGGTCGATGTAATGCCACATCGACCCAGGGCGAGTCTTCAGATGCTCGACGGCAGGCAACGTGTGCACGCGGAGGGAACGCGGTTCGCCGCACCGCGCGCACGAGATGGCATCCTCCAGGTCGGCGGCGCCGCCGCAGCCGTAACAGAACAGGTCGAAATGGCTTACCGGGGAAAACATGGCGCCATTCTGCCACGACGCGGCCCGGCATTGCACCGGGGCATGATGGCGGGTCGGGGGAAACATATGACCTATAAGCCCCATAGGCCCTAAAAGGCGCGTAGGAACGAGCCGCACAATCGGATCAACCAGTCATGACAGCGCCACGGGTAATGTTTTCTTTACAATATGGCGATTTTCTTTATTTTCGAAGACATTTTGCATATTGAAAATAGATATTACTAGATATTGTGGGCAATCTTGACTTTAGCTTCAATATTTAGTATGCTGCGGTTATTAGTTGACAACCGGTGGAGATTGGCGCACCTTTGTGCGTCTGCAAAATTCCGCCACAAATACCCGGGATGCGAGGGTCCTGGCGTCCGACGCCTGGAAGGTTTGCAGTACCTCATCTCGCACCCGAGGGGAGCGCGCATACGTTGCCCCGGAAAGGCACAGGATTCCGAGTAACGGCGCACAACCGCGAGGCGGTCGCGGTCTGCAAGGAAATTGCCTCGCTGTCCCGCCGGTCCTGGGAACCCGTTGTGCTCGTGGGCAATCGGGGTGTCGGCAAGACCTATCTCCTGAGTTGTCTCGCGCGGTACCTGCGCGAGGCCAGCGTCGGCATGGCCGTCGCGTGCCTGTCGCCGGTACACTTTCCGAGCGACGTGCGCGCGCTGATCGCGGACCCCGGCCCGATTGCTCCGGATCGACCGGCCGCTCTGCTGGTGGACGCGCTCGAGCGGTTTAACGGGGAGGCGGAACTGCTTGAGGCGGTGGTACGAGTGTTCGTCGAACGCGGCCACGCAGTGGTCGCGACCTCGACCCTGCCGCCCGCCCACCTCGATAATCTGACGCCAGGGTTGCGGGTCCTCTTGGCGCGGGGCCGGACGGTAGCCATGTCCGCGCCCGACCGCGTATGCGATCCTTCGGCGGGCGCGCTCACGCCCGCGACGCTCTCGTCGGAAGTCGCCCGGCTGCACCGACTAATCGCGGCCATGCGCGGCCGCGCGGCGGCGGCGGAAGTCGCGGAGCGGGAGTTGTGCCGCGCGCTCGAGCAGGAACGCGAGATTTCGGCGGCATTGGCGCGGGCCTACGAAACGGTCCGGGCCGAGCGGCGCGTCGAACGCCGGCAAGCGCGGGCGCTCTACACGGAACTCCTGCAATTGCGGGAGACACTCGGCCGCTATAGCACGATCGCGATGGCCCTACCGGACCTGCAAGGGCCGGATTTCTCCCTATCAGGAATCGCACTTACCGCCGCGGAACGGGTGCGTGTCATGGAGGCGGCGCGAGACTCCGCCGTCGACCGCGCCACACGCATTGCCCGGGAGGCGCGCGCGGAAAATACCCGGCAACAGGAGGAGATCGACATTCTCTTGGCGCGGTTGTGGGACCTCGCCGCCGACTTGGCGGCGACGCGCCGCCAACTGGACGCCTCGGAGCGGTTGCGTACCCTGCAAATGCGCCAGTTTGACGCACTACTCGAGCGTCGTCGCGTCGCCGAGGCGGAGGCCGTCGCAGCCCACGCCCTCGCCCGGGACTTCGAGGTGGCGCGCGATCGCGCGTGGGAGCGGCACGCCGCACTGTGCAAGGCCTATGAAGAACTGCGGTACAGGGCCCAGTCTCCAGCCGAACCGCGCCGGTATGCCGCCGAAACGGCTGTGGTCATCGACCGCCTTGTCGCGGACAAGACGCGCGCGGACGCGCTCGCGGAGCAGCTCGAACGGCGGCTCCGGGCTTCGGAAGAGGAACTGGTGCGCGCGCGCCTCGAGATGGACGCGCTGGTCGGGAGCAACGAGCGGGTGTTGGCGCGTGCATCGGCCATGCAGGAGCGTGTAAACGCGATCCTCCAGGAACATGCCCGCCAGTCGCGCGAAATCGAGGCGCTGCACGCGGCGCGGGCGCGCGCGGAAGCGCACGCGACCGAGACAAGGGCCTTGGTCCAGCGACTGCGCCGCGACCTGCGGAAGGTTGCGCGGCAACGCGATGCGCTCCTCGCGCAATTGGACCGCGCCCTGGCGCAGCGCGAGGCGCTGCGGGGCGAATTGCGGCGACTGCATCGCGAGCATGTCGCGCTCGAAACGCGCTGGGACGACGCGCGGCGCGACGCGACGGCGCTGCGCGAGGAACTGCGCGCCGCCGCCGAAACGCAGCAGCAATTACGAGAAGGGATGCTGGATCTCTTCGCGGTAATCGAGTCTCTGCAACGTCAACTCGACATTCTGCATCTGCACGTGGGCGACACGCCTCCACAAGAAGTGCGTCGCTCTTTCGGGGCCCATGCTCCCAGTCCGCGGGGACGCAAGCGCACTCGGTGGCTCGGAGAGGTCCTGACTTCGATGGGCGCGGTTACCCGGCAGCAACTGGATAAGGCGTTGCGCGCCCAAGCCAAGCAACGGATTCAGCGCCTCGGGGAGGTGCTGATCGAGCAGGGGGTCGTTAGCGAGGATCGCGTGCTACAGGCCGTCGCACGACAGCAGGGCCTTCCCTTCCTGAGGATTCTCCCGGAGAACGTCAAAATGCCGGCGGCCACGCTCGTGCCGGAGTCCGCCGCGCGGGAGTATCGCTGTATCCCGCTTCACGCGACGGACCGCGAGCTTGTCGTCGCCATGGCCGACCCGCTGGACCGGCGGGCAATCGCGGCCATCGCGCAGCATGCGCACCGGCGGGTGCGCGTGGTGGCGTCGCCGCGGACGGATATCGAGCAAGCGTGGGCTTGGCATTACGCCGCATAAGGTGTTATAGGACTCATGCGCCGTGCGGGACCCACGGAAGGTCGGCACTGTCGGATGCGACGAATCAAGCGACGGCCTACCGGGTGAGCGCTTCGAGGTACACGCTTCCGAACTGCTCTTCGCAGAGATTCCGGTAGGGGCCGGGCGCGCTGACCAATTCAGGATGCGCGCCCTGCTGGACAACGCGGCCTTCCTCAAGAACCACCACGCGGTCACAGCCTTTGACGGTCGACAGCCGATGCGCGATGACCAGGGTGGTGCGGCCACGCATCAGCCGCGCGAGCGCATCCTGGATTATCGCCTCCGCGTGCGAATCGAGGCTCGAGGTGGCCTCGTCAAGGATAAGGATGCGCGGGTTGCGCAGGAACGCGCGCGCGATGCTCAATCGCTGCTTCTGGCCGCCGCTCAACGTGACGCCCCGCTCGCCGATGACCGTATCGTAGCCTTTGGGCAGGTCCTCGATGAATTCATCGACGTGCGCCATCCGCGCCGCATCGAGAATCTCCGCCTCCGTGGCGCCGTGCCGCCCATAGGCGATGTTCTCGCGCACGCTCGCGTCAAAGAGGATCGTGTCCTGCATGACCATGCCGATCCGGCCGCGCAGCGAGGCCAGCCTGACGTCGCGCAGGTCCTGCCCGTCGATCCGTATCGCGCCGCCCGACACGTCGTAGAAGCGCGGAACCAATGCCACAAGCGTGCTCTTGCCGGCGCCGCTGCGTCCCACGATGGCCACCGACTGGCCGGCCTCGACGGTGAACGATATCCCCCGCAGTACGGGATGCCCCGGCAGATAGGCGAACCACACATCGTCGAACTCGAGGCGGCCCGCGTCGCATCGCAGGGGCCGCGCATGGGGTGCATCCCCGATGTCGGGCTCGATATCAAGCACCTGGAAGACGCGGTCCATGGCCGCGAGCTGTTGCTGCAGCGCGGCGGTCACGTCGCCGAGGCGTTGCGTGGGGGTGTAGAGATAACCAAGAAATCCGTAGAAAACGAGCAGTTCTCCCGGCGTGAGGAACCCGTTGATGACGCGGTACGCGCCGTAACTCAATACGATGACCGGGCCGAGCTGTGTGAGGAATTCTCCGACCGCGAGCAGTGCGTAGCGCAGCCGCACCTGGCGCATGACGCCCGCGAAGTACTTCCGGTGCAGGGTGAAGAAGTGCCGCCGCTCGGTCCGCTCGCGAACGAACGCCTGCACCACCGGCAACCCCGCGATCTTCTCGTTGACCTCGCCGGACAGCCGCGACATCTGCGCCTGCACCTCGTGCGCCGCCGCGCGCAGGCGCGGGCGCAGAAAGCCGAATATCCAGGCATGGGCGGGAAGGGTAAACAGGCTGACCGCGGCCAGCCGCCAATCCCACATCACCAGAAACACCGTCACGCCCAAGAGGAATAGCACGTCCACGGCGATGGACATGACGCCGCGGTCCAGGATGCCTTGGGACGTATTGATGTCGTTTATGATGCGCGCGGCGATCGTGCCGACGCGATGCCGCGTGTGATAGTTCCTGCTGAGGCGCTGCACGTGGGCGTAGAGTTCCTCGCGAATGTCGAAGATGGTGCGGTTGCCCGCCTGCTCGGCGAACCACGAGCGATAGAATGTGATCGGAACACGCGCGACGTACCCCACGATCAACACCAGCACGAGCCAGCCCAATCGTTCGAGTTTCGTCTCGACGGGCGCGTCCGCAAGGATGACATGGTCCGTGACCAGTCCGACCGCCCACGGGAGCATCAGCGCCAAGGTAAACTTGAGGACGCCGCAGATTATCGAGGCGATGACCAAGACGCGATAAGGCCGCGCATAACGCAGAAACCGCCGGAATGTGGGGGAACCGAACACCATAGGCGATGAAGTATAGCAAAGCAGCCCCGCGAGCGGGGAAACGCGCGCCCGCCACGCTTTCGCCTCGTTTTGCATCGCGCGGCGGACGGCCCGTATCATGCGGCCCGGCAAGCGGCGCGGCGACAGGCGGCGTCGGACCCGGAACAGGCAGTGGTGGACACCTTTCGATTTCAGTGGCGGCGGTTCGTTGAGCGGTTGCGCGCTTCCGAGACGGCCGGGCCCGTGGTTATCGCGGTAACGATCGGCATCGGCGGCGGTCTCGCGTCGATCCTTTTTCGCCGCCTGATCGATCTGGCGCATTTCCTTTCCTACGACGTGCTCGGCGGTCAAGTCTCGCCGCTGCTTGGCGCGGCAATCACTGTCCCCGTGGTGGCGTTGGGCGGGCTGTTGTCGGGCCTGATCACGCGGCTCGCGCCGGAAACCCAAGGTCACGGCGTGCCCGAGGTCATGGTCGCCGTGGCGCATCGCGGCGGACGCATCCGTCCCCGGGTAACCGCGCTGAAGACCATCGGCGCGGCAATCACCATCGGCACGGGCGGGTCGGCGGGCCGCGAAGGTCCAATCGTGCAGATTGGCGCGGCGTTCGGTTCATCTATCGGGCAATGGCTGCGCCTCCCTGATCGGCGCATCGTGCTTTCGGCGGCCTGCGGCGCGGCGGCGGGCATCGCGGCGACGTTTAACGCGCCGATGGGCGGCGTGATCTTCGCGCTCGAGGTCATTCTCGCGCGATTCACGGCCCTGTCCTTCGGGCTTATCGTCATCAGTGCGGCCACGGCCACCGTGGTGTCGCGGTCCCTCTCGCTCGAAGGCGATTCCCCGGCGTTCGCCGTGGTCCAGGAACACGCCATGCGCGGGCTCCCGGACCTGTTCTGTTTCGTGGCGCTCGGGGTGCTGTGCGCGCTCGTTGCTCAGGTCTACGTGCGTTTCCTGTATCTAGTGGAGGATGCCAGCGGAAAGGCTCGGCTGCCCGAGTACGTCAAGCCGATGATCGGCGGGGCGCTCGTGGGCGTTGTCGCCATCTGGGCGCCGCAGATCATGGGGTCGGGTTACGAAACCATCGAGACCGCGCTGCACGCGGGCATGACGATGCAATTGCTCTTCCTGCTCTGCGCCGCCAAGATCGCATGCACCGCGTTTACGGTGGGCAGCGGCGGATCCGGCGGCATCTTCGCGCCCGCGCTCTTCACCGGGGCGATGTTCGGCGGCGGCTATGGCGTCCTGCTGAACACGTGGTTTCCGGACCACGTCTCGGCGCCGGGGGCGTTCGCATTGGTGGGTATGGCGGCGGTCTTCGGCGGAGCGGCGCACGCGCCGATTACCTCGATTTTCATTCTGTTCGAGATGACCGACGACTACCGCATCATCGTGCCGCTTATGAGCGCCACGGTCATCTCGACCCTCATCTCGCAGCGGCTGTCGCCCGAGTCGATTTATACGCTGAAGCTGCGCCGCCGCGGCATCGACATTGGCCACGGGGGGGAAGTCAACCTCATGGACGCGGTGACGGTTGCGGAAGCCATGGACGAATGCGTCGAGGGCGTGCCGCCCAACCTGCCGCTGGAGGAGTTGATGAAGAAGCTCAGCAGCCGCCACGAGCGGGGCTACCCGGTCATCGACGTGGACGGTCGGCTCGTCGGCATTATCACCATGCGCGACATCGAGGAGGCGCTGCTCTCGGGCCGGAACACCGGGGACCTCACGGTCGCGGATGTGTGCACCCGCAACGTCATCGTCTGCCGCCCCGATCAGACGCTGAACGAGGCGCTCTCGCAGTTCGGCGCGCACAGCGTGGGCCGCCTGCCCGTCATCGATCCTGAGCGCCCGGACCGCATTATTGGCGTGCTGGACCGTGCGCACATCGTGTCGGCCTATGCCGAGGCGTACCGCCGCCAGAAGGAACTCGTGCCGCGCGCCGACGCGATCCAGAGCCTGAATGAGGAAAGCGAAATGGTCCTCGAGCAAGCGCACGTTACCGCCGGCAGCCGGCTCGCCAACGTGTACGTGCGCGACGCGGGGTTCCCGCCCGAGTCCACCTTGGGCGCGATCCGGCGCGCGCGGCAGACTGTCGTGCCGCATGGCTCGACCTGCATCCAACCCGGCGACCAGCTTATCGTATTGACGACGCGGGAGAACGCCCGCAATGTACGCCAATGGCTTGAGCAAATGACATAGGACGGGCGGCGAGGCGGGCGCGGCCACGAGGACGAGTACGTTCGCGCAAGCGGCGCTGAAGCGGGCTGAGAGCGCTTTGGGTCGAGCTTCGGAGTAGTCGATTACGATCACGAGTTGTCATGAAATCCTCCTGCGGTGGATTTCTCCCGCAGAGCATGAAAATGGATGCTAAAGCAGTACACAAGCGGCGCTGAAGCGCCCTTTGGCAGGCAAGACCTCGTTACCCCCCGGCTGAAGCCGGGGGCAAAGAAGAGCCCGCTGAAGCGGGCTGACAGGCCCGTCAGCGTCGATCTTGGGAATAGCGGGCTGACAAAGTGGACTGGCGGGATGCCGCATGGCCCCGAAGGGGCCAAACGTGAGTAGCCGTAGGCGAAAGCCTACGGATACGGGACGCCCATCCCCTTTCCCCGGCCCCGAAGGGGCCGAACGTGAATACTCGCGGGTACGCACCTGGCGCGACATTAAGTCGAGTTTCGGAGTAGTCGATTACGATTACGAGTTGTCATGAAACCAGTGGTTTCTCCCGCAGAGGATGAAAATGCGCGACGCATGTGGACTGCGCAAGCTTGCTTGCGCTCTTGTCCGGCAAGCTAGCTTGCTGGACGGGAAAGCTGGAGCAAGCTCCAGCACTCCAAAGCGAGTCGATTTTCGGAGTAGTACGAGTAGGAGTAGGAGTACGAGTAGGAGTACGAGACGTGGGAAGGCCGGCGGGTTGATTGTCGGCGTGACGGGCGGCTTACTGCCGCGAGCGGGCGGTTGTTTCACGTGGCATGAGCGTCTTGGTCATGATTCACGGGCGGGACGCCCGTGCCACGCGGTTAGGTCGGAATGGTCGAAGCAAGTTGAACACACGATGAATGGCACGCGGAGGGAGTTGTCGCCGACGGCGGGCGTGTCCGTCGGGCCGTCAGCGAGCGGCGTCTTGGTTGATCGCGCGACTTGATCGCAGTGTCAGAGGGTCCATCCCTCGCGGAAGTCGCGGCGGAGGAAGCGGTCCGCCTCGGGTTCGTTGGGGAAAGTCATGTTCGCCGCGTCCCACTCGATGGGACCCGAGGCGCGCATGGCGATGATGCCCAGCAGCGCGACTTCCGTGAGCGGCCCGGCGTAGTCGAAGTTCGAGACCGTCGGCCCGCCCGTCTTGCACGCTTCGACCCAATCGAGTTGGTGGCCCTTGGTGCGCTCGCGCTCGATCTTGGGCCGCTCGGTCTGTTCGGCGAGGGCTTTCGGCAGTAGTTTGAGGCCCATGCCGTAGGTGCCGACCGCGATCTTGCCCTTCTCGCCGATGAAGAGGCTGCCGCCGTCGTTGTCGCCGAGGCGCTCGCCTTCCTCGGCTTCCTCGGGCCGGGGCGGCATGTTGCCGCCGTCGTACCAGGTAAGTGTGACGGGCGGCTTACTGCCGCGCGCGGGGAATTCGTAGCGGATGATCGAGGACTTCGGCGCGGTCTCATCGTTCACGCCCGAGGTTTCGGCGGAAAGCCGGGCCGGCGCGCCGAGTTCGAGGGCGTAGAAGGCCGGGTCGAGGATGTGGCATCCCATGTCGCCCAGGGCGCCCTCGCCGAAGTCCCACCAGCCGCGCCAGTTGCGGGGGCAGTAGACGCCGTGGTAGGGCCGCTGTGGCGCGGGGCCGAGCCACAGGTCCCAATCGAGCGTATCGGGGACGGGCGGCGTATCCGCCGGGCGATCGATGCCCTGCGGCCAGCTGGGGCGATTGGTCCAGCATTGGACCTCCGTTACATTCCCGATGACGCCCTGATCGAGCCATTCCTTGAGTTGGTAGACGCCGCGCATCGAGTGCCCCTGGTTGCCCATTTGCGTGACGACTTTGCAGCGGCGCGCGGCCTCGACCAGTACGCGCGTCTCGTGGATGTCGTGGGCCATGGGCTTCTCGACGTACACGTGTTTGCCCAGTTGCATCGCCGCCATCGCGGCTACGGCGTGGATGTGGTCCGGCGTTGCGACCACGACCGCGTCGATGTTGTTCGCCTCCTGCTCCAGCAGGACGCGGAAATCCTTGTATCGTTTCGCGTCCGGCTAGCGGACGAAGGCGTTCGCCGCGCGCGCGTCGTCCACGTCCGCCAAGGCGACGATATTCGCGCCCTGCGAGACTTGGCCGAGGTCGTGCATCGCCTGGCCGCCCGCGCCGATGCCCGCGACATTCAGCGTCTCCGACGGCGGCGTCTGCCCCGCGCCCAGTACATGGCGAGGCACGATGGTGAACAGGCCGGCCGCGCCGGCGGCGCGCCGCAGAAACGCGCGGCGCGTCACGGTTCTCAAGCGATTCATGGGGAAACTCCTCCGTTTTTCCGGCATTGTATCGTGTGATGGACCGTCCGGGCCAATGGAAGGTTTCCCTTGTACCCATATATGGCACAGGCAACGTGGTCCGTCGAATGCGGAGAGGATTGCGAATTGCGGGCACCCGCCATGGGCGCGCGTTTTCGGGACCTACTACTTTACCCCTGCGGCAGGGTACCATAGGCGGCCACGAAACGAAGGAGTATGTTTTCATGCGGAAGGAGTCACTGGATTTTCTGAAGCAGTTGTTGATCACGCCGAGCCCGTCCGGGTTCGAGGAGCGCGTGCAGGCCGTCTGCCGCGAGTACGTCGCGCCCTTCGTGGACGAGGTCTACAAGGACGTACACGGCAATCAATACGCGGTCCGCAACAAGAGCGCGCCGTTGCGCGTCATGCTCGCGGGGCATGTGGACGAGATCGGCCTGATGGTGAACACGATCGACGAAAAGGGGTTCATCGGTTTCGTGCCCATCGGCGGGGTAGACGCCGCGACGCTGCCTGGGCAGCGGCTGCTGGTGCATGGCCGGAAGGGGCCGGTTCCCGGCGTGATCGGGCGCAAGGCCATCCACCTGATACCGCCGGACGACCGCAAGAAGTTCACGGATTTCCACGAGATGTGGATCGATATCGGCGCGAAAGACAAGAAGGACGCGGAGAAACTGGTCGGCATCGGCGACCCGGTCACGATCGACGTGGGCTACCTCGAATTGCGCGACAACAAGGTGGTGGCCCGCGCGCTGGACGACCGGATCGGCGCGTTCGTCTGCATCGAGGCGATGCGTCTGCTCGAGAAGCGCAAGATCGAGGTCGCCGTGTATTGCGTGACGACGGTGCAGGAGGAGATTGGCCTGCGCGGCGCGACCACGAGCGCCTACGGCTGCAATCCCCACGCGGGGATCGCCGTTGACGTGGCGTGGGCCACGGACCACCCGCGCGGGGACGGCGACCGGTACGGGCACACGAAGATCAACGGCGGCCCGATCCTCGATCGCGGACCGAACATCAACCCGGTCGTGCACGCGGGCCTCGTGCGCACCGCGGAAAAGCACAAGATTCCCTTGCAGCACCGCGCCTCGCCCCGGGCCACCGGCACCGACGCAAACGCCATGCAACTCAGCCGCGACGGGGTGGCCACGGCGATCGTCGGCATCCCGAACCGCTACATGCACACGCCGGTCGAGTTGGTCTCGCTCAAGGACGTCGAGAACGCCGCCCGGCTCATCGCGGAATGGGTCTGCACACTGAAGCGCGACGCCGCGTTCATCCCGTGAGGCGGACGGCATCCGTCGAGTCCGTGCGAAAAATGGACGGTATGGACGGTATGGACGATATGGACGATATAGACGGGCCGCGCTGCTGACTCGGAGTGCTCAGCGGCGGCGCGGCGCTTCGAGGTTGTGCTTGATGATGGTCCTGCCGCGCGCGCGGTTCTCGATGCGCTTCCTGCCCGCGAACACGTTCTCCGTAATAAGCCCGCGTGTCACGTCCCGGCCCAGGCGCACCTGGAGTTTGTCCTCCTTGAACTCGCAGCCGCGGACGAGCACCGTGCCGCTTTGCGCGTCGATGGCGGGCATGCCCGCTTCGCGATGGCCCCATTGCGTGAAGGTGCAGTCGCTGAACCCGACCGTTCCCTTCCCCTCGATGACGGCGATCCGGCTGCACGGCCCCCAGAACGCGCAATTCACAAAACGCACCGTACCGGCGTGCTTCTCCGTGACGCGCACCATTGTCGGGTCAGGACCGTGGAACGAGACGAATTCGCCGTTCGTAATCAGCAGGCCGAAGGGCGCGCTTTGATCAATCTGGATGGCGGCGGTGTAGCAGTCGTCCGCGCCGATGCCGAGGAAATTGCCATTGCACACGCCCTTTTCGGTCTTGATGAACTGGTAGCCGATGGCGTAGCCGAAGCAGAACGTGTTGAGCACGTAATGCCAGTCCGTCCGCCCGAAGATAAACCCGACGCCGTGTTGCGTCTGCCACTCGTAGACGGGCGTCCCGATGCTCCACCACGGGTTCCAGTGGACGTTTTCGATGCGCCCGATGTCGTAAACTTCATCGACGAAGACGCCGATGTGGATGGGCTGGCCGTGAATGTTGCGGATAAGCGCGCGCTGGTTGCGCGAGGCGTCGATGGCGTTGTATGGATTCAACAACTGCACGTCCATGATAGCCGGGTTGTTGCCGCGCATGGCGACGGTGTACGGATACGGCGTGGGCGCGGCGGCCGCCGGGTCCTGGTCCGGGTAATGAACCGTGAACCCTTGCAGCGCGGCGTTCGACTCGATGGTGATGAACGGCGCGCCCTCCTCGCCGCCCGCGCCCGCGTGCGGTTCGAGCACACTGCCGTAGACCGGCTTCGGACCGCCCGCGTCGCGAAGTCCGGCGTGTGCCGGCGCATAGGCGTACACGCCGCGCAGCGTCACGTCCTCCGGCACGGTCAACACGCCGTCGAAACGGTAGCGACCCGTCGGCGCTATCACGACGCCGCCGTTCGCCGCGCGCGCGGCATCGAGCGCCTGTTGAAAAGCAGCGGTGCAATCCACGGACCCGTCGCCCGCCGCGCCGAAGTCCGCCACGTTCCACTCCGATGCAGGGCAAACGCCTTCCGCCGCGCATAACGCCAAGACACCCATCGTTACAGCAAGAATCCGTCGAGACACGCTGTGTTCTCCTTCCGGTTGTGAATAATCCGCCGTCTGCCCGCGCAGGATACCCGGAACGTCCCGCCCGACGCGAGCGCCGTCGGTTCGTAGTACAGCCTTCAGGCTGCCTCAAGACACGTTGAAGCGCGTATTACGAACAGCTTGTGCGTTGCGCACTGGAGCACTGGGCGCGCGTGTGCTACACTCGGCTTCGGGCGCGCCGCGCGCCGAAGATCCATATTTTCGGAGATACGTCCATGAAACGCCGTTACTTGCGCTGGTCGCTCCTTCCCGCACTGCTGTTTGCATGCGGAATGTCCCTGTTCGCCACGGCCCAGGACCCGGCCGAGGCCGCTCCAGCGGCCGAGACGGACGCCCCGGTCGTTGCACCCGCCGAGACGCCGTTGCTGGACATCATTCAGAAGTTCCTCGATGACGACCACTGGCATTACGAGCGCATCGAGGATCGGACCGCGCTTCGCATGGCGTTCAAGGGCGACAACGGCGAGTGGACCGTCGTCATTCGGACCAAGGAAGACTCGCAGCGCGCGATCTTCTATTCCCTGCTGTCGGAAACCGTGCCGGCGGATCAGCGCGCGCTCGCGGGCGAGTACCTTCATCGCGCCAATTTCGGCCTGCCCATCGGTTGCTTCGAACTCGACTACGACGACGGAGAAGTGCGGTTCCGCACGTCGCTGGACACCGAAGGCGCCCCGCTGAGCGCGGCACAGGTCAAGACCTATCTCTACATCAACGTATCCACGTGCGATCTGTACCTTGGCGGTCTGAAACGGGTCCTCAGCGGCGCGGTCACGCCGGAAAACGCGATCCGTGAAATCGAAGGCGATCCGGTGAACCCGTAAACCCGGCTGCGACACCCCGAACGTGATTCCGTCCATCCCGTTCACTCTTATCCGCCCTTATCAATCCCGCCCCAGGATCAGGCACACGTTCGTTGTCGCGCTGCCACCCATGTTGAAAAGCGCGCCGGTCCGCGCCCCCGGAATCTGGTACGCCCCCGCGCATCCCGCGACCTGCTTGTAGACATCAAGGACCATGCGCACGCCGCTCGCGCCGACCGGGTGCCCCACGCCGATGAGCCCGCCGCTCGGGTTGAGCGGCAGCCGCCCGCCGAAGTCGATGGTCCCGTCCTCGATCGCCTTCCAGTTTTCGCCGGGCGGCGTAATCCCAAAATGGTCGATCGCCATATAGGCGGTCGGCGTGAAGCAATCGTGCGTCTCGATGCAGTCCAGCGCCTCGACGCCGGGCATTTTCGCGCGGCGGAAGGCGTCCTGAATCGCGCCGCGCACATGAGGGAACACATAAGGACTCGCCGCGGCCTCGGCCATCTTGTCGTCGAACGCGAGACGTGCGGTCCGATGTCCCCAGCCCTTGATGCGGACCAGGTCCTCGAAGCGGAACCCGTGGCGCTGCGCGTATTCCCGCGCGAAGCGCGCGGACGCGAGCATCACCGCGACACCGCCGTCGGTGACCTGGCTGCAATCCTGCCTGCGGATGCGGCCCTCGATGACCGGATTATGCTCGTCGCTTTCGCCGAAGCTGTCTTCCGTGATTGTCCAATTTCGCGTCTGCGCGTTGGGGTTGCGGCGCGCGTTCTGGAACGCGTTGCGCGCTAGATGCGAGAGGTGCTCGCGCTTCAGGCCGTAGCGCCGGTCGTACTCGTCGGCAAGCCGGCTGAACAGGCGCGGCCAGGGATACGTCACGCCGCGACACTCGCGGTCGAACCACGCCGCGAGTCCGAGATGCGTCGCCGTCTCCGTCGTCGGGAGGTTGCGTTCCATCTCGACGCCGGCGACGCAGGCGCAGTCGTAGCGTTCCGCCTCGATGTCCGCCATGGCGGCGAGCAGCGCCACGCCGCCCGAGGCGCACGCCGCCTCGTGCCGCATCGTCGGCAGGCCGGAGAACACCGGGTCCACCTCAAGGAACATCGCGTTCAGGTGCGCCTGATAGCAGGTGTGCTCTCCGATGAAATTGGCGACATGCGCGACGCCCACTTCGCGGGGCTCGATGCGCGTCTCGCGCAACGCGCCGGTCACCGCGTCCTTGAAGAGGTCCAGAACGCCTTTGCCAGCGCGGGCGTAATGGATCTCGAAATCCGTCTGAAACCCGCCCAGCACGAATACGGAATGCGCATTCACGAGCCACGCTCCTTTTTCTTGATCCGCGTCGCGCGATTATATCGGCCTTCCAGTAGACGCGGCATCCCTGCCGCGTTTTGTGGTCGGCGGAGATTGCGGACATTAACGACTTTCTCGCGAGCGGGTGCTGTCGCTCTGCCGCGTAACGTGATACACTGGAGGGTGAGAGGTGCAATCCAAAATGGGAGGCCCGGCTTATGGAACGCGGGGACTTGTTACGAAGACTGGAAAGGCTGCCGCTCCTGCGGTACGTGTCGGAAGCGTTGCGCCCGCGTGTGGCGGAAGCGCTTCTTGACATTTCGCGCGAGGTCGTGCTGGAACGCGGCGATATCCTGATGCGGCAAGGCGAGATCGGGGGTGAGACGGGTTTTGTATTGGTCGAGGGCGAAGTGAATGTGGAGCGAGGGGACGACCGGCCCCTTGTCGTGCCGGGACCGGCGCTGCTGGGCGAGATGTACCAGTTCAATCCCCACGCGCAGCGCACGGCGACAGTTCGGGCGCAAACGGGCGCGATAGCCGTGCGGTTCTCGTGGCCGGGTTTCTACAAGGAGGCCAAGGCGCGGTTCAGCGACGCGGAACAGGCGGAGATCGTGGATGCGCTGGAACGTTGTATCCTCGAGCGATTTGATCGAAGCATGCTGCTTGATCTGGCCTTATTCCGCGGACTGAGCGACGACCTGAAACTGCGCATTTGCCTGCTACTGCAATGGGTGACACAGGCCATAATCCTGCAAGATGGGCAGGTATTGTTTCACCAGGGTGGCATGTGCGGCGGCGAGGGGTTCTTGTTAACCCACGGACAACTCGAATTGCGCAAGGCTGGGCAACTCTTCGACATTAGAAAGGCACCCGACCTGCTCGGGGTCTTGCCGGAATTTGATCCGGACCTGCGCTGGGCCGCGTCGGCCGTGGCGCGCGGGCCGGTCGAGGCGTTGAAGTTCTCCTGGTTGGAGTTCAACGCTCTGTTCGGACAACGAGCGACGCCCGAATCGCGCGAGCGGCTGCTCGAGGCCGTGCGGAACAACGCAGCGGCCCATTTTTTGCACTAGGCGCCGTGGCTTTGCCTCTCGGATACCAGCGTGCGGCGGGGGGGGTAATGGGTCTGCAACAGCCGCCGGTATCACAGGTATTATGAGCAGGCCGGCGAGATGGATAGTTCTCGCCGGGAACGGGCTGATTCGAGCCGAAGAAGGTTGACAACTCGTTGCGTTGCCGGGAGTGGTTGTGATGCGAAAGTCGATGTGTTTTGTCGCGCTGGTATGTTGCGGGGCGTCGCGCCTCCTGGGCCTTCCCATTGAAGTCACGACGCATCTGGACGTGCAGGATGCCAGCCTGACCGCCACCATAGAAGACCTTGTCAACGGCGCCACGGGGCCCGACGGTCTAATCTCTTTGCGCGAGGCTGTTCAGGCCGCGAACGTAACGCCGGGACAGGACGTCATCTACTTCTCGCCCGATGTCACGGAACCGATCCGCCTGGGCACGGGCGGTTCCACGTCCGAACTCTGGCTGACCGACAATTCCGGCGGAACAACGATTACCGGAGATGGGATTGTGATCGACGGGGGCGCGTTCCAAGTGACGGAGGCCGGACTGCGCATTGTGAGCGGAGAAAACGTGATAGTAGGACTCACCATCGTGCGGTGCCCGCTCGCGGGCATTTGTCTCGACGGGGTCAATGCGACGGCAAACGTGATTGCCGGCTGCCACATCGGAATCCTGAACGGCGCTGCAGCCCCGAATCGCTTCGGCATCGAGATTCGAAACGGCGCGAACGGCAATATCATCGGCGCGGGCGGGATCGAGTTTCCCAACGTCATTTCCGGCAACCAGGAGGCGGGGATCTTCATTTACGGCGAGGGTACGGAAAATAACTCGGTAGTGGGGAACTTCATCGGCACGAACGAAGGCGGCGCGCAAGCGGTCCCGAATGGTCTGAACGGGGTGACGATTGGATATGGCGCGTGCTCGAACGTCGTGGGTGGCCTGCTCCCGGAGATGCGCAACGTCATCTCAGGCAACACGCGAAGCGGCGTCTTTCTCATCGACAATAACCCCGGAATTGTGACACGGAACAACGTAATTTGGGGCAATGACATCGGATTAACCGCGGACGGCCAGGCTGCGCTGGGCAACGGGTTCTGGGGCATCTACATGGGCGGCGGTCCCACGGGCAACTTCGTAGGAGGCGCGACGGAGGGGGCGGGCAATCGCATTGCGTATAACGGGCGGGACGGTATCGAACTGAACGGGGCCGCGACGCGCGAGAATCGCATTCTGGGAAACCGGATCTTCATGAACCAAGAGAAGACAATCGACTTGGTGGCCGGCGCGAACGGTGGGATACAGCCGCCCGTGATCACGGGGGTAAATCCCGTGCGTGGGACTGCGGGGCAACCCAACGCCGTGGTCGAGGTGTTTGCGGACCCCGACGACGAAGCGTGGGATTTCCTCGGACGAACCACCGCGGATGAGGGCGGCGCATTTGTGCTCGACCCGTACATCCTGGTGTCCGGCGGGGGAAACATTCTGGCAACCGTCACGGACGTTGCCGGGAATACCTCGGCGCTGAGCGCGCCGTTCCCGATTTCCGAGACGCCCGGCGAGGGCGAGGGCGAAGAACCGCCGCTGACGCCGTGGGTAACGGTGGCGATCACGGAGGCGAACGATCTGTGCCGGGTGTATCTGAATGGGGAACTTGCCGTGGAGACGGCCTGGGGCGAGGGGCCGGGCGGCATCGAG